>NZ_JBLBVM010000056.1:0-577347 GCF_047250385.1 Glaciecola sp. MF2-115
AAGAGCTGATTTGTTTGATTATATAGAAATGTTCTATAATCCAACTCGACTGCACAGCCACCTTGGCTATGTGTCCCCCGATGAATATGAAAACACATATTCAAAGGCAAGCTGAATGTCTACTAAATTGGGGGAGGATCAGTTTACCAATTTATTATTGAAAAACCCACTCTTAGTTTCTAACTTAGATAAAATGCTATTAGTGAGAATTCAAGATAAAAAATACGCGCAAGTCGATAGCGTTCATGCCTTTTTCGGCGAGTTTAAACGTACTATCGCGGAATTGTCACTTCCTAAAGATGAATACCCTTACACGACAAACTCTATGGGGTATGAAGCGGTCAGAAAATACTTTCACCGAAGGAAAACCGAACTTAAGGACCTAAACACTCTTAAAAAGAACAAAGATAGGCTTGTTTCGATATCAAATGTGGCATATCAAAACAGGCACGCAATGAGAGAAATTCAGATTGATGAGCAACTTGTTGATACTCCGACCGAAATCACCATTCCTTTTGGTGATACAGAACTCACGCTTCGTTTAGCTAGATTTACTCTTATTATCGCTTTAGATGCTGACACAGATTGTGTTTTAGGGTGCAAGTTTGTTTTCTCAAGAGCAGCTAATCAGCAAGATATGCTTTCTTTATTGAAAAAAGTTGTATTACCGCAGTTGACCCCAGACCTAGGAGTTTTTGCGAGTGAACTGATTCCTGGAGCTAGTTACCCAAGCTCTTTAGGAAAAGAGTTCGAATACTTAGCTATTTCTAATGTGAAATTAGACAACGCAATGATTCATCTTGCTTACTCAGTTAAATCATTAATATGTGATGAATTTGGGTCAACATTAAGTTTTGGACCTCCAGGTAAGCCTAATGACCGAAATTGGGTAGAGTTCGCATTCAAAAGATGCAATCAGTTTTCCCATAGACCAGCCTCGACGACCGGCTCGCATATTATGGACAAGAAAAGAGAAAGTAAATCTCTTTTAAAAAAGCCACCACTTATCAATTTTAAAGAATTCCAACAAGCAATAGAGTTACTTCTTGTAAATCATAATATAACGCAACAAGCTCGACTTGCTGGACAGTCGCCATTAGATGCTTTTTCACAAGACGTGCAGCAACTTTTATTACCGATTATGCCTTATGCATTTACAGAAGGATGGAATCCTTTACAAGAAAGTAAAAAGGTCAAACTTCACCGCAACAAGGACACCGGTGAAAGATTCATAACATTTTACTACCTAAAATATCGCGGCTCACTTACATTAGAACTTGAAGAAAACTGTGATTCTGTTGTGATTAAGTATGACAGAAGTGACATTAGAAATTTAAGCGTATATTCACTCACAGGGAACTATTTTGGTCAAGTTAGAGCGCCGAAGTCATGGCTGATTTATCGTCACAGTTGTGCGCTTAGGACTAACATAATGCGTGAGGTTCGCCGGAATAGATTTCATAGCACCGACCCTTTTGCAAATTACTTTAACGAGCTTCTTCAAAACAAATCAAAACCATCCATTGCATTAAAGTTACTGAACTTCTTAGATGAAACAGAATCTTTGGCACTATCCTCTGGAAAGCAAAGTAAAGAAACGAACATTGATTCACTCGATGAAAAATCAACTATACAAGAGCCAGTCATAGTGAAAAAGCCACTTCCATCACTTCCGGACTGGAATGAACTAATTGAGCAAACTAAAAATGAATAAAGGCAACCATCCCATTTTTTCGCCTTTCGGTTTCAGAATTGAAACCCTTCAATTATTATATCTAAAAGATACACTAAAACGGTGGATTTGGCTTGGTGCAACAGGCGGTTACATTGAAGGGCTATCAAGAGTGGGGAAAACAACAGCCATCGAAATGGTCCTAAATAGCCTTACAAACAGAAGTGGAGATTTAATACCATCAATGATGATTACAATGCCTGAACGTGACACTAAGACTATACGTGCAGTCCATATCAATTTGTGCGAATCGTTTAACATCGCATATCAGCCAAGAGCAACCTCAGATGATTTGACTAATTCTTGGTGTATACACCTTGCAGAACTTTGTCTCATTAGGAACTCAAATACATTTGTACTTTTTGTCGACGAAATGCAGCGAATTATTCCAAAGCAATTTAATGCCTTTGCCGAATTACACGACAAAATGCGTATCAGAGGTATTTTGCTGGTAGTAATTTTTCTAGGAAACCACCATGAAAGTGACAGGCTGATAAGAGCGGTTGGAACCAAAACATATAGTCACATACAAGGTCGATTTTTTGTTAACAATGAAAGATTTCACGGTATCCGAAAAGAAACTGAATTAACACATTGCTTGCGACAATATGACAATTTGTGTTATCCGGAAAACAGTGCGATTTCCTACACAGAATATTTCTTACCGGAAGATTACAAGTCTGGCTGGAGGTTGTCAGACCAAAGCAAGTTACTTTGGTCTTGTTTTTGGTCAATAAAGAAAGAGCATCAATTTGAGTCTATCGGGATGCAATATATTTTGGCCACTATAAGACCGTTGTTAACAGATTATCTACCTGCACTTGGTGTAGAACGATTAAATGAAGAAATGGTACTGAAATGTATTGAGTTGTCGGGTTTACCTAAATCCCAGATTACTTTCGTCGATTAAATGCAAAAATAATTAGCGTGAAGTATTCAGTCGATTTATTACGCTTGGTTAAACAAATCTGAGTAACTATTTGTGTCAACTAAAACTCTCTCTTCCGAATTAAATAAAATTTTCAATACAGGTGTTCATTTTCGGCAGCCCTATGAAAGTTATTATAGCAAATATAGGCGATTTTTGTCTGCAAACCCAGCGTGTAGGATTAATGATATTACGGGCGATATAGATAGAAGATACCTTAAAGCTTTTGATTTAGAGCTAATCTATAATGAACTTTCGCAAAAAGAAAAGAGCCTACCAAGCTTTGAAATGCCACTGGATTACACAAATTCAATCGAATATAGAATTACAAAAAATTGCCCAACGTGTTCCAGTTCTGGATATCACTCATATTTGTACGAGTATACATGGCTAACTGAATGCCCCGAACACAAAACAAAACTGGTTGACTCGTGTCCTTCGTGTCATAAAGCGTGGCCCACTATAAAGGAGCTTATTAAGCGAGATTGTTCAGTTTGCGGAAGACATATAAACATAAACCACGCTACTAAAAGTAAATGTGAAAAATTAAAAACTTCTACTGTCAGTCAGCTTCATGCATTTCATCGCTTAGGTTTAATATCTAAATCTTTTTTTTTACAGAAACATATCGCAAAAGCGAGACTCAAATCTTTTCATCAAGCAACCATGCAAGATATAGACTTTACTCTATGGGCTTCCGTTTTAACAGAGAAAGAAAAGACACAAGAAACGGAAAATTTAAGGTTGCCTGATGTTAATAAGCTTGTATTTGATGTTAAGGTTTTAGCCAACAAAAACGTAAATAAAGTAGACTATAATTACAAATTTTTCAGATTAAATCTAAGTCCATGGCAAATAAGATTAAGAAAAAAAGTTCGCCAATCTCTTATTTCTATTATTAATACACATGCAATTGGCGAGCACCAATTTCACCGAAAGTATTTTATAGGCACCAGTCGTTTTTGTTTCGACAAGAAGTACAATCCATGCCCATATTGTGTCGCATTAAACCTCTGGATTGATTTGACTCGATATAGTTACAACTTCATAACTCTTGAACACTTTATCAATAAGATTAATCGTATATTTGAATACTTATACCACCTTGCGCCATGTAACCCTTCTACATTTGTCACGCAAGGCAGCTTAGTAGAAAAGGCAATTATAAGTGACGTTGATATGAAACTAGATTCTAAGTTTCAAAAATGGATATATGAGTACGAATTGCGTACATTTTTCAATAGAATTTTGAAGATGGCTTTTTGTTATACTACAGTGGACAAAAGTGCTATTTCTCATCCAATAAATTGTTTTGCAGACGGTATTAATAGAATAGAAAGAAAGAATAAGCATCGAAATTTTTCTATAAAGGGAAATAGCGTTATAAGTTATCTGGACTTAGAAAAAAATGCTTTCTGTGTTAATGGTGTCGGACTTTTGAATCCTAATGAAGATTGTTTGTCTACTCTACCGAGATTTCCTACGTGTCTGTGTAACTCATATTTTAACAAATTTGATACCGACAAGTATTATGATAACGATTTTGCTACGTTTATTTACCGTCCACCACGGTAACTTTAGTAAGGGTACCGAATAATGGCATCGAGAAATTGTAGACTGGAGGCTTCCTAACCATAGCACTAAATTCAACTAGTGAAGCTTGCTACCATTAATAAAACAAATAAGAAAATATTCGCATAAAGATTCTTAATCCTATAGCTGCCTTACTTCGATGCGAATGCATAATTATGCAAATAAACGATTCTGAAAGTCTAATGCACGACCAACAATGCACCCTTAATTGGTGGAAAGTAAATAAAGTTAGCTTCATTCCTTCATACTGTACCCATATTTGAAGTAAAAATGAGGATAAATGAATAAAAATAGGCTAATTTAAGCTAATTTTGATAACCGATTTAGAAGGTTGCCCGCTTCTTATCTAATTGAATATTATATTGAATTTACGCTTTGTTTGGATTCTTGATGATTTGCATTTTGTGCCCTCTTCTCATCTCAGTAAATTTAATGAAAATATAAAAGGCAGTATTGATAGTTTTAAAATGAAGTTAAGAGTTTGATGAGTTTGAAAAGAATGATTGAGCGAAAGCTTAGCAAATCAAATTTGGATTAAGTTTTGAGAACCACGAATTCTGATACCATAGTTATTACTATTGCAAACGCATAGAAAAGTGACCAAGTAATTCACTTTTCTATGCACCAATTTGACTCTACTTCGTTGCGCGCAACATCCAAGCAGTCTTTTCATGTATACGCATACGATCACCAACCAACGCTGAGGTCGATTCATCGTCCGCATCTTGAGCTAGTTTTAATACACCGCGACATGTTTTTACAACAGCTTCATGCCCTTTTAAAAGAAGGCTAACCATCTCGTTTGCCTCCGGCACTCCGTCTACTTCTTTAATGCTACTGAGCTTTGCAAATGCTTGATAAGTTCCTGGCGCAGCGACACCTAAAGTACGTATACGCTCAGCAATGTCGTCAACGGCAATAGCAAGTTCTGTATAATGCTCTTCAAACATCAAATGTAGCTCACGAAATTGTGGCCCAGTCACATTCCAATGGAAATTGTGTGTTTGTAAGTACAAAGTGTAAGAATCGGCAAGTAAGCTTTTTAGGCCCTCAGCAATTTCAATCCTGTTGCTTTCATTTATACCTATATCTATTTTACTCATATTGTCACCTTCTAATTGATTGAGGTTTTAAATCTGAAAACCATATTGAACGATTTTAACCAAGCTGAAAAAATATTTCATTAGTAAATAATTCTGATGCTGTTATGACATTCAAGGTATTTACGGTAGTGATGTCTATTTAGTTTCTATTTCATCAGCAAAGGTAAAATTATGTTTATTGTGTTTCTTCGAAAACTGCATCGCTTTATCAGCTTTCGTTCTCAATTCATATTGGGTATCACCGTGATCAGGGAATATTGCCACTCCGATGCTTAGATTAATTTTTATTTCATGATCTTTATAAGGCACTCTCTGATCAAACGCAGCAATAAGTCGTTTACAGATAATATCGCACGCTTCTTTTGATACAGGGAAATGAAGTATAACGAGAAACTCATCACCGCCCTGCCTGCAAGCAATATCAGTATCACGAATAAGTTCTTTTATGCGTTTAGCAACTTCTTTTAAAGCGTAATCACCAGCATCGTGCCCCAGAGCATCATTTATCAGGCTAAATTCATCAATATCAATATAGAGAATAGCGGCCTTAAACTCATGGCGTTTCGCCATATTTAGCGTTAGTTCAAGTTGCTCTTGCGCTAACCTTTGTGAACTAAGTCCCGTCAAATGGTCATGATTAGCTAAATAATCAAGCTCTTCTTTTTTCTTTGCCAAAAGAAGAGTTGATTGACTAAACTTCTTGTATGTCTCAGCTAACAAAGTAGAAATTACAACGAAGGCGATTAATACGGATATGATTGAAAAGTTCCATACATAATAAGCGGTATCTAGGGATAAATGAGCGTCGTATGGAAAAATAACAGAATCTGGTTTGAGTAATAAAATTGTCGCTACTAAGGCAATCGCCAGAAAACCATAAATGGCTGAAAGCATAGAGCTGTGCAAGTATAGTAAAACTAAGCAAGATGAAAATAGTAATGCCAGCAAGCCACTATTGATACCAATTCCATATGCGCCAATAAGCATAACAAAGCTTAAAAACATCGTAACTAAGGCTACATCAATACCAAACAATTGTTTAGACGGTCTAAAGTATAGCGCAAACGCTAAGATTAAAAATACAATATGGACCAGATGAAGGTGATGATATCCCTCGTTAAGCCAAGTTATAACAGTAACAGGCAACAACAAAGCACACGCAATAATGACGATAAGCACCAGTTTGACAGCGATATTTTGTTTAAGTTTATTTTGTAATTTTTGCGAATCGGTCAAGTTGTTTACCTAGCGAGGAAGTTAAATACCATTTGTTAAGCCTGCACACCCTGTACATTGCATGTGTATATACGAAAAGATACTCTTGTTGTGAACTAAATGCAAAAATGTAAGCTTAATTTTCATTTTATATTAATAGAATCAGCAATTTGTCGATATATTGTTCATCATTCACTCGCTTAATTCCAAAAAAAATAAGATACTCACTATTAAGCTTTAACCTTGGTTCAATTCATAAATGACAATTTTAATAGTATTTTCTGTTCTCATTCTCCTCGCATTTCTTTGGCTTTTGTTGTTGAAGGCCGACACCAGCTTTGTGATAGCTAATGGCTTGTATAATTCAGCAAATAAATTGGAAGCTAAATTAGCTAAATTAAAACATTATTCTATTTGGAATAAAGAGTTCGATATAGAGTCTCACTATTTAAGCAACGTATTAGAATTCGATAACACAAAACCTATCATCGTATTGCTGCACGGTTTTAGTGCTGACAAATATATTTGGAACAGAATTGCTAAACGCCTAACAAACCAATATCAAATTTTCGCACCAGACCTACTCGGACATGGTGACGTTGTCTATCGCAAAACAGACACCTACTCGACACCGGAACAAGTTCGCTTTTTATTAAGTATGCTAAACAAACTGAACATAAAAAAGTTTCATATTATCGGCAATAGTATGGGCGGTTTAATGACGGCGAAAATGCTAGAAATATGCCCAAGAGATATTGGCAAAGCGGTATTGATAGATCCTGCTGGCATAAAATCGGACTTTTCCTTAGAAATGGCAAAGTCAAATAAGAACCCTTTCAATCATTACAATGAAGCCGACTTCTTCTATTTCTATGACTTAGTCATGGCAAAGCCGCCTTATATGCCTCGCTTTATATTGAGAGCTATTGCATACAAGTACATCAGTAAACGTGAACAATATGTACATATGTTCAGAGATTTCTTTAATCCAGACGACTTCTTTGATTTATCTCATAGAATTGAGTCGTCAGACGTTATGCTGATATGGGGCGTTAATGATAAACTAATGCCCGTTGCTGATTATATAACTTGGCAAGAAATGTTAGATTCAACAACAGTGATATATGAAGATCTTGGACACATGGCAATGGTAGAAGATGTTAAAAGAGTATCCAAAGACATCATGCTATTTTTAGAAAACAAATCTTAAGCAAAAAGTATTAACCACATAATCTAATTTATAGACAAAAACATTTAGAGAACTCAAAAGCCCGATGGAATACATTTACTTATTAATTGCTTTTATTTTTGGTTTTGGCTTTCGGCTATTAAACCTGCCACCTTTAATAGGTTATCTTATTGCAGGCTTCATTCTTAATGTATGGGGAATTGAGAATAACGATACCTTACAAACGATCGCTGATATGGGCATAACTATTATGCTGTTTACTATCGGTTTGAAACTCAATATTCAGGATTTGTTGAAGAGAGAGATTTGGGTAAGCAGTATATTGCACACAGCAATTTGGGTTGCCTTTATTAGTGCCGTTTTTACTTTACTCAGTATCTTGGGCTTACCTTATTTTGTAGGCATGGAGCCCAGTACAGCTGCACTTATTGGCTTTGCGTTTAGTTTTAGTTCAACAGTTTGTGTTGTTAAGATATTAGAAGAGAGTGGCGAAGGTAAAACGAGACACGGTAAAGTAGCCATTGGTATATTGGTAATGCAAGATATCTTCGCTGTTTTATTTATGGTGTTTGTTACCGGGCAAGTACCTTCAATATATGCCCTACTCTTGTTTTTGCTCGTCCCAATGATTCCGCTATTTCATAAGTTACTCAATGAATCTGGTCACGGAGAATTGTTGCCTTTGACGGGGTTTATATTTGCATTGGGTGGTTATCAACTTTTCGAGTTAGTTGGAATTAAGGGAGACCTAGGTGCATTGATATTCGGAATATTAGTATCAGGTCATTCGAAAGCGACAGAATTATCGAAATCGCTATTAAGCTTCAAAGATTTATTCCTAATAGGGTTTTTCTTAACAATTGGCTTAACAGCATTACCTACTTTGGAAATCGTGTTTATTGCTTTACTTATCACCTTCCTTCTACCCATTAAGTTTTATTTATTCTTCATTTTACTGACCAAATTTAGATTACGTGCGCGCACTTCATTCCTATCAGGATTAGTAATGTCAAATTACAGCGAATTCGGGCTGATAGTTGCTGCAGTAGCAGTTAGTGTTGGCCTTTTGGATAACGTTTGGTTAGTTATCATAGCCTTGAGTGTCTCCTTCTCGTTTGTATTTACCAGCATTATGTATAAGAACTCCCATAATCAATATAAACGACATAAAGAAGCGCTGAAAAAATTCCAATCGCCGGTATCACTAAAGGAGGATGTTTATCCACATATGGGAAAAACAAAAGTCCTTGTTATTGGTATGGGTCGTGTCGGTAAAGGTGCATTTACAACATTAGCTAAGTTGATGGAACATGGTGTAACCGGGATGGATGCTGATCTTGAAAAAGTAAATGCGCTAAAAGAAGAAAAGTATGAAGCAATACTGGGGGACGGTGAAAACATCGATTTATGGGAGAATGTAGACATTAGTAATATTGAACTCATTCTATTAGCACTTCCGTCGATTGAAGACTCATCTAACATCACGAATCAACTTAGGTCAGCTTCCTATAAAGGAAAGATCGCCGCCATCGCGCGCTATGAAGATGAAGTTCAGCCACTATTAGATGTTGGTGTAGATAAAGTATTCAACTTCTTCACTGAGGCCGGTTTAGGCTTCGCGGAGGAAAGTTTTGAGATGCTCAGTAAGTAATATACCTTTCAGTTGCTAATCAAAGACTTAATGAAAATCATTCTCTTTACTATGGTATTGATATTTAAGAAGTATTTTTCATTTTAATTGATCTTACTCAAAAGCTATCTATAATGGTTATATAAGTAATTTAACCTAAATTTATTAAGCACCGTCTATATAAATTCAGTTAAGAGGTAGAAAAATGAAAGGGAAACCCGAAGTCTTAAAAGTACTCAATGAAGTACTAACCACAGAGCTCACCTCTATTAACCAGTATTTTTTACACGCACGAATGTATAAAAACTGGGGTTTTGAAGCACTCAACGAGAAATGCTATAAAAAATCAATCAAAGATATGAAACAGGCCGATGAATTAATTGCTCGTATATTATTTTTAGAGGGCCTACCCAACCTGCAAATGCTTGGCAAAATAAATATTGGTGAAGAACCCGTTGAAATGTTGAAATGCGATGCTGGCTTTCAACTAAAACAAATCCCACAGATGAAAGATGCGATTGCTCTTTGTGAAGTGCAGCAAGATTTTGTATCAAGAGATCTTCTAGCTAGCATACTGGAATACGAAGAAGATCATTTTGACTGGTTGGATACTCAGGCATATCAAATTGAGCAGTTAGGAATACAAAACTATCTTCAATCACAAGTAGAGGACGATTAAAATGCAAGGTAACAAAAAAGTTATAGATGGCTTAAACACCCTACTTGGCTATGAACTTGCCGCTATGGATCAGTACTTTGTGCATTCGCAAATGTATTTAGATTGGGGCTTGCATAAATTATACGAACGCATCAACCACGAATTTGACGATGAAAAAGGCCATGCGACGAAACTGATTGAAAGAATGCTCTTTTTAGGCGGTGAGCCTGACATGGAAACCCGTGTTGGTTACAAAGTAGGAAAAACAGTCGCTGAAATGTTACAGAGTGATTTACGAGTAGAATATGAAGTAGCTGATAAGTTAAGAAACGTCATTGCGTTATGCGAAAGTGAGAAGGATTTTGTGACTCGTGACATGTTAATGATCCTATTAGACGACACAGAAATGGATCATGCGCACTGGTTAGAACAGCAACTTGGTCTTATTGAAAGGTTAGGCTTATCTAATTATTTACAGTCTCAAATGTAATCACTCATCAAGAGTTGTAAAAAACACGGCTGAGTAGTTTTCTACTTGGCCGTTTTCGTCTTCAACAGATAAATTTAACCTCCATTGCATTTTTGCTAAATTACAGCTTCCTAAAAATGTCACAAACACGTCATTTTGTTCAATGATGGGTGTTTTCCCCATGTACATATTAACTCCCTCAATCCATGCATTATTGAGTTGAATTCCTTCAGGAAGCTCAATTGACAATAATATTTCTTCCTCAGTGATAATTTTTGATAAAAAATTTATCGAAATTTCACCATTTTTGTTTACGAAAGTACACTTTTCGCTCGATAAATCGCAAGCATCGACTGGCTCATTCGTTTTATTAACAAAATTATAATAAATCCCTGCGATGCTTATGGTTATTAGGATTGTGAAGATTAAAAGTGTGTTTTTGGATTGCATTTTATTTTCTTTTTTAACGATTTATTAACCGTAAACTTTCCTTTATTGACGGAGATCAATTGTGACTGAAGTAATATATCTTTTTGTATTTAAAAACATTATTATTCGCATGTGAGATCTCACAAGCTTACTTAAATTGAAGCCACTACTCAACTAGGCATCAACAAGTAAGTCGACTACACTGAGATATAATTATTTTTTCTCGACGCGGAAGATATATTGATATGAGCGAAACAAGCCAAGTACAACCTGATTACAATTATAAAGTAGTCAGACAATTCACTATAATGACGGTTGTTTGGGGCATAATTGGAATGACAATAGGAGTGTTAATTGCAGCGCAATTATTTGCTCCTGCATTAAACTTTGATATTCCATGGTTAACCTACTCTCGTTTAAGACCTTTACACACTAATGCGGTTATTTTTGCTTTTGGAGGCTGTGCTCTTTTTGCAACCTCTTATTATATAGTGCAAAGAACCAGTCAGGTGCGCTTATTCAGTGACAAACTCGCAGCATTCACGTTCTGGGGATGGCAGGCTGTAATTGTTGCTGCAGTAGTTACGCTTCCGTTTGGTTACACATCAAGTAAAGAGTATGCTGAGCTTGAATGGCCTATCGATATACTCATTACACTAGTTTGGGTTGCCTATATTATCAACTTCTTTGGCACCCTGGTAATTCGTCGCACATCTCATATCTATGTCGCAAACTGGTTCTTAGGCGCATTCATGCTTACCGTTGCTGTATTGCATATTGGTAATAGTATGGTTGTTCCGGTTAGTTTCATGAAATCATATCCAATATATGCAGGTGCAGTAGATGCGATGATGCAGTGGTGGTATGGCCACAACGCTGTTGGGTTCTTCTTAACAGCCGGTTTCTTAGGCATGATGTATTATTTCGTACCTAAACAAGCAGGTCGTCCGGTTTATTCATATCGCTTGTCAATTGTGCATTTCTGGGCTCTTGTATCTTTGTATATTTGGGCTGGTCCGCATCACCTTCATTACACTGCCCTACCTGATTGGACTCAATCTTTAGGAATGGTAATGTCGATTGTTCTTTTTGTTCCTTCATGGGGTGGAATGATCAACGGAATCATGACCTTATCAGGCGCATGGCACAAGCTAAGAACCGACCCAATACTCCGCTTCTTAATTGTTTCATTGTCTTTCTATGGTATGTCTACCTTTGAAGGTCCAATGATGGCAATCAAAACGGTTAACGCCCTCTCACACTATACTGATTGGACTGTTGGTCACGTACACTCTGGTGCTTTAGGTTGGGTTGCGATGGTGTCTATTGGCTCTATTTACCACTTAGTACCTATCCTGTTTGGACAACCAAAAATGTACAGCACGAAATTAATTAATGTTCACTTTTGGTTAGCGACGATTGGTGTTGTTTTATACATCGTTGCAATGTGGATGTCAGGCGTTCTTCAGGGACTAATGTGGAGAGCTGTGAATCTTGACGGTACTCTGACTTACTCTTTCGTAGAGTCCTTGGAAGCATCGAAGCCATTCTATGTCGTCCGATTCATTGGTGGTTTATTCGTTGTAGTTGGTATGCTAATTATGGCTTACAACTGTTACCGCACAATTAGTGCCCCTAAAGAAAGCATTGTAGATAACTCTGCAACTGCTGCAGCATAGAGGAGAGCGATAATGAAAAATCCACATGAGTTATTAGAAAAAAACGTTGGTTTATTAACTGTCCTTATCCTCGTTGCCATTAGCTTTGGTGCAATGGCGCAAATCTTACCGCTGATGTTTGACCAACAAGCATTAGACCCAGTAAAAGGTTTACGCCCCTATACTGCACTTGAATTGGAAGGCCGTGACATCTATATCCGTGAAGGTTGTGTTGGCTGTCATAGTCAAATGATAAGACCCTTCCGCTCTGAAACTGAACGTTATGGACATTACTCCGTCGCCGGTGAATCTGTTTGGGAACGTCCTTTCTTATGGGGTTCTAAAAGAACGGGTCCAGATTTAGCGCGAGTAGGACAACGTTATAGTGATGAATGGCATCGCGTGCATTTAATCAACCCACGAAACGTTGTTCCAGAGTCAAATATGCCTGGTTACCCATGGTTAGCAGAAAACAAACTTGATGGTGCCGACATCGCTAAGAAAATGGAAGTTAACCGCATGTTGGGTATGCCCTATACAGATGAAGATATTGCAGGTGCTGAAGCTGCAGTTAAAGGCAAAACAGAAATGGAAGCCTTAATATCTTATCTGCAACAACTTGGGACGCATTTAAAATAATGGACCAAGCAACTATAGGCAGTATATTTACGGTCATCGTTTTCGTTTGTTTCGTTGGAGTTTGTTATTGGGCATTCAGCAGCCGCAATAAAAAGAGCTTTGATGAAGCAGCAAATTTAGTGTTCGATGACGAACCAAAGAAAAACTTAAATAAAGAAGATCAGGAGTCTTAAACCTATGAGTATGTTTTGGACAATTTGGATATCTGTTATATCTCTGGGCACAATTATAGGTTGTTACTGGCTTTTACGTTGGTGCTTATCAAACTCTACCGATGTGCCTGAAGGCGAGTCAATGGGACACGTTTTCGATGGCATTGAAGAACTAAATAACCAGCTTCCTCGTTGGTGGACAATACTATTTTATATTTGTATGGTCTGGGGACTCATTTATTTAGTGTTTTACCCTGGTTTAGGAGGGTTCAAAGGCGTGTTAGGTTGGACTAGTTCTAACCAAGGTGTGCTCAGTCTAGAGGAATCGAAGCTAGCCTTACGTAAAGATATTGAAGATGGAAACTGGAACGAGTATGCCCTTCAAATCAAATACGCTAATGAAAAGTTTGATCCCATATTCGCTGAATATGCGAAAACTCCGGTGGAAGAGCTAGCGATGAATAAAGAAGCGGTGCAAGTTGGCCAGCGTTTATTCTTACAAAACTGTGCTCAATGCCATGGTTCGAACGCAAAAGGTGCTGCATCAGGCTTCCCTAACCTAACGGACAACGATTGGCTGTATGGTGGTTCCGGCGACAAGATTAAAGAAACTTTGATCCTTGGCCGTAAAGGCGCGATGCCAGGCTGGTTAAACAGTATGGGTGAAGATGGTGTTGCCGAAGTAGTAGCTTACACGCTTAGCCTTAGTGGCCGTGACGTAGATCAAGGATTAAAAGAAGCTGGTAAAGCAAGGTTTGCGGTTTGTGCAGCCTGCCACGGAGTTGACGGTAAAGGGAACCAAATGCTTGGTGCACCTAACTTGACTGATAATATTTGGTTATATGGCGGAAACACGAAAACCGTTACGCAAACCCTTTATTACGGGCGTAATGGTGTAATGCCTGCATTTAACGAAACTTTAGGTGAAGATAAAGTACACGTTGTTGCAGCTTACGTTTACAGTTTGTCGAATAATAAGTAAATATAAAACACTGAAAGCCTCGTATTAACGGGGCTTTTTTATGCCCAATTCAGTATACTCCCTATCTATTCAAACCCCGTTTATCACTTAAAAAGAAGAGTTTACATCCTATGGAAGAGTCAGACATTAAACCTTGGTACAAACAGTTCTGGCCATGGTTTTTAATCTGCATACCCGTTTCATCGTTTATTGTTGGTGGCATTGTCATTAGTTTTGCGACAGACGGTACCAATAGCCTAGTTGTCGATGATTATTATAAAGAAGGTAAATCGATTAATGCACGACTAGATAAAGTCGAAGCCGCGAGAGCATTGAATATCAGCACCCAACTGAAAATAAGTGATGAGCTTATCAGTGTCGAGTTTCTAACCGGAGCACCAGAAAGCAAAGAAGCATTAAGATTAGATTTCTTTCATGTGACACAAGAAGATAAAGACTTCCAAGTGCTTTTACTTGCAGATGCTTCTGGTATTTATAGAGCAGAAGCAAGTGCGTCAATAAAAGGTAAGTGGCGATTACGATTAACACCACTAGACGAACACTGGAAGGTTCAAAAAACCATTACATTACCCACATATACGGCTATCAGTTTTAATCCATAATGAGTGTTACTAACAACAATGGCGATTAGTATATCGAAGGGAGACTGCTTTCATTGTGGTCTTCCTAATTTTGAAGGTGACAAATACCCTGTCACCATATTAAACCAGAGTCACAATATGTGTTGCCCCGGCTGCCAAGCCGTTGCAAGCTCAATAGTTGATAATGGCTTAGAAAGCTACTATGAATTTCGAACCGAGCCAGCTGCACGCGGCGACTCGGCGCTTGATAATACAATGAGTAAACTATCAGTATATGATGAGCCTGAATTGCAGGAAGATTTTGTACTGGAAAGCGGTAATAATAAAGAAATCCAATTAACCGTCGAAGGAATTACTTGTGCGGCTTGCGGATGGTTAATTGAAAAGCAATTAGCCAAAGTTGTAGGTGTAAAGCAAGTTTCTGTTAATGTTGGTGCGCGCCGAGCATTGATCTCATGGGACGATGAACAGATCAAGCTCTCACAGTTATTGCAGCAATTAAAGAAAATAGGTTATGCATCTCTCCCATTCCAGGCAGATAGCCACGAACTCTCCTTCCAAATTGAACAAAAAAGCTACCTAAAGAAGTTGGGCTTGGCAGGCTTGATGACGATGCAGGTAATGATGCTCGCTATGGGGCAATATTTTGACCTCTTCGGTAGTATCGACGCTGAAACGACTAGATACTTTAATTGGGTTAGTTTAGTGCTTACCACGCCAGTAGTGCTTTATTCCGGCAGCGTATTCTACTTAAGCGCGTTAAAAGCCACCTTAGCTAAAAGAATCAATATGGATATCTCCATCACGATCGCTATTTTATCCACGTATATTGCTGGAATAATCACTGTAAACCAAGCTGATGCAGAAGTGTATTTTGAATCCATCTGCATGTTTATTTTCTTTCTCCTAATTAGTCGCTTTTTAGAACAACGCACACGTTACAGAGCCAACCTAATATCCTCAAATATGCTAAAACATATCCCACTTACAGCATACAAATGGGTAGATGGAGAAATAAAAGGTGTTTTAGCAAAACAATTGAAAGTAGATGATCTTGTTTTAGTAAAAGCTGGCGAAATTATTCCGGTAGATGGTGAAGTTGTAGAAGGACAAGCCACAGTTGATGAGTCACTATTGACCGGTGAGTTTGAGTCCGTTGCTAAGCAACAAGGTGAGCTAGTTTATGGCGGTACACTAAATCAACTTGGTGTTATTACGATTAAAGTCACCAAAACGCTTAAATATGCCATGGTTAATCAGATTTTGCGCTTGCAAGAAACAGCAATGACAAACAAACCTAAAGTTGCCTTGATGGCTGATAAGTTTAGCGAGCATTTTGGGGCGATTGTGCTAGCCTTCACTGTGTTAACCTACTCATATTGGTTCATACAAGATAGTCCTCATGCGTTTTGGATAGCAATATCAGTCCTCGTTGCAACCTGCCCTTGCGCTTTAGGTTTAGCAACTCCTTCAGCGCTTACATGCGCCATGGCTAATCTAAATAAGAATGGCATTCTATTGAAGCGAGCAGATGCCTTAGAGCAACTGAGCGATATCACTGACATTGTATTCGACAAAACAGGCACACTCACATATGGTGAGTTTTCTTGTGGAAAAATGTGGTTTGCAAAAGACGCACAGCGCGAAACTTTATTGTCGATTGCAAGCTCATTAGAACTTCGTTCAGAACATCCTATAGCTAGCGCTTTTACTCACTGTGAAATAGAAGAAAGCCATCGTCATATAGATAAGTTTCAAGTAAGTATTGGAAACGGGATTTCTGGTAAAGTTGACAACGCTCTCTACAAGCTAGGATCCGCAAACTATGTTGCTTTAAGTGAGCAAGAGCTAATACAACATAAAATTGCAGACGCGACTATTATAATGACTAAAAATGGTCAACTAAGTGCAGCATTCTGGCTAGTTGATAAGATTAAGAACGATGTAGCAGATGTATTGAGTCAATTGGCCAATTATAAAACCATTATTCTCAGTGGTGATAGTGAAAAAAATGTCTCGGACGTTGCGCAAAAGTTAGGTATCGATGCTAGCTACTCTCAATGTACTCCAGCAATGAAACTAGAAACTATACAGCGCTTACAAGGCGAAGGTAAAAGAGTTTTAATGCTCGGAGATGGTATTAACGATGCACCTGTTCTAGCGGCATCCGATGTATCTTTAGCCGTTGGAAACGCCTCGGACTTAGCGAAAAATGCTGCCGATATTATCTTATTAAACCCTCAGCTAGAGTCACTTGTATTCATTTTATCAATGGCCAAAAGAGTCAGAAGAAAAATTAAGCAGAATATGGCATGGGCAATTGGATACAATGTATTAGTATTACCTTTAGCGATGGCTGGCTTTTTAACTCCATGGATGGCAGCGCTTGGCATGTCAATTAGCTCCATTATTGTCGTTTACAATTCGACGCGTCTGCTTAAGAATTAGATTAAGATTACATTGGACAGATTTTTATGAGTATTATTTACGTATTGATCCCCCTCGCCATCATTCTCGTGGGTATTGCTGTCATCGTATTTTTCTGGGCTGTAAGGTCTAATCAATTTGAGGATTTAGATCGTCAAGGTTTTAGCATATTGTTTGATGACGATTTAGAAAAGAAGAAAGACAAACAAGAGTCAAAGGGATCAGCTAAAAATTCCGAAGATATAAAATAATGCTAGAAATCAATTTCCTAGGTGCATTTCTTATTGGTATTGCTGGCGGCGTGCACTGTATTGGTATGTGCGGAGGAATTGCTAGTGCGTTTTCCTTTGCTATCCCAAAAGGACAATCTCAACTTCCCTATATTCTTTCATACAACCTTGGTCGTATACTCAGTTACACTTTGGCTGGCGCTTTAACCGGTTTCATCGGTGGTATTGCCAGCGTCAATATTCAAACTTCAATACCGATTCTGCAAATTATCAGCATTGTATTCTTAGTTTTACTCGCTTTGTATATCGGTGATTGGTACAAAGGTTTATCTGCATTAGAGGCATTAGGTGCTAAAGTTTGGAAACGAATTTCACCCATATCAAAAAAACTAATTCCATTTAAAAACCCAATTTATACAGTAGCTTACGGTGCAATCTGGGGCTGGCTTCCCTGTGGGCTAGTTTACTCTGTACTTACCTGGTCCTTGGCGAGTGAATCTGTTTTTCAAGGCGCATTGATCATGTTTTCTTTTGGTTTAGGTACATTACCCACACTAATAGCGACGAGTATTGGAGCTGGTTTTTTAGTGCCCATTTTTCAGCATAGAGTGACACGAAAAATCATTTCACTATTTCTGCTTTGCTTTGCACTTATCTTGACCTTAAAGCTTTAAATAGGTCATAATTACTTTGAAAATAATCAAAAAGAGTAAGTCATGGCCAAAGGTCCAGAACTGTCGATTCACTGTCAAAGTTGTAGCTTCAGTCACTTATGTTTACCCGTTAGTTTAAACAAAAGCGAACTAGAATCATTAGATGACATTATCGAGCGCAAGAAACCACTCCACAAGAATGATAAGTTAGTCAAATACGGTGATCAGTTCCATTCTTTATATGCTGTAAGATCTGGCTCTTTTAAATCATATGTCAGTGATAAAGATGGTGTTGAACAGATCATTGGCTTTCACTTCCCCGGCGACATCATTGGGTTTGATGCGCTAAATGATAATAAGCACAGTAGCTATACACAAGCACTTGAAACTGCGATGGTATGTGAGCTTCCCTACGATACTCTCGATGAAATGTCGGTGAAACTTCCTAAACTAAGACAACAAATAATGCGATTCATGAGTGCCGAAATAAAGCATGATCACGATCTAATGATGTTGCTTAGTAAGCGCAATGCTGAAGAACGCTTATTATATTTTCTCAGTGACCTATCTCAAAGGTTCGAAGAGAGAGGCTTTTCGGCCAAGCAATTTAATTTATCTATGACACGCAATGAGATTGGAAACTACCTGGGTCTTACCGTTGAAACGATAAGTCGATTGTTAACGCGCTTTCAAAAAGAGTCTTTGATTAAAGTAGATGGTAAATTGATTTCGATTATTGATTTTGATGCTATCAATCAGCGATTACCCGATATGGAAATAAATTTCTCACGCGTCTGCGTTTAAAATCTTAGTATTTTAAACGCTCTGTGCTTCAAAGGCTGAGTATGTTAAACATGCAGCACTGTTAAACGAAAGCGGACTTAGCCTTTTATTCCACAGTCATTTGATCTAAGGCAATGATCTTACTGGCATATTATCTAAAATAGATCCAAACTATAAAAATAGAATGATAAGTTTTGGAGAGCAATATGTTTACTTGTAAGAAAATTCTGGCCGTTGTAGATCCTAAATCAGAAGTACAAACATCACTTCAGCGTGCTTTAAGCATTGCTGATAAAACAGGGGCGCAAATTGTCGCCCTTAGCTGTATTTATGATAAGTCATACGATATGGCGGCTGTTTTAACAAGTGATGAACGCTTCAACATGAAACAAGCAATGATGGAACAAGCCAAATTAAAACTAGAAGCTTTGGTTAAACAATTCAAGTGCGAGAGTAAGGTAGAAATCTTAGTGACTTGGGAGAAGAAGTTACACGATTCAGTTGTCAACACCTGTAATGAATTAGCTTGTGACCTAATTATAAAAAGCACAAAGAAGCATGGTTTACTCTCCTCCAGTATTTTTACACCAAACGATTGGCATATACTTAGAAAGTCCCCAGTCAGCGTCTTACTAGTTAAATCACATGATTGGCCAGAGGAAGCCACCATCGTCGCCTCTCTAGGAGTTTCTGCAAGAGATGACACACATGTATCATTGAGCGATAAAGTTGCTGAGAATGCTCATGCTTTGTCAGACTTACTCAATGCAGAAGTGCATTTTGCCAACTCTTATGCGGGAGCCCCATTACATATTGCTGTCGAAGTTCCTAACTTTTCACCCGAAGTGTATAACAAGTCAGTTGAAGAAAGACATATTAAAAAGGTGCAAGAACTAGGTCAAAAATACCAACTTGAAGAAGCCAATATTCATGTATTAGAAGGCTTACCTGAAGATATCATTCCAGAAATATGTAAGAAAAACAAAGCAACACTGCTTGTTATTGGTTCGGTTGGTCGACAAGGTTTATCTGCAGCGTTATTAGGCAATACAGCTGAACTGATTATAGATGCCGTTGAGTGTGACACCTTAGTTGTAAAACCTGATTAAGTTCATCGACTTGTTTTGAGTGGTTCACTGTATCGAGTTACTTAATGCTTTGATTAGCTCATTGTTTTGACTAGCTCACTGCTTAGCTCAGCTTAAGCTATGTATTTTACACAGTTCAGTATTTACAATTGCTCTCATAAGGTTTTCTTGTGCCGACGTTTTGTTAATTGCTTACCTCGTTAACAAGCTTTAATATACACGGCATTGGAAAGCACCCTACTTTGCATCTGTATCAATATTTCGCTTGTAGGTGTGAGAAGTATTTTATTAATAAGTTTGAGCCCTTCGGCTGTCGGAATGAATAATGAGCGTAATTGCGAGCTTTGATCCAAAGCAAAAATACAATAATGATAAGTTAACGAAGAAGATTCGTAGGAATGTAGGTAAAGCCATCGCTGACTACAATATGATTGAAGATGGCGATGTTGTCATGGCAGCAATAAGTGGTGGTAAAGATTCATTCGCTATGCTCGATATTTTGCTCAGCTTGAAAAAATCGGCCCCAATACATTTTGATGTAATTGCCGTGAACTTAGATCAAAAGCAACCTGGCTTTCCAGAGCACATTCTTCCTGAGTATTTAGAATCTAAAGATATTCCGTATTACATTATCGACAAAGACACCTACTCTGTAGTGAAAGCAAAAATCGATGAAGGGAAAACGACTTGCGGTTTATGTTCTCGTCTGCGTCGCGGAAGCTTATATTCATTCGCAGAAACCATTGGTGCCACTAAAATAGCGCTAGGCCACCATATGGATGACATGGTCGAAACCACTTTTCTCAACATGTTTTACGGTGCGAAGATGAAATCGATGCCGCCAAAGCTACTTTCAGATGACAAACGTAATATTGTCATTAGACCATTGGCTTACTGCCGTGAGAAAGACATTCAAAAACTCGCTGAAGTGAATGACTATCCTATTATTCCTTGTAATCTGTGTGGCTCACAGGAAAACTTGCAGCGTCAAAATATCAAAGCAATGTTGACCGACTGGGACAAGCTTACACCAGGGAGAGTCGAAAACATCTTCAAATCATTTCAAAATATTAGTCCTAGCCAAATGGCTGACACTCAATTGTTTGATTTTGAAACCTTGTCAATTGACCGCACTAGTCCCAAAAAAGAATACGAATTTAATAGTGAGGAAGTTTCATCAACCAATATTGATGAATCCTTAGTTATTCAAATAGCCAACTTATAAAAGGAGCGACATGAAAATTGGACTTGCTTTAGGTGCTGGAGCCGCTAGAGGCTGGGCTCACATTGGTATTATTCGAGCGTTGCAGAAATCGGGAGTCAAGGTTGATGTTGTCGCTGGCTGTTCTATTGGTGCATATGTTGGAGCAGCATTTGCAAGTGGTAAATTGGACGAACTTGAAGCGTGGGCTAATACACTCACTGAATGGCAAGTTTTTAAACTGCTTGGTGTAGGGTTTCGTCGTGGTGGCTTAGCTAGCGGCCAGAAAGTATTTGATAAACTCAAAGAAGATTTTTGCGCACCTACATTTGAGGAAATGAATATTCCGTTTGCGTGTGTTGCAACCGATCTTTACTCCGGAAAAGAAGTTGTTTTCAATTCCGGTGAAATTGGTGATGCTATTCAAGCGTCTTGTGCCATACCTGCCCTTTTCAGTCCAGTTGATCACAATGGTAGATGGTTAGTTGATGGTGCTGTCGTTAATCCAGTCCCTGTTAATCAATGTCGGCAAATGGGGGCTGACTTCGTCATTGCAGTGAACCTGAGTGCGGATTTTAGGCCAAGGCTCATAGAAACATATGAGAAAGAGCACGAAGAAAGCCAAAAGAAGACCGATGAGATGCTTGATAAAGCGAGCGACGGTTTTATTAAGAAATGGTTTTCAGCGGACGCAAAGCAAAGCAAAAAGACACCACCTAGTATCGTGGGTGTCATGAGTAGTTCTTTAGAGATTTTACAAGCAAGAGTTACTCGTTCACGCTTGGCCGGCGAGCCACCAGATATACTCATCGAACCACAATTAAATGATGTTGGTATCCTCGAATTTCATCGAGCAATTGAGATCGGAGCAAAGGGAAGCCAGGCGGTCGAAAGACTCGCCCAACAAATTGCCTATCAAATGAATTTAATCGAGACTCACTAACTATTTGCTTGCTAGCGCCGTTATGCGTAACGGCGCCGTATTCAGCTTCAGCCCTTTCCTGCGCTCAAACCACTCATCATCTAGTATTAACAGACCTTCTTTTACAAGCTCGCCGGTTCTACTTGATTCGTTCAAGTTTTTGTCGCTAAATTGAAAGGTTAATCCTTTAACTGTAGGCATCATAAATGACAAAAAGCTGCCCATTTCATTAAAAAACGCTTCATATTGTTGGTAGATAAATCTTAGCTCTTCAAAAGTGTAATTAGTCTTCAAATACTCTGGTTTAGTTTCAAGTTGAACAGAGATATCACATTGATTTGAAGGTTCTTTAAAATCAATCACCACAAAAGCGTTGGCGAGACTTAAGGCTTTTTCAGATTGAACCGTAAAACGTTGTTCAGGTGAAATAGTTAAAGGCAGTTGCACTTTCTCGGTACTGATTCGTGCGGAATTTATGGTGCAAAGCTTACCGCTAGTAACGTGCTTAAAGCCAAAAGCGAACTGCAGAGCTTGAGTGTCTTCATTGTCTAGTTTTCTAACATGGCTGTAGAACGTTTTGTATTTTACTTCTACTTCATCAGCTGCCGCCACATTCGAAAATGAAAATATAAACAGCCCAGTAATAACAACGCTCTTTAGCATTACATATGTTCCTTGTTGACTCGAATCATTTGTTTGAGCTCATGTACATATTCTTCGCCACGTTCAGAGTATTTCAAAAGCCCTTCAGTCATTGCGACTGCCGATATAGGCTTCATTTCGTCACGAAGTTTTTTCCTTATTGCGCGCATTTCACGATACGCGTCATGTCTGTTTAAGTTGCGCATGTAGGTATACATCGCTCTAGATAAATTATTAAACTTGGCAACTTCATGGGCAGCACCATCATTACGACGTTTAGGAACAAAACCACAACCTTCTCTAAAGCACCAAAGTCCAAAGAAGTTATAGCCCTTTTGAGCGAACCTAGATGTTCCCCACGCCGACTCATTAGCTGATTGCACTAATACTAGTTCAACAGGGATAATATCCACTCTATTAAGAAGGCGTTCAAACACCGGGTCTAAGTCTTCCCCCATGTCGACTCTGTACTCTTTTGCGAGCCATTCAAGTTCCTGCATTTGGCGTTCAGAAATCATTTCACCCGAAATGTGTTTAGCTCTGAGCCCTTGAATAAACTCCCTTTGTCTTAATATGTGACCATTTTGTGTTTCAACTGAGGGTCTAAGATATTCAAAGAATGCTTTTTTCTTTTCTAAACTAATCTGATATTTTGAAAAGTCAGGGATGGGCTTTTTCGCAGAAATACTCTGTGGTACTTCTTGAATTTCAGACTTCTCTGGTTGCAGAGAATATATCGTAAATAAAACGAGTAAAAGAACGACAGCGGAAATCGAAATTATTTTCAATTTATGCATCAAAGTGTGACTCCTCGGTATTTGTAAGGTGCTCTACATTTTGATCCTCATCTTGAGAATTAAACAAGTCGTTATAGAGTATAGCCGTTACATTATAGTAAAGTGGTGTAATCCAAATGAATGCTAGGCCAAACGTTATCATACCCAGCAAAGCCAAGGCAAAGAATATCAGGAACAACATGCTTAGTTTAAACAAGTGCTGATTGGCCATCTGAATTGATACTTTAATTGCAACAAAAGGGCTCATTCTTTTATCTGCAATCAAAAATTTAGTAAAGCTCGTTGTTATGTATATATAAATAGCTGGAACAATAAATAAGCTCATGCCTACTTGAGTTAATAAAGAGATACATAACTCGGCGGTTGCTAAACCTAAGATTAAATATGTGAAGTTGAATAATTGGCTAAAGCTAATATCTTTTTTTCTTTCTGTATTAACAGCCATCATAGCGATCCCTGCCCACAATGGCGCTAACAAAACTGTAAGGATCATATTCAAAAAATAGGTTTCAGTTTGCAAGGCTTCCAGTTGAGCAACAGTTTCAATATTGTAAACATTGAAGAATGCTACAAACGAAAGCAAAACTATAAAAATGACAAAAAATAAAGACCTTAAGATTACGGGTAAATTTTTCTTCGTTGCTACATTACCTCGCTCTAAAAGCGCTTTAATATCAATTTGATAATCTTGTGACGGTGCTTTAATCATTGCTCAATTCATTCCAAATTAGTTTGCTGTTTACGAACATCGTTAGCATTAGCTATTGAATACTAAAAATACCGCCATAACGATTAGTACGACGCCCATTGCGCGGTCAAAAATATAACCATTTAATTCATAAAATGCTCGTACGCGTTTATGTGTAATTACGACAGATAAAAATATAAACCAAGCAGCCGTTGCAAGCGCCATATACAAGCCATAAATAATTTTATGCTCTAAAATTGTGTCAGCAGAAATCGCCACAGTAAAGACCGATAAAAAGAAAAGCGTTGCTTTAGGGTTTAAACCGTTAGTAAAAAAGCCAAGCATGAACGATTTGCTCCAGCTCTTTGATGCATTGATAGTAGACGGTATTTCGGTGCTGGCATTCGTAGGTTTACTTCTAAGCGCTGATATACCTATCCAGGCTAAATAAGCCGCGGCTAAATAAAGCAAAGCATTGAGTAACCATGGCGTCGTTTTAATAATAATACCAATGCCAACGAGCGAATAAACAACATGCAAAAGAATCCCGCTGCCAATCCCTATACTTGTTGCTATAGCCGCCTTTCTCCCCTGCTGTATGCTTTGTTTTAATACAATAGCAAAATCAGGACCAGGGCTTGCGACAGCAAAAAAATGAATGAGCGCAATAGAAAAGAATTCTAACCAATTAAACACCGAAAGGTCGCTCATTGACTTACCTCGACTGGGAACGACTGGCTAGCTCCCCATTCTGACCAACTTCCATCATAAACTCGAATACAAGATGCTCCTAAAGAATAAGCTGCTTGCGCAATGATACAGGCTGTTATTCCGCTTCCACAACTAGTAATAATCTCATTATCCAATTGAATATTATTTTCGTTGAACATGGCGCGCAAGCTTTCTTTACTCTTAAAACAAGCAGCTTCGAGTAAGCTAGCATAATAAATATTGACTGAGGTGGGAATATGACCGGAACGCATGTTCTCTCTTGGCTCTGCTTCGGAACCTGCAAAGCGCCCTGGACTTCTAGCGTCAATTATCTGATAAACCTTTCTCTGAGATGAGTTAGAACTAAGTTTATCTACCAAATAATCAGCATTTACGAAGCTAAAATAGCTTGAAGGATTAAGCCTTACATTCGATGGGGAGCTGACTTGAGATAAGTTTGAATGTGTATCAAAAGACGAAGCATTCCAAGCTTTTAAACCGCCGTCAAGTGTTCGCACGTTCTCAAAACCCATAGATAACAACATAAACCAAGCTCTTGATGCACAAAAATTGTCTAAGTCATCGTAAACAACAATTTCATCATCTATGTTCAAGCCAAGATTACGTGCAGAGGCTTGGAAAACCTCGCGATTTGGCATCATATTACTTAAAGAGGCATTATGATCGACAAAGTCGCTCTCAAAATCAAAAAATAAGGAATCGGGAATGTACTCGGAACACGCTATGTTTGGCGGGGTCGGCTTTGAAATAGGACCTTTAGCCATTGTTGTATAGAGAATTTTTAAATTTTTTGAATCAACCAAGCTTAGCTTTTCAGCTAACTCTTCACATTGTATTGTTGTTGAATTCATATTGAAAGCAAACCAATAATTTCGTCTAGTACTCAATGACATAATTAAAACACGATTATGCCAAACATAGAAGTTTGCAAAAAAGAAATGGTGCCCGGGGCCGGACTTGAACCGGCACACTCTTACGAGCGAGGGATTTTAAATCCCTTGTGTCTACCAATTTCACCACCCGGGCACTGATGTTACGACATATCTTATAGCAAAAAGTGGAGGCGGAACCCGGAGTCGAACCGAGATCCACGGATTTGCAATCCGCTGCATAGCCATTCTGCCATTCCGCCGCAACATTGTTGCTTTTACATTTCGTCAATCAAAAGATTGGAGCGGGAAACGAGATTCGAACTCGCGACCCCGACCTTGGCAAGGTCGTGCTCTACCAGCTGAGCTATTCCCGCTCTGAAATGTGGGGTGCATTCTACCCTCAAAATCAAAGCTGTCAACACTAAATCTTAAAGAAAATTACTGTTTTATTAAAAATTGTACAGTTCGTTGTTATTTTGCACTGAAACCACTAAAAAACTAACTTTTTACTGCACTCAACTGTTTCCATGCAGCTTTTGTATAAACAACCATTGACCAAAGTGACAAAACCGCAGAGAAGTACAATAATATTTTACCTAAACTTACCCAGTATATAGGAATGCCCATAAAGACTTCTAAACCAGAGAGTAAACCGATTAATGCAAGCATTTGTGCGGTGGTCTTCGATTTGCCGATAAAGGAGACTTGAACCGCTTCGCTATTACCATGTTGTCCCATCCACTCTCTTAAGGCTGAAACATATATTTCACGCATTAATAAAGCGATAGCTGGCACCGTAATCCATACGTCGGCGTATGTATGCGTCACCATTAGTAGTGCAGCTGCCACTATAAGCTTATCAGCGACAGGATCAAGAAACGCGCCGAAGGGCGTTGATTGCTTTAGTTTTCTAGCTAAATAACCATCGAACCAATCTGTAATGGCCGCAAACCAAAATATAAATGCACCGGCTTCATGAGCCCAACGCCAATCGAGAAAATAAACAACCACGAATACAGGTATCAGAAGTACTCTGAACATGGTGATGATGTTAGGGATGGTCCACATAAATACTAAAAACCTTAGTTAACTGGTCTAATCTGCAACTATGATACCAGAACAGACTGAATTAAGAATGCAAATGATCATATATGATATCGGCAAGTTCATCACTTATGCCAGGAACCCTTGAGATTTCTTGTTTGCTCGCATTCTTCAGACCTTGCAATCCACCTGAATACTTTAACAAAGCTTGCCGTTTCTTTGGGCCTACTCCAGCTATCCCTTCTAGTGTTGAAGTCTTTTTCACTTTTTGTCGTCTATTTCTGTGCCCTGAAATAGCAAAACGATGCGATTCATCACGTATATGCTGTATAAGATGTAGTCCAGGCGCATCACTTTCCATAGGAATCGTTTCATAGGAACCGGCTCTAATCAATGTTTCAAGGCCGGCTTTCCTGCTACTTCCTTTTGCAACACCAATAAGCGTTGGCTTCTTATCGTCGGGCCAATCTTCGAAATGTACTTCAGCTTGTGACAATTGCCCTTTCCCGCCGTCGATAAACAGAATATCGGGAATTTTTGCATCGGCATTGGGTGACTTGTAACGTCGCTTCAGAGCTTGAGCCATTGCTGCATAATCGTCTCCGCCTGTAATACCATCAATGTTGAAAGTTCTATATTCACTCTTTAAAGGTCCATCTCGGTTAAATACAACACATGATGCAACTGTTTGCTGACCCGATGTATGACTAATATCAAAGCATTCCATTCTGCTAATCGGCGTATCTCTTTCTATCGCTCGTTCTAAGTCAACAAAGCGTGCAAACATTGATTTTTGTTGGTTTTGTTGTGTTTCCAATGCATTGTCTGCGTTCTTATTTGCTAGTTGCAAGTACTGTCGTTTTTCATCTCTCGCACCTTCATAAAAGCGCACTCTATAACCCGCTTCTGTAGAGAGAACCTTTTCAATATCAGCCATTTCAGGGAATTTTATTGGAATAATGATTTGCTTCGGGATCGTTTTATTACCAGCAAGATAAAACTGAAGTATGAAGGATTGAAAGACAGTCTCTGCTTCAATGTTTTTTGGGATTTTGGGAAAAAATGACTTACTGCCAAGTAGTTGGCTATCACGAATAAATAAACCTTGAACACACACCAAGCCATTTCGAAAGGCAAAGCCGAATACATCCATCTCTTCTTGATCACCACTCACAAACTGTTGTTCCTGAATTCGTCGTAGTGCGCTAATTTGATCTCGATAACGCGCGGCAGCTTCAAAATTTAATGCCTCACTGGCCCTTTCCATTTTCTCAACTAATGAAGAGATAACTTGAGAGTTTTTGCCACGCAGAAACAATGTTGCCAGATTAACCTGCTCTGTATACTCCTCATTACTCACATAACCTTCAACACAGGGTGCAGAGCACCGTTTCATTTGATACTGCAAGCAAGGACGACTGCGGGCTCTGTAGTAACTATCTTCACATTGTCGAATAGGGAAAATACGCTGCATTGAGCGTAAACTCTCTCTTACTGCCCAAGCGCTCGGGTAAGGTCCAAAATAAGTCCCTTTTAATTTCTTCGTACCTCGATGAAAACTTAATCTAGGATGCTCATGATCAGACAAAAAGATAAACGGATAGGACTTATCATCCCTTAAAACGACGTTATAACGAGGCCTATATTTTTTGATGAAATTGTTTTCGAGAATGAATGCTTCGGTTTCGCTAGAAACAACAGTAACATCCATTTTGGCAATATGAGTAACGAGGGATTGGGTCTTAACGCTATCTACATTTTTTCTAAAGTAGGAGCTAACGCGTTTCTTTAAGTTTTTTGCCTTCCCCACGTAAATTACTTCATCCCTGATGTTATACATTCGGTAAACACCAGGTTTTGAAGTTAGGTTTTTAAGAAAGGCTTCGGAATCAAAAAGCGCTTGGTCACTCATCGCTATTCAGTTTGGATTAACTTATGACGCAACGCTAAGTGCGTTAACTCAACATCAGAGCTGACATTCAGTTTTTCGAACATTCTGTATCGATAAGTATTAACGGTTTTAGCACTTATATTAAGATGTTGCGCAATTTCAGGAACCCGTGTTCCCCTCGTCAACATTAAGGTAATTTCCAATTCACGATCAGACAAGTTCTCAAATGGATTATCATGATTCTGCACTGTGCTTCCAATTGCTAACTCTTGAGCAACATCGGCAGAAATATAGCGTTGGCCCGCTGAAACTTTGTAGATTGCATTGACCATTTCACTCGGATCAGCATCTTTCGTTAGGAATCCGTGTGCACCTGCCTGCATTATCTTAGTTGGAATTGGGTTTTCTTTATGCATAGATAAACAAATGACACGCGTACTATCGCAAATACGTAATATTTTACGAGTAGCCTCTAGGCCACCGATTCCCGGCATGCTCACATCCATCATGATAATATCAGGTGCGCTTTTGCGACAATGCTCAATGGCCTCTTCACCACTTCCGACGGAAGCTACGACGTTAAAATCTTTAACATCATTTAAAATGCGACTGATCCCTGTCCTAACGAGTTCATGGTCATCGACCAATAAAATCTTGATCACGTAGGAACCTCAATTTCTTATTATTAATTTAATACGACTATTTATAAGTACCGAGTATCTTACAAATAGCTTCATATTGGAATAGATTTATGTATCAGCAGTATTGATTTCTAACCATAAATAAACAAGCTAGTGGAAAAGAAATGATATGCTAGAAAAGAAAAACCCCCGACAACAAAGTTATCAGGGGCTTAGTATGTGGCGGAGAGTAGAGGATTCGAACCTCTGGTGGGTTTGACCCCACGTCTGATTTCAAGTCAGGTGCATTAAACCGGGCTCTGCCAACTCTCCGTAACGAGGTGCGCATATTAAAGTTCAAATGAGCTGTTGTAAAGTCTTTAGATAGAAAAAATTCAATTTTTTTGTTTGTTTGAACGTTTTTTACCCATTTTCGTATTTAGACCATATGGTTTACAAATATGTTTTCGAAAATGACTTGAAATTTGGAACCAAACACCATACAAAGTATCTAAGATTTAACTAATTGTTTTGCCCAATTATTATTTAACGTGGAGACGTATAAAAATGGAACAACGTTCAGTGTATTCAGCTTCTGACACTCGCTCAGTAGTTGAGATTAATAAAGTATTGAAAAATACTTATCTGTTATTGTCTATGACTTTGGCATTTAGTGCAGTTTGTGCATGGATAACAATGCAAATGGATCTTTCATTTGTTGCTAGAATTGGATTAATGATAGCAGCTATTGCGAGCCTATTTGCAATTAGTAAATTCCAAAATTCAACGATTGGTTTAGGACTTGTTTTCTTATTTACCGGTTTGATGGGCGCTGGTTTAGGTCCATTGTTGAATTACTATTTAAACGTGGGCTATCCTGGTCTAATAATGGAAGCCCTTGGTACAACAGCAATTATCTTTGTTGCGTTGTCAGGTTATGCAATCTTTACTAAAAAAGATTTTAGCTTTATGGGCGGCTTTTTAGTTGTTGGTTTGGTATTTGCGATTATCGCGAGTATCGCTAACATCTTTTTTGCAATCCCAGCTCTATATCTAGCGATTAACGCAGTTATCGTTTTCATCTTCTCTGGTTTCATTCTGTATGACACGAGTAGAATTGTGAAAGGCGGTGAAACAAACTATGTGATGGCTACGGTAAGCTTGTACTTAAACATCTACAACTTGTTTACTTCATTGCTTGCATTGTTAAACGCTTTTGGTGGTGACGATTGATTCGCACCTCTACTAAAGGAAAACACCCCGCTTAGGGGTGTTTTTGTTTGTTATGAACAAATTTCTTATTTTTATCACTGGCTCTCCATTTGATTCATTGAATGGTCAAACTGCCCTATCCTTTTGTGAATCAGCGGTTTCAATGGGTCATTGTGTCGAACAGGTTTTCTTTTATCAGCAAGGCGTTCAACATGCTAATATTGATGTACAGGCGGCAAGTGGTGAATTAGGTATAATGAAAAAGTGGGTTTCATTTTCTGAGCAAACAAAAACACCTTTGAATATCTGTGTCACCGCTGCGATTAAACGTGGTGTTATAGCAATGGAAGAGGCTCAAGAGCTTGAGCTAAATAGCAATTTGCATGCTTCGTTCAATAGCGTGGGAATGGCGGATTACTTTGCCGCGCTTAATAACGATAATAGCGGTGATGTGAATGCACCGATATGTATTCAGTTCTAGGTGCATAGAATGACCCAGCTACTCATTATATCTACAAGACCTCCTTACTACTCAAGCGCAGCTCAAGATGCATTAGAAGCCGCTTTAGCAGCAAGTAATGTTGGCCTCTCTGTTACTTTTGTTTTTATGGGAGGTGGCCTGTATCAATTATTAAATGGTCAAGATAGTAAACAAATCGGTAAAAAATCCATATCAAAGCAAATTAAAGCAATGCCCCTATATGATATCGAACCTATTTACTTCATGGACTCTGATTTGTCTGAACGGCAAATTAGTAGTAATTCTATGTTGAATGTTGCTAATGCTATAAGCGACTTGGAGTTTACGCATTTATGCTCAACTGCAAGCTGTATATTACGTTTTTAAGGAACTAGCGCTGTGTTGATCATATTTTTAGGTTCAGAACACTCTTTAATTGAGAAATATATAATTCAAGATGAGTCAAATGCCTCAGCAATAATTGTCGCTCAAGAAGGTGTCTATCATCTAAGCAAAATCATCGAGCAATATGTTAATCGGAGTAAGATATACGTGCTTAATCGTGATCTGAAAGCGACTGGCCTCTTGTCTAGTTTCGACGATAAGGACAATATTGAAATAATCGACTTCAATAAGTTCGTAATTTTGAGTACTGAATTTACTCCAAGCGTCACCATTCAATAGAAAACCGTTTATTTGTAGTAAACAAAAAATAACAATATTAATTTGAAAGACTAAGAGTGAAAATCAAACAGCATGCCGTACTATATTGAATTTAATAATCAAAAAATTGAAACCGATAAGAATGGTTACTTGCTAGATCATACCGAATGGCATAAGGACTTAGCGCCGATAATTGCACAAAAGGAATCGATCGAGTTGAGTCCCGCTCACTGGGAAGTTATCGAATTTGTTCGTGATTTTTATGAAGAATACGAGACAAGCCCCGCTATTCGAGTACTTGTTAGGAGTTTGAAAGACAAGTTTGGACCTGAAATTGGTAGCAGCCGCTACGTACAGCGTTTATTCCCAAAAGGCCCAGCAAAGCAAGCCACAAAAATCGCAGGGCTTCCAAAACCCGCAAAATGTTTATAGTGTAATAAACTAAAAAAGGCGCTAAAAAGCTTACATTAAAAGGCCTGAGTCCACTGGAATACCGAGCTCAGGCCTTGATTATCACTTAAGTGTTTATACTATTGGTGCATTTCAACAACCAAGCTATACGGAAACACTATTAATTGGGTGATATAACTTCCACACCATTCATATAAGGCACTAAAGCCTCCGGCACTTTTACGCTGCCATCTGCTTGCTGATAGTTTTCTAAGATTGCCACTAACGTCCTACCGACTGCTAGCCCAGAACCATTAAGCGTATGCAACAACTCTGGTTTTTTCATATCTTTTGATTTGTATCTTGCTTGCATTCTGCGGGCTTGGAAATCCCCCATACTTGAGCAAGAAGAAATCTCGCGGTAAGTGTTTTGTGCAGGAAGCCAAACCTCTAAGTCATAAGTTTTGACCGAACCAAATCCCATATCACCTGTACACAATAGGACTTTACGATAAGCTAGCCCTAGTTTTTGTAGGATAACTTCCGCATGCCCTGTTAGCTCTTCTAAAGCCTGCATTGAATGGTCTGGATGCACAAGTTGAACCATTTCAACTTTGTCGAATTGATGCTGACGTATCAGGCCTTTTGTGTCACGACCATATGAACCTGCCTCACTTCTAAAGCATGGCGTATGTGCCGTCATTTTGATTGGCAACGCATCTAAAGGAAAAATCTCATCCCTTGCTATGTTGGTCAATGGTACTTCAGCTGTTGGGATCAAGGACAAGCCCTGACCTTCCTCAGTCGCTGGTTGTGTGTGGAATAAATCCTCACCAAACTTAGGTAATTGCCCCGTTCCATACAAACTATCTGAATTAACCAAGTACGGTACATAAACCTCTTGGTAGCCATGCTCTTGAGTGTGGATGTCTAGCATAAACTGACCCAATGCTCTGTGCATTCTCGCGACAGGCCCATTCATGACAACAAAACGAGAACCGGATAGTTTTGCCGCAGTTTCAAAGTCTAAACCCTTGCTAAGCGCTGCGGATACATCTGCATGATCTTTCACCTCAAAATCAAACGTAGGAACTTCGCCCCATGTAAGTATTTCTTGATTATCATCTTCCGATTTACCAAAAGGTACTTCATCTGACGGCAAATTCGGCGTTTCTTGATAAATAATGTTCAAAGCATTCATTACTTGATCAAGTTGTGATTTCGCTTCTTCTAATTTATCACCTAAACCGCTGACTTCGTCTAATAATGGTTGAATATCCTCACCAGACGCTTTCGCTTTTCCAATTGCTTTGGAGCGAACAGTGCGCTCATTTTGTAGCTTCTCAGTCGCAATCTGAATTGCTTTGCGTTTTTCTTCTAACTCAGTTAAAGCCGAAACATCTAAGGAGTAACCACGCTTTTGTAGTTTTGCGGCAACTTCTTCTAGGTTGTTTCTGAGCAATCGAGGATCTAACATTTTTTACATTATCCTTTGAAAATTAATAAAGCCAACCACACTGAAAAGAGACATACAGTGACGTTGAAAAATACGTTTAGCGAGGCCTTGATAAGATCGCCTTGCTGAATTAATAGTACGGTATCGAGCGAAAAGGTTGAAAACGTTGTAAATGCGCCAAGTAAACCGACGCCAATTAGCGCCCTAAGGCCTGAATTCTCACCATTATCTTGTTGCATAAAAGCATACAACATTCCTAGAAGGAACGAACCTAATACGTTTACCGCAAGAGTACCAAATGGAAAGCCCTTTCCCAATAGATTAGTGGACATTTGCACAATTAAATATCGCAGCGAGGCGCCAAGCGCACCGCCAATAGAAACGAATAAATAAATTTGAAAGCTATGCATACTATTTTTGCACCTTACCGTCTCTAGCTTTGCCATCTCTCGCTTTGCCTTGAGCGTAAGCTTGCGCATCTAACTCAGAAAGATAAGCCATTTTAGCTTTCAATTGCTTCTCGAGACCTCTGTCTGATGCTTCATAAAAGTATTCATCCGCAATTTCTTTGGGTAAGTAACGTTCGCCAGCAGCATAGGCATTCTCTTCGTTGTGGGCGTAACGATAGCCATCACCATGCCCCATTTCTTTTGCTAGGCTTGTAGGCGCATTACGTAAATACTCAGGCACATCGTAAGCTGGCTCTTCTTCTATCAAACGATTCGCTTTTTTGAACGCAGTGTATACGGCATTGCTCTTGGGTGCCAAGGAGCAGTAGATAACGGCTTGAGCAAGGGCTCTTTCCCCTTCAGCGGGCCCAACTCGATGATAAAGGTCCCAACTATTCAAACAGACTTGAAGCGCGCGTGGATCTGCATTACCAATATCCTCAGAAGCAATTGCTAATAAACGCCTCGCAATAACCAGTGGGTCACCACCACTTTTGAGTAAGCGACAAAACCAATAAAGCGCGCCGTCTGGTGACGACCCTCTTACCGATTTATGAAATGCAGATAGCAAGTCATAGTAATGATCACCGTTTTTATCAAAAGCTAGCGTCTTTGCGCCAGTCGCTTTCTTAATTAGGTCCAATGAAATTGGAACGCCATCGATTGACATATCACAGCAGATTTCAACTGACATTAGTAGGCTTCTGGCGTCACCATTGGCTTGTTTTACTAGCGCCAGCTTTGCATTGTCTTCAAATGTGAACTGACGATTTTCTCGTTTTTCTAAGAACAGAATAGCTCTATCTAAAAGCACCAAAAGGTCATTAGTAGATAGCTTCTCTAGAATAAATACTCTCAACCTTGAGAGCAAAGCACGGTTGACTGAAAAACTAGGATTCTCGGTGGTAGCACCTACTAAAATAATATGACCGCTTTCTACATAGGGTAGAAAGGCATCTTGTTGGCTTTTATTGAAACGGTGGATCTCGTCGACAAACACAAGCTTTTGCTTTGCGAACATATCTGAACTGCCACTTGTCAGCGGACCACCAACATCACCAATTGCCGCGCGTATGTCTTTTACGCCTGAATTGATCGCGGATAGTACTATTACATCTGCATCAAGTTGCTTTGCAATTAGGTGTACAAGTGTTGTTTTGCCAGTTCCAGGTGGGCCCCAGAATATCATCGAGTAACAATTATCTTGCGCCAGCATTTTGGAGATTGTGCCCTGCTTCCCAATCAGATGCGATTGCCCAACATAGTCATCAAGCGTATTAGGCCTTAATAAACTAGCTAGAGGATTATAAGCAGAGGATTTCATGGCATACTCATTGATATAAATTGAATTGCATTACACAGAAGCGCTTTAAAGGCTATTGCTGAGTACGTTGGTCATCAATAATGTAACTGTCAGTCACTTCAAAGATAAACTGAGAGGCATCAATGTCTTGATTCTGTTTAATGTCTGAAAACACGAGTAAACTTTTTTGCTCTTGCCTATCCGTTGATTGTAAACGAGACAACACGTTCCCATTAAATTCAATCACCAAAGATACTATATTGGCATTTTCATCATTTGAATTAACCAAGAAACCAGATTTCAATTTCTTTACTTCAACTGAACTCCACTGTTGTTCATCATCTGAAACGAGCAACATCAATGGATTGTTTTGTGTGATTGTGTGTTGATGCATCACCGTAATTTGTTCAACAAATGGGTCTACATTCCAAACAGTTGTGCCATCAGCGATAAGCAAGGTTTCATCCGGAAGTTCAGTTTCCCAGCGTAATTGATTAGGCGTCTTGAGTGTTAATTTACCTGAAGAACTTTGCAACTCCTTTCCCGTGGCATCTGAGATACTCTGAGAAAAGCTGGCAGAATAGGAGATCAAGTGACTCAGTTTAGTTTTCAATTCAGCTTTAGCTTTTGCGGGCTCTGCATTCACAGTCTCACTTGCAAGTGCTTGACTAGTGATTGCGACAATACTCAAGCTTATAATGGCCGTGTATTTGCTTGCAGCAATAACCAGAGTCCTCAGACTGAATGATTGTTTGTTTAAACGCGTCAACATGTATTAATCCTTTGGAGGTGGCGGTGCTAGAACTTCTCTATTGCCATTGTGGCCAGGTGAACTTACGACACCACTCTGTTCCATTTGTTCAACTAGACGTGCCGCTCTATTATAGCCGATGCGGAATTTACGCTGCACACTAGATACTGACGCTCGTCTTGTTTCTGTTATAAACGCTACAGCATCATCATAAAAAGCATCGTATTCTTGGTCATCACCCTCAGCTTGCTCACCCGGTAACAATACCTCTGCAGTCGCTTCGCCATTTAGAATTTCATCTATATACTGAGGAACGCCTCGTTGCTTCCAATCGGCTACAACTGCGTGTACTTCGTGATCATCCACGAAGGCTCCATGTACACGAGTTGTTATGCTCGTACCCGGAGGGTTATACAGCATATCACCTGCGCCTAGCAATGATTCCGCACCTTGTTGATCTAAGATTGTTCGAGAGTCAATTTTACTAGATACTTGGAACGCAATTCTAGTTGGAATGTTGGCCTTTATTAGGCCGGTAATAACATCAACAGAAGGTCTTTGTGTAGCAAGAATGAGGTGAATACCTGCAGCTCGGGCTTTTTGTGCAATCCTCGCAATAAGCTCTTCTACTTTCTTACCCACTATCATCATCATGTCTGCAAATTCATCGACGATAACAACAATGCTAGGTAGTTTTTCTAATTCTGGTGCTATCTCTAGCATGCTTTCTTCAGACTTCCAAAGAGGATCTCGAATAGCTTCACCGGCCGCTTTAGCATCTTTAATTTTCTTGTTGTAGCCTTTGAGGTTTCGTACCCCTAGCGCCGACATCAAGCGGTATCTACGTTCCATTTCACCAACACACCAGCGTAATGCATTAGACGCGTCTTTCATGTCTGTTACGACTTCGGTTAACAGGTGGGGAATTCCTTCATATACTGACAATTCCAGCATCTTCGGGTCGATCATTATCAAGCGTACATCTTCTGGTGTCGATTTATAAAGCAAACTCAAAATCATTACGTTGACGCCCACAGACTTACCCGAGCCCGTAGTACCTGCCACCAATAGATGTGGCATCTTACCAAGGTCGACAACAACAGGTTTACCTGAAATATCCGCACCGAGTACCATTGTTAATGGTGAGTCACTAGCCTGGAATGCTTTAGTTTCAATTACTTCACTCAAGCGAACCATTTCACGATGTTTGTTTGGCAGTTCTAATCCAATAACCGACTTACCGGGTATGACCTCAACAACACGTACCGATATCGCAGACATCGCTCTAGCTAAATCTTTTGCCAACGCAGTAATTTTACTTACTTTTACACCAGGGGCTAAATCTAGTTCGAATCGAGTAATAACCGGGCCTGGTAACACATCAACAACGTTCGCAGTAATATTAAAGTCCGCTAGTTTCTCTTCTAGCAAACGAGAAACTTGATCAAGTTCTTCCTGAGTAATCGGGTTCTCATGTTTATCTGCGCGTTGTAGCAAATCAAAGGATGGCATAGGCGGCTTTTCAGCTGGTTTTTCCGCAACCTTCGGTACTGAAGCTGCCTCAACACCTGCTGGCTTTATGCTTTGCTCTGCACGCAAACCACCCTGCCCCACACTTTTGGAGGCTCGAACGACTTTAATTCGTTTTGGCTCTGTTGCTGGCATCGCAATACTTTCTGAAGCTTCGTCTTCAGTTGTAACTGAATAAGATTCTTCAGATTTAACTTCTTCGTCCTCAGACATGAAAACAGCATCTGGAATGTGAAATTCAGGCTCAGTTCGAGTGGTTTTATTATGAATTTTCTCAGCAGGCTCTTCAGACTTAAATTCGACTTCCGCCTCAGGTTCAGCCCTCAGGCTAGTAATATTTAGCTCAGTGCTATCGCTGCTTGTATCATGTTCAAGCGCTTTATCACCTTTATTACCTAATGACGGCAGAGATAATGACGAAACCTTCTTGGGTAAGGCATAAACATCTTTTGCTCTATTGATTGTAAACGCACCTATGCCATCAATAATGTTCAACCAAGAGATACCTGTTGCGAGGGTGAAACCCGTGCAGAAGAAACATATAAGAAGCAATACAGTGCCAACAAAACTAAAGTGAGGAATAAGAGCTGTACTAATAATATCGCCCATGGCGCCGCCGGCCGATACACTGTAAAAATCGTCAAAGTTAATGCTGGCTATACCTGTGAAGCCAAAAACGACTAATAATGCACCAACGAGACGTAAACTGATTGTTAGGTAATCTAATTTAGCGACACTTTTTATATGCAAGAAAATAAACCAACCACAGAACGCAAGGCCAAAAGGCAGCACGTAGGCTGTAATGCCGAAGGTAAACAATAAGATGTCGGCAGCCCATGCGCCCATTGAGCCCATCAGGTTTTGAATCTCGTTATGCAATCCAGCCTGAGACCAACCTGGGTCACTGGGGTGAAATGAAGCCAATGCTATGAGCAAGAAAAATGCAGTTGCACATGACAGCATCATGCCAACTTCCATTAATCGTTGTGTCCCGGATAATCGCGCCATATCCCTACAATTCTTTTTATATTTATATTTTGTTTATCAGCCTAATTTCGACCAACTCATATTGTTTGGTAAGAATATCATAATCCAAACCACTGAATACATACTGAATGCTATTTATCGTTAATTTTTATTCGATTGGTATGCTTCACTTCTTCCATGACGACATAAGTTCTCGATTCACTAACACCTGGTAAGCGTAATAAGGTATCACCTAGCAGTTTTCGATAGCTAGACATATCTGCAACCCGTGCTTTTAACAAAAAATCAAAATTCCCAGAAACCAAATGACATTCTTGAATATCATCTAAACCTTGAACAGCAGCAGAAAATTCTGCGAAGATATCGACAGAGGTCTTTGATAGTGTAATTTCAACAAACACTAACATTGCCGCACCGAGCTTCGTAGGATCAACGGTAGCCGTATATCCAGTAATGTAACCCTGCTGCTCTAACCTCTTCACGCGTTCGAGACAGGGGCTGGGACTTAGACCTATATTTTTAGCCAACTCGACATTAGACATTTTACCATCGACTTGCAGGGCCGTTAGAATTTTTCTGTCAATTCTGTCGATATGCTTGGGGGTTTTAACCAGCATTAAATATCTCTTAAATATGAATTTTCAAAACATTGTACTGCAAATTAAAAATCTTCGATATTTTTATTTCTGAAAAATAAAGTAAACTGCGCACAATTAATTAACATTTGAAAGGCGTAAATAATGATTGTTGGTGTACCTAAAGAAATTAAAAATCATGAATATCGCGTTGGTCTTACACCAGCTGCGGTTCTAGAGTTTGTTAATAGCGGTCATGATGTGCTGGTGCAAACCAATGCTGGTACATCAATTGGATTCACAGACGACCTTTATGTGAATGCTGGTGCTCAAATTATTGAAACACCAGAAGAGATTTTTGCAAAAGCAGATATGATTGTAAAAGTGAAAGAACCGCAACCTAACGAATGTAAAATGCTTCGTGAAGGTCAAACTCTTTACACTTACCTTCACCTTGCACCAGATCCTGTGCAAACAAAGTTACTAGTTGAGTCTGGCGCTACATGTATTGCTTACGAAACAGTAACCGACAACAGAGGTACATTACCACTACTCGCTCCGATGAGTGAAGTTGCTGGTCGCATGTCAATTCAAGCTGGCGCGCATTACTTAGAAAAAGCTAATGGTGGAAGCGGAACATTATTAGGCGGTGTTCCTGGTGTTGCACCAGGTAAAGTGCTTATCATTGGTGGCGGTGTTGTTGGCTTAAACGCAGCAAAAATGGCAATGGGCTTAGGCGCTGATGTGACTATCCTTGACCGTTCTTTAAATCGCTTACGTGAATTAGACGATATTTTCGAAGGTCGTTTAGCTACTGTATTCTCTACATCTGAAGCCATCGATTATTACTCATCTCGTGCGGATTTAGTGATTGGCGCTGTTCTTGTTCCAGGCGCTGCCGCACCGAAACTACTAAATCGCGAACATATTAAAAATATGAAGCCTGGTTCAGTCCTAGTAGATGTGGCAATTGATCAAGGTGGTTGTTTTGAAACATCTAAAGCAACAACACACCAAGATCCTGTATACATCATTGATGATGTTGTGCACTACTGTGTTGCTAACATGCCAGGTGGTGTTGCACGTACATCAACAATGGCGCTTAATAACGCGACATTGCCATTCGGTTTAGCATTAGCGAACAAAGGCGCTAAACAAGCCTTACTTGATGATGCTCATTTACTCAATGGTTTGAATGTTCATAAAGGTGTTGTTACTTATAAAGCGGTAGCTGATGCACTAGGTGAAAAATTGGGCCTTAAGTATATGTCTGCAGTTGATGCGTTAAATAGTTAGGTTTAAACACCACTAATACAAAAAGGAGCCTAGTGCTCCTTTTTTGCTTCTTAACTGAGTAGTTTATTTTAGGTCTTAGTTTTTTCTAACAAATAGTGAATTTTAGGTAATAGAGTGCTTTGAGTATTAAAACTATTTAAGAATAATCTATTTTTGAAAATGACTTATAGAATCATTAATCACATTCAAACTAGCTAAGGGATCTGTTGACTGTGTTATCGGTCTACCTATCACCAAATAATTAACTCCACTCTCTAATGCACTTGCAGGCGTTGCTATACGAACTTGATCGCCCAAGTCTGAACCTGCTGGACGAATGCCCGGTGTGACAAGCAGAAAATTTTCATTAACGATACGTCTTAAAGCAATCGCTTCTTGTGGTGAACAAACAACGCCATCTAAGCCACACTCTTGTGTTAGCAAAGCTAAACGCTCTACTTGCTCTACTATTGGGCGATTACCAATTACTCTGTCTAATTGGCTCTGGTCCATACTAGTTAACACTGTGACCGCAGTCAGCAAGGGTCTTTCTTCACCAAGTTCATTTAATGCACTCATAGCAGCCTTCATCATTTCAGACCCACCACTGGCATGCACATTCACCATCCACACACCTAGCGAAGCCGCAGCCTTTACTGCTTTGGCGACGGTGTTGGGAATATCATGAAATTTCAAATCGAGAAATACATCAAAACCTTGAGCAACTATCGAACGTACCCAGTCCGGACCAAAGTAAGTAAACATCTCTTTACCAATTTTTAATCGGCACGTACCTGGATTTAATTTTCCGATAAGTTCATTTGCGGCTGCTTGGCTATCGAAATCGAGTGCGATGATAACTTTTGGATCAATTAATACTGAAGACATCTTAATATTACTCCCCGTCGAGCCCTTTTATGGGTTTTATACTTGACCAAGTTTTACATGAAGGGCACAACCAATGCAGTTGGCGACCAGAGAAGCCACAACTATTGCAACGATATTTTGGACGTTGACCAATCTGTTTATCTAGAAGCGACTGTAAGTGCCCAAGACTCTCTTCTGTTTTAGGCACATCACTGAAATCTTTCTTGTACAAACTTAAGAGTGTTTTAAATCCACGCATCGTAGGGTGCTTTTGCAATTGCGCAATAAGGATATCTGTTGCGTGCTCAGTATCTCCTTTACGAGCGATAATATTTACTTTGGCAATATAGGAAGACGCACATTTTTGCCAATATGGCTCAAGTAATTTATCTAGATCATCCCAACCGTCAGTCTTGCTCGCCCACTCTTCTAGTAAAGGAATCGCTTCGCTTAACCAATTTAGATCACGTTTAGGTATTTCTGATAAATATGAAAATGCTTCTTTGTAGTTTTCAGATGCAAGTGCTAGCTTTCCTAAATCTAACCAAGCTCTTACCTGACTGCCATCGATAACAATTGCCTTCTTTAACAATGACGTGGCTTCATCTTTCTTATCTTCTTCTAACAAGGCTTTGGCTTGTTCACAGTAAAAGTGAGATAAAAGGACGTAAAGATGCTTATCATTAGGCGTAATTTGAATACTTGCGCTCGCTAAGTCTATCGCCTTATTCCATTCTTTCGTAATTTGGTAAATATTAAACAGTTTCTGCTGCGCAACATTAAAGTGTTGCGTCTGTTCTAAGAGTTGGAGAAAAACGCCTTCGGCTCGTTCTAAGAAACCAGCCATTAGATAATCGGTGCCTAATTCCAATAATGCAAGGGCTTCTTGCTTATTGCTAATTTCGTCACGACTAATTAAATTCTGATGAACTCGAATGGCTCTATCTAGCTCACCGCGGTGCCGAAAGAAATTACCCATCGCGATATGGGTTTCTACAGTGTCATTATTAACACTTATCATTTTCATGAGAGTATCAACCGCTTTATCGGGCTGATCGGATAAGAGGAAGTTTAATCCTTTGTAATAATGTTTGGAAAGTATAGAAGACTGTCTACGTTGTGTTTTTCGAAGACTATTACGCCCCATCACCCAGCCATAAGCAACGGCGACTGGTAAAGCTAAAAATAAAGCTTCTAACATTTATGAAGCTTCTTTTGAAAGTTTTTTCAATCTGCGTTGCAAAAGTTTATTTTGCATTTTAAGACCGAGAAAACGCAGTAGCATGATAAGAAAGCCTAATAAGAAACCCAAACCTATAGTAATTACCATAAATGTAGAAACTCTCAACTCTGCTTTCGCAATGAGATAGTTTACGGTGATCATTTGGGTATTTTGAGAACCAATAACAATCGATACCATTAACAACAAGATAATGATAACGAATACGATTATTCCTTTCATCGAATAGGCCTGATTACTAAATTGCTAAAATTTACAGGTCAACTCGATCTCTGAGTTCTTTGCCTGCTTTGAAATGTGGCACATGCTTACCTGTTAATTCCACTGTCTCACCTGTTTTTGGGTTACGACCAGTGCGAGGTGCTCTGTAGTGCAATGAAAAACTGCCAAAACCTCTAATTTCAATACGCTCACCGCGTTGAAGGGTTTGGGCCATTTGTTCTAATAATTCTTTTATAGCAAGTTCCAGCTCTTTACCTTGAAGGTGTTGTGCTTTCTCGCCTAAACGTTCGATAAGTTCTGATTTGGTCACGCTAATCTCCTATTAAGAATGATAACCAGCAACCGGGAAGAATTGGAGCGGCAGGAACTGCCGCTCCGAATTGCATTACTCGCCTTTAGCAGCTTTAAATGCTTCTGCCATCGCGTTAGCGAATCCAGCGTCTTCAGTCTTACTGTTATTACTATCGATAGCTTCTTTTTCATCAGCCTGATCTTTAGCTTTAACCGAAAGATTCACAACACGGTTCTTACGGTCAACACCCATGAATTTAGCTTCGATTGAATCACCAACCTTCACTACTTCACCAGCATCTTCCACTCTATCGCGTGCAAGGTCACCAATACGGATATAACCAACAACTTCTTCGCCAAGTTGAACTGTTACACCTTTAGCATCGGCCTCGATTACTGTTCCATTAACAATAGCACCTTTCTTGTTATCTGTCAGATACTTATTGAACGGATCTTCCTCAATTTGTTTAACACCTAGTGAGATACGCTCACGTTCTGGGTCAACTTGAAGAACAACAGCTGATATTTCATCACCTTTCTTATAGTCACGAACAGCGTCTTCGCCAGTTTTCTGCCATGAAATGTCAGATAAGTGAACAAGACCGTCAATGCCGCCGTCAAGACCGATAAAGATACCGAAGTCAGTAATTGACTTGATCTTACCAGACACTTTGTCACCTTTTTCGTGTGACTTAGCGAAAGTTTCCCAAGGATTGTCGATGCACTGTTTAAGGCCAAGTGAAATACGACGACGTTCTTCGTCAATTTCAAGAACCATAACTTCAACAACATCACCAAGGTTAACCACTTTAGATGGGTGGATATTTTTGTTAGTCCAATCCATTTCTGAAACGTGAACTAGACCTTCAACACCGTCTTCAATTTCTACGAAACAACCGTAATCAGTTAAGTTAGTGACTGCACCACTTAAACGAGCACCTTCAGGGTAACGGTTAGCAATTTCTTGCCATGGATCGTTGCCCATTTGCTTCATACCTAATGAAACGCGTGATTTTTCTTTGTCAAACTTAAGAACTTTAACATTGATTTCGTCACCGACATTTACGATTTCACTTGGGTGCTTAACGCGTTTCCAAGCCATATCTGTAATGTGTAGAAGACCATCAACACCACCTAAGTCAACGAACGCGCCGTAGTCAGTAAGGTTCTTAACGATACCTTTAACTTCATCACCTTCTTCCAAGTTAGAAAGAAGTTGATCACGTTCTGCGCTGCTCTCTGCTTCGATAACTGCACGACGAGAAACAACAACGTTATTACGCTTAGCATCAAGCTTAATAACTTTAAATTCTAATTCTTTGCCTTCAAGGTGTACTGTTTCACGAACAGGACGAACATCAACAAGTGAACCAGGTAAGAATGCGCGTACAGTGTTAACTTCAACTGTGAAACCACCCTTAACTTTACCGTTGATAATACCTTTAATAGTTTCTTTCTCCTCGTAAGCTTTTTCAAGCTCAACCCACGCTTCGTGGCGCTTCGCTTTTTCACGAGAAAGAATAGTCTCACCGAAACCATCTTCAATAGCGTCTAATGCAACGTCAACAACATCACCAACAGCGATTTCTAAAGAACCGTCAGCCGCTTTAAATTGGTCTACCGGGATAGCACTTTCTGATTTTAAGCCAGCGTCAACAAGAACGATGTCCTTATCGATTGATACTACAGTACCTTTAACAATTGCGCCTGGGCGAGTTTCTAGCTGTTGTAAGCTTTCTTCAAAAAGTTGTGCAAAATTTTCAGTCATTTTATTTGATAGTCTTTTTTAATCCGTAATATCATCCATAGGATTACGGGGTTGTTAATAATACTGTCGTCGTCCTGATAACAGTCTTTAGATATTGTCACCAAACAATTTGGTTTCAATGAATTCTTTTGCCTTATCAAGCACTTGCTCTATACTCATAGAGGTAGAATCAAGTACTAAAGCGTCGTCTGCAGCCACTAAAGGTGCAACCGAACGATTCGAATCGCGCTCATCACGAGCTTGTATATCTGATAAAAGGCGCGGAAGTTTAACATCATAGCCCTTTAGTTTCAACTGATCGTATCGTCTTTGAGCTCTTGATTCCGCACTTGCTGTTAAAAATATTTTCACGTCTGCGTTTGGAAAAACAACTGTGCCCATATCTCTGCCATCAGCGACTAATCCGGGTGGTTCCGCAAAAGCTCTTTGCCTTCTCAGCAAAGCTTCTCGAACAGTTGGTAAAGCAGCTACTTGTGAAGCAATCGAACCAACTTCTTCGGTACGAATGTCGTCAGTAACGTCTTCCCCTTCTAATATGACTCTGGTTTCGCCATTCTGAGTGTCAAAAGTAACATCCAAACTTGACGCTAATGGCACGATCCCGACTTCATCATTTGGTTCAATACCATGATGTGTCGTTGCCACTGCTAGTACTCTATATATTGCGCCGCTGTCGAGGAATTGCCACTGATAATGCTCCGCTAAAAGTGTGCTTAGCGTTCCTTTACCTGCACCACTTGGTCCGTCAACAGTTACTACTGGCACCTTTTGCATAATTACTCCATTATGTTCGATGGCCAAAAAACGCCGCAATTATACGCGCATGAACAAACAGTGCAACGCCTTATCGACATTGAACTGATTCGTAACAATAATTATAGTTAATAATTGCGGTAATAAATTACTTTGCTATTTTATTAAATTCATCAAAATAAGTTGGAAATGTTTTTGCTGTACAACCGGGATCATTTATCGTGATACCCGCGTTACCTAGGGCAAGCAAAGAGAAACACATTGCCACTCTGTGATCATTATACGTGTCAATCGCAGCATGTTTTAACTGATCTGGAGCTGTGATTTTTATATAGTCCCTGCCTTCCTCTACTATCGCTCCAACTTTTTTCAACTCAGTGGCCATTGCATGTAAGCGATCTGTTTCTTTTACACGCCAATTATAAACATTTGAAATGCAAGTAGTCCCTTCAGCAAATAGAGCAGTGGTTGCAATTGTCATTGCTGCGTCAGGAATGTGATTCATATCCATGTCGACGGCTTTAAGAGGCGCAGCAGTAACGGCAATAAAATCATCACCCCAAGTCACTTTTGCTCCCATCTTCTCCAACACATCAGCAAACGCCGTATCGCCCTGAATAGATGCTCGCCCTACTCCAGTCACCTTAACCGTTCCACCTTTAATAGCGCCAGCAGCTAAAAAGTAGGACGCCGAAGAAGCATCACCTTCAACTAAAAATTTGCCAGGTGATGTATATCGTTGGCCTGCGTCTATCGTAAAAGAGCGATAGTCGTTGTTTTTGACTACAACACCAAAAGTTGCCATCGTTTTGAGTGTAATATCGATGTAAGGTTTTGAAACCAACTCACCTTCAATCTGAATATTTACATCGTGATTCAAAAGTGGTGCAGCCATTAATAATGCGGTTAAAAATTGACTAGATACCGAACCATCAATTTTGAATGAATTTGTTTCTAAGTTACTTCCCTTTATATGAAGAGGCGGAAAACCCGGATTCTTCAAATATTGGATATTAGCGCCAGCATCAATTAGCTCGTCGACCAAATCTCCAATAGGACGTTCTTCCATTCTCGGCTCGCCGGTCAATTCCGCATCAACATTGGAGAAAGCTAGTGCAGCGCAGAGTGGGCGCATCGCCGTTCCGGCATTGCCTAGGAACAGAGTTAGGTGCTTATCACTTGTGAATGAACCACCTAGCCCAGTAACTTCACACTCGGTTTTATCGTCACTTAGCTTATAAGTGACGCCTAATTCAGATAGTGCATTCAGCATGTGTTTGATGTCATCACTATCGAGCAAATTGCTCAACGTTGTTTTACCATTTGCGAGTGCTGCTAACAGAAGTGCTCTGTTGGATAGGCTTTTAGAGCCTGGTACATTAATTTCACCATCAACGAGACTAATTGGCTGGAGAGTTAAGCTTTCCATCTATCCGTTTTTCCTTTCAAATTCTTTCATAAAATCAACAAGTGCTTGTGCGCCTGAAATCGGCATCGCGTTATAAATACTTGCTCGCATGCCACCTACTGAACGATGTCCTTTCAAGGCAACAAGACCATTTTCTTCGGCTTGCTTTAAAAATGAATCGTTGAGTGATTCATCTCTTAATTTAAATGTCACATTCATTTTAGAACGGTAGTCTTGGCGAACGTTATTATTGTAGAAACCGCTTTCATCGATTCTGCTATACAATAATTGGCTTTTCTGTAGGTTCGTTTCTGCCATCTTAGATAAGCCACCTTGCGCCTTCAACCACTTAAACACTAGACCCGCTAGGTACCAAGAAAAAGTAGGCGGTGTATTGTACATTGAGCCGCTCTTTGCTTGTAATCCGTAATTAAAAATAGAAGGAGTATCGCGCCTTTCTTTTCCTAATAGCTCATTCCTAACGATCACTAATGACAAGCCAGATGGTCCAATATTTTTTTGAGCGCCAGCGTAAATAAGACCATAGTCTTCGATGTTAAGAGGTTTAGATAAAATGTTTGAGGACATGTCTGCAACAACCGGCACATTGCCACTTGTTGAACGCGGTACCCAGTCAATTTCTATCCCGTCAACTGTCTCATTCGTACAATAATGGAAATATGCTGACTCTTCAGCTATCGTCCATTCATCTTGCTTAGGAACGTACATCTTTCCTTCGTGCTCTTTACTTGTTGCAATAATCTGGGTTTGACAAAACCTCCGAGCTTCTTCTTCGGCTGCAACTGACCACTGCCCTGTAACCAAGTGCTGACTCAGTTCATTTTGCCCCGCAATATTCAAAGGAACTGCGGAAAACTGGCCTCGTCCTCCACCGTGCATAAATAGGACAGAATAATCACTCGGTATACTGAGTAATTCACGAAGATCGGACTCAGCTTGCTCGGCAACTTCAATAAATGGTTTACCTCGATGGCTAACCTCCATTACAGATGTTCCAAGGTCTTGCCAATTAATTAATTCTTCTTGTGCTTGTTGCATTACCTCTGCTGGAAGCATTGCTGGTCCGGCACTAAAATTAAATGTGTTTTGCATTAGTTTTCATCTTCCAAAAACAAAACAAGCGGCTATTAGCCGCTTGTTTTTATACTCCAATTAATTACTTTTTGCGGTAATTAATGCTTACTCTGAGTCAGCTGGCTGTTCTGAATCAGGTGCATCATCCGAAGAATCTGCTTCCTGTGTTGCTACCGATTCAGCCGTTTCATCAACTGACTCGCCATCTACTTCATCAAATTCCACATCTTCAATTTCATCGATGCGTTGAAGACCAACAACTAATTCGTCGTCAGCAGTTCTTATCAAACGAACACCTTGAGTGTTACGTCCAACAGTTGAAACTTCTGATGCACGAGTTCGAACTAATGTACCCTGGTCACTGATAAGCATAATTTCTTTGCTTTCATCAACCTGGATAGCACCAACAACTAGCCCGTTTCGCTCTGAGACCTTAATAGAAACAACACCTTTCGTTGCTCTGCTCTTCGCTGGATATTGGTCAATTGGGGTACGTTTACCAAAACCATTTTCTGTAGCAGTTAAGATATCGCCTTCGCCTTGTGGAACGATTAGAGATACAACTTTCTCATTATCCATCAGACGTATGCCACGTACACCTGTTGCTGTACGACCCATTGGACGAACTTGTTCTTCACTGAAGCGCACAACTTTACCAGCGTCAGAGAACAACATGATCTCACTTTCGCCATCGGTCAAATCAACACCAATTAGCTCGTTACCGTCGTTTAGATTAACGGCAATGATACCGTTAGCTCTTGGGCGTGAATACTGAGTTAACTCAGTCTTCTTAACAGTACCGTTTGTTGTTGCCATAAATACGTATTTACCGGCTTCAAACTCTTGAATAGGCAAGATCGCAGTAATACGCTCACCTTCTTCCAAAGGAAGGATGTTAACAATTGGACGACCCCGGGCATTTCGGCTCGCAAGTGGCAATTGATAAACTTTAAGCCAATACAAACGGCCTCTCGTTGAGAAACAAAGAATGTGATCATGTGTATTCGCCACTAGCAGCTTCTCAATGAAGTCTTCACCTTTCATCTTCGTCGCTGATTTGCCTTTACCGCCGCGTCTCTGCGCCTCATAGTCAGACAATTTCTGATATTTCACATAACCTTCACGAGATAAAGTAACAACTACATCCTCTCGCTCGATCAAGTCTTCGATATCGATATCGTGAGTCGCAGCTGTTATTTCTGTGCGACGTTCGTCACCAAATTCGTCTCTTACTGCTTCAAGTTCTTCACGAATAACTTCCATCAAGCGCTCTGAACTTGCCAGTATATGTAGCAACTCTGCAATAAGATCAAGAAGTGTTTTATATTCATCAAGAATCTTGTCGTGTTCTAGGCCCGTTAATTTGTTTAAGCGTAAATCAAGAATCGCTTGCGCTTGCTCTTCTGTTAAGAAGTATTGGCCATCTCTTATGCCAAACTCAGGCGCTAACCAATCTGGACGAGCTGCGTTATTGCCCGCTCTAGATAGCATTTCAGCGACATCACCTAGCTCCCAACCTTGTGCTACCAACAACTTCTTAGCATCGGATGGACTTTGTGAACTCTTGATGAGTGCAATGATTGGATCAATATTTACCAATGCAATTGCTAAACCTTCAAGTATATGCGCTCTGTCACGTGCTTTTTTCAGTTCAAAAACCGTTCTGCGAGTTACGACTTCACGGCGGTGTAAAACAAACTTTTGCAGTATATCTTTTAAGTTAAAGATACGTGGTTGAGTATTATCAAGAGCAACCATGTTAATACCAAACACCGTTTGTAACTGAGTGTTTGCATATAAATGATTAAGTAATACTTCACCTGATTCGTTACGTTTAACCTCAATAACAATACGCATACCGTCTTTATCAGACTCATCGCGTAATGCCGAAACACCTTCAATGCGCTTTTCTTTTACTAGATCAGCAATTTTTTCAATTAAACGTGCTTTGTTAACTTGATATGGCAATTCATGAACAATAATGGTTTCTTTACCGTTTTCCTCTTGCTCAATCTCGGCTCTAGCACGTAGGTAAATTTTACCTCGGCCAGTTTTGTAAGCCTCGATTATACCTTTACGACCGCTTATGAAAGCCGCTGTCGGAAAATCGGGACCTGGGATAATCTCTAATAACTCTTCGATTGTGAGATCAGGGTTATTAATAATTTCAATACAACCATTAATGACTTCGGTGAGATTGTGTGGCGGAATGTTCGTCGCCATACCAACCGCGATACCCGAAGAACCATTCACTAACAAGTTTGGAACTTTAGTAGGCAGAACTTCAGGAATATGTTCCTGACCATCATAGTTAGGCACAAAGTTAACTGTCTCTTTTTCAAGATCAGCTAACAATTCATGTGCAATTTTTGCCATGCGGATTTCGGTATAACGCATTGCAGCAGCAGAATCACCGTCAACAGAACCGAAGTTTCCTTGACCGTCTACCAGCATGTAGCGTAACGAGAATGGTTGTGCCATACGAACGATAGTGTCGTATACAGCGGAATCACCGTGTGGGTGATACTTACCGATGACGTCACCAACGACACGGGCAGATTTTTTGTATGGCTTGTTGAAATCATTTTTCAACTCGTTCATCGCAAACAAAACGCGGCGGTGAACTGGTTTCAAGCCATCTCTTACGTCTGGAAGAGCACGCCCGACGATAACGCTCATCGCGTAATCTAAGTAAGAGTTCTTTAATTCATCTTCGATATTAATCGGCAGGATTTCTTTAGCGTTATCAGTCATAAACTGCACTGTCCTTTATTATTTGTAGAGCATTTATCAACTGATGCTATCCATTCTCTAAATGGACGTTGATCTGACGCAAATAGCTCACTTGTTATTTTTAGCCAAGGTTGGCGTAGTGATATTATCATTAAGACTGTCGAATATGTAGATGTATGTCATAATAATTCATATAAAAATTGTCCATTGATGAAGTTCATAGCGCCAATGGCAGAAAAACCAAGAATTCTTTGAGGATAACATGGCTGTAGTTAACGTAGATAACAATGAAATAGAGAAGTTTTCCGCTTTAGCATCTAAATGGTGGGATCTTAATGGCGAGTTTAAACCGCTTCATGATATAAATCCTGTTCGACTCGCCTTTATAGAAGAAAAGTCTCAAGGCCTTTTCTCCAAAGACATACTAGATGTAGGTTGTGGAGGAGGTATTCTCGCGGAGTCGATGGCTAAAGCTGGCGCTTCGGTGACCGGGATCGATTTAGCGAAAGACTCTTTAGACGTTGCTAGTTTGCATGGGCTTGAATCAGGCGTAAAAGTCAATTACGAACTCACTAGTGCAGAAGACTATGCTCAAGCCAATCCTGAAAGTATGGATATTGTGACTTGTCTAGAGATGTTAGAGCACGTTCCTGACCCTGCTTCTGTAATTCAGGCTTGTGCCAAAATAGTGAAACCTGGCGGAAAAGTATTTTTCTCTACTATTAATAGAAATATGAAGTCTTGGGTAATGGCAATTTTGGGTGCGGAGTATGTTCTCAACTTGGTTCCAAAGGGAACGCATGACCATAAAAAATTCATTACCCCCGCCGAAATGACGCGTTGGATTGATACCACATCTTTAGTACCGAAAAATATCACTGGATTACATTTAAATGTGATAAATAATACCTATTATTTATCTGATAAAAATGTAGATGTAAATTATATACTGCAGTGTGAAAAACTCCGTTAGGCACTATATCTAGTGCCTTTTATAAAAATCAACACTAGATACCCGATTTTCATTAAAACAAATAGTAATAAACAAACGCTTTTTAGACTAAATTAGTTTACCGAAAAATAAATAAAAATAATTCTGTTGCAACCTATATAAGCCTGTTAATTTAATTGCGCCAACGTTAGTCACTACTAACTGAATCTCTAAGTGTTGTACAAATAGTCAAAAAGCACTACATGTTGGGTTGCATCTAACTCAAAACCTCACTATCTTGTGGTCATGGAATTTCAAACACCCTATATTAAGTGTCTAAACATATACCTCGTTTAAACACAAAATTGGCACGAAGCGAATTTGATTTGGGTTTAGAAAATTAATATCACGCTAAAAATCAGGCGTAGACCAAAGAGCGATAATAAAAAATGAACAACACTCTTCTAGTGACAAAAAGAGACGGCACGCAAGAACCTCTCGAATTAGACAAAATTCATAAAGTTGTAACATGGGCGGCTAAAGGCCTCTCTGATGTTTCAGTTTCACAAGTTGAAATCAAAGCTCAGATCCAGTTCTATAACGGTATTAAGTCTGCTGAGATTCATGAAACTATGATCAAATCTGCGGCTGACCTTATCTCTACAGATGCACCTGATTATCAGTATCTTGCAGCCCGCCTAGCCATTTTTCATCTTCGCAAAAAGGCTTATGGCCAATTCGAGCCGCCAGCTCTGTACGCTCACGTCAAAAAGATGGTTGAAGCGAAAAAGTACGATGAGCATTTAATGACTGACTACACTCAAGCTGAATTTGAGGAAATGGATAAGTTCATCGACCATTGGCGCGACATGAATTTCAGCTACGCCGCTGTTAAACAATTGGAAGGCAAGTACTTGGTACAGAACCGAGTAACAGGTGAAATTTACGAGAGTGCACAATTTTTATATGTACTTGTTGCCGCATGTTTGTTCGCAAAATATCCTCGCGATACACGCATGGATTACATCAAACGTTTTTATGATGCAGCTTCGACATTTAAATTATCATTACCAACACCTATTATGGCTGGCGTTCGAACCCCTACTCGTCAATTCAGCTCTTGTGTATTAATAGAAGCTGGCGACTCCTTGGATTCGATTAACGCTACTGCATCAGCGATTGTTAAATACGTTAGCCAGAGAGCCGGTATCGGCGTGAATGCTGGACGTATTAGAGCGCTTGGTAGTCCAATTAGAGGCGGTGAAGCATTTCACACAGGTTGCATTCCATTTTATAAGTACTTTCAAACTGCGGTTAAAAGCTGTTCACAAGGCGGTGTTCGCGGTGGTGCTGCAACATTATTCTATCCGCTGTGGCATATGGAAGTTGAATCTTTATTAGTACTCAAAAACAACCGTGGCGTAGAAGAGAACCGAGTCAGACATTTGGACTACGGTGTACAATTTAACAAGTTAATGTACACGCGTATGATCAAAGACGATTACATTACGCTATTTAGCCCATCCGACACTCCCGGATTATATGACGCCTTCTTCGCTGATCAAGACGAATTTGAACGTTTATATGTGCAATACGAAGCTGACGAGACTATTCGTAAAAAGCGTATTAAAGCAATTGAGTTATTCAGTTTGTTTATGCAAGAGCGCGCAAGCACAGGTCGAATTTACTTACAGAATGTTGACCATTGCAACACGCACAGTCCTTTCGACCCTAAAGTAGCGCCGGTGCGTCAAAGTAACCTATGTTTAGAAATTGCGTTACCAACTAAGCCACTGTCACATGTCAATGATGAAGAAGGCGAAATCGCACTTTGCACATTATCGGCATTTAACTTGGGTGAAATTGAAAGTTTAGACGAATTTGAAGAACTCGCTGATTTAGCTGTTCGTGCACTCGATAACTTACTAGATTACCAAGACTACCCTGTTCCAGCAGCCCTAAATGCAACAATGGGAAGACGCACACTGGGCGTAGGTGTTATTAACTTCGCTTACTACTTGGCTAAAAATGGTGTTAAGTATAGCGATCACAGTGCCAACGGTTTAGTTCACAAAACCTTCGAAGCAATGCAATATTATTTGCTAAAAGCTTCAATGGAATTAGCAAAAGAAAAAGGCGCCTGCCCTAAATTCAATGAAACGACTTATTCTCAAGGTTTAATGCCTATCGATACTTACAAAAAGGATGTTGATGGTATTTGTAACGAGCCACTTCATTACGATTGGGATACCTTACGAGATGATGTCGTTAAACATGGATTGAGAAACAGTACGCTTTCTGCGCTAATGCCGTCAGAAACGTCTTCACAAATTTCAAATGCAACAAATGGTATTGAACCACCACGCGGTCATATCAGTATAAAGGCAAGTAAAGATGGCGTTCTTAAGCAAGTCGTTCCTGAATATCAACGTTTAAAGAATGACTATGAATTGCTTTGGGATCTCAAATCAAACGATGGATATTTGCAGTTGGTTGCGATCATGCAGAAGTTTATTGATCAAACTATCTCTGCCAATACAAGTTACGACCCAGGAAAATACGAAGGCAACAAAGTACCAATGAAAGTGCTACTTAAGGATTTGTTAACTTCGTACAAGCTTGGTGTGAAAACGCTTTATTACCACAACACCCGCGATGGTGCATCAGACAACACAGATAAAGCCTATGTTGCTGAAGCTACATCGAAACCTGCTCAAGAAGTCATTATAGAAGAAGATGATGATTGCGCTGGCGGTGCTTGTAAAATTTAAATTCATTTGATTAAAACGAGAAGTGAAAATAAAAAACAATGAAATACACAACATTTAATCAAGAAAACAATAACGCGATGGTCGAGCCTATGTTTTTCGGTAACCCGGTTAACGTAGCGCGTTATGACCAACAAAAGCATCCTATTTTTGAAAAATTAATTGAGAAGCAAATTTCTTTCTTTTGGCGTCCTGAAGAAGTGGATGTCAGCAAAGATAGAATGGACTTTCAAAAATTATCTGACGCTGAAAAGCACATTTTCACGTCGAACCTTAAATATCAGACGCTTTTAGATTCAATACAAGGTCGAAGCCCTAACATTGCGTTCTTACCTATCATTTCTATCCCTGAGTTAGAAACATGGGTTGAGACTTGGTCATTTTTTGAAACGATTCATTCACGTTCATATACTCACATTTTACGTAACCTCTTTTCTGATCCGAGTGCTATCTTTGAAGATATCGTCGTAAATGATGAAATTAAAAAACGTGCATCTGACATTTCAAAATACTATGACGACCTCATTTTTGCGACGCAACTTTGGCAAACGCATGGTGAAGGTGAGTATGAAATTGAAGGTAAAACTCACGTAATCAATATGCGAGAGCTCAAAAAACTTCTGTACCTATGCATGAACTCAGTCAATGCACTTGAAGCCATTCGCTTTTATGTGTCCTTTGCCTGCACATTTGCATTTGCAGAGCGCGAATTAATGGAAGGCAATTCAAAAATTATTCGCTTAATCGCACGTGACGAAAATATTCACTTAACCTCAACCCAACATATTCTAAATTTGTGGGCAAAAGGAAAAGATGATCCGGAAATGGCAGAAATTGCAGCAGAATGCCATGAGGAAGCAAAAGCAATCTTTATGAAGGCTGTTGAGCAAGAAAAAGAATGGGCTAACTACCTGTTCAAAAATGGTTCAATGCTAGGCTTGAATGAAGACATACTTTGTCAATATGTTGAATACATTGCTAATCACCGTATGGCAGCCATCGGTATGGGGCAACCTTTTGATATTCAAAGTAACCCTCTTCCTTGGATGAACAACTATCTCAGCTCAGATAACGTGCAAGTAGCACCTCAGGAAACTGAGATTAGTAGTTATCTTGTTGGGCAAATTGATAGTGAAGTTGCATCTGACGACTTCGAGACATTCGAACTCTAAAGTGTCAGAAAAATCAGGGACGTATCAAGTCCGAGTCGAAGGCTCGGACACTTTCATCTGCAGCAATAATGACGACACTCTTTTGACGCATCTTGAACAACAAAAAGTTGAAGTTCATTTTCATTGCCGAGAAGGATATTGTGGCGCTTGCCGAACGAAACTTAATTCAGGCCAGGTTGAGTATACAACTGATCCCCTCGCCTTTATCGATGATGATGAGATATTGCCTTGTTGTTGTAAGCCTACATCGGATATTTCAATTACTTTGTATTAGTGTCAATTCAACACGCTGTATCGTAAATGAAGGTAAAGTTCTGTTTTTCGAGTGTGTACAAAGGAATCCATACATTACAAAAATCGAATAAAAAACCGCTTATCAATTGATGTCTTTTGTATTACTCGTGAGAAGACACCAATCGATAAGCGGTTTTTAAATGTTTTTTATAAAACTAGATTGCCGATTAACTTTTAAAGAAAGAAATCACAGCACTAGACGGCTGATAACCCGGAATTATTTGCATTTCGCCTTTAGACAAATACATAAATGGCGTGCCTTCAAGTCCAATTCTCTCCCCTGCTGCTCTGCCTTTCAAAACAGTCTCTACGCATGAAGGATCGTAGCTATTTTTTACATAGTCATCATTGTCAGTTCCGGCCTTTATTCTTGTCATCGCTTCTGTTCTATTGCTCGCACACATAACTTGCTTCATGCGTTCAAAAGCCGGATCACCGTCTACTAATCTATTTCTTGGGTATGGAATATAATTCACTTCGATACCAGCGTTTTGGTAGTTTTCGACCTCTAAGTGCATTTTCTTACAATAACCACAGGTTGTATCTGAAAAGACATAGAGCTTACCAACCGTTTCGCCTTTTGCAGGATAAGTAACAAAATCGTTCTTTGTCATTTTTGTTAATTCTTTTTCTACTAAAACAACCTGGCTTTTTTGTTGTTCCACACGAGTTAAGTTAATCATCTTTTGCAGGTCAAATACTTCTCCGATGATGGCTTTTGTACCATCTTTTGTAACAACTAGAGTTCTGCCATCTAATCTAACTTCATATAAACCAGGAAGTTGATGTTCACTTAATTCTCTTACGACTACAATATTGGCATTGGCTAGCTTGTCATTAGCTTGCTTTATATTGTTTTCGACTACCTTTAAATCATCTTGCTGTGCACTTAGGTGAGTCGCGAAAAAGGCTAGTGTTAGTAAAAATAATACTCTTTTCATTATTTATGTTTTCCTTAAAAAAAGAGCACCCTAAGGTACTCTCTATACAACTTTTTAAAATTTTGATACTTGCTAATTCTTACAGGTCGAGGCCGATACGTTTCGCCACTTCAATATAGGATTCAACAACCGAGCCTAAACCCTGTCTAAAACGATCTTTATCTAGTTTTTTGCGAGTTTCTTTGTCCCATAAACGACAACCATCAGGCGTAAACTCATCTCCTAGAATCAATTCGCCGTTACTTAGACCAAACTCTAATTTGTAATCCACAAGCAACATTCCACCTTCTTCAAACAAAGGCTTGAGCACATTATTGACGGCGAATGTTAGTCGCTTCATTTCATCAATTTGCTCTTGCGTAGCCCAACCGAATGCAGTGATATGGTAATCGTTAACCATTGGATCATGTAAGGCATCATTCTTAAGAAAAAACTCAAACGTCGGCGGGTCTAAAACAAGTCCTTCCTCAACCCCTAAGCGACGAACCATAGAGCCTGCAGCAATATTTCTAACAACACACTCTACGGGTATCATTTCAAGTTTTTTGACCACACACTCAGTGTCCGATACTAAAGATTCAACTTGAGTTTTTATGCCAGCGGCTTCTAACTTCTGCATAATATAGTGGTTAAACTTGTTGTTTACTTCACCTTTACGCTCCAGTTGTTCTATTTTTTCTCCGTCGAAAGCTGAGGTGTCGTTTCTAAAAAGTAACACCAATTTGTCAGCTTCATCCGTTAGAAAGACTGTTTTCGCTTTACCACGATATAATTCATCACGTTTTTGCATGGAAAGAGTTCCTAAACCTAAATATCCAAATCTTCGTTGCCCATATAATCTTTAAATGGAGCAAATATTTTTGTTACCTGTTTCGCATTGAAAGGGTTGCTTTCATTGTCCATAAAGGTAACGGACGTTTTCTCACCAAGCCCTTCTAATTTAAGTCGGTACTCATCCTTTTCAATATCTAGTTCATCTGCCGAACCAAACAAACCTGACCACCATGAACTTTCGGCGCCGTTATATTGAACAAAAAGCAAACCAGTAGATTGGTCAAGATCCTTAACATCAAAGCCCATCTTGCGCAAAACTAGCAATAACCGCGGCCACGTATTTTCATAGATAGCATCCACCATAAACGCTGAATTACCATCAGAATCAAAGCCCATTTCTGTATTAAAACCTTGACGAATTTTCGCAATGCGCTGTGTGTTGGCTAAACGGATACCAAAGTCGTATTCAGCAATAATACTATTCAAAAATGTTGCTTCTTCAGTACGTTTGCTAATTAAATCAATCTGACTCATGTTTAATGTGCCGTTGTCATCCTTGATATCGATAAGTTCGTTTTTCAGCGAAGCTGTTCTACCGTGCGGCGCTAGGGCCATGGTGAACTTAAATTTCTTCATAACCGCTTCATAGCTGTCAGTAAAATCGTACCAACTAGATTCTACTTCGCGTAAATCCGTAACCCAATCAGTAATCAATACGTTGTTTTCTTTATCGAATTCTTCAACGCCAATGTTATTTTTATCAAGATAAGTTAAGACTGTATCCCACACGGTTTTTTGAAGCGCTTCGTTGTCATTAATTTGGTCAAAGAGGACTTTTGCGTCTTCAGACCCTTCTTCGACATGAGATCCATTAACAAGTGGTAGTATTAATGAAGGAGCAACTACTTTTAATTTTTTGCCTTTTAGATCTTTAGGAGCAGATTCGCCAACTTCTGGCAGCAAGTACCTTTGAGAATAATTTGGAGTATCTAAATCTTCAGGAACATCCATTGTTTTATGTTGTGATGATTCCAAGTACTTAAAACTTCCTGAAGCAACTTCACGTTCCTCCTTTCCTGCACAACCTGCTATAGCAAATGCAACCAGACTTAAACCTACTACTTTATATTTCATTAAAAACCTAACTAAATTAAATTCAACGCACTAAGAGTTTCTTCGATTGCTTTTTTGCTACTTAGTTCAGGTAAAACCATAGGAAGTCGTAAAAAAGCGTTTTCGATAATACCCATTTTGTATAATGCCCACTTCGGCATCACTGGATTTGGCTCGATAAAAAGAGCCCTATGCAATTCGATTACTTGTTTGTTAATTTGCTGTGAAGCCTCAACATCGCCTCGCAATGCAGCCTCACACATGTCGCTCATAATTTTCGGTGTCACGTTAGCTGTAACTGAAATTATGCCATCGCCGCCTCGACACATAAAGTTGCAACCTGTTTCGTCGTCGCCACTAAAGAAAAGGAAGTCGTCGGAAACCAAGTCTTTTGTTTCTTCTAATCTCAGAAGATCACCAGTGGCATCTTTGATACCAACGATATTTTTATGCTTTGAGAGTTCTGCTACCGTTTCTGGCATCATGTCTGCGACCGTGCGACCAGGAACATTATATAATATTAGAGGAATATCTGTCGCGTCTGCAATCGCGTTAAAATGAGCAACCATCCCAGCTTGTTGTGGCTTGTTATAATAAGGAACAACGCTAAGGTAACCATCTACGCCAAGACCAGCCATCTGCTCACTAAGAAAGATAGCTTCTGAGGTTGAGTTTGCACCGCTACCAGCAATCACTGGCACTTTTTTATCAACCAACTTAACAATCAATTTTACAACGTCGATATGTTCTTGGAATGGTAAGGTTGCTGACTCGCCTGTTGTACCGACAGCAACAATGCCGTGGGTACCATTGTTGATATGAAACTCGACCAACCTTTTTAAACTCGTAACGTCAACGGTGCCGTCTGCTAGCATCGGTGTTACTAAAGCAACATAACTTCCTTTAAACATTATTCCCCCTATAAATCTGCCCGACATGTTAGTGTTCAAAGGCAATAAACACAAGCTTATAACACCTTTGGCGGCATATTTTTTTTGAATACTTTATGTCAGAACATATTTTAAGCAACAATGTTACTGGATTTTTTCTTGTGCTAATATTCGATTTCTTATTTTTGGATGAAAAACGAGTATGAATCAACAGATTATCGTGAATATTTTGGGTCCTGATAAATTAGGGATATTAAGTGAAATTAGTGCATGTGTGCACGATAAATGTTGCAACATTCTTGATAGTCGTCACGCGATATACGGCACAGACTTCTCACTTTCGATGATTGTCGAAGGAACACAATCTGGCATCACTAAGTTAGAACTTCAATTATCTACTCTGTGTATGGAGCATGGTCTTTTATCAATGATAAAGCGTACCAGTGGTCATGCTAAGCAAAACCTTGAACAACTCATCAATTTAGAGTTTTCAGGTCAAGATGCAAAAGGCATTATAAGACAAGTAACTGGCTTTCTGGCACAACGAAAAGTATCAGTCAGCGCATTTAGACAACGTATGTACACCGATAAAGTAAATGGCGTTGAAAGCATCAAATGTAAAATGGTTCTCAGTGCAACCAAAAAATTAGATTTGGCTATTTTCGACGATGAAATTAAAACTCTTATGTGTAATCTAGGCCTCTCAGGCAAAGTTACGCACAATGAAATTAAGGAAGAAAATGAACACATTGAAAGCTGGTGATAAAGCACCTCAATTTACCTTACAAAACCAAGACGACGAAGCAGTATCGCTCAGTGACTTTGCTGGTAAAAAAGTATTGGTTTATTTTTACCCAAAAGCAATGACTCCAGGTTGTACTATTCAAGCTCAGGGCTTACGAGATATTAAAAACGAATTAGACAAGCACAACGTTGTAGTGCTTGGCATAAGTCCCGATGCAGTAAAGCGTTTACCAAAATTTATCGAAAAAGAATCATTGAACTTCACCCTGCTGAGTGATGAGGATCATGCGGTAGCCGACGCATTTGGTGTATGGGGCTTAAAAAAGTTTATGGGGAAAGAATATGACGGTATTCATAGGCTTAGCTTCTTGATAGATGAAAGTGGTGTGATCACTGAGGTGCTCAATAAGTTCAAAACGAAAGAACATCATCAAGTTGTACTCGATTTACTAAAATAGTTTAGTGCACTAAGAGACGGTCGTTCTGAATCGACCGTCTTCTAGCTGCAGCATTTCTTTAACTTAAACTCTCTTATATTCAAACGCTTTTTTATACTAGCCTTCTTACTCAAGAGATTCTTACTCTGCTGTTCTTACTCAAGCGCTTCTTACTCCATCACTTCTGTTATCTCAGCTTCGTTTATAATTGGAGTTGACCAAGCTTTTATAACGGCTTTCACTAAGGTGGCAAGTGGAATAGCAAAAAACACGCCCCAAAAACCCCACATGCCACCAAATACTAGCACTGCGATGATGATATACAATGGGTGCAGGCTTACCGCTTCAGAAAATAACACAGGCACAATTAAATTACCGTCCAAGGCCTGAATGATTGCATATACCAGCATCAGATACCAAAACTCCGGCGTCACACCAAACTGAAATAAAGCAACTATAGCAACGGGAATCGTAACAACAGCAGCGCCTATGTATGGTATGAGTACTGAAAAACCGACCAAGACACCAAGAAGTAAAGAGTAACGTAAGTCCATAAAAGTAAATGCAGCAGAAGTTACGCCCCCTACAATTAAGATCTCAACCACCTTCCCACGTATGTAGTTTGCGATTTGCTGGTTCATCTCTTCGCCAACTTGGGTAATTAATCTGCGTTCATTGGGTAAGATCCTAGAAATGCCTTCTATGAATAATTGCTTGTCTTTCAGCATGAAGAACACCATCAAAGGTACTAAAATCATATAAATTAGTAATGCAGCAACGTTGAAGAGCGAACTAACTGATAAACTAATCACTTGTTGACCAATACCTACCAACTTCTGGTTCATACTGGCCATTGTGTTTTTAATATAATCAACTTCAATGACATCTGGGTATTTAGTTGGCAGACTGGCAAGCCACTTTTGAGCAGAGTCCCAGATAAGCGGTAGCTCTTGAACCAAATTAACACTTTGTTTGCTAATAATTGGAACGAGCCCGACTAGCAAGGAAATACTAACCAGAATAAAAATGACCAAGGTTATAGATGTCGCTAATGTTCTGTTTAAACCTCGTTTGTGTAAATGAGTGACGGGCCAGTCCAATAAATAGGCAATGACAGCCGCAACGATTACCGGCATTAAGATACCACCCCATATTAACAAGATGACTGTACTGACGATAATTAACATCAATAACATCATTGCATTAGGGTCTGAGAACTTGCGCTTGTACCAACGATCAAAAACGCCAAACATACTCGGTATTTATCCTTATTTTGATTTGTTGCTCGAATGCAATTATGGTAAACCTAGTTTGTATTTAAAACCAGTCAATGTGAAACTATCTTGTGCTATATAGGTCTATGTATCGTATACATTGTGAATCCGCATTAAAAAATCGGTCTAGGAATTATCTTAGAAACAAAATTAGACAAAAAGCCACGCTATATCAGCGAAGTTAAGGACAATTAAAACGACACATGAGTATGAATTTAACCAAGAAAGTATTTATTGCCTTCACTTGCTTTCTTTTACCCATTATAGGCAATACTCAATCTATTGATAGCAACAAGAATCAGTTACCCGAAATTGGCGTTGTTGCGTCAGATACACTCACGATAGATAAAGAGCTTGTTGTTGGTAAAGCAATCATGCGCCAACTTAGAGGTCAAGCACCCATCATTCATGATCCTGTTATCAATGAATACATTCAGGATCTTGGCAATAAACTAGTGATTCAAGCGGATAACGCTAAGTTTCCATTTTCATTTTTCATGATCAACAACTCTTCGATAAATGCCTTCGCATTTTTTGGCGGCCATGTTGGTATTCATTCAGGCTTAATTACTCAAGCAGACTCTGAGAGTGAACTCGCGTCAGTGTTTGCACATGAAGTTGCTCACGTTACTCAACGTCATCTTGCACGTGCAAGTCAAGCTCAAAAAAGAAGCGCCCCATTGCAAATCGCAACTCTAATTGGTGGCATCTTACTGGCAATGGCAGATCCAGAAGCGGGAATCGCTACCATCAGTGCGAGTAATGCAGGCTCAGCACAAAGCCGCATTAACTACACAAGAAATATGGAGCAAGAAGCTGACAACATTGGCATTGCGATGCTAGCACGAGCAGGTTTTGACCCAGCAGGCGCACCCGCGTTCTTTTCCAAATTAGCTCAACAAGCGAGAGGACAGAGCAACCAACTTGAGTTCTTGCGCACTCACCCTATTCCTGAAAACAGAATTTCTGAGACTCGAGCAAGAGCATCAACTTACGGTGTTAGAACAGTCCCTGCTAGTCTAAATTTCCATTTGGTAAAATCGAGAATCATTGCAAGACATGAAGGCAATCCACTGCGAAATATCAATTACTTTGGTTATCAGGTTCAAGAGAAGAAGTATGTTTTTAAAGAAGCTGCATTGTATGGCTTGGCCTTATCTTATTTCTCAAGTGAACAATACGCTTCAGCGTCTCAAATCCTCTCTGACCTATTACGCGATGACCCGGAAAACCTATTCTACCTCGACGCTATGACTGATGTGTTGATTGCCCAACAAAATCCAAAGGCGGCAATAGAGTTACTCACACCATTATGGCGCTTCAAGCCCAAGAACAAAGTACTTGCATTGAACTTAGCGAACGCAATGATCAAAGCGCAGCAATACCCTGAAGCTATTCAAATATTGCGAGACGTTTTATTAGTCGATCCGGAACATCTTTTGTCCTATTCACTGCTAGTAGAAGCTTACACGGCAACGGGACAAAAAAGGCAAATGTATAAAGCAAGTGCAGAACGATATGGATTGCTGCTTGCCTACCCTAAAGCGATTGATGAATTACAATTTGCCTACAATGAGACAGGTTTAGACTATTTAGAGAAACAGAGGATCAAGGCGAGAATTGAACAGTTTAGAAATGAAATGGCAACCCTAGAACGACTTTGATTTAAAAAATCGTTCTAGCACTTTATTTGTTTCCGACCGCTTCGTTTAAACTTTTCATGCTTTGTTCACCCAAAAGTTGACCAGCAAGTGTGCCATCTGGACGAATTAAATAAGTAGCCGGCAGATATTTTGGCGTCTCGAAAGGCAATGCTGTTTCAACATGGTTGATTAATGGGAAGTTGATATTGTATTTTTCGGCGAGTAAAGATAATTCATGATCTTGCAATGCATCGTAACTAACGCCGAATAAAACAGCTGTTTGAGCTTTGTCACTGAAGGTTTTAAACTCGTTTAACTCGGGAATTTCACGCAAGCATGGGGCACACCATTCTGCGAAATAATTAATGACAACCCATTTACCTTCTAATTCTTTAAACTGATGAGTTGAACCATCGAGTGTGGAAAAGTCGTATCTATTGTGTAACTGATAGCTAATACCAAGAGTTAAGGCGCTAATACTAACAACTAGATATAATACTATTTTTTTCACTCACTACTCCGTGATCGTTTTGCTACTACAGTGGTCAATCTGATGTTAACATTTTTAAAATAAATGGTATCAGATAAACATAATCAAATAGAGACAATAATTATGGCTAAAAAAGTTTATTATCATAACCCAAGATGCTCAAAGAGCAGACAAGGATTGGCGTTCCTAAACGAAAATAATGTCGACATAGACATCAAAGAGTATTTAAAAGTTCCCCTAACAAAATCTGAAGTTTCTTCTTTGGTAAATGCCTTGGGTTTAGAGAATGCGATTGAGATGGTGCGAACGAAAGAAGCTGAATTTGCACAAGCAGGACTCAGTAAAGATTCAAGCAACAGTCAAATCATTGAAGCTATCGTTAAATACCCTAAGTTATTAGAACGTCCTATTTTAAGCGACGGAACAAAAGCAGCCATCGGTAGACCACTAGAAAACTTCAAAAGTTTGCTTGGACTATAAATTCAAAAACAGAGAGAATTATTGAAGATGCAAACCTGCCAAATATTAGTCCTGTATTACAGTAAACATGGGCTAACGAAACAAATTGCAGAATCTATTGTTAAAGGAATCGAGTCTGAAGGTGCAGAGGCCCTTTTGAGAACCGTGCCTGATGTGAGTACTCATATATTTGAATCTGTGGCGCCTGTTCCAAGTTCTGGTGCGCCCTACATTACCTTAGATGAACTCGCTAAATGTGATGGTCTAGCACTCGGCAGCCCGACACACTTTGGCAACATGGCTGGTGCAATGAAACATTTTCTCGATTCGAGTTCAAGCTTATGGCTGAAAGGTAGTTTAATCGACAAACCTGCATGTGTTTTTACGTCAAGCTCAAGCTTACACGGTGGTCAAGAAACAACATTGATTAGCATGATGATGCCTTTAATTCATCATGGAATGCTCTTAGTTGGAGTGCCATACTCAATTGCGGCGGTGCACAAAACGACAAGCGGCGGAACGCCATACGGTGCAAGCGCAATAGCATTAACAGATAAAACGAAGTTAAGTAAAGAAGAACAAGAAATTGCAATAGCGCAAGGGAAACGCCTAGCTAAAATTGCAAAACAGTTAACGCAAGCAACGCCAAACCTTGGAAATTAATATGCCCGAATTGAATACAAGCGCGCCGATGTCTGGTCGAGTCAAAAAGCTGAGATACTTAGCGTTGTTTTCCCACATAACATTGATTGTCTGGATGTTGATTTGGTATTTCTTATTACCAATCACAGCAGATTATTCGATCGTTTTTAAGTTGCTTCTTTTTATTGTTCCTCTGTTATTGCCACTCCCAGGCATACTGCAAGGAAAACCTTACACACACGCTTGGGCTAGTTTTATCGTGCTACTGTACTTTTTACACAGTATTACGGTCTTATATGCTGAGCCTAGCCAAATGTTATATGCCACTATAGAACTAGTGCTCGCAATAGCCATGTTTGTTGGCTGTAGCGGTTTTGCTCGTCTGCGCGGTCAAGAGTTAGGGACTGGACTACCTAAGTTAAAGACTGTAATGGAAGCAGAAAAAAATTTGTATGAGGGTAAGCATCATGAACAGAAAAATAGTAATGAATAAACAGGCATCTAGTATAGCCGCCGTATTTATCGCATGCTTTTCACTTGCTGGCTGTGGAGGGTCATCTGACGATGGACAAGCAACTGGCCGTGACCAATTGCCGCCGCCTACGACAACGGAGAGTGTCGGCCCTATCAATCCAATTGCTACTTTTGGCAATATTAACTTGTATGGCGACACTGAAATTGTGAGCAATGGTTCTTTTGGTTTTGCGCTCACAGCAAACGATAACGCCCAAATAAGATCAGTTCGTTGGCAGCAAATCAATGGCCCTGCACTCACTATCTTGGCAAACAATTCTCAAACCATTGGTTTTGACACTTTAGAGGCTGGTAGTTATACACTTCAAGCTACCGTCGAGACGAGTTCTGGCACACAACAAATTTCCCATGATTTCACTGTTCAAGAAAGCTCTTCCCCTGTTGCAAACGTCAGGCTTGACCATACAGTGACTGAACGAGGAAAAGTATCTTTGCGCGTAGACTCATTTACTAATGACATTAATAATTCAACGATAGAATGGAAGCAAATTGCAGGGCCCGCTGTTTTAGACCTTGAAGGCCAATCGAACCGACTTTTCTTTAACGCTCCAGCCGTCAACAGCGATCAAGTGGTTCAATTTGAAGTGTCGGTTATTTTTGAAAATGGTGAGCAAGCGATAGATCGCAGTATCGTTACTATCAATGATGCGCAAATCATAGATGACGCTTATTTCCCGAATAGTAATATCATCACCAGCGAAGATGTTTACTCGTTTAATAGTGACTCCCCATATAAGAATGCAATCGAATCTTGCATATACACGAATACGCTTAGCAGCACTTGTAACTTTGGTACCTTACCTCTAGTAGGCCAGCAAACAACTACTCCGAGTATTGATGATATTTTGGACCGCACACTCGTTTCACACGAATGGATGGGAGTTCGTTTTCGTCAGTACCTTGAACAATCAGCTGCAGGTCCTGACATGTTAAAGCTTCTGCGCGGAGTCACGGCTGTTGTGATTTCGTATGATGTACGCCCCTCATTTTACTGGGCGGCAACAGGTGCTATTTACCTAGATGCCCGCAACTTTTGGGTGACACCAACTGAACGAGACACATTAAACGAAGTGCCTGACTATAGAAGTAATTTTGGAAGTGTTCTCAATTTTGGAGTCGCTTGGCGCTACGTGAAAGACAATGCACCGTATATGCCAGGTCAAAGCTTTTCATCGGCAGCAAGAGATACACGCACATTCGAGGCCTTGGAAGCCGATATTTCTTGGCTCATGTATCACGAGCTTGGCCATGCGAATGACTTTTTCCCTTACGACGTTTGGGCAAGCTTAACTAACTCTGACGACCCATTGACGTACTTTAGGAATAACGGAACAAACTCTGATATCTTGAATAGCACATACCCTCTTAGTTCAAACCAAATGAAGGATTTAGCTAAAGTTAGTTTTTCAGGTGAGACCGCAAGTGATTTGCAAAAGAGCTATGTGGCAGCTGACATTGAAACATTCTTTGTGCCCGATATTGCGGCTTCTTACTATTCATATCTAACAGAGCGAGAAGATTTCGCCACCTTGTTCGAACGCTTTATGATGCAATACCGCCTTGGCGCATCAGCTGATATTGGTATCTACAACACGCAAAACAATAGCGAAGTATTGATAACTTGGGGGCAACGTGATCGATTCAATGACCCGAGTATTCAAGCAAGAGCACGATTTACGGTAAGCAATATTCTGCCAGAGCTTGGTGATATAGAAACTCTGCAAGCTGCTCTTCCTGAGCCAATCTTGCTACGTAGAAATGTGAGTTGGTTTGAGAATATTGATTTACGTGAAGGTGCTGAAGGTGCTAATGATAGGGCAAGTTTGATCAAAGTACCCTATCGTCTTGAGCAACTATCTTCATCTCAAATTTACCTTAACAATGAAGCTAATTTACATAAAGGAAGACCAAGCCTTCCAAACTAATATGCTTTAAAGGCTCAGCGCCTGCTTAATAAAAGGAATAGTAAGCTTGCGCTTTGCTTGTAATGATTTCTTATCTAAGTCATTCACGATGGACATTAAGTTTCGTAATTCTCTATCTACTCGAGTGAGTAGGAATTTAATACACTCATCACTCGCTTCTAAGCCTCTGTGCTCCAAGCGAAATTGAATAATTTGGCACAGCTGTTCATCAGTCCGATTGGCTAATTGAAATATAGCACCCCATGTTAAACGAGACACAAGATCCGGAAGTTGGAAACCGACAGCCAGCGGTGATGAGGCCGCTGAGATGATAATTTTAGGCTGATGAGGACGTTCCAGCACTTGATTGATTAGGTCAAATATTGTTCGTTCCCATATTGGGTTACTCGCAATTTCATGCAAGTTATCAATACAAATAAGATCATAATCAGCAATTGAAGCCAAGACTTCTGGCGGCATGCCTTTGAGTTCAACCATATTCAAGTAAACAGTTTGAAGCTTATTTATATTTGCATTGTGACAACAAGCAAATAATAGATGCGACTTCCCTTCCCCTACGCTACCGAAGAGGTAACACAAGGGCTTTTTATTGGCTAAGCCTAAGTGGCAAAATTCTCGCAAATAGGCCGTGGCAAACTCATTGCCAACGTCCAAGAAGGAATCAAAGGTTTCATCATCTGGAAGTGATACTGGTAAACTTAATTGCAAAACCTAATTGCCCCGAAACTCATAATCAATAACAAGTTCAGTATCTAAACGCTGATATTCAGGCTCACGCAAGCTCTGCTCTAGCTTTAATATCGTTTTGAGGCGCTTAAGTGGGACATTCGATATTAAAGAAAAACTCGCTATATCTTTTGATTGTGCGCTCAATTCAACGTTGTCAGTTACCGTAAGTGAAGACAAAATTGTTTGTACTTTTCTATATTTTATAAGAGTGTTTACATTCGCTACATTTAAAGTTACTGGGTAAATCGCATTATCATGGCTGCTTCCGACGGAATAGAGGCTTGCTAAATAATTGGCATATTGATTAACAAAGGAAGCAATTAATTCGCGTATATCGGTACCGACAATTCTGTCCGTATGAATTGTTTGACCATTGGTAATAAAATAGGACAGCTCTAGTTTTTCACTCGCGCTGTAGTCATCAAAAACGACACCAACTCGTGCACCGATAACATAGTTTGTTCCATAACGATTAGATTGATTGAAAATAGAGGATGAATACAGCCCCCAAACGTCTAAGGGCGTAATATTCATTGAATCAGTTAGATCACCAATTGGCATAACTAACTCAATGCCGCGATCATAAGACGCCTGTTTGATTACGTCCAAATATTCGCTGTTATTAGTTTGGGTTACCAGTGTTTTCTTTTTGCTTACATCATCTTCGATAGCTAGCCAAAACAATCCTGTCGGTCGACGCTTACCCCAGATGTTTAAATTCTCGCTACGAAGTAAATCAATGATTTTTTCTTCGCTAAAGTCTGCCTGATAAATGAGCTTGTCTTCTCCTTGAATAAACGTACTGGCGACCAAATATTGTTCGAAATTAGTTGCCGCACGTTTTACTTGGAGGTTCTCGAGTACACTTTCATCACCACTCAGCTTCACTACAACTTGTTGAAATGCGCGTTTACCTGCTCGCTTTTGCGTGAAGTTTGATTGATCGGTAACGATTATTTGACCTTCATTCAGGTGTTCAATGGCTCCACTTTTTGATTGCGGACTGAATACACAGCAAAATAAAACAACGATGATAACAAGCAAATTCTTCAAAACTAGTAAATCCTTATAGCAGAGAGCGCCTATTGTCAGATATTTCAGGCATTTTTGCATCTGATATTTAAACTTAGTGTTTTTTTATACCTTTTCGTTCATTGAACTGTTAAAATTCTGCCCTCAAAATTTTCAAAGGAAAGCGCGTGACTGAGCAAAGCAAACCCCTAAGTTATAAAGATGCTGGTGTTGATATTGATGCTGGGAATCAATTAGTTGAACGAATTAAATCTGTTTCCAAGAAAACACATCGTCCAGAAGTAAAAGGTGGTTTAGGTGGTTTTGGTGCGCTTTGTTCTATTCCAACTAAGTACAAGCAGCCTTTACTTGTCTCAGGAACGGATGGTGTGGGCACGAAACTGCGTTTGGCGATGGACCAAAATAAACACGATGGTATTGGTATCGATTTAGTTGCGATGTGCGTAAATGACCTCATCGTACAAGGAGCAGAGCCGCTTTTCTTCCTTGATTATTACGCAACCGGCAAATTAGACGTCGATACAGCAGCTACTGTGGTAACCGGCATTGGCAAAGGTTGTGAGTTATCTGGTTGTGCTCTGATTGGCGGTGAAACAGCAGAAATGCCAGGTATGTATGATGGCGAAGATTATGATGTTGCAGGCTTTTGTGTTGGTGTAGTTGAAGCTGAAGACGTGATTGACGGATCTAAAGTTGCTCCTGGTAACAAACTCATTGCACTAGGATCTTCAGGACCACATTCAAATGGGTACTCATTAATTCGTAAAATCATTGAAGTCAGTCAATTAGATCTTGGGTCTACGTTAGATGGCAAGACAATCAGTGACCACCTACTCGAGCCGACGCGTATATACGTTAAGAACGTATTGGCCGTACTAGAAAATCATAATGTCAACGCTATTTCCCACATCACCGGAGGCGGATTTTGGGAAAACATCCCGAGAGTTCTTCCCGCAGATATGCAGGCAGTTGTAGATGGTAACAGTTGGAATTGGCCAAGTATATTTTCTCTTCTGCAAGAAAAAGGGAATGTAACAACTCACGAAATGTACAGAACCTTTAACTGTGGTGTCGGCTTAATTCTAGCCGTCGAAGCCAATCAAGCGGAAACAATTACAAAAGCGTTCAGCGATTTGGGCGAAAATGCTTGGATCATTGGTGAAATTCAAGATCTTCCAGAAGGTCAGGAACAAGTTGTAATTAATTCCTAATGACTATTCATAAAAAGCGTATCGTTATCCTCGCCTCTGGAAGCGGCTCAAATGCCCAAGCCATCATAGATGCGTGTGCAAAGGACACTATTAAAGGTACAGTCGTAAAGCTTATTACGAACGTACCCTCTGCTTATGCCCTCGAAAGAGCCTCTAACGCGAATATCGAAGCAACTTGTATAGATCATAAAACATTTGCAGATAGAGACACTTTTGACGCTGCCCTGTCCGCGGAGATAGACCACGCCGAACCTGACGTTGTGGTATTGGCAGGGTTCATGCGTATTTTGAGTGAAGGCTTTGTCAAAAAATATTTGGGAAAATTATTGAACATTCATCCCTCTTTGTTGCCGAAGTACCCTGGCTTGCACACACACAAGCGTGCGATTGACAATAATGACGAAGAACATGGCACTTCAGTGCATTTTGTTACACCAGAACTGGATGGAGGCCCTGTCATTTTGCAAGCTAAGGTGCCTGTATTTGAAGATGACACGGCAGAAGAGTTAGCTTCACGCGTGTTGGTGCAAGAACACAAGATTTATCCTATAGTAGTAAATTGGTTATGTAACGAACGGATCGCGCTAAAGAATATGAAAGCGTATTTTGATGAAATGGAATTACCGGAGTGTGGATATGCAAGCGACTAAAACTTTGAAGGCAATAGGTGTAATTGGACTAGCTCTAGTCATGAGTCATAGTTTCGCAAAAGACCTTAATGAATTGCCCTCACCTTTTGTCGCTAAATATGAAGCATTTCGCCATGATAATGATATAGGTACAGCTAAACTAAGTCTCAGTGCTTCAACCAATGGCTTATATCAACTTAAATATGAATCGAAAGTGTCTCGTTTCTTTCTTTCAGATAAACGTTATGAAACATCAGAATTTTCCTTTAAAGATGGCATCATTACTCCCGTCAAATATGATTTTGTGCGGAAAGGTACAGGTCCAAACAAAGCATTGAATGCAAAGTTTGATAGCAAATCGAATACCATCATTATCGACGATAAAGAAAACCTCCCTTGGAATGGCGAATTTGATAACCAATTGTTTCGTATCGATATATCTAGACAATTAGCCCAAAACAAAAAAGAGTTCGAATATAAGTTTCTTAACTACCGTGGACAGAAGCGCACTTACAATATCGAAGTTGTTGAAAGTGAAATGCTAAATCTACCTTATGGCAAATTAGAAGCGATAAAAGTAAAAGTAAATCGTGAGAGTAGCAAAAGAGAAACCTTCGCTTGGTTTGCTCCCTCCCTCGATTTTGTGCTCGTGCGCCTTCAACAATTTAAAGATGACGAAGAACAAGGTGATATTCGTCTAAAATCTTACCAAAAAAATTAGTTCTTTTTACTATATACTACGTAAGCAACTCTTAGAGGATGTTCGTCCTCTTTTAAGCTAAATCACTTGATCTTTGGCCATTCAAGTAATAACGTTAGCAATCTGGTCAGACCTGAAGGAGCATGCATGAACGAATTATTGTGGTTATTAATAGTATTAGCTGTTTATGGTGTTACAGCCTATAAGCAAACTTCGACACAAACAACACTCATCGCAATCAGTGTAGCGATGGTCGTTGGCACCGCAGCGGATGGATTTGGCATTATTGCCTGGATAATATTCGCCATTATTGTCATCCCACTGTCTTACGCCCCTGTGCGCAGGGACTTCATTAGCAAAAGATTACTCGCATTTTACAAGAGTGTTATGCCTGAAATGTCCACGACTGAACAAGAAGCAATCGATGCTGGCACGGTTTGGTGGGATGGTGATCTCTTCAGTGGTAAACCTGACTGGCAGAAATTTCATGCGATCTCACAAGCTCGTCTAACCGCTGAAGAGCAAGCGTTCTTAGATGGTCCCTGTGAAGTTGTATGTCGCATGGTCGACGAATGGCAAATTAACCACGTCGATGCCGATTTATCTGATGAAATATGGCAGTATCTGAAAGACAATAAATTTTTCGCCATGATCATCAAGAAAGAATATGGTGGTTTAGCCTTTTCAGCGTTTGCACAATCTCGAGTATTGCAAAAATTAGCCGGCGTCAGCGCGGTGTTATCAAGTACGGTTGGTGTGCCTAATTCTTTAGGCCCAGGCGAGTTACTTCAGCATTATGGTACGAAAGAACAACAAGATTATTATCTGCCTCGCTTAGCCGTGGGTGATGAAATTCCCTGTTTTGCTTTAACGAGTCCTGAAGCTGGTTCAGATGCTGGTGCTATCCCTGATTACGGCATTGTCTGTAAAGGACAATTCGATGGTAAAGAAGTGTTGGGCATGCGCTTAACATTTTCAAAACGATATATAACCCTAGCGCCAGTAGCTACCGTCATTGGTCTTGCCTTCAAACTGCAGGATCCTGATGGTTTGCTTGGTGATACTGAAGATTTAGGCATCACTTGTGCACTTATTCCAAGAGACACTAAAGGCTTAGATTGTGGTCGCCGTCATTTCCCACTCAATGTGCCCTTCCATAATGGTCCAGTGCGAGGCAAGGACATCTTCGTCCCTCTAAGCTACATCATTGGTGGTGAAGCAATGGCTGGTAAAGGGTGGCGTATGCTAATGGAGTGCTTGTCAGTTGGCCGCTGCATTACCCTTCCATCATCTGCTGCTGGCGGCGCAAAATCACTCGCTTTAGCAACTGGTGCGTATTCTCGTATTCGTCGCCAATTCCGCATGCCAATTGGACAGATGGAAGGCGTTGAAGAGATGTTAGGCCGTATAGGCGGTAATGCTTACTTGATGGATGCAGTTACCTCCTTGTCTACAGCCGGCGTTGATTTAGGTCAAAAACCTTCGGTTATATCAGCAATCTGTAAATACCACTTAACAGAAAGAATGCGCCAGATTGTAAACGACTCAATGGACGTGCACGGAGGTAAAGGCATTTGCCTAGGTCCAAATAACTATTTAGGAAGAGCTTATCAGGGCGTACCCATTTCAATTACGGTTGAAGGTGCGAACATTCTGACACGTAATATGATGATTTTTGGTCAAGGCGCGATGCGCTGTCACCCATTTGTCCTAAAAGAAATTTATGCGTCACAAATGAAAGACAAAGATGAACAATTGGAGTCATTTGATGAAGCAGTATTCGGACATATTCGTTTTGCCATTAGCAATACATTTCGCTCAATTTGGTTCAGCTTAAGTGGCGGCCGTTTAAGTTCAGCTCCATTCAAAGATGAAACAGCGAAATACTACAGAAGTATGCAGGGATACAGTGCTAATTTAGCACTACTTACCGACATCTCTATGGGTGTACTTGGGGGCTCTCTTAAGAGAAGAGAACGCTTATCTGCTCGCTTGGGAGATATATTAAGTAATCTATATCTTGGCTCCGCTGTATTGAAACGTTTTGACGAACAAGGTCGAAACCACGACGATTTACCTTTTGTTCATTGGGCAATGCAGGATTGCTTATCTGATCTAGAAGAAGCCTTGGATGATTTCTTACGAAACTTCCCAAATCCGGTCGTAGGCTTTGCCATGCGTGCTTTGGTTCTTCCTTTCGGCAAGCGCTATACCGCTCCATCAGATGTCATTGAGCATAAAATAGCTCATATCCTACAACATCCAAATTCGACACGTGACAGACTTGGCTATGGCCAGTATCTCACGCAAGAAGAAGGTAATTTGATGGGTGATTTAGAGCTTACCTTACTTAACATTGTGAAGTGTGAACCTCTGTTCGACAAAATATGCAAGAAATTAGGTGAGAAATTACCTATGACAAATCTTGATACACTAGCCGAAAGAGCACTCAAAGAAGGCATTATTTCTAGTGAAGAAGCTGACTTAATGAAAGAAGCAGAAGCCGGCCGACTAAGAACCATCAACGTCGATGATTTTGATAATCAAGAGCTGTTAATGTCGACGAGTAGCAAAGTTAAAAAGCCTGCCGCAAAACGCAAAACCGCGAATAAAGCAAAAGCTGAACCCACAAGTAAGGCTAAAGCGGAATCTGCGAGTAAAGCGAAAGCTGAATCTACGAGTAAGACGAAAGCTAAGCCAGCAACTAAAGCTCAACCGAAAGCTAAGCCAAAGGCAGAAAAGACAGAGTCTTAAATTTATTTTGACTGACTGCTATACGAATAGAAGGCCTTCAAATTGAAGGCCTTTTTTATGCTTTGTAGAACCGTTGATTTAAAGCATTTCTTTGAATTTGTTCTAAGTCTTGTTCAGTTAAGTTAACAACACTTCCGGCAACGTAATATTCATGTTGAATGTCAATATTAGAAATACCCGGATCGTCAGTGTTTAAACTCACCGATAGACCCTTTTCAAGAAAAGTCTTTATTGGATGATTAGCGGTATCCAACCATGTTCCTGTTTGATAATTCGATGTTAGGCAGCTTTCAATGCCAATGTTGTTGTGACGCATATATTCCACGAGCTGCGGATCTTGTGAAACCGCGACGCCGTGTCCAATTCGATTTGCACCGAGGAGATTAATCGCATCCCAAACACTTTGCGGGCCTGCGGCTTCTCCAGCATGAACAGTTATTTGTAGCCCACTATCCCTCGCCTTTTTAAAATGCTCAACAAACAAATGGGGAGGAAAGTTTAACTCATCCCCAGCTAAATCTAAGCCAATGATCTTATCTGCATGAGTCAATATAGCGTCTAATTCTTTCTTACAGGCATCAACACCGTAGGTCCGACTAAGTATACCAATTAATTGATACTGAGTTTTAAAATCATTATTACCGGCATTTACACCTTCAACAACCGCTTCGACGACGGCGTTTAAAGGGAGCTTAAAGGATCTAGCCATATAATATGGCGAAAAACGTAACTCGGTGTAAGCTAAACCCTCTTGCTTTGCCATTTTCACATTTTCATATGCAACTTGGTAACAGGTTTCTGGGCTTGCCAAAACAGAGACGCCGAAATCTAGCTTGTTAATGAATGCCATCAAATCACTGGTTTTATCTTTAATTAAGACCAACTCAGCCAACTCTGATTCGCTGCAGACGGGCAAGGTAATATCGTTTTCGATGGCTAACTGCCAAATAAGTTTTGGGGGAATATTGCCATCTAAATGACGATGTAAATCAACGAGTGGTAGGCGAAGCTGATGCATGACGAAAAACCTGAGAAGTTGCGGATTTTATTGTTTACCTAGCCAAAAAAAATTATTTGGGACTTAATCTAGATTTAACTTTTCGACTGCCAAGACTATCTGTGTTCTGGTTTTAACTTCTAGCTTTTTAAATATAACACCAATATGAGCTTTAACCGTTGCTTCAGTCACGCTCAGTTTGTCGGCTATTTGCTTATTCATTAAGCCATCTTTCAGCAACTTTAAAACCTGAAATTGCTTTGGCGTTAACTCTCGTAGCTTTGACGCAACATCTTTTGCTTCAGAATCGACCTCAGTAATTGCCTTAGCATAATCATCCGAAAGCCATTTTTTACCGTTCATTACAGCTAATAGAGCTTTTTTAACCGTCGGCGTTGCTGCCGTTTTAGGTATATAACCGTCTGCACCAAACTCCATCACTTGGGCGACAACCTCTGGGCTATCACTTGCGGATAGTACAAGCACAGATACAGCTGGAAATAACTCCTTGACTCTAAGTAGACCATAAAAATTATCACAACCAGGCATGGTTAAATCGAGAATAACGACGGATATGTTGCGATGCTTTCGAAGTACCGCAACCGTCGTTTCAAGAGAGTCAGACTCTAGTATCGTAAGCTTTTTAAAACTGCTTGATAATGCACCCTTCAATGCGTCACGAAACAAAGGGTGATCATCTGCAACTAAAAACTTGTACATCATGATGTTATTCTCTACCAATCATTTATAATTTTTATTTTATAGCTACGCTGAATTTTATATACTATTCAATGACTATAAGATTATATTATCAGAGCTAAGCGTAACATCCCATAGCTATATTACACTCACCTTAAATATAAGTTTTAAAAAACAATGTCAGAATTCGAAAAGAACGTATCGGCCGATAGTATTTACCAAAAACCACAAGAAAATATCGATGACTTTAGCTTTAATCGACAAGTAGTCGATGTCTTCCCTGACATGATTGAACGCTCAGTGCCTGGTTACGCAAACATAATTGATGGTATCGGTAGGCTTGCTTCCAAATTCGCAGTTTCGAATAGTCACATTTATGATTTGGGGTGTTCATTGGGTGCGGTTAGTTTGTCAGTCGCGAAGCATAATCAGCAATTAGACGTAAAAATTATTGGTGTGGATAATAGTTCTGCCATGGTTGAACGTTGTCAACGCCATGTCAGTTCATATAACTATGCAACTCCAATTGAAATTCAAGAAGCCGATATACTCAATCTTGAAATTGAAAGTGCATCGGTCATCATCATGAACTTTACCTTACAGTTTATCACGCCAAAATTAAGAGACGCCCTTATGGCAAAATTGTATGAAGCACTTATACCAGGTGGAGTGTTAATTTTGTCAGAGAAAATTAAACTCGGCCATGCCAGTATGGATTCAGCAATAATAGACTTACATCATGATTTTAAACGTGAAAATGGATACAGTGATTTAGAAATAAGTCAAAAACGAACAGCCCTTGAGAACGTCATGATCTTAGATGAATATTCAGTGCACGAAAAACGCCTATTAAAAACCGGCTTTGACGCAGTGAGTATTTGGTATCAACAATTTAACTTCGTCTCATTCTTTGCGATCAAGGGAGCTTAATATGAACTGGAAATCGGCTTTATACCAAGATCTAATTGACACGAAATTAGAAGCCTGGATTCATACGCTCATCCCGCAGCTTGAAAGCTGGGAGAACAATTCAAAGAACGCCGATACCAAGAGATGGCAAAAGCAGCTACAACAACTACCCGATATTGATCAAGTCAAGTTTGACCTTAAAACACGCGTTGCATTTGAGCAAGAATCGGCATTTAGTGATGGACAAAGCGCTCATCTTCAGTCTGTTTTAAAACAATTTATGCCTTGGCGTAAGGGTCCTTTCCACTTATTTGGAATAGATATTGATACAGAGTGGCGCTCAGACTGGAAATGGGACCGCGTACTTCCCCATATTGCTCCACTAAAAGACAGAAGAGTGCTAGATGTCGGTTGCGGGAGTGGTTATCATTTATTTCGAATGTTGGGCGAGGAAGCAAAACTTGTTGTAGGTATTGATCCTACTGAATTGTTTTTCTATCAGTTTCATATTTTTAAAAAATATTTACCTCAACATAAAGTCCACTTTGCACCAATTGGCATCGAAGATATGCCCCAACTAGATGCATTTGATACTGTCTTTTCAATGGGCGTGCTCTATCATCGCCGAGATCCAATCGAATTCTTGTATCAATTAAAGCAGCAGTTAAATTCTGGCGGCCAACTGGTACTAGAAACTATTGTGATAGACGGTGATGACAAAGCCGTGCTTATGCCTGATGAACGTTATGCACAAATGCGTAATGTGTGGTTCTTACCTAGTTGTGATGCTTTAGCACAGTGGTTATCAAGAGTCGGTTTTGTTGATATCAAGAAGGTAGACGAAAGTGTCACTTCGATTGAAGAGCAAAGGGCGACAGAGTGGATGACCAACCATTCGTTAGTGGATTTTTTAGACCCTAATGATCCGATATTAACAGTTGAAGGCTACCCAGCCCCAAAACGTGCTGTATTCACAGCAACCAAAAAGTAGTATTTCCTGCTAAATAGTATTGTAAGGCGTCATTAGGCGCCTTCATATTCCTCTCTCTTTTTGTACCCTCTTTATCTACCTTTTCTTTCTGGACTCAGTTTATGTAGTTACTTTCTGCCCAGATTTTAAGCGCCTACTTTCAGCCCTCATTTTAAGCCCTCATTTTTAAGCCTTCACTTTTAACACTCACTATATTCAAACACTTCGTGAAGTCGCAGTGTGCTCTCTAACTTCCAACATATGCTTGGCACGGTCTTTGAATAGAAAGAATGTATTCAAGAGTAGTTTATTATAATCGAGATGTTTAACCGTTAGTGAATCTAACAAACGTTCTTTAGACTCTTTTGTAAAAGCGTTGCAGTAGACGCCCTAATTCAAAGCGATATAAGGCTAGCATGCAGGAACTTAAAAAATTAATTCAGCAATACATTGTCCAAGAAGACTTGCCAGCCAGTTATCTTGATCTTGCACTAGAATGGTTCACGCCACTCGCTGAATCAATTTTTATGCACCACAATGAATCAAAAGCAGTTGGTAAAAAGACATACTTCGTCGGCATCAATGGTTGTCAGGGATCAGGTAAATCTACCTTGAGTGCGCTGTTGTGCTTCTTGCTAAATGAATACTACAAAACGAAAACCGTCTTACTCTCACTTGATGATTTTTATCTAACAAAATCTGAACGAGAAGTACTTGCCGCCACTAAACACCCACTCTTAAAGACAAGAGGAGTACCTGGCACTCATGACACTAAACTCATGGAAACAGTGTTTTTAAACTTATCTTCAGGTAAAGAAATTGATATTCCAAGATTTGATAAATCAATAGACGATCGAGCGAGTAAAGACAAGTGGCTATTTGTGAGAGAGCCCGTCGACATTGTCATCATGGAAGGTTGGTGCTGGGGAACACCACCGCAGTCACCAACGGCAATCGAGCATCCAATCAATGAGTTCGAAAAAATTAACGACTCAGATAGTCACTGGCGTAACTATGTAAATACCACTTTAGAAACTCAATACATGCCCCTCTACTCTTTCATGGATTTTTGGATATTTCTTAAGGCTCCAAATTTTGATTCAGTTTTCGCATGGCGCTTTCAGCAAGAACAAAAATTACGAACTAAAAACAGTGATTCAGCAGCAATAATGGATGAAGGCCAAGTTCTTTCTTTTATACAGTACTATCAACGACTCACTGTACACACCTTGGCTGTTATGGATAAAAAAGCAGATTGTATTTTCGTTTTAGACAATCAAAGAAATATTGTACAAGGGACGCTTCATGCCAAAGCAATCAATGAATAATAAAAAGCCCATCATTTTTACTGATCTCGATGGCACTTTACTTGATCACTTCGACTACAGCCATTCAGATGCAAAAGCTTGTCTTGACCGATTGATTAGCCTTGAAATACCCATTATCCCAAACACGAGCAAAACCTTTGCAGAGGTTTTGGAACTGCGCCAGCTTATAGGACTAGATGGTCCTTTCGTAATTGAGAATGGCGCCGCAGTAATTATTCCTAATAACTTTTTCCCCCTTAAGCCAAGAGACTGTGTGTGGAAGGATGGATTTTGGATCAAAACATTCAGCCCGAAACGCGCCCATTGGTTAGGATTAGTTCAAAAGCTAAAGCCGGAATTTGGACAACTTTTCGAAGCTTTCAACGATATGACATTGCAAAGGATTATAGAGCTTACAGGGCTAACCGAAACTGAGGCGACGCTTTCATCTCAAAGACAATTCGGTGAGCCTTTACTTTGGTGTGGAAACGACGAGGAACTCAAAAAGTTCACGTCAATTCTACAAGGCTTTGGTGCTCGCCCTGTTAGCGGCGGTCGCTTCCTTCATGTGTGTGGTGATTGTAGCAAAGGAAAAGCCCTCACATGGCTTGTTAATGAATATCAACGGCAACACAATAATATTCCTATTTGCAGTATCGCATTAGGTGATGGCAACAATGATGTATCGATGCTGGAAGAAGCAGACATCGCTGTTCGCATTGCGTCTCCTACACATGAACCTCCAATACTGAATAGAGAAACAGACCTATACACCAGCGAGTTTTTTGGACCAAAAGGTTGGGCCGAGGTGCTTGATCAACTTATTCCTGAAACAACGGACTCTAGTGCAAGCAACAAACAAATTAAATAACTTAAGGAGTCACAAGTGGCTGATTTTTATCAAAATGGTATCGTAACTACGCTACACAATTTGGAAGAACGTTCGATCGAAGATTTAGAAAGCGAGTTAAGTGAGTTTTCAAAAAAACGCCCTTTAGGTTTAATACTGCCATCACTTTTCTCCGAATTGGAGGGCGAAGCCTTACCTGCGACGATAGAGCATATAAAGAAAGTGCCTTACTTATCCGAAATTGTGATTGGTTTAGATCGAGCGAGCGAATCCGAGTACAAATATGCCCTCGATTTCTTCTCAACATTGCCTCAGCATCACCGCGTGTTATGGAATGATGGCCCTAGATTAAAAGCGCTTGATAAAGAATTGCAGGAATTAGGTTTAGCACCAAAAGAGCTTGGTAAGGGTCGAAACGTTTGGTATTGCATGGGCTATATCTTAGCTTCAGGCAAAGTTGAAAGTGTCGCGCTGCATGATTGTGACATCCTGACTTATGAACGTTCGTTATTGGCTAAGTTGATTTATCCAGTTGCAAATCCGCAATTCAACTATGAATTCTGCAAAGGTTTTTACGCCCGTGTTGCAAAAGGGAAAATTAACGGGCGTGTGTCTAGGTTGTTGGTCACACCTCTTCTCAGAGCGCTTAAAAGAACCTTAGGTGCTAACGATTATTTAGACTTCATGGATAGCTTTCGTTACCCGCTAGCCGGCGAGTTTTCTTTCAGACGCGATGTGCTCAATGATATTCGTATCCCAAGTGATTGGGGCTTAGAAATTGGTGTTTTATCCGAAATGCATCGCAATTATTCCCACAACCGACTTTGCCAGGTGGATATTGCTAAAACTTACGATCATAAGCATCAAGACCTTTCGCTTGATAATGAGCAACAAGGTCTATCTAAAATGTCCATTGATATCACTAAAGCGCTCTTCAGAAAACTAGCCACGCAAGGGACAACATTTAGCACCGAGACATTTAGGACGATCAAAGCGACTTACTTTCGAATTGCTTTAGATTTTGTTGAGGCTTACCACAACGATGCAGTGATGAACGGTTTAAAATTAGATATACATGCTGAAGAAAAAGCCGTTGAAATGTTTGCTCATAACATCATGAAAGCAGGTCAAAACTTCTTGGAAAACCCAATGGAAACGCCATTTATACCCAGTTGGAACCGAGTTGTTAGCGCTAAGCCAGATGTGCTCGAGTGCCTTAAAAATGCCGTTGAGGAAGACTTTCAAGAATTTAGTAAAGGACGTTAATATGGATAGTCATTTTCTTCAATTTAAAGCCAAAGTGAAGCATCATTTAGACTTTATTTACGATGGCATTTTAAAAGAGCAAGAATTAGATGAGCTTGTAACGCGTTTACAGATAAGTATTGGTGTTAACTCCGAAGAAGAATGCCATTACCCCACGCCACACAAGAATCGCTGGGACGAATCAGATATTATCATGATCACCTATGGTGATAGCATTATCGAAAACAGTGCTGGAGTCGAACTGGGTCTCAGCCAGAAGCCTTTAAGTACTTTGCTTCGATTCATAAATGAATATTGTCATTCAATCATTAGTCATGTTCATATTTTACCCTACTTCCCATACAGCTCTGATGATGGATTCTCGATTATCGACTATTCAGTCGTGAATCAAAGCCTCGGTGATTGGAACGATATTGAAGCTATTTCTGAGCAATATGGATTAATGACCGATTTAGTCGTCAATCACTGTTCTGCCCGTAGTCAATGGTTCGAAAATTTTTGCAAGCAAGATGGCGTCGGTAACGATTACTTCTTCACTGCATCACCAGATGATGATTTAAGCAAAGTTGTAAGACCAAGAACCTCCAGCCTACTAAAAGAAGTGGATACCGCAAACGGAATTAAGCATGTCTGGTGTACCTTTAGTCATGATCAGGTCGATTTTGACTTCCGGAATCCCAAGGTTCTTGTGAGTTTTATTGACATTATTCGCTTATATTTGGACAAGGGAACGAAAATCTTTCGTTTAGACGCTATTGCGTTTTTATGGAAAGTACCAGGCAGCCCGAGTATCAATTTGCCCCAAACCCATGAAGTCGTTCGACTCATTAGAACGCTTATTGAACATGCTGAGCCCGACACTATTATTATCACAGAAACAAATATTCCTAACGTAGAGAACCTGACCTACTTTGGTAACGCTAACGAAGCTCATGCTATTTATAATTTTTCCTTGCCACCACTTTTAATCAACACATTAGTTAGCGGTGATTGTCAGTACCTAAAAACTTGGATGATGAGAATGCCTCCAGCACAAAACGGTACGACATATTTCAACTTCATTGCTTCACATGATGGTATTGGCTTGCGTCCAGCTGAGGGATTATTAGACGATTCTGAAATAACAGAATTAGCAAATTGTATGCAACAATTTGGTGGCAAGATATCGTGGCGACAAGCTGACAATGCTCAACAAAAGCCGTATGAAATAAATATAGCGTTAATTGACGCAATGAAAGGAACTTTGAAAGGTCCTGATCAATATCAAATTCAAAGATATTTATGTGCACACACCATCATGCTTGGCCTAGAAGGCATTCCAGGCATCTACATTCACTCCTTAATTGGTACGCCAAACGACGAAGAAAAAGTATTACATACAGGACAAAACAGAAGTATAAACCGTCACCGCTGGGACTATAAACGCCTTCTTCATGAATTGAGTACCGCTGATAGCTCTCATGCGAAAATACTGAATGCCTTAAGTGAATTGATAAAAATAAGGCGCTCTCAAGCCGCTTTTCACCCCAATGCAACACAGTTTACCTTGCAGTTAGGCCCCCATATATTTGGCTATTGGCGTCAAAGCATTAATAGGCATCAAAGTATTTTTTGTTTATCGAATATCACAGATACAAAGCAAGAAATTGCTTTATCAGACATAAACCTAATAGAAAATAATCACTGGTTTGATTTAATTGAAGAGAGTCTGATTGATACAACGATTAATAACTTAAAATTAGAGCCATATCAGACAATGTGGATCTCAAATAAGGTCACAGTTTAAAGACTGTGACCCTATTAAGTTTGTTCATAAAGCTCTATTCGTAGGTCCGTTCTCTTTTTACTTCTATGGTGTCAATGTAACCATGCCAACTCGCGTAGCCAATAATGGGCATTATCACTAAGAATGCTAAGAAAAACGTTACAAAGCCGATAAAAACCGACAAACAAATAACGAAAGCCCAAAAGAACATCGCTCTCTTGTTTAACCAAACAGCATTCATACTCGTTAATACTGCTGTAGCCAAGTCAACACGACGCTCCAATAATATCGGCTGGGTAAATGCTGTAATGAAGAAAACCAAAACCGTAAGTCCCACTCCCACTAACGTTCCCACCAACAAAAACGGCGCCAAACTACTTAATGTGTAGGCTTCGTGTGCTGGGTACAAAGCATGAATCAGGGAAGCGATTCGCAACCAAAATATCATCAGTACCATAAGTAGAATCGCAAAACCCCATTCATTCACCGCATTTCTGGACATAGCCTTTAATGAATGTCGAAATGATGGCTTATTCTTTTTCTCAAACTGCCACGCCACATCATAAAGTCCTGCAGCTAAATATGGACCAATTAACATGAAACACACCATGGCTGGGAATATAATCATGTACCAACCCGTTGAATCAATTAAGTAAAAAATGAGCCAAGGAATGAGAGTAAATATAAGCCCATAGGTCAAGCTTATAACAGGAGCACGTTTATAGTCGTTAATGGCTAATGCAAGCCATTTTATTGAATCGAACACTTCTAATTTTCTACAAGGTATTACTCGGGCAATACCGCTATTTTCAATTGCTGTTTCTGGTGACTCTTCGAACTGCTGTGACATAGCATCTCCTATTAAGCGTAATAATTAAGTCATTGCGGAGTATAATTGAATTAGGATATTGAACCTTGATTTGAATCAGTTTGTCGATATCTTAACTTTATACTAAGCTAGAATGCCTTTTAGTTCAAAAAATACTCAACGAAAATTGACTTTCGCTTGATGCCAATGAATTGCACTTAGAAAAAGCGCAGAAATAGCTTCATTCAATTCTGTGAAACTTGTAATAGCAGCGCGTTCCCCGGTCAACATCTCTAGGACAAATTGATGGCAGTTATTATTGAGTACGTGATAGTCCCTCAAACCAAACAGATTTTCCTGACATCTTTGTGCAACCTCTTTAGCCGCAAGTGGTTTGAAATGTTCATCACATGCCACGTATATATTGTCCCCACTTCTATTTTGTAAAAAGCGCTCCGGAGACACTGTCCGTATTAAGCCAGCGCCACTTAATTCATAAATATTACCGTCAACCCAAATTCCTGTATGATCCAGCACGCCATAAATGCCACAGGTAACGATTGCTCCATTTCGAGGTACTACTTTTCTTGCCGATTCGCCAGGTAATTTAGCAACTGTATTAGTGCTTTTTAAGTAAGCGTTATTAGCTCTGTTAGAGGCATATAGTCCTATACAGGCTGCACCTAACCATATCAAAGGAGCGGGCATATATTTCTCCAATTCAAAGACAATTTTACGAAGGTCATTTGATACTACGACAAAAGTCCCTATTTGGGGTGATAAAAAATGTGACAAAATTTGTCATCCCCTCTTAACACGAGGTGCTAGCTGTACTATTCTAAACGTACATACATATACACCAGCCGTAAGACCGTTATTAATGAAAAAAATCAATCGCTCTAATAAGTTAGCGAATGTCTACTACGATATTCGCGGCCCAATATTAGAACAAGCAAATAAGATGGAAGAAGCTGGTGAGCGTATTCTAAAGCTCAATATCGGAAATCCGGCCCCATTTGGCTTTGAAGCACCAGACGATATTTTGAAAGATGTTATTTACCAGTTACCGAGCGCCCAAGGCTATACAGATGCTCAGGGTATTTACAGCGCTAGAGTTGCGGTGATGCAGTATTATCAGCAAATGGGTATTCAGGATATTCAAGTAAAAGATATCTATTTAGGGAATGGCGTCAGTGAATTGATTATGCTCTCCATGCAAGCATTGCTAAATAGTGGAGATGAAGTATTACTCCCTGCCCCTGACTACCCACTTTGGACAGCAGCCGTGAATCTATCCTCAGGCACCGCAGTGCATTATCGTTGTGACGAGAAAGCAGATTGGTTTCCAGATATTGCAGACATCGAATCCAAAATAAGCAAAAACACTAAAGCGATTGTCATCATAAATCCAAACAATCCAACTGGTGCGGTATACAGTGAAGATTTGCTGAATCAGATAGCCGATTTGGCCAGAAAACATAACTTGATTATATATAGCGATGAAATCTACGATAAAATTTTATACGACGATGCTAAACACACTTGTATTGCGTCGTTAGCTCCTGATTTATTCTGCGTCACTTTTAGCGGGCTGAGTAAGAATTATCGCGTCGCAGGATTTAGAGCCGGCTGGATGTTAGTTAGTGGCAATAAGCAATCAGCAAAAAGCTACATAGATGGCCTAACAATACTGTCTTCCATGCGCATGTGTGCCAATGTTCCATGTCAGCATGCTATTCAAACTGCATTAGGCGGTTATCAAAGTATTAATGATCTCGTGCGGGGTGAAGGACGTTTACTTTCACAGCGTAATTTAGCCTATGAAGGGTTAAATGAAATTGATGGGATTAATTGCGTTAAGCCAATGGGTGCAATGTATTGCTTTGCAAGTGTTGACGCCAAAAAATTCAACATCTCAAGTGATGTCAACATGGTGTTGGATTTGCTTAACAAAGAAAAAATACTATTGGTACATGGAAGCGCATTCAACTTACAAGATGGTTGTTACTTTAGACTTGTCTTCTTGCCTCACAAAGAGCAGTTAACACCCGCCTTGAGTCAAATGAAACGCTTTTTTAATGCTTATCAACAATAGCGACTGTCGGTAGCCAAGGACAAAAGCGTTTGTCGACAAGTAAAAGCAATTAATTGTAATAAACATCTTTATTAACGAACTAATTTAAAAACATGACAGTGGCAAAAAAGCTGCAAGGAATAAAAATAAATGAATAGTGCATTTCTAGCATGGATCCTCCGTATGCCGCTTATTAAGCGGTGGGCACTCATGCACTCTGTAAAAAGTGAAAACGTTGCGGAGCATAGTCATCAAGTAGCCGTAATCGCACACCTGTTAGCCGTTATTCGAAACACCTACTTCGATGGTAAGCTAAATGCTGAAAAAGCCGCGACAATTGCCTTGTACCATGAAGTGTCTGAAACGAAACTGCAAGATATCAATCACGTCACAAAATATCACAACCCAGATTTAACACGTGAATTCAAAAAGATTGAGGAGATGGCCGAGCTTGAGTGTTTAAAAACCCTACCCAAGGAGTTGCAAGCTACTTTCAAACCATTATTGGTACAAAAGGAAGTGGAAGAAGAATACAAAACATTGGTTAAAGCCGCCGATCTTATATCTGCATATCTGAAAGCTTGTGATGAGCTCAGCTTTCAAAATGCCGAGTTTTCACATGTGAAAACTAGATTGGAGAAAATGCTTGGTGAGTATCAACGCACAATGCCAGAAGTAGACTATTTCTTAACGATATTTAAAGAAAAATGTTTTGTAAGTGTCGATCAACTTGCAGAATAACTGTGAAATTATAACAAAATCAAATACAGTAGGATTCATAAGCTAAAAGTGTTTATTAACGTCTAACAATGGAACTGTATTCAAATGTCACTATCCTCTAATCTCGCCCAGAGACGATTGATAGAAAAATATACTAAAACCGGAAGTTTCAAACACAATTACCATAACCAAACTAGCGTTTGGTCAGACTCACTCGTCACACTTTTAGACTTGCAGGCAATTAAACACATCCCATGTCAGGAATGGGAAATCCCCTCTCTTTCTGAGCCTGCACAACAAATTATAAAAAACCGGATTAATATCAGCGAAAATAAACGTATTCCAATCGATGTTTTGCTGCCGAGCTTCAACACCGCTAATGAAACCAATGTTTTCCGTTATTGCTGCGAATTTGTGGAAACAGATGATGGATTGTCTCGTATTGGCTTCTTTCAAAAACTGAGCAGTAATTCAGAACCCCAAAAATCCAATGATCATCAACCCAATCAACAAGATCGCATTCAGATGGCTCTCAACGCTAGTAAAGCAGGTACGTGGGAATACTTAACAGTTAGCAATGAATTATATTGGGATGAAGCAATGTATGCTTTATTCGACGTACCTAAATCGGGCCAAGTACTGCAATTCTCAGATTGGTTAAAGCTTATTGAAGCAAGTCAGCAAGATAAGTTCATTAAGAGTTTTGACGTTGTAAATAGGCTTCCAGCTAATGACGAGTGGATTGATAAAACCTTTCGATTTAGAAGCTCTTTAGGCAAGCAAAAATTTATACAGTTAACTGCACGCTTTTATCGCAACGAGTTGGATAAAATAGTTAGAGTTATGGGTACATGCCAAGACGTAACAGAATTAGAGCTTTGCAAACAAGCATTGTTAGAGCAAGCAAGTTTAGTCCAAAAGCATGAAATGATGGTCGAAGATGCTAATGCTGCAAGAGCACGCTTTATCGCTAATGTCAGCCATGAGTTAAGAACACCATTAAACTCCATAATGGGAGCTTTGCAAATATTGGAAAGTTTTAACTTCAATGACGAAATTCAATCTATCCTGCAAATGGCAAATACATCGTCCAATGAGTTATTGAGCACTGTTAATGACGTTTTAGATTTGTCCAAAGCCGATTCACAAAAGATGAATATCGAAAAAATTGACATAGACATTCCACAGTTGATTGAAAATGCAGTCGCGAAACACCACCCTCTGCTGAATAAAGGAACTGAACTGATAGTTGATATTGCAAATGGATTTAAAAACAATCGACTTGGTGATCCAATAAGGTTTAATCAAATAGTCAATAATCTAATTTCTAATGCTGTGAAATTCACTTCGCACGGACAAGTTCTGGTTAGTCTTTCGGGGGACAAAAATAATATTGAAGTAAGAGTAAAAGATACGGGAATAGGCATATCTCCCGAAGATACAAAGCTTATTTTCGAAGCATTCAGACAAACTGATGAAAGCACAACTCGACAATTTGGTGGTGCGGGTCTTGGCTTAGCAATCAGCGCCAAATTAGCTGAGTTAATGGGTGGTAATATAGACCTTAATAGCAAAATAGGTATCGGCTCTGAGTTTCGCCTAACTTTACCAATGCCTGTCATTGGAGAACACGTGAATAATTTAGGGGGAAATCAACTAAGTGATGCCGTCCCTGATTTATCGCACCAACATATCCTGTATGCTGAAGACAATGAAGATAACGTTAAAACCATACAACAATTGTTACGGCCAACGAAAGCTATCCTGGACTTTGCTATTGATGGTAAACAGGCTCTAGCCCTCTATCGCAAGAAAAAATCAATCACTATGATTATTCTCGACCTTCAACTTCCATTCATCGACGGACTGCAGGTATGTGAAAAAATTAGGTACGAAAATAAGACAATACCAATAATTGCGCTCGTGACAGAAATGACAAAAGAAGACAAAAAGAGTTATTTTAATGCTGGGTTTACAGACATAATTGAAAAACCAATTATGTTTGATAGTTTTTACGACGTATTAGCCAGTATTTAGCCAATTCGAAGTCTCATAAAATTTTAATAATACAGCGCGGCTAGGAATAATGTTATGCATAGCAACAAATGGACAGACAGACGACTTACTCGTTTAGAAAAACGTGATGGTGATCACCGGAACGCTTATCAGCGCGATAAAGCACGCATCATGCATTCCGCTGCATTTAGACGTTTACAGGCGAAAACTCAGGTTCTTGGCATTGGGATCAGTGACTTTTATCGAACACGCTTAACGCATTCTTTAGAAGCCGCACAAATTGGTACCGGCATCGCGGCGCAGTTGGCACAAAAACAACCTGAGTTATCGACTAGACTGGGCATCGATGAACATCTTATCGAAAGTTTGTGCTTAGCCCATGATATTGGTCACCCTCCTTTCGGTCACGGCGGTGAAATTGCTTTGCATTATATGATGCATGAACACGGCGGTTTTGAAGGTAATGGTCAAACCTTCCGGATACTGACTAAACTAGAAACCTATAGTCCTGTTGATGGTATGAATTTAGCGCGCCGCACTTTATTAGGTTTAATTAAATACCCAAATTACATCGATGAATTAACTAATTCGACCTTGCTAGCAGAAAAGCCTGATTCTCACCGCTTAGTAAAATCAAAACAATGGCATCCACCCAAGGGTCTGTATTTATGTGATAAAGATGCATTTGAATGGGTCGTCTCACCTCTTAGTAAAGGTGACCGTAATCTGTTTAGTAATATCGCAGAACGAAAAGAACAACACGCGAAAACACTTTTTAAATCGATAGACTGCTCCATCATGGAATTAGCTGACGATATTGCCTATGCAATTCACGATTTAGAGGATGCAATTGTGATGTCTATGGTTACGCGTGACTCTTTTGAGCAAGAAGTCGTTAGCCCAATCAAAACTTTAAACCTACCCTGGCTTTCCACTCAAATAGATGATTTAACTAATAATTTATTCAGTGCAGCACCTTATGAAAGAAAGAATGCGATAGGTGCATTGGTTAATTGCTTCATCACAGCAATAAGTATAGAAAAACAAGATATGTTTGAAGCCGATATTATCGATTTTAATGCTTGTTTCGCTAAAAACTATCAAATCGCCCTCGGTTTATTTAAGTCTTTTGTGTTTAATTATGTGATCAGAAAACCCGAAATCCAACTTTTAGAGTATAAAGGTCAACAGATAGTAATGGCTCTGTTCGAAGCATTTAGTTCTGAACCAGAGAGGTTGTTGCCCACAAATACTGGACAACGTTGGATGGAAGCAGAAACTGAAAACGAAAAACATCGAGTGTTAGCCGACTACATTTCTGGAATGACTGACGAGTACGCGACTAGACTTTACAATCACCTTTTCTTACCAAAATCGAATTCAGTCATGGATTCATTAACGCCATAGATGAAAGTGAAACGATAAATACAAGGTCATGTACTTTAACAAGCTACTTTAAAAGGAAGCAAGCATGATTTTTAATTTTCGTAAGGCTAATGGCTTAACCGAAAACGATGTGACTGATGAATCCGTTTACAAAGAACGCAGAGCAATTTTAAAGACATTGGGTTACGTAGGAGCTGGCTCGCTTCTTGCGACAGCCCGAAGTGCCAATGCTGGCCCCTTTGATTGGTTTAATAGCGATGAAGCAAGCAAATTTGTGACGTCACCTCTTGATTTTACGAAAGCTAAAGCAACAAGCGATATCCTCACCCCTGAGGAGAAAGCGACGACCTACAATAACTTCTACGAGTTTGGTACCGGTAAGGGCGATCCTGTTGAAAAAGCACAAGACTTTAAAGTCAATCCATGGACGCTCAAAGTTGAAGGCCTAGTTGAGAAGCCATTAACCTTAGCTTACGAAGATTTGTTTTCTATGTTTTCTTTAGAAGAAAGGATATATCGACTTAGATGCGTTGAAGCTTGGTCGATGGTAATACCTTGGATTGGTTTCTCGTTGGCAAACATCATTAAAAAAGCGCAGCCACTTAGCAAAGCAAAATATGTGTCGTTCCAAACCCTATACGACCCAAAGCAGATGCCGGGACAATCAAGTCGCTTTATTGGTGGCGGTGTAGACTATCCTTATGTAGAAGGTTTAAGGCTTGATGAGGCAATGCAGCCACTTACGATGCTCAGTGTAGGCATGTATGGTAAGACTCTACCCCCACAAAATGGCGCCCCAATAAGACTTGTTGTTCCTTGGAAGTATGGCTTTAAAAGCATTAAATCTATCGTAAAAATTGTATTAACTGATAAACAGCCTCCTACTACTTGGCAGACACTTGCAGCGGATGAATATGGCTTCTATGCAAACGTGAATCCAAAAGTAGATCACCCTAGGTGGTCGCAAGCACGAGAAAGAAGGATCGTCAGCGGTGGTTTATTTGAACAAAATAGAATTGATACCCTCCCGTTCAATGGATATGAAGAAGTCGCTCCATTGTACAAGGGCCTAGATTTGAGAAAATTTTACTAAATGCTAGCGATGTCTAAACCAATACGCTTGCCCCATAAAGTCATGAACAGTAGCCGGTATATACTTCATGCTATTGCCAGCTCTTGGTTGATTTATGTTTTCTATCAGGGCATTACAGATAACTTAGGTGGCGATCCTGTACAAGCCCTTCTGGACTTCACAGGCATAGGTGCGCTGAACCTGCTTGTGATGAGTTTGATTATTAGCCCATTAGCCATGCAAACTAAATTTGCACAGCTCATCCCACTTCGGCGCCCTCTTGGGCTTTATGCTGCTGTTTATGCATTCGCTCATTTTTTGGTATTCGTTGCATTTGAATTGCAGTTTGAAATGAAACTTGTTCTAAACGAGATCATAGAGCGCCCCTATATTACTGTTGGCTTTCTAAATTTAATCATCTTAATTGTCTTATCCATAACATCTATCACTGTACTCAAGAAAAAAATGGGAAGTTCTTGGTTTACTTTACATAGTTTAAGCTATGTAGCCGTGATACTTGGCGGCCTGCATTACCTTTGGTTAGTGAAGTCAGCATGGTATGAACCAGCTATTTATCTAAGCTTCTCGGCGTTCTTACTTTACCTTAGGAGGCAAAAAATAAAAAAATTGTTCAAATAGTACTTGCATGTTTATTTATACAGTACTACTGTATGTATACACATAGTGGATAAACAGACAGCAGGAAATTAAAATGCAAATTCAATCAGCTAACAGTAAAACAATCAACCCTGTAGTGAATACTTTGTTCGTTGGTAAGCCAAATATGCACACCTCTGTCCAACAAGGTTCAATGAGCCATGCCTCATTTAGCGCTAAAACATTTCAATTACAAACATCTACTATGAGAAGAACTAGGTGGATTGCTCATGTATCTACATCAACAAAACTAAAAGCGTCTCATAAGCTAGTTTTAAATATTAGTCCTAGTAAAACTCTCAGCGCTTTTGATGTTATCGAACGACTACTCTTCGCAAAAACCTGTGACTGTATTTACAGTGATGAAGTCCTTCCGTTGCATCAAATTAGAATGCTAAAGCAAATGGCAATGTTTAGCGGCACTGAGTTGGAGTTTATTTGTGATAGCGTGGAATTTAATGTGAGTCAGTCTGATGAACTAGAAAAGGCCTAGCATTATAGCATTATCTGGTTTTAGCATAAGCTAGTATTAGAATTACATGGTTTTGTATTCGCTAGTAAAAGCAATAGCTAGTTTTAGCAGGTACAAGCGTATAAGAGACTAATCATACAGAAACTAAAAAACCGACGAATTGTGTTTTTAAACTTTAAGCATTTACTCTACTCTCCAACCAATTGTTTTCTTGTTTCGAAATACTTCTATAGTGCGGTTCAGCAAGCAGATTAAGGTAATCAACGGAAGTTGGAATAAATATGACAACGCAAAAATTTTCACTAATATCTAAAGCCTTATCAGCTCTACTGTTATTCTCCGTCTTACTAATTTGTGATTCCTTACTTGTCTCGTTCGTATAACCACAATTTGTTGCATTTCCTTCATTGTTCGATACACCATGAACATTCTCCAAGTTGCCGTCTTGAAGCTCGCTAGGCTGGATATCTAATTCATCATCAAAAGGCGCTTTAGGCTCTGCGCAATAAAACTGTTCCTTCGCTGCTTTGGATAATTTATTCCATTGCTCTCTTATTAGCGAAGCCGCTTCAGACTTTGATTGCTTGTTGTCAGCAGATTCAATATGACTAATAACACTGTCTGATGAAAGAATTTGGACATGACCAGAAATACGATATTGCTCCCTTGATTCAACAAAGTACCAACATATTTCAAATTTTTGCGATGAACTGCTTTCCCACTCTTTAATTTTGTCGCTTCTAATATCTGTTACTGACACAAACTTTTCAGAGTTTGCTAAGAAGCCTCTGAACACCATCGTCCTATTTTTCGGCATACCATCAGCAGTGACACTAGCTACTTGGTAAAACTTAGAATGAGATTGACCTTTATTTGAATTCAGGCTTTTATCAAGCCTGATTTTCCAATCAGGTGCTTGAAGCTTAGACATTTGGTTTTTTAACCAAAGAGAAAAGACGGTAGAAGTTTTCAGTAGTAGCTGCCGCTAATTCTGTTACTGAGATACCACGTAATTCAGCAATAAAGTATGCGACATCGACAACGTTTGCTGGCTCATTCTCTTTACCTCGGTGAGGTACTGGCGCCAACCATGGACTATCAGTTTCAATAAGTAATCGCTCAAGAGGAATCTGTTTTACGGTCTCTTGCAGCTCTTTCGCGGAGGCAAAAGTAACAATGCCTGAAATACTAATATAAAAACCCATCTCAATTGCTTCTTTCGCCATTTCAAGTGACTCGGTGAAACAATGTAAAACACCAATCGTTGAAGGATCTCTATGTTCGTTTAGTAAATTAATGGTATCTTTATGAGCATTCCTAGTATGAATGATCAAAGGTTTCTTCACCGCATTGGCAGCTTTTATGTGATCAACAAAAGAATCTTTTTGGATGTCTTTCGTTTCTTCACTATAAAAATAATCGAGCCCGGTTTCTCCTACGGCGACCACATCATCAGCTTGAACTTGAGCGAGTAGTTCTGAATACGAACAAACGTCCTCATTGTGCAGAGGATGCACACCACATGACATCGAGACATTATCAAACTTTGCAACACGAGCCTTCATATCAGAAAACTCTTTCACCGAGACGGCAACACATAGCATATGTTCCACTTTTCTTTTACTTGCTGCAGCAACGGTTTTAGCGAGCTCGCTATCGTTCTTTTTCAGTCTATCTAAATGGCAATGTGAATCTACAAACAATGATTATCTCCAAATTTTTATAATGTTCACTGCAATTAAAGCAGGCAGTGTTTCTAAGCTTTATATTTTGCTACTAAATTGATTACTGGAAACGGCTCTTAATTGCGCGAACAAGGGTGCAATAATGAGTGACTTATTCAGGCCAGGATGATGCATGCGCTTTGCTGCAAGGATACAAGCTTGATAGTTTTCGTAAGCGACTTCGCTTTCAGTACTCTTATATTTTTCAAGCCAGTGTTGAGCCAGCCATTTAGCGACTTTTGTGGCATCGGACTGCCATTTTTGGGCCGCCCTATTTGCGCTATCACTGCCATTGACGATACCTTCTTTTGTTGCCTTGAAATCATCAAAACCAAGGCTATCTGGATCTTCAAGCTCTCGTTTAAAAGTTACTGGTGATGAACCATGAGCGATTAACGCTTCTTTAGTTGGCAGCTGAATGTCAAACGCGCTTAACCATTGGCAACTTTGTTCGTAAGTCGGAGTTGGCACCGTAATTTTCTCACAGCGACTCAGAATAGTCGGTAGTAAACGTTGTAATTCATTCGTCGTCATCAGTAAATAAGTATTAGAAGTAGGTTCTTCTAAAGTCTTTAACAGTGCGTTACTAGCTGACTCAGACATTGATTCGATTTGTGGAATGATAACAACTTTATTTCCACTTAATTGCGCCGTTTGGGAAACTTTAGAAATTGCTTGCCTGATAGCATCTACACCAATTTGCGACTTCTCGGTTGTAATAATGTGTAAATCAGGATGAGAGCCTGCATCAATTAATAAACACGACTTACATGTGCCACATGCGTTTAAGTCTATATTGTTAGAATAACTGATTTCATTGGGCTGATGGTCATCACCAAACAAGCCTATATTCCCATCAACGCCAACATTAACACTGGCATCAACATTCGTTTTTATCTGACTATTAGTTACCGTCTTACACAATAAAGCTTTTGCTAATTCCTGACATAGATTGGTTTTACCTAAATCAACTGGTCCCATAAACAACAAACCATGATGCAGTTTGTCATCCTGATAGCGTTTTAAGAGTGTTTCAAAAGCTGACTGTAACCATGGATACATTATGTCTTTCCTGCACTGTTGGCTTTGCCAGTTGGGTTTGAAGATTTCTGAGTGTTGAACCACGACTCCAATGCACTAACGACATCAGCATGAACTGCTTCCATCGTTTGCATGGAATCAATTTGTATTGCTTTATCAGATGCTTCAACAATCATTTTGTAGGTTTTACGCGCTTGCTCGAAGAAGTTTAGGCCTGATAGTTCAATCCGATCTAGTTCGCCGCGTCCTCTCGCTCTCGCAAGCCCTTCACTCGGTTCAACATCAAGATACAAGACTAAATCTGGCTCAAAGCTACCTAAGGTCATTTTTCTTAGAGTTGTCAGTACCTCCAAATCAATCCCTCTTCCGCCGCCTTGATAAGCGAGCGATGACATATCATGTCTATCACCAATAACCCATTTATTGCTCTTTAATGCTGGTTGAATTACGTTTCTAACTAACTGGCTGCGCGCTGCATACATAAGCAGTAACTCAGTTTCTTGAGTTACCTCTTCATCCCATGTTTGTTTTACGCAATCTCTGATGGCTTCAGCCATTGGCGTACCACCAGGCTCACGCACACACTCAACACCGAGGCCTTTACCTTCTAAGAAAGCTTTGATTAATGCGATCACAGAGCTCTTTCCAGCTCCCTCTAAACCCTCGACAACAATAAATGATGGGTTCATTATTTTCCTTTTTTCAATTGAAATTGGCGAACGGCAGCATTGTGTTCAGCCAACGTTTCTGAGAATTGGTGAGTGCCATCACCACGTGCAACAAAATATACAGCCTCAGTCATTTCTGGTTGCGCGGCAGCATTTATAGATGCTGGACCTGCCATTGCGATTGGAGTAATGGGCAAACCCTTAATAACATAAGTATTATAAGCCGTTTTTTCACGCAAGTGCTTGCGCGTTAAATTGCCATCAAAGCTTTCACCTATGCCGTAGATGACTGTTGGATCTGTTTGCAAGCGCATATTGCGTTTCAATCTATTATCAAAAACACCCGATATCAATCCACGCTCGCTCTCAACAGCTGTTTCTTTTTCAATAATAGAAGCCATTATTAACATTTCGTAAGGTGTTTTATAAGCAGTGTCTAAATATCGGTTTTGCCATGCCTCACTTATAACTTTCTGCATACTATTGTATGCTCGCTGAATAATCTGCGAAGCCTTAGTTTCGTAATCAAAGAAATACGTGTTCGCCAGCAAGCAACCTTCTAGTGCACGATATTGGTTATTACAAAAAGATGCATTAGTACCGTCATTTGTGTCTGATGGGGTGTTAACTATTTGCTCGTACAGTGCGTCTGTCGTGCTTATATCATAAACAATCGCCCTGTTGTCTTTTAATGCGTTCAACCACTGTTTTAAAGTCAAGCCTTCTATCAGCGTAATTGAAAACTGCCTGACTTTACCTGCTGATATATCGCTGAAAATATTTTCTAGGCTAGTGCCGGTGCGGAATTCATAATATCCCTTTTTTACAACATTATATTCAGGATGCAGCTTTATCCAGAGTTTCGCTAATAATGCTTCTGAAAAAACGCCTTTTGCTTCTAACTTTCTGAGCAGTGAGTTAGCTGAGTCTCCCTTTTTCAATTGCAATACAAGAACTTCAGAGTCTATACCAGTAAACGAATTTTCGTTCCCAAACTGATCAATGTGCTGATAAAGCAAAAATGCTGAAACTCCAGTGAGTAACAGTAATGTAAACATATATAAGGCAATCTTTTTCATGATGAACTCAATGCTACTTCTTCATTAATTTTATCAGCAAAACTGCGACTCTTTTGTGTGTTCAACTGAATTACCTGCTTATTAATTTGGATGCTTTCAACAGGGACTACTTTTGTCACCGCATTACAACTAAACGCCGCTTCAACATCTTTTAATACGCTTAAGTGCATATCAGAAACTACACACACAATATTATTCCTTTGCATATAATCCACAATAAATTGCCGTGCAACACCATCGACTCCCGACTGCGTAACACTGGGAGTGTGCCATACACCATCAACAAGGTAGAAAAGATTAGATGATGTTAATTCAATTATCATTCCTCTACCATCGCTTAACACTAGGTCATCAACATTTGCATGTTTCTTTAATTCTAGTTTAGCCATCACCTGCTCTATACGGTTCAAGTGTTTAGCACCCGACAATATCGGTTGCGAGGCTAATTTAAGATCAGCAATACCAAGCTTTATCGAACTTGATAGTGGCTTTGTATAATTCTGTATGGATGGAACGAGTACCGGAAGACTATTAGAACTCGGTGCATAACCTCTGTCGCTATCGCCTCTTATGATAAGTAATTTAATGATTTGCCATTCTGTCGTCGGATTACAAAGCTTATTAGCAAAGCCCTCTGAAGCGATGTTTGTTATGACTTGTTTTAGTTCTTGCGGGCTTATCGACACATCTTCATTAAGAATATGTAATAGTTTGGCATCTCTGATTAACCTGGCTACGTGCCAATCTATCAGCTCTACACTACCCTTATTACTTAACATCGTACTAAAACAACCATCGCCATAGTTCAATGCACGATTTTTTAATGATGGACTTTCAGATAGTATGAAATTCATCTTGCTCTAACCATGAACTTAGAAGTAGTAATCAAGATTGTCCCTTTTAGCATAGCGAAAAAAAAGCCACGATAACGTGGCTTTCAATCATAACAAATTGTTGTCATTCTTAACTAGTTTTTCGTTATCAAAAACGACTAATTATGAAGTCCACTTCTTGAACAGTAACGATCCGTTCGTTCCGCCGAAGCCAAATGAGTTACATAAAGCATAGTCTGCATCAAATTTGGCTGCTTTATGGGCCACAAAGTCTAAATCGCAGCCTTCACCTGGGTTATCAAGATTGATAGTAGGTGGTGCAGTAGAGTCTCTTAATGCCAAAATTGTAAAGATGGCTTCAACTGAACCCGCGGCGCCCAGTAAATGCCCAGTCATAGATTTCGTTGAGCTCACTTTTACGTTGTAAGCATCTTCACCAAATATAGTCTTTACTGCACTCACTTCGGCTACGTCACCCGCTGGGGTCGATGTACCATGTGCATTGATGTAACCGACTTGTTTCGGCTCAACACTTGCGTCTTTAAGTGCATTTTTCATTGCTAAAGCAGCACCTTCACCATTAGCAGGAGGTGAAGTCATGTGATACGCATCACCACTCATACCGAAGCCCACTAATTCAGCATAAATTTTAGCACCACGAGCTTTCGCATGCTCATACTCTTCAAGCATGACTACGCCAGCGCCCTCGCCCATAACAAAACCATCTCTGTCCTTGTCCCAAGGGCGGCTTGCTTGCTGCTGATTTTCGTTATTTGAAGACAGCGCTCTTGCCGCACCAAAGCCAGCGATTGAAAGCGGCGTGATAGCAGCTTCAGCTCCGCCAGCTAACATACCGTCAGCGTCACCGTAAGCAATAGTGCGCGCAGCAATGCCGATGTTATGAACACCGGTAGTACATGCAGTAACAATGTTTAAATTTGGTCCTTTCAAGCCTTCCATAATCGAAATAAAGCCTGAAATCATGTTGGTAATCGTTGATGGAACAAAGAATGGAGATACTCTTCTTGGGCCACTATGAATCAGTTTGCTATGGTTTTCTTCAATCAGCTCTAAACCGCCGATACCAGAGCCAATTGCTACACCAATTCTTTCAGGGTCGACTTTCTCGATATCAATCTGTGCATCACGCAGAGCTTGCATGCCTGCAGCTATACCCAGTTGGATAAAGCGATCCATCTTTTTAGTTTCTTTTTTAGAAATATAATCTTCAGGATTGAAGTCTTTTACTTCACCTGCAAAGCGAGTTGAAAACGTTGACGCATCAAATCGAGTAATATCGGAAATACCACTATTGCCCGCTAGGATGTTGCTCCAAGTCGTATCAACATCATTACCAAGTGGGGATAGCATCCCAATACCGGTTACCACTACACGACGTTTAGTCATGATAGTCTCCATACTTTTTTGTAAAACTCAGAAATGAAAAAACGGCCCGTAAAGAGCCGTTTTTCTAAAGATTCAATTACGCGTCTTTATTAGCGTTGATGTAATCAATAGCTGATTGAACTGTTGTGATCTTCTCTGCTTCTTCATCAGGAATCTCAGTATCAAATTCTTCTTCCAAAGCCATTACTAGCTCAACTGTGTCTAAAGAGTCTGCACCTAAATCATCAACAAAAGAGGCTTCAGATTTTACTTCTTCTTCTTTTACGCCAAGTTGTTCGATAATGATTTTTCTTACACGTTCTTCGATGTTACTCATAATTTCAGGTTTCCTTTACGTACCTTATAAAAATTCTAGGGGTAGTTTATTTGCCTACCTAACTGCTTGCAAGACATTCCCGCAATAATCATTGTGGTCAAACCACAACTTTACAACAAGTTTGCTTGCTAAAACAACAACTTCTTTTTTTATTATACTAACAATTGCAGTTAAAACAATAGATTAGCACTTATGACATGTACATGCCACCATTTACATGGATCGTTTCACCGGTAATGTATCCTGCCTCATCACTGACCAAAAAACCAACAGTTGCAGCAATTTCTTTTGGGGAGCCCAAACGATTTGCTGGAATATCTTTAAAAATTGATTCTTTTTGTTCGTCCGTTAAGCTTTTTGTCATATCAGTATCAATGAAACCAGGTGATACAACGTTTACCGTAATACCACGTGAAGCAATTTCTCTCGCCATTGATTTACTAAAACCAATAACTGCAGCTTTCGCTGCCGAGTAATTCGACTGCCCTGCATTACCAGATGAACCGACTACTGAACCGATATTTACAATTCGACCATGTTTCTTCTTCATCATGCCGCGTAATACAGCTTTTGATAATTTAAAAACAGAGGTTAAATTAGTTTGAATGATGTCGTTCCACTCGTCATCCTTCATACGCATTAACAAGTTGTCTCTAGTAATACCCGCATTGTTAACTAAGATGTCGATGGCGCCATATTGTTCATTAATTTGTGACAATAGTTCAGTCATTGACGCATCATCAGTCACATTTAACACTTTTCCGCTACCGTTTTCAGCTAGGTATTCAGATATTGCATTAGCACCGTTTTCGCTTGTGGCTGTTCCAACGACCGTCGCTCCCATTGAAACTAGTTTTTCGGCAATCGCTTTACCAATACCTCGGCTTGCGCCGGTAACTAAAGCTACTTTTCCATTCAAACTTGACATATCTTTCCTTCCAACAGATAAATTATAAGTCACTTGGTTGACTAAAAGACGATAGCACCAAGCTCTTGTTTATTCTTTTATTTAAACCCGATAGTACTTTACCAGGCCCTACTTCAATGATGTCTGTTACGCCTTGATCACTTAAAAATAATACAGACTCAGTCCAACGTACTGGCAGGTATAATTGGCGTAATAGCGCGTCTTTTATGCTTTCAGCGCTATGCTCAACATTCACGTCTACATTGTTCACAACGCTAATCGACGGTTTGCTGAATGTCACGTTTTCAAAAAGCTCACCTAGCTTTTCTGCAGCTGGTTTCATTAATGCACAATGAGAAGGCACACTTACAGCTAAAGGCAGCGCTCTTTTTGCACCAGCTTCTTTACAGAGTGCACCAGCTTTATCGGTTGCTTCGGTTTGCCCAGCTATGACAACTTGCCCGGGAGAGTTAAAATTCACCGCGGCTACAACTTGACCTAGCTCTTGCGATACTTGTTGACAGATTTCGATAATTCGAGCGTCGTCCAAGCCAATTATTGCATACATCGCACCTGTTCCAGCTGGCACTGCTTGTTGCATAAATTCGCCACGCGCTCGCACAACTTTAACTGCGTCAGCTAATGAAAAGACACCAGCGCAGGTTAAAGCTGAGTATTCGCCAAGACTATGTCCAGCTAAAAATGCTGGCTCGATGTCTTTTTCAGACTTCAATACTTTCCATGCTGCGACACTCGCAGTCAGTAAAGCGGGTTGGGTAATATGAGTTTGGTTAAGTTGTGTCCCGTCGTCTTCTTGAACGAGCTTCCAAAGATCATAGCCAAGGGCATCCGATGCTTCAACAAAAGTATCTGTTACTACAGAATACTGTTCTGCCAAATCTTTTAGCATTCCAACGCTTTGTGAACCCTGACCAGGGAATACGCATGCTATTTTACTCATTTGTTTTCCTACATGTTTTAATTTTTAAATAAGTACACTCGACATAATGTGCACTTAGCGTTAAATCGTTTTTTAGTACTTTACAAGCGCCGAAGCCCAAGCGAATCCACCACCAAAAGCTTCCAATAATATGTGTTGGCCGCGTTGAATACGACCATCTCTAATTGCCGTGTCGAGCGCAGTGGGTACTGTAGCAGCCGAGGTGTTACCGTATTTTTCAAGGGTCATAACAACTTGGTCTAAGGACATATTGAGTTTCTTTGCCGTAGCTTTAATGATTCGGAAATTGGCCTGATGCGGCACCAACCAATCGATATCCGATTTCTGCAAATTATTTGCTTCAAGTGTTTCGATCACAATTTGACTCAGTTTAGTCACAGCAACCTTAAATACTTCATTGCCCTTCATCGAGCCCCAGTTTTCATGCACAGATAATTCATCGCCACGCGTTGGGTTACCAACTTGCAATAAATCTCCATATGAACCAGCAGCATTGATGTGAGTAGATAGTATTCCAGGCTCCTCACTCGCTTCGATAATCGTTGCTCCTGCCGCATCGCCGAATAGAATGACCATTGAGCGATCTGCTGGGTCGATAAGTCTACTTAAGCAATCGGTACCTATTACCAGAATGCGTTTAGCCATACCACTTTTAATATATTGATCAGCTACGCTCAGTGCATAACAGTAACCGGCACATGCCGCTGCCACGTCAAAAGCTGGAATGTTATCAACATTAAGAATCTTTTGAATTTCGCACGCAGTGCTTGGTAAAGAATAACGACCACTCGTCGTTGCGCATACGATCATATCAAGATCTCGCGCTTCAATACCGGCTGCCTCTAATGCTTTGATGGATGCCTCAGCGCCCATTGTTGCCGCAGTTTCGTGTTCACCAATAATACGGCGTTCTCTAATACCTGTACGATCTGTAATCCACTCATCTGAGGTATCGACCATTTTCTCTAAATCTGCGTTTGAACGCACATCGGTCGGATAATAACTTCCCGTTCCTATAAATCGTGAATACATCTATTAATGCTCCATCAAGACTGATTCGATTTTTGTTTTTATTTTGTCTGGTACCGCATTTTCTGCTTCCTCATAGGCTTGTTTTATTGCATAAAAACAAGCATCAGCAGAAGCATTTCCGTGACTCTTAACGACTATTCCGCGCAATCCTATCAGACTGGCGCCGTTATACTGGTCGGGGTTCATGCGTTGATAGAGCTTTTTTAACAAAGGAAGTGCTAATTTGCTCAATAATCGGGCAAAAAGTGTTTCTGTAGTGGCTTGCTTGATTTCATTGATAACTAACTTTGCAATACCTTCACTGGATTTAAGCGCAATATTGCCAGTAAAACCGTCTGTTACTACAACGTCGGCCTCACCTGAAAAAATTTGATCGCCTTCAACATAGCCAATGTAATTAATACTATCACTGTCCCGCAGCAACTGGTCAGCGTGTTTGACAAGGGTATTTCCTTTAATATCCTCTTCACCCACATTCAACAAGGCAACCTTTGGTGCCTTTATGTGTGAGCATGTTTCTGCTAATACAGAACCCATAACGGCATATTGAAATAAGGCTTCGGCGTCACAATTGACCGATGCGCCTAAATCTAAAAATAATACTTTCTTGCCTTGCCCTCTGGGAAGCCATGAAATTAATGCTGGGCGAGAAATACCAGGCAAGGTTTTCAGAACATAAAAGGCCATTGCCATCAAAGCACCTGTATTTCCGGAGCTCACACATGCCTGTGCCTCACCCGACTTCACTAAATTAATAGCTTGACGCATGGATGAATGTTTCTTTTGTCGCAATGCGGTAGTGGGTTTGTCACTCATCGTGACGACTTCATCACATTCGACAAAATCTACGCGAGCAAATGTTTTAGCATCAAGGCTTGACTTGAAATCTAGATATTCGCTTGGATGACCACAAATCGTTAGATGTAGTTTGGGATATATTTGAAGGGATTTTTCAGCAGCAGACAAAAGAACATGGGGGCCGTGATCGCCCCCCATGATATCTAATGCAATTTTTACGTTAGACAATTTATATAGCCGAATTAATCAGCAATAACTTTCTTGCCTTTGTAGAAACCGTCCGCCGTCACATGGTGACGAAGGTGAGTTTCACCAGACGTTTGATCAACTGATAAAGTTGCGCCTGTTAATGCATCGTGCGAACGACGCGTGCCACGTTTTGCACGAGCCTTCTTACTTTTCTGTACAGCCATAGGTTTTACTCCTAGTCTCGCTTAAGCTCTTTTAAAACCGCAAATGGGTTTTTACGCTCTTGTTCCGGTTCGATTATTCCGAATGTCATATCATCAGGCCCTACGCTGCAATTTTCTTCTGCATGAAGTGCAACAATAGGTAGTGACAAAATCAACTCGTCTTCTATTAACTGAAGAAAATCGACTTCTCCGTGGTCATTGACCTCTACCGGTTCAAAAGTTTCTGGTAACTCTTCCTCTGCTTCAGTGCCCTGCACAGGACTAAAACAATACTCAACGTTAATTGAGTGAGAAAATTCATGGTTACATCTCTGGCAAAGTAATTTTACCTGTGTTTTTGCTGTTCCTTGGAAATAAGTAAGACTCTGCGCGTCTTTTAAAAACTCAACATCCACGGAAACAGTGTCGTCACAAGAAATAACTGACCCAACAAATCGCTCCATTAAAGAGGTAGGATAAACGCCAACATAAGTTGAACGTTTCATCGCACTTTTCAGTGGATCTATTAGTCGGGGTAGTTTCACTTTATCCATAGCGCGCGCATTCTAATGGTTTACATGCTGTGAGTCAAAGATTTTAGACGGATGTGTGTAAATATAGTTAGAATAGCTCTATCCGTATGAAATATTTAGGCTTAGCTGAAAAATGCGCACGAAATCTCATTACTTGATATTAGCATCTTCCTCTCCATATCGACAGGAACAACTCAAAAAACTAGGAGTAAGCTTTGATGCTATTAGTCCTGATATCGACGAAACCAGGCAAGTTGGTGAAACCCCAGCACAACTTGTTGAGCGGCTTAGCTTAGAAAAAGCTCAAAAGATCCAAAGTCAGTACCCAACTGCGATTGTTGTCGGCTCTGACCAAGTTGCTTATATAAAGGAAGAAACGAGCGACTCTGATTTACGAGATATTGAAGTACTAAGCAAGCCCCATACGATTGCGAATGCTAGAGCTCAACTGTTGAAGTGCTCAGGGAAGTCAGTTCGCTTTGTAACGGGTCTGTGTTGTCTTTCGCCACAAAATGAAGCTCAAGTTATTTCTGAATATGTTGATGTCAGTTTTAGGGTGTTAAGCAGTTCAGAAATTAATAACTACATTGATATTGAGAAACCACTCGATTGTGCAGGCAGTTTTAAAGTAGAAGGTTTGGGTATTACCTTATTTGAAAAGGTTGAATCAAGCGACCCGAATACCTTAATAGGACTTCCAATAATCGCTTTGAATAAAATGTTAATTAAAACTGGCTACAATATTCTATTGAATTGACGCTTAAGCGTTCGATAATTGAAATATTAACTCGTCGACTCGTTGACTCGTTGACTACATCAAGTAAGTTCAAACTTTGGTGTGCATTAAGCAATCAGTCTTCTTATACAAAAGATTTCATCATATCAAACGAATCGATAATGCTTAGAGGTTTGTGTGCTAGTAAGTTTTCTTTACTATGAACGCCGTATGAAACTGCTACACGTGGCATTCCAATATTCTCAGCCATTTGCATATCATAAACTGTATCACCAACCATAAGCGCTTGTTCGGGTTCTATTTGCCACTCGTTAAGTATTTGAATTAGCATATCTGAACTCGGCTTAGATTCAGCTTCATCCGCACAGCGAGACAATTCAAAAAAATGTTTGGTATTGGTTTTTTCCCAAGCTCTCTCTAAGCCTCGCCTCGCCTTTCCGGTTGCTACCGCTAATCTCGCATTTTGTTTGAGATGAGATAGTGTCTGCGCAGCGTTTGCAAACAATGGACAAGGTGTTTGGTCTGACGCCATAAACACGCTCTTATAGTGAGTCACTATTTCGTCAGCTTTTGTGTCATTAACCTTAAAAAGCTGTTTAATAGCCGGATGCAAACTAATTCCAATAATATGCTCGACTTGGGACTGACTCGGTATCGCAATCTCTGAAAGCTGTGCTGCTTTTTGCATGCAGGAAACAATCTTGGCTGCTGAGTCCATCACCGTGCCGTCCCAATCAAAAATGATGTACTCAAATTTCATGATTTTGCTTCTCAATCAATTTTGTTAATGCCTCATCATAGTCGGCTTCAAATTTCACCCTTTCCTTTGTTACTGGGTGATTAAATGAAAGAGTCTTCGCGTGTAAAAACAGACGATTAAACTTTAACTTTTTAAGGTGTGCATCAAATTCATCATCACCATACTTACTGTCCATCGCTATAGGATGCCCTGCATGTAAACAATGCACTCGGATTTGATGTGTACGACCTGTTATCGGGCTTGCCTCGACAAGTGTGGAACGTGAAAACTTGGTTAATACTCGATAACGTGTTTCTGATGGCTTGCCATCGTCTGATACCGACACTAGTCGTTCACCACTTTTTAGTACGTTCTTACGCAATGGCGCCGTCACTTTAAAACAATCTGAAGGCCACTCACCTGCAACTAAAGCATGATAACGCTTATCAACCTGTTTGCTGCGAAGCTGTTCGTGCAAGTCTCTCAAGGCTGATCTTTTTTTAGCAATCAACAAGCAACCCGATGTATCTCGGTCCAAGCGATGCACCAATTCCAGAAATTGATGTTGAGGTCGTAATGCCCTTAATCCTTCAATGACACCAAAATTAAGCCCACTACCGCCGTGCACAGCGAGCCCAGTGGGTTTGTTAAACACAATAATGCGGTCATCTTCGAAAATGATATGACTTTCTAAAGTTGAAACACGATTAAGGTTGACGTTGTTTTGTTCTTTTACCGCCGTTCGCACCGGAGGAATGCGGACAACATCTCCTATAGCAAGCTTGTATTCAGGCTTAATTCGCTTTTTATTCACCCTCACCTCACCTTTACGCACGATCCGATAAATCATACTTTTCGGAACGCCCTTAAGTTTACTGGTAAGGAAGTTATCTATACGTTGAAATTGATTGTCTTCGTCTATCTCAACGGTTTGTACATTATTATATTCTTCATTCATTCGAACATTATATCCCACCTTTAGATTGAATACGCCTGCAAATCACTGTTTTTCTGGTTTATTTAAGCACTCTTTTACCGCCTTGCTACTTGTTTATCTGCGGAATATGAGCAATAATGCGCGCCGGTGCGAAAGTATTCATCTATTACTAACAAAACAAGCGGTCAATGACCGGTTACAAAATAGAGAAGCTAACAAATCAGCCTAGCATACCAAAGTGAGTATCCGCAGGCGATACGACACCAATTACCAACATTCAATTAAAAGTAAAAATGAATGTGCGCCTTGATAACGAGTGCTGAGATAGACATGCACTGCATTCAAAAACAAATGCAACAAGGTTAAAATTAAACAGGCAATATTAGACTGTTGAACAGATTTGAATTAACGCTAGTGAGATAATCTCATTAGTTCAAAAGATTGTAGAAGGACACCCAAACATAAAGGGTTGTTGGATTTTTTTGTACGGTGGCGGTTTATAAAAACGAATATAAACAAGCACTTGTAATTTCCAATATGGCATCAAGGACAATTTATCTCAGCCGCGAGGCTCAGTAACACAGTTAATTCAAAACTGTATCTCACAGGCTTATACCTAAACTGAGCTAGATACAATGAAAAGAATGTTAATCAATGCAACTCAATCTGAAGAGTTGCGTGTAGCCCTAGTAGACGGGCAGAAACTCTACGATTTAGATATTGAAAGCCCTGGACACGAACAAAAGAAAGCTAACATCTACAAAGGTACAATTACGAGAGTTGAGCCAAGTTTAGAAGCTGCTTTTGTTGACTATGGCGCAGATCGCCACGGTTTCCTTCCCCTCAAAGAAATTGCAAAAACTTACTTTCCCCCTGGTTATAAGCTTGAAGGTCGTCCTAATATCAAAGATGTTGTTAGAGAAGGCACACAAGTTATTGTTCAAGTTGATAAAGAAGAACGCGGCCAAAAAGGCGCAGCATTAACTACTTTTATATCACTTGCTGGTAGCTATTTAGTATTAATGCCAAACAATCCTCGTGCTGGCGGTATTTCACGCAGAATTGAAGGCGATGAAAGAACAGATCTCAAACAGTCTTTAGGCAAATTAGAACTACCTGACGGTATGGGTCTGATTGTACGTACAGCGGGTGTAGGTAAATCCTACGAAGAGCTACAGTGGGATTTAGGTGTACTAGTAAACCACTGGTCTAATATACTGAAAGCGTCAGAGTCAAAGCCTGCTCCTTTCCTAATCCATCAAGAAAGTAACGTTATCGTACGAGCTATACGTGACTATTTGCGTAGAGATATCGGCGAAATATTAATTGATAAGCAATCTATTTACGAAAAAGCACTAGCACACATTGAGCTAGTTCGTCCTGATTTCGTTAATCGCGTGAAGCTGTATCAAGCTGACGTGCCATTGTTTAGTCACTACCAAATTGAAAGCCAAATTGAATCAGCCTTCCAACGCGAAGTTCGATTACCTTCTGGCGGCTCTATCGTAATCGACCCGACAGAAGCATTAACTTCTATCGATATCAACTCAGCTAGAGCGACAAAAGGCGGTGATATTGAAGAAACTGCATTCAACACTAACTTAGAAGCTGCGGATGAAATTGCCAGACAATTGCGCCTACGCGATCTGGGTGGCTTAGTTGTCATCGATTTCATCGATATGACGCCAGTAAAACATCAACGTGAAGTTGAGAATAGAATGAAGGATGCTGTTAAACCAGACAGAGCACGCATTCAACTTGGCAGAATTTCACGCTTTGGTTTGCTTGAGATGTCTCGTCAGCGTTTACGCCCTTCTCTTGGTGAGTCTGCTTATCATGTTTGCCCTCGTTGTAGTGGTCACGGAACAGTTCGTGGAACAGAGTCTTTAGCGCTTTCAGTACTGCGTATAATTGAAGAAGAGAGTATCAAAGACAACACAGGTCAAATTGAAGCTCAATTACCTATCAATGTTGCTACGTACCTTCTAAATGAGAAGCGTCGCGCTTTAAGAAGCGTTGAAAAGCGTCACAGTGTTGAATTGCTGATTATTCCAAATCCAAACTTCGAAACGCCGCATTACGAAATAGTTCGTCGTCGTCCAGATGATAAAATTGATGATATTAGCTACAACATCGAACTAGCTGAAGTGCCACAAACAAGGGCGGATACAACTGCACCTAAAGTTGTGAAGAAAGAAGAACCTGCACTTTCTGGTATGTCAGCTCCAGCACAAGCGGCTCCAAGCCCTGCTCCTGCTGCAGCTGAAAAAGCTGAAAAAACGACTCCGTCTATTATTGCTAAAGCAGTAGCATGGATGAAATCTCTGTTTGAAGAAGAAGTAAAAGAGCCTGAGAAGCCTGTTCAGCGTCGTAATAACAATCGTAACAGAAATCAAAACAAACGCAGAAATAACCCGCGCGGTAATCGTCAAGACAGTAATCGTACAGATAAATCTGCAGATAATTCACAGCGTCAGGATAAGGCTCAAGGGGAACGTCCTAATAGCCGCAAGCGCCGTAACACGAATGATCGTAGTGATCAGCAGAGAAATGCTTCGCGCAAGACCTCGCCTGAGTTACAAGATGACAAGGTTGAAGCGGTAGAAGAAAGTTCAACGCCGAAGCCAGCTGCGAAGAAAAGAGCGCCAGCTGAACGCAGAAAGCGCAGAGATAACAAACGAAGCGTACGTGTAAATGACGACTCACCAGAGCCAGCACCGGGTAATCAAGCTGAATCAAGCCCCGTTCGTGATGTTAAATCTCAGCCTGTTGAAGAGAAAGCAATTGCTGAAAAAGCTGTTGATGAAGTATCTGCAGATCTTGTTTCAACCAATGAAACTAATGAAAGCAACGCATCAAAAGGCGAAAACGACGCTCCTCGAGGTAGAGGTCGCCGTTCACCTAGACATGTTAGAGCTGCAGGTCAACGTCGCAAAAAAGATAAGGATGAGCAAACTGCAAATGACTCTGCTGATGCGGTTAATTCTGGTCAAGATGAATTACAGTTTGATGAACCTGAATCGAAAAATGTAGCGTCAACGGCGGAAGCAACAGAAGTAACAAGCTCCCCTGCAGAACCTGAAGCATCAAAAGTTGAGCCTGTTCAAAAAGAAATTAAATTGGATGCCGCTGCTAGTGACGAAACTGTTACTAATGAGGAAACGGCTGCTTCTGAAGAAGCTGTTACCACTAAGAAAGCTGCTGCTAAGCCAAAGCCAAGAGCCAAAGCTAAGGCAAAGAAAACTACAGAAGCTGTTGAAGAGACAACAACGACGAAAGAAGTTGAGGTTGAAGCGCAAGCGAAGACTGCCGACTCTAAAGCGACTCCTGTAGCTGCGCCTGCAGAGGCCGTTGAAGCTAAAAAGTTTACGCCTTACGTCAAGGTTGCAATGAAGCCAGTTTCTCACCCTATGACAACACCAGCAAAAGTAGAAATGCCTACCGAAACTGAAGTTGTTACTGCAATTAGTGATGAAGCACGTGGTAGCTATGAGTTCGCCGGTAAATCGGCAGCAGTAGCTAACTCAAAGTCACAAGCTAGCTCACCTATGAAGAAACCTTCTTCGGTAGAGTAAAGCTAAAAAGTAAGATGCAAAAAAGCAGAATCTTTTGATTCTGCTTTTTTTATGCCCAAATCCCCAACCACTCGTTATTCTTGCGAAGGCAATAACCTCCAACCACCCTCATCGTCATTCTTGCGAAGGCAAGAACCTTCAACCAACCGCACTGCATCAGCAAATAGATTTAGAATAATTTTGTAAAAGACTAATGATTTCCTCTTCCAGACCATCATGAACTACTATTAATCTTCCTCTAGCACTATCGTACATAATCAGTGAGCCTCTAATAGTGGGCGATAAATAGTGGACTAATATGGAACGGAGCGAACCGCCGGCTGTTTTAGCCCTGTTGATTTGCTTGCGATGTAACTACTTCACCGCTATGTGAACTTCAATTTGATTTCCATTTGGGTAATACTCAAAGTCTGTTGTATAGAGCCTTTCATATTCTTCTTTGCCGCTAGAAAAGTAATTCCAAACTTCTGTCCAAGCATCTATGGCTATTTGAGGCATCTCGCCTTTATGCGTAAATACAAGATATTTTGCTCTAGGAATCGTTAACTTTTCTAGGCTTATGTTTGATGGAAAATTCGTACCGTCAAAACCTGCAAGTACATTAAACTGCCCAGTATGATCTGATTCATAGTCTGAATATACACCATATACTCGTTCGCCATTTTTATAATCTACAGGAACAGATTCATCAAAAGTTTGCCATAAAGCACCTATCTTGCCTTTGTTCGGATCCATTTCAGTTGCATTGTCAGTTCTGGTACTCAATCCATTTATAGTTTTTTCTGAAACAAACCTTAATTCCATCTTAGTACTCTCCTAGTTACATAACGTTGAGCTAACGAAAAAAATGCGTTTCTAATATACGGCGTAAGCACTGTGTTTTTGTCCCAGTGGCCGCAGGTAATGATTTAAGCGCTTTGTTATATGCCATTTGCTGATTCAGTGCTCGGAGCCAGAGTTACTTTTCTCGTTCTGCCGCTCTAAAATTTGGGATACTTTTTCTTTTTCCCATTCTTCACCAAATGGTTGAAATACAATAAAGGCATAACCAGCAATAATCATACAAAAAGACAAGAATACAACAATTAAAGAACCTAAGTTTTCTCCCTCGTTGTAGTTGGGAAGCATTAAAAAGACAAAGACCGCAATTAGAAGTGCAGAGAGTGCGTACAAGTACTTTATAGATTTAATTTTCTCTATCGCTTTATTTTGCTGAGACTGAGTTTCGCTTGTATGCTCTTCCTCTTTTAAAAGCGTGTGTTTTTCAGATTCTATAACCCTTACAAGTTCATCTGTTGAAATTTCAAAAACCGCTGCTAAAGCCTTTAGAGTTTCAGTTCCTACACTTTGTCCTTTTTCTACTCTTTGAATTGTCCGCACATTCAAATCGCTGAGTTGAGCCAACTCTTCTTGAGACCAGCATTTTTTCAGTCTTAGTGATTTCACAATTTTCGCCTTTCCTCGTTAAATTTTAATCTACTATATACCACGGATGCGCTGTCGGTAATGACAAATAGACGACTAACAACTGACAGTGATCAAATCTACATTTGGCATATGCCACTAATCACTGCCCCCAGCAGCACCTGTATCAATACTGTCACGTGCACCGCCACCGAAATTTTTATGGGCTTTAGTTGGAGCATCTTGACTACGTCTTAACATCCACACACCAAGACCCGCAAAAATGGGAATTAACCAGACAATTAGAATTTGTGCACTTTTTTGAAAGCCTTCCAAGTCATCTCTACGAATTAAGAATATCGAAACTGCAATATTTATTAATAAAGCAATCCCAATTAATAAGTACCAAATTTCAACTTCCATTTAAATTCCCTGTGGCATGTAATGCCCGCATTTGCGGCTGGTTTGGAGCGCAGCGGAAAACCAGTCCAACAACATGCGCTTGTTATACCTATCGTAGCCTCGATTGCCGGCGTAATGATTCAACTGCAAAAACAATAGAGTCACTTTTAGATTCCTTGCTCGACCAGTCACACCAAAAGTCTTTAGTTGCACTAGCGGGCTCTAAATTTGGCTTATTCAACTTTATACGTGATGGCAACAATACCGCATCTCCTAGCACAACAGCCTCGCCAGTATCTAATATAGGTAAGACAGATGTAAGAGAACTTAATGAATCAGGCATCATTTTGTGGACGACCTGCTGATCTTGTGGGTTACTTAACCTCAATGCTATAAGGTTGTTACATTGGCTCAAAATAGTTCGACTAACATCTGAAGGTCGTTGACTAACAACAAATAGCGACACACCATACTTTCTGCCTTCTTTAGCTACTTTTTCAAAAGTATCTAAAGCGATCTTTGAGTCACCATCGCTAACATCTTTTGTTGGTAAATATATATGTGCTTCATCGCACACAAAGGTGATAGGAGTTCGGTCTTCTTCTGCTCGCCAAAATTGTACGTTATACAAAAACCTAGTCAATACGCCGATTACTATTGGTAATATGTCAGAAGGCACTTCTGAGAAGTCTATAACCTTTATGCCAAGTGAGTCCGTTTTTGTTTCCATAAATTGGTTAGCATAAGTAGCTAACCATTCGTACTCATTTGCTCCCTCAGGAGATTCAAACAAAAACGAATTTCTCTTATCCTCTATTTTAGTCTCTAAACGACCTATAAATCTTGTTAACTTACCGTTCCAATCACCCTTCACCTCTGTCTTTCCATTTGCGCCTAATTTCATGCCATTATCATCGGCAGAAAGTCGATCTAAAAGATCGCGAATTGGATATGGAATAGGTGAATCAATCGTTAACCCATTAGCAAGTTCTTTAAGATCATTATCAACTAAGTATTGTTGCTTCAACTCTCTAACATGGTGAGTAAATCGAGATGACTGATTAGGCGCGTTATTATCAGAGCGGTCTAAAAGCAAAGCCAACATTTCATCTTTGTTAAGCAACCAGTGTGGAACAAATACAGAGCTAGAAATTTTATTTTCTATGTCAGCAGGCCCAGCTATTTTGTAATATTCTGCAATTGGCTCTTTTCCATCTTCAACACCTTCTCCAGTTAGAGTTTTATATTCACCATGAAGATCAAAAAGAACAATATTTGTATGCTCTAATTTTGCTGCTTGCTCTAGCAGAGATGCTACCGTCCAGCTTTTCCCTGAACCCGTACTACCAAGAAGAGCAGCGTGCCGTTGAAAAAGCTTGTCGCCATTTGCAACAGCTTTAGATTGAGTGTTCCCGTAAGTTCCAAGTACTAATTGAATGTCCTCTGGAGTGTCACTAGCAACAACTGACATCAAGCTTTCAAGACTTTCTTCTTTTATTAAATAAACCTGTTTATCTACTCTTGGGAAGTACTTTGCCCCGCGCTTGAATATTTGACGCCTATCTCCTAGAACCTCCCAGTAAGTACCGATCAGCGCAACTTGAACAACGTCATGATCAACAACAGCATCAAAATCTTCCTCTTCACTATCTTCAATCTCTGGATCTATTAATATTGGATTACCGACACTGCGCTTCACTTTCTCAATAATACCAATCAAAAATTCTTGCGGTGTAGCGCCTTGGATAGCAACTAGATCTGATACGGTAAGCCTTTGAATAACTTCCGGAGACTCAGCTAATATAAGAGCACGATTTGTATCGACACTGGCCACCCTTCCTATGTAACATTCCTTTGTTGTTGATACGACATAATCTTGCGTTGTCATTTTAAAACTCCATTTATAAATTCTTTAAGTGACCACCAATTTTCATTGTGCAGAGTTTCAACTCCATCAATTCTAACTTTGGTCTCATTATCATTTCCACCAACAGAAACCAAAGTGACGTTATTTAGACTGCCGCAAATTCTAATAGCATTTGCTGTTAATACCTTGGTAATAACTAAAGCAGGAACACCTTCGCGAAGCTTATTTAACAAATGAACCTCAAGTTGTTCATCATTAAACCCGTATCCAATAATCAATATCGATTTGGCTTCTTGAATATGCCTATTTGATAATTCCCGGTGATAGTCAAAAGGGTGTTGGTATCCCTCTCTAAACTTACTTGTTCCAGGAGTAATAATTAATCTTCGAGCATTGATTTCGTAAGATGACCGTATAATGCTGCCATTGACTTCATACCAATCTAGGCTTCCATGAGGTTTAAATATTTTGGCATGTTTCTTTACCGAAACCCTGACTTCAGAACTACCTCTTAAATTTCTTTTCCTTTCGATGACTGAAATTTTATCCTTTTCACCTTCAGGATTATGTATTCCACAGTAACAACCATTGAATCCAGTGATTATGTCCAGGTTAACTGACTCACAGGCTAGCTCTATTAAGCGATCATAATTGGGCGTAACGATGATTAGTTCAATTTGATTATGTAATAATTGATCTAACAAAAGAGAAAATGACAATTGCTTTTCTTGCAGAACAACATCTTCGATTATTGATTTTTCATCTTTACCTATAAGTTTGGTAGTTTCAGAAACGATGAAGGGAACCAATTCACTTCCTTGTTTTAAAGATGCCATAGCATCTTCAAAACCTACATCTTGATCAATTAGTTCTTCTACTTGCTTCCATTCTTCTAACAGCTCCCCTTCAACAAGCTTTGGGATTTCCTCTTTCAGATGCTGAGCAAGATGCCACATTCCTGATATTCCTTCACCCAAGGATAACCCCGAGCCAATGAGTACCAAAGGGCTTTGTATAAAAAACTCTTGTAGATGCTTTTTTACTGAGTCAACGTCCAATATGTCCTCTCAACTTTAAAATAGGTATAACGCCGCATTAAGCGGTGAGTAATTGTTGGCTAAAATGTGAAGCGAAGCGGAACCGAGCCAACTGTTACGAATCCGACTTGAATGCCTTGTTAGCAGCCTAAACTACCTGAACATTTTGATATTGAACACTTGCGGCATATGCTATTGTATTTGGTGGTGTAGATGTTGTAGCAGCCCATGTAAGCATATGGGTGAATAGAGTAAACAAATTTTTATCTTTTTGCTCTACAAATGCCCAGTTATTATTCTGCGTAGCACTACCTATATTTAACTCAGGAAATGCTTTTAAACGCCAAAGAACACCTTTACCTAATACAACTATCATATCAACAAGCTTATCTGGAGATATATTTTGTTGTTGTACGTAACTTACTAACCAACCACTAATTGTACTCATATTCGCTGGACCAGCATAAGCAACCAAATAGGAAATGACTTCTTTGGGAGGTGCTCCTACCGACATACCAGAGAATGCTTGTCTAGATAGGGACTTATGTATGTTAGTTGCCCTACAAGTATTATTTAGTTCTTCTTGGGTTAATACTGATTTACTTTCAATGGTAGCCATTGCCCCTTCGACTAAATAGGCAGAGTCTGTTGTTGAATATGATATTTTGGGCATATCCCTTCTATAAATAACCACATCAGCCTGTGGTCTATAACTACCGCGAGGAGGGTTTGGCATTGAATTGGCATCGATTATTTCACCTTGACCAATTTCTAAAGTAGAAGGTAAATGTCCTTCTAAAAAGTCACGTATAAACCATTCACGAGGGCCACCTCTTAAATTTGGGTGACCTGCATTTTGTGCTGTCTTGCTTTGCGCTATGAGAACTTCTTCAATTGCATTTATATGCGAAACTAGCATGTGACTCCTTAGGCTGCTAACAGCTTATTTTGCAGACTTCATTGTAACTAACAAGTATTGTCACGCGATAAACTCTTCATAGTTATTTAATTTCAATAGCTTAACTTAAGTTTGATGGTTATTCCTACGGTTTTTTTGTGTTGTTAGATAGCATGCATCGTAATCGCACTCAGGCATTCTACATTTATCCTAATAAAACAATGACTTAAAGTGCCATCACCCCAAAATATATGTTGTTAATATGCGCGCATAGTAATATCAGTAGTTTGGCATTATTTATCAATGGCATGAGATTACTGCCTTCGCAGTAACGCCGAGGGGTGATGGTAATGACGAGGACAGAAAGCGGTAACGACGAGGACGGAAGGCAGTAACGATGAAGGAGGTAAGGCGGAGCCCTACCAAACTAAGTCATCAGGGATGTCGTAATCAGCATACCAATCGTTGTCGTCATTGCTTTCTTTGTCTTCCTGCAATTCAGTCGCTTGATAAATAACTGACTCTGGCACGCGTTCTTTTATTTTGTCGGCGACGGGTGTAGGAACAAGTTCATAAACATCAGCGACACAACTAACAATAGATAAGCGGCCTTGAGTCACTAATTTATGCGTATTTTGATCGACATACATTCGTTTAACTAAGTTTTTGTCCGTAAAGTTAAGAACAAGATTGCCCTTTCGACGGGCTTGAGCATTTACGTTAATTAGATTAGCTACTTGAGCAATTATTTCCTTTCGAAGTCGCTCTTTGCGCTGCTTTTCGTTAATTTGTCTGTCTTTTTCTTGTTTAGCTGCTAGAGCAGCATCTGCGGCATTCTTGGCTTCATTTTCAACTTGCAAATTACTACGTTGTTTTGCCTTTACCTGCTTATGCTTTTCCTGCTTTATCTTTTTCGCTTTTTTCTTGTCGGCCAAGCCGGCTTTCAGCAACTGTTCTTGTAGTGATAATGCCATTATATTTCTCTATTTCTTTGCTTTCTTGCGTTTATCATCAACAACCCACTTACCGTTTTCATACCAAGCTGACCATCCAGTAGCTTTGCCCTTTTTATCTTCAGACATCACATACTGTTGCTTTGTTTTACGGCTAAATCGAACAATAGTTGGGTTCTTATCTGGATCAGCTTTTGGAGCATCCGCCAAATAATAGAATTTTGGTGATATACGATCTCTGAACCGAGCAAGTTCCTCAACCAATGGGGCTCTTGTTTCCCTTGATTTTGGAAAAGTATGAGCGGCTAAAAATATGCCCGCAGCCCCATCCCTCAATACGAAATGCGCGTCTGACTTTTCACACTCTAATTCTGGTAAGAATACAGGATCTTCTTTTGGCGGCGCAGCTTCGCCACTTCGTAATAATTTACGTGTATTTTTACATTCTTCGTTAGTACAACCAAAGTATTTCCCAAATCGGCCGTTTTTGAGCTCCATATTACTTTTGCATTTATCACATTCAATAATAGGACCATCATAGCCTTTGATTTTAAACGTACCTTGCTCTACAAAAACACCGTCACAACTTGGTGCATTGCCGCAAACGTGAAGTTTACGATTTTCATCAACTAAATAACTATCCATTGCAGTGCCACATTTATCGCAGCGACGCTTGGCACGCAATACTTCAGTTTCTAATTCTTCTTCATCTTCAACCTTAACAACCTCATCACCAGGCGTTAAGTTCATTGTGTTTGTGCACTTTTCTTTAGGTGGTAAATTATAGCCAGAGCAACCTAAGAAAACACCTGTACTTGCAGTCCTAATATTCATTTCCCGTGAACATTTACTGCACTCGATATCAACAGCAACCGCTTCATTCAGCTTCATTCCGCCATCTTCAACAGGCTTTTCAGCTTTTTCTAATTGCTCTGAAAATTCAGCATAAAAATTATCTAGTACGCTTTTCCACTTGGTTTCACCATGAGCAATATCATCTAATCGCTGTTCCATTTTAGCGGTGAAATCGAAGCTAATTAAATCAGAAAAGTTTTCAACTAATCTATCGTTGACTATTTCACCCATCTTTTCAGCATAAAAACGCTTGCTGTCTAATTTCACATAACCGCGATCTTGAATAGTAGAAATAATACTCGCGTAAGTAGATGGGCGACCAATTCCGCGTTTTTCAAGCTCTTTAACTAAGGATGCTTCATTAAAACGAGCAATCGGTTTAGTAAAGTGTTGTTTCGGATCAAGTTCATTTAAGTTGAGTTTGTCACCCTGCTTCACATTTGGTAACAATAACTCATTATCTCCCTTGCGTTTAATCTGCGGTTGTACTGCTGTCCAACCATCAAATAACAAGACGCGACCTTTCGCTGTTAGCTCATATGCATTTGCTTCAACACGGATAGTTGTCGCGTCATATTTTGCCGGGGTCATTTGGCAAGCAACGAATTGTCTCCAAATGAGCTCATAAAGACGCTGAGCGTCTCTTTCCATTTCCTTGAGTGAATCTGCCTTTATAGCAACGTTCGATGGTCTGATAGCCTCATGCGCCTCTTGAGCGCCATCCTTGCTTCCATATACTAATGGGCTGTTGGGTAAATACTGATCCCCGAAGTTCTTTTGAATGTAAGTTCGACAGCCTTCAATGGCATCTTGACTTAAGTTTGTTGAGTCAGTTCTCATGTAAGTAATATGGCCAGCCTCATACAAACGCTGTGCCATCGTCATTGTCTTTTTCACGCCATAACCCAAGCGAGTACTAGCCGCTTGCTGCAACGTTGAAGTGATAAATGGCGCTGATGGACGACTTTGAGTCGGCTTTGATTCTCTGCTGGTAACCGTGTATTCAGCAGACTTAAGCGCATTCACCGCAACATCGGCTTGTTCTTTGTTGACTGGTTTGAACGCGCCACCTTTGTATTTAGCAACTAACATCTTCAAGGTATCTTTTGCTTGCGTGCTTAGATCTGCATGGATGTCCCAGAATTCTTCAGGCACAAAGGCCTTTATTTCACGTTCACGCTCAACTACTAATCTCACTGCAACTGATTGCACACGTCCGGCTGATAGGCCTCGAGCTACTTTCTTCCACAACAACGGTGAAACCATAAAGCCCACTACGCGATCGAGAAAGCGACGTGCTTGCTGGGCGTTAACGCGATTAATATTGACTTCACCAGGATGAGAAAACGCTTCTTGAATTGCATTCTTAGTTATCTCATTAAAAACAACTCGTTGATACGTCTTTCCTTTACTACCCAGTAGCTCCTGCAAGTGCCACGCAATCGCTTCTCCTTCTCTATCCAAATCGGTTGCGAGATAGATAGTGTCAGCATCTTTTGCGAGTTTCTTTAATTCTGCGACAACTTTTTCCTTGCCTTGCAAAATTTGATAGTGAGCCATCCAATCCTGTTTGGGATCAACACCCATTCGATCGACTAGCTTTTGGTATTCGAAATCTTTTAAATATGCTGCTTTCTTTTTCTCAGTCCAGGTATTTAATTCTTTCGCAGGTTTTTTAGGCGAAACTTTGCCTAACGCTTTGGTTGGAAGATCGCGCACGTGCCCAACGCTCGATTTAACAATAAAATCTTTACCTAGATATTTATTAATTGTTTTCGCTTTGGCCGGTGACTCTACTATTACCAGTGATTTACCCATTTATGGAAAGAACCTTATGAAATACAGTGATTTAATTATAAAAAGCGCGAAGCGCGATTAACATTGTTATTAATTTCCCTTTTTTACATATATCTACAAAGTGAATAGAAAACAAGTTGTTCCACATACTTATATTTTAAAAATAACTAAACCCATTGTTTTTTATGACTTTTTCATATTAAAAATTTGGCATGCGAAATAAAATGCGTATAATTCGCCTGCAAATCGTTCAACTAACACTATCCTTTATTTATACAGAGTCGCTAATAACAGTGTGCTTTGTTGAATTAGGCAACCATTGGAGATGCATAAATGAAGCAGTTTGAAGCTAATTTTGACGGCCTCGTCGGCCCAACACACAACTATGCGGGATTATCGTTCGGCAATGTTGCTTCAAAGAGTAATGCCAATGCAGTAAGCAATCCAAAGCAAGCTGCGCTTCAAGGTCTTCAAAAAATGAAAGCATTGGCAGATATGGGGATGACTCAAGGTGTACTCGCACCGCAAGAGCGTCCAGATATATATGCTCTACGCAGACTAGGTTTTAGCGGATCAGATGCACATGTTATGCAGCAAGCCTATAAGCAAGCTCCACATATCTTCTTAGCCTGCTGTTCCGCCTCAAGTATGTGGACCGCAAATGCTGCAACGGTATCACCAAGTGGCGATACTGCAGACGGTAAAATTCATTTCACGCCTGCAAATTTGACCAACAAATACCACCGTTCGCTTGAGCCCCAAGTCACTGGTAATATATTAAAAGCAACGTTTGCTGATCCTAACCATTTCGCACATCATCAGCACCTTCCTGACAACGAACATTTTGGTGACGAAGGCGCAGCGAATCACACTCGCTTCTGTCAAGAATATGGTGGCGAAGGGGTCGAATTATTTGTGTTCGGCCGTTATGCATTTGATGATTCAAAACCAGCACCGAAAAAGTATCCGGCAAGACATACATTTGAAGCATGTGAGGCAGTCACGCGCTTGCATGGTTTAAACGAACGAAATGTTGTTTTTGCTCAACAAAACCCTGACGTTATTGATGCGGGTGTGTTTCATAACGATGTTATTGCGGTAGGTAATCAAAACGTCTTGTTTTATCATCAACATGCCTTTTTAGATACAGCAAAAATGAAAGCGGAGATTCTGGATAAATTTGGTTCCGACGATTTCCACTTTATTGAAGTGCCAGATAATGAAGTTTCTGTATCTGACGCTGTAAAAACTTACTTATTCAATACTCAAGTAATTCGCCTTCCAAACGGAAACATGGCGATAATCGCCCCCAAAGAGTGTGAGAATAATGAGGCAGTATCCACTTATTTGGCCAAGCTGATTACACAAGACACGCCAATTAAAGAAGTTCACTTCTTTGATGTGAAACAAAGCATGCAAAATGGCGGTGGGCCAGCTTGTTTGAGACTTCGTGTGGCAATGACTGAGTTAGAAAAATCGAAAGTTAACCCCAACACTTTTATTAATGATAAGACTTACGAAACCTTGTGTGCGTGGGTAAATAAACATTATCGGGATGAGTTGCTGGTTGATGATCTTGTTGATCCACAACTGTTGATTGAATCGCGCACCGCGCTTGATGAATTGACGCAAATTTTGGGGCTTGGGAGTGTTTATCCTTTCCAATCTTAACGATTGTCACAAAAGCTGTCTAATACCGTAATTAGAATGATGAATGGTTTTGATATCGACAGTGTTCCAAGATTTTAAACACAAAAAACCCCGCTCACTAGGCGGGGTTTTTTAATTCAGTCTGACTTAGTTTGCGTTTGAACAAGTCGTCGAGCTACCAAATGGGTTTGCTGGCGGCATACTGTCTTCTCTGTTCACGTCTGTGCTAGCAATCGGTAAGGTTAATGTTTGGCTATCTCTAGCCTCACTACCTGAGCTTTGACCAAATACTGTAACCTCAACACCGGTCCACACGGCAAACTGCTTTGGATAACGCAGCTCTAATGTTACTTGACCAGAAGCATCAGTCTGTGCAACACCACCCTTAAAGCTAATTGTCCCTACAATACCTGGCGTTAACTCATCGTCTCCATTCGTGTCTTCGCCAGCATCAAGGCGACCGTTGTTATTAAGGTCTTCATTTAAACAACCTTCCGGCACCGAGTAATTAACTTGCCATACTTCCAAAATATCATTCCAAGACCATAAGCCTTTGAAGTAGCGGCCGTCATCCACAAATTTAACAGGTGTTGCAGATGCTGTTAGGGAAGCATTTTCAACTGGACGACCAACAGAGTCGCTAACGAAAACGGCAAATTCTTTGATATATGTGGTGCCATCTTGTGAGATAACTTCATTACCAGTACCAATAGATATATCAAACGCCCTATCACCGACAGTTAGTTCAACACTTCCGGTAACCGAATCAGCAGTTGCTTCCACAATTACACCATTTTCAGGACTGACTGCATTTGAGGTATAAACTGTCGTTGCAACACCGTTACTGCCAGTCTCTGCGCTATTTGGAAAGATGCTACCGCCACTCGAATCTATCAAAGTAAAGTCAACAACTTTACCTTTAACTAAGTTTCCACTTGGGTCTCGAACAACTGCACTGATTGTGCTTGTTTGTCCATCAGGGCCAATAAGGTCAGGGGTAGCGTCAACAAATACACTCTCAACAACTTCTGCAATAAATTCAATATTAGCTCGTGCTGACACTCTATTTCCATCAGCATCTGCTTCAGTACTGATAGCTGATATTGATGCTGGGCCGGCAAAATCTGAGCTGATACTAAACGTAGCAATACCATTCGCATCTGTTGCAACAGTTGGCACTGCTATTGTCCCGCGAGAAGTCGTCAAAGTAATATTCGCGCCGACATTCGCTGCATTGTTTTTGAACCATCGGACTGATATATCTTGATTGTCTCCCAATGGTATTTCTTCGTCAGGTAAAGACGAGAAAGTAAAATCATCTTGTTGTACCACAACCTCGTGCGTTCCACTGGTCTCTTTGAAAGAACCATTTGGATCAGCAACGGTGGCTGTTATGAGCCCCTCGCCTGCGCTTGATGCCTCAAACACAACGGTTGCTTGCCCATTCGGACCAGTAGTTACAGTCTGCTTGTCTAGTTCACCAATCGTTGTTGTTAACGTAAGTTCTTGACCAGATATTCCCTGACTGAATGAATCAAATAAGTTAATAGTAATAGTCGCTGTATCATTAATAATGACTGAATTTGCACCATTAACATCAACCCTAGTGCCAACAACTTCCACTACCAATGAATCAGATAAGGTAGACGTACTAGCGGTAACGTTTATCTCTCTATTAATTTTATTGTTTTCTGTTGTTAATGTTGCAGTTGCCTTTCCGTCAGCTCTTGAGATACCGACTACATTTTCAATTGAGGCTCCGTTGTCTGCTGAAAATGAAACTGCTACACCCTCTAATAATACGTTTTGCTCGTTTTTTACAACTGCAATCAACTCAACTTTTTCTTCACCGCTTGACACCATTTGAATTTGACTAGCAAATAGTTCAAGCGAAGCGGGAACCACTTGTGTCTGTTGCGTACCAGCTGAACTAAAGCCAACTGTACCAGAAGCACCTGCGTCAATGGTTGCGCTTACAACGCCATCACCACGCGATTCACCAACAACTAAACCGATAACCGCCACGCCGTTTGCATCCGTTAAGGCAGTACCTGTATCGTTATCAAATGAGGCCAAGGTGTCTGTTGACAAACTAAAAGTAACTAATACGTCATTAACGGCTCCACCGTTTGTAGCCGTCACTGTTGTAGTAATAACTAAAGGATTACCCTCGCTGACTTCATTTACAGCATTGCCTTGTGCATCTGCAATGCTCACTGCAACTGAATACGTAACAACTGGATCTGGATCTGGTGTTGTACCGCCTCCAGTACCGCTGCCATCTCTGGTAAGAGAATCACCGCCGCCACATGCAAAAAGCATAATCGAGGTCGTGCACACTGCTAGAAATTTTATTAACGCCTTCATTTAAATACCCTACTGAGTTCTTCGCTAGTAAATTAGCCAATTAACAGGTCACCAAAACAAAATATGTTTAGCTTTGACTCAAGAATTGGTAGTCTTTGGGTATACAGACATATAACGAAAATAAAAAAGGTCTATACATGTCCAAAGACGAAACAAAACTAAGTTTAACCACCAAGATCTTTATCGGCATGATCGCCGGAATCGTGATTGGTGTTCTCCTGCAAGTTGGTAACTATCTTATAGGAGATCTTGATTTCAATATATTCTCAATGACGTTTTCTACGTATGGATTTTTCGTAGAAGGTATATTTCACGCAGGAGGTAAGATTTTTGTTAACGCATTAAAAATGCTCGTAGTGCCTTTGGTATTCGTATCTTTAGTGTGTGGAACAAGTAGTTTAAGTGACCCTTCTAAGTTGGGTAGATTGGGTGGTAAGTCCATCGCTCTTTATATGTTAACGACATTTGTCGCCGTCACTTTTGCCATGGCTTCGGCATTATTGTTCAAACCAGGTGTTGGCTTCACGCCACCGCCTTCAACCGCAGAATTTGTTCCAAAAGAATCACCTGGCTTTGTGCAAGTGATCATCGATATGGTGCCAAGTAACCCGATTAGTGCCATGGCGGAAGGCCAAATGATCCCAATCATTGTATTTGCAATCCTGTTTGGCATATCTATGACTCATGCAGGTGAAGCAGGTAAACGTTTGACTAGTTTCTTTAACGACGTTAACGAAGTCATTATGAAAATAGTGACTATCGTTATGAACTTTGCACCATACGGTGTATTTTGTTTACTAGCCAAGCTTGCAGCTGAAGTCGACTCTAGTGCTATCTTTGCCATTATCAATTATTTTGTAAATGTGTTGTTCGTCCTCATATTGCATGCCGTGATTGTTTATCCGTTGTTATTGAAAATAATCACTGGATTAAACCCTCTTATCTTATTGTCAAAAATGAAAGAAGTCGCCATGTTTGCATTCAGCTCTGCAAGCAGCAGTGCAACGCTTCCATTGACGATAGCAACAGCGAGACAAAAGCTTGGTGTTAGTCGCTCTGTCTCATCATTCACCTTGCCACTTGGCGCTACCATCAATATGGATGGTACAGCCATTATGCAAGGTATAGCGACGGTATTCATCGCTCAGGCTTACAACGTTGACCTTTCAACGATTGATTTGCTAATGGTCGTGTTAACAGCCACCCTCGCCTCTATCGGTGCGGCAGGTGTTCCTGGCGTTGGCTTGATATTGCTTGCCCTAGTATTGCAACAAGTGAACCTCCCTGTTGAAGGAATTGCGCTTATCATTGGTATAGATAGATTACTTGATATGACACGCACGGTAGTTAACGTTACGGGAGATAGCACAATTGCTACCATCGTTGCGAAAACCGAGGGCGAATTGGATGAAGAGATTTATCATGATAGAACGCTGGCTAATAAAAAGAGTGTTATCGAGTAAGCGTTTTAATTTGGATTAAACGAAGGCCTTCATATGAAGGCCTTTTTTATTGCAATGCGCTTGCGGGATGAATGTTAGCGGCCTTTGATGCGGGATAAAGCGTGGCAATGACACACAAAACCACAGCAACTAAAAACGTAGCGACCACATCAATCACTTGTAGTTCTGCAGGTAAGTAATTAATAAAGTAGATACCATCAGCTAATACTTGAAATCCAAACACAGCTTCGATAAATCCCGTTATTTGATTCAAGTAAATTGATGCTAAAACACCGAGTAGTGTTCCCAAGCTAGCACCATAAATACCATTAATTAAACCTTTAATAACAAAAATGCTTCGAATAAAACCGTCTTGTGCCCCCATTGTTTTTAACATGGCTATTTCACTGGTTTTTTCTTTTACCGACATCACTAAAGATGAAACAATATTAAAACTAGCAACACAAATCACTAAAGTTAAAGTGATGTAGACCACAGTTCTGACTAATTGAATGTCTTGATATAAATGGCCGTTAGTTAATGTCCAATCTGACATGTAGACCGACTGGTTGAATGCCATACCGTATTCTCTAACAATTTGACGCCCCATGAAGGGATCCGCTAGTTGGAATTCAACGTGTGTTGCACCATATGTCACACCTAAAGCAAGCGAAAGTGTTTGCTTATTCATAATGCCAACAAAATCGTCTGCTTCCCCGCCTAAAGAGATCTCTCCCAAGACTGTGAGCCATATAACTTTTGGTGCGGCAAATGATAGATCTTGAGTTGCAGATGGAAGTAACAGTTGGACTTTATCGCCAATTGAAATCTCTAACTTTTTAATAACCCCGGCACCTAAATAAACACCGTTCTCATCATTCTCAAACGCTGTTGGCGGGACTGTTAGCGAAGGTTTATGTTGCAAATAGTCACTATCAACACCTTGAATTTCAACAGACTTCATTTTAGTGCCATTTTGTAACAAGCCTGAGGCCTTGGTGTAAGAAACTAAACTCAACACCCTAGGGTCGGCCTCTGCCTGAGTTTTGATCTGTTTATCTAAGTATATCCCTTCAGGGTTAGCGGCGATAAATTCAGCGTGAGGAATGTAGGATAAAAGCGTATTCCGAAGCTCTTTTTCAAAACCGTTCATTACCGAGAGCAGTAGTATCAGCACAAAGCACCCTAAACCAATACCAGCGGTAGATGATGCAGACACAAATGATATGAAGCCACTTTGCTGTTTACTTTGCCTAAATTTATTAGCAAATGTCCAAGCTAAGGAGAAACGCATACTAGTCTTTCTCCAACTCACGTAAATGACCATTTTCAAGATATACTATCCTGTCCATTTTTTTGGCAAGTTGTACATCATGTGTCACTAATAAGAATGAGGTTTTAAACTCATCATTAATATCACTGATTAAATCGTAAATTGACTCTGTATTTTTATCATCGAGGTTACCAGTCGGCTCATCTGCAAAAATCATTGCCGGTTGATTAATAAGCGCTCGAGCAATTGCTACACGTTGTCTTTCACCGCCTGAGAGTTGATGAGGTCGATGATGCTCTCTATCTTGCAATCCAACGCGAGCTAATAACTTACCAGCCTTCTCTAAAGCCCCTTTACGATTATCTCCTTTTATAAAAAGAGGCATAGCCACGTTTTCAGCAGCACTAAACTCAGGCAGTAAGTGATGGAACTGATAAACAAAGCCTAGCTCAGAATTACGGAACTTAGCCTGCTGTTTTTTAGATCTTGTGAATAAACTTTCATCTTTGTAAAAAACATCACCAGAATCTGGGCGGTCTAAAGTACCCAATATATGAAGAAGTGTGCTTTTACCTGAGCCGGAAGCTCCTAGGATTGCGACTTTCTCACCCGCAACAATCGATAAATTTACATTATTAAGAATTTGCAGCGTATTGCTAGCATCTGAATATTGCTTACAGATATTTTGGCATTTAAATAGAGGTGTAGGCATCAATTAAAATTGGATTATGAAAATATGCAAGTAGTTTACATGCTTCTAGCATGGCTACAAGTTTAGCTGAGGCTTTTTTGATATTGTTTGATTTACGTCTTGAATAGACATAAATGGCGGAGTGGACGGGACTCGAACCCGCGACCCCCGGCGTGACAGGCCGGTATTCTAACCAACTGAACTACCACTCCGCAGTGGTATGCATTTAGCGTATTTTATGACGAATGGCGGAGTGGACGGGACTCGAACCCGCGACCCCCGGCGTGACAGGCCGGTATTCTAACCAACTGAACTACCACTCCGCATATAGCGTCATAAAACTTGTTGTTGGCGGAGTGGACGGGACTCGAACCCGCGACCCCCGGCGTGACAGGCCGGTATTCTAACCAACTGAACTACCACTCCGCTTTAACAAGCTAAATCAATGAGTTACGGATTCGGTCTCTAGCCCGTCCCTACATTGCGGCGCAGATAATACGGTTTCATTTGTGCCTAGTCAACCGCTTTTTTAAAAACATTGTTTGCTTGCTGAAAAAACAGGCAAAAAATAACTATCTTGTTTACTATTTTTACGAATTATCTTCGTCTCCAGGATCTGCCTTCTTCTTTTTCATATTTTTAAGCTTATCCAATAGAGCCAAACACGACTGCTTGCAGCGCAACATAACATGATCATTCGGATATTTACGCTTATTCAAAACTAGATAAATACCCAAGCCGCCAAATACGAAAATAAATAAGTTAATAGCAATGATGGTATTAATCGTATCCAAGGTTGTCCAAGTGTCTTTCGGCGCGGAGATAACTAACGGCGCTTGCTCTGTAATTGAGGTTGTTTCGGCGATCGGTTCTGGCTCAGGCTCAGGTGGAGGAATTGTGACAAAGGTTCGTTCAGGCACATCGATAATCACCTCTCTACCATCAACAGTAGTAGCAAATGCAGTTAATTTGATACGGTATATGCCAAAACTATCATTCTTAATTTTTATTATTTTTAAAGCGTCAGATGTTTCGGTTAAGGTGACATTGTCCATTTGACCATTTGGATGTTTCACTTTGCCATCAAGCAATAATGAATCAAGCTTAATGTGCTGAGCATCTGTGTCTACGGTAATAATATGCTCGGCTTCGTTTGTTTCATCTATTTTTACATCAATTATGATTGGGTTCGGATGCAATAAAACCGTTTCATTAATTTGCTCTCGGTTGTACATCGGCGTTCGAATACTAAATGTTGGGCGCCATTCACCGCTAGGTATACTTAAATTAAATTGCCCAGTAAACACGCCATCACCCGCAACCTCATCAAGGCCTTGACCATTATCCTTAAATTTAGCAATCGTTCTAGAACCTAATCCGAAATTCTCATAATTGGGATTATTGCTGCTAACAAAATCAATACTTAAACTGACGACGTCTCTGAATGGTGAGAAATCGACTTGTTTACCATCGTTCTTCAAAATTGCTGTTTGCTTGATTATTTCGCCTGAATAGATATTACTTGGAATGGGCTCAGCCTCAAGAATAATATCGGCGATGACCATCACCTTGCTGCCTTCTAGGATGTCACCAACGGCTTGCCACGGTCCAGGCATAGGTTTTTTTATTGAGATCATGTCATATGTTTGTGTTTCATACCAACGAACATTAGGATCAGTGTCATCACTTTCGATGAATAACTTGGAACCGTCGGGCCGCACAAGCACTATTGGGGCTGAACCTTCTTCTCTGAAGAACACCATAGTGACTTCATCAACATCGTTATCTACTCTGAAGCGATTGTTTAGAAAAAGTATACCGTTTTGAAACTCGGTTCCTAGCTCCACAATTGGTGGATTGGTCCTTTTCTTCTTTTCTTTAACTTGTTCAGGGGTTTGCATCAAGAGATCGCGCTCAGCAATTGTATCGTCTTGAGCGTAGCTTTGGGAGGCGAATAAGGCTAGCCACGCGACCATTGAGACTGCGTGGAAATTATGCAAAATATTTGTATTGTTTGGCTTAGCTACGCCAAACCACTTCTGGAGATTTTTTTTCAATTTTATCTAAGTATGCCTCATGATTATCTAGTTCATCGGCAGAGGCCCTAACAACCTTTAAGGATCCTTCAATATTAACTGCTCTTGGTGCATTTTTATTTTTAGGATCTGAGCCTTCAGATTCATGAGCCCAACTCATGGCAGTTTGCCCACCTGTCATCCATAAGTAGACTTCCGCGAGAATTTCGGAATCGAGCAATGCTCCATGATAAGTTCGATGGGTATTATCTACACCATAAACCCGACAAAGTGCATCCAAATTGTTTTTTTGCCCTGGACGCATTTCTCTAGCTAGCGCCAAAGTATCTAGCACCGTACAAATTTCACTGGTGTTCTGAATCGAACTATTATTCAGTGAAAACTCATGATCCATAAAGCCAATATCAAATGGCGCGTTGTGAATGACTAATTCAGCACCTCTAATAAATTCGATAAACTCTTCTGCAATTTGTTTGAAAGCAGGTTTATCCTTCAAAAATTCATTGGTAATGCCATGCACCGCGATAGCTTCTTCTTCAATTTCACGATGAGGGTTGATATATACGTGATAAGTATTGCCCGTTAGTTTGCGATTAACCATTTCAACACAACCAATCTCGATGATCCTGTGCCCTTCTTTTGGGTTAATACCTGTGGTTTCTGTGTCTAATACTATTTGGCGCATACAAAACTTCTTTTAATTATCATACTGGCTAGTATACTTCGCAGCACTTACAGCAGACAATCAGAATTCACCATAAATATGAAAAAACTCACCATTTACACCGATGGATCCTGTTTGGGCAATCCCGGACCCGGCGGATACGGTGCCTTATTGATTTTTAAGGGACATAAAAAAAGACTCTCCAAAGGCTATGCTTTGACCACAAACAATAGAATGGAGTTACTAGCCCCGATTGCTGCTTTTAATAGTTTAAAAGAAACTTGCGAGATTGACCTGTACACCGATAGTCAATATGTGAAGAACGGTATCAATCAGTGGATCCATAATTGGAAGAAAAACGGCTGGCGTACATCTGATAGAAAACCAGTAAAAAATGCAGATTTGTGGCAGCAATTGGATGAAGCCGTGAATAAACACAAAGTGAACTGGCATTGGGTAAAGGCCCATTCAGGACAAGCAGAAAATGAAGAAGTTGATGATTTAGCGCGAGAAGCGGCATCATCATCGGATCTAGCAACCGACCACGAATATGAGAAAACAATCTAATGCCTGCCATCATACTAAAGTTAGAACGTGAAAAATCTATGCTTCGTCGCCACCCTTGGATATTTGAAGGCGCGATAGAAAGAACAGAAGGTAGAATGAAATCCGGCGATACAGTCGATGTACTTGCAAACGATGGTACATGGTTGGCTAAAGCTGCATTTTCTCCTGAATCACAAATTCGAGCGCGTGTATGGTCGTTTACCAAAGCTGAAGTGATCGATAATGTGTTCTTTAAACGCAAACTTGAAAATGCCTTGGCGCGAAAACAAGAAATACTCAGTAAACATAAGACCAATGCATTCAGACTGATTGCCGCTGAAGCCGATGGTTTGCCGGGTATCACTATTGATGTTTACGTTAATGTGTTTGTTGTTCAGTTATTAAGTGCTGGCGCTGAGAAGCATCGAAGCAAAATTCAATGGGCTATTTTACAATTATTTCCAGATGCCATTATCCATGAGCGCAGCGATGTTGATGTTCGCAAAAAAGAAGGTCTGACACCGCTCGTCCAAACGCTTCATGGTGAACTCCCCGACACGGTAGTAATTGAAGAGAATGGTGTAAAGATTTGCGTTGATTTAATCAATGGTCACAAAACTGGCTTCTATTTAGACCAACGCGAAAACAGACGAATAGCGGCTTCTTATTGCGCTGGGAAAAGCGTTCTAAACTGCTTTAGTTTTACAGGTACCTTCGGTTTATATGCTTTGGCTGCAGGCGCGAGCGAAATAATCAACGTTGATGCGTCGCAATCAGCATTGGATCTGAGTGCTAAAAATGTTGCCATCAATGGTTTAGATGAAAGCAAAGTTAGTCATTTGAAGCGCGACGTGTTTGAGCTACTTAGAGAATATAAAGAGGCAGGCACAAGCTTTGATGTGATCGTCCTTGACCCGCCAAAATTTGTAGACAGCAAGCATAATTTAAATAAAGCTTCTCGCGGCTATAAAGACATTAATCGTTTGGCATTATCTCTACTAAACCCAAATGGCACCCTGTTAACGTTTAGCTGTTCAGGTCTGATGCCACAAGACCTATTTCAAAAGATAGTCGCAGACGCCGCTTTGGATGCTCAGCGTGATGTCTACTTTGTGCAGAGATTAGCTCAAAGTGAAGATCATCCTGTTAGTGGGAATTTTCCTGAAGGGTACTATCTGAAAGGATTAGTCTGTAAAGTTTAGAAGCATCAAGCACTTCCCACAATTATGGGGACATGAAATGCATATGCTGGAATGATTTAAAAATAAGAAGTGAATGTCACTTCTTATTTCATTTCACTAATTTCTACACCAAGTAAACAGCTATTTTCGGTTTCGGCAGTGCATCTTAATACTTTCGCTTTGGCACTTAGAGACGGTATTTGATCGCTATTAGATTCAATGGACACATCTAATAAGGTACCAATTTCCATGGCTGGCTGTTCTATTTCTAGTGACATTCCGGTCGCACTAATATCTTTGCAAATGGCTGGAATGGTTCGCTGTGCAGGATCATCTAATAGTGAGAGTTCACAAGGTGAATTGACCATCATTCTGTAGAAATTGCGCTTATCGTCGTAGGCTAACATTTTAAACTCCAGACATTATTGTTTTAGCAACTTACCTACATTTATATTGTGCTGAGGTTGATAAGTCAACAAAATCGCTAAAATTCGCTCAAACGGTTACTAATGCGTTTTAAGGATATTGGAATATTAGTACCAAGTTGTTGTGCAAATAGCGAGACTTTGAACTCTTCAATCATCCATTTTACTTCATCAAGTTGGCTTAAATCTCCCCCACTCTTTAACAGCTTTGTTTTAGTCTCTTCATACTTAGCAAGCGCTTTATCAACATCCAATTGATTGAGTCTGTCTCGGTTAGTGTCCACTTTCAATTTATCTAGTCGTTGATTAAGAGCAGCAACGTAGCGATTCCAGTCGTCCAATCTTTTATAACCAAAATCAAAGACAAAGCCCTTGTATACAAGTAAATTGAGCTGACTTTTTATCGAACCTAGGTTATTCAGCATATTCAGAGGGATATTCCCTTTACACTGTTTTTGAATGTTATGAGCCGTCGTTAATCCTACTTCTATTTTGTTCGCTATCTGTAAAGCCAGATCATTAATATTCTCTCGCACCAGATCGCAGGCTAGAGTGAAGTCATCTTTGTCTCGTATCTGTGCTTGCTTTTTCTGCTCAAATTCTCGCACTAACTGGTCGATGGACGCCATAATGATGTCATCAATTAAAATATTAATTTGTCCGAATGGGTTGAAGTACAGGCTTAGTTTTGCCTTGTTAGGAAGCTTTTGTTGTAAGAACTTTAAAGGCGATGGCACCGTGTTTTTAATTAGTTGATATACACCCAAACGATGAGCTTTATCCGCTTCTTGTTGATTATCAAATAATACGATGTCTACTTTGTTTGATTTTTTCACCAAGGCTGGATATGCCTTAATCTTAAAACCAGCATGTTTTTGCTCAAATGCACTTGGCAAACTTTCAAAGTCCCATGATTCTAAGTTCTGACGCTCAAGTTCTGGCGTCGCCACAGATTCAAGCGTCTCCTTCACTTTTCCTTTGAGCTTTCCTTGTAAATCGGCAAGGTTTTTCCCAATATTGAGAGTATGACCTTCGTTGTCTACCACAACGAAATTAAATTGAAGATGGTTCGGCAACTCGGCATCCAAAAAGTCCTCTTCGCTTATTGGCACACCCGTCATTCGGTGTAATTTCCTCGCTAAGGCGAAACGTAAACTTTGTGGAAGTCCTTGCTTATCTTTTGCTTGAATTTCAGATAAGCATGCAGTAGCAAAGTCAGGAGCTGGAACAAAATTTCTGCGCAACTTTTTAGGTAACGATTTTATTAATGCAACGACCAACTCATGTTGAAACCCAGGAACTAACCAATCAAAACCTACATTTTCTAATTGATTTAAGATTGGTAGTGGGATGTGGATGTTCACACCATCGTTGTTGGCTTTAGGCTCAAAAACGTATGTTAGCTGCAACCTTAAATTACCTTGTTTCCATTCATCAGGAAAATCAGTTTTACTGATGGATGAAGCATCTTTCTTTAGAAGTTCTTGAATAGAGAAATCAAGTAAGTCAGGTGTTTTGTTGCTGTTTATCTTCCACCATTTTTTAAACTGGACTTCATTACATATCTCAGCGGGTAGTTTTTGTTGGTAGAAGTCACACAAGTCATCTTCATCAATAAGTAAATCACGTCTACGAGACTTTTGCTCTAGGGTTTCTACTTCTTCAATTAGGGCTTGATTCTTCCTTAAAAAAGCGTAATTCATTGACGTTTGCCCTGCAACCAAAGCCTCTCGAATGAAGATTTCACGAGACACAATCGGATCAATCTGAGAGTAGTTAACTAAACGCTTAGCAACAATAGGCAAGCCAAACAAATTTATATTAACGTAGGCTTGTACTGCGCCTTTTTTCTTGCTCCAGTGCGGTTCTGAGTATGTTTTGTTAACCAAGTGCTGACTAATTGATTCAAGCCAAACAGGGTCTATTCTAGCGACATTTCGAGCAAACAATTTCGATGTTTCAACCAATTCCGCTGAGACAATCCACTTAGGATTTGATTTGCTTAAGCCTGAGCCAGGGAAAATCATAAACCGCGTGTTGCGCGAGCCTAGGTATTCCCTGTTCTTATCTTTAAATCCAACTTGGGAAAGCAAGCCCGTAGCGATCGCTGTGTGGATAGCCTCATAACTTGGCTCAGTGCTATTGAGTCGATATCCAATTTCAACTAATGACTTTTTCATTTGGCTAACAATGTCTTGCCACTCACGCATTCTCATGTAATGCACAAAATACTGCTTACACCATTTCCTTAACTGGCTATTGGACAATGCCTTTTGGTTTTCGCTGAACGCTTTCCACAGGTTTAGTAATGAAATAAAGTCTGAGTCGGCATCAGCAAATTCACTGTGTTTTTCATCTGCCGCTTGTTTTTTATCTTGAGGTCGTTCTCTAGGGTCCTGAATACTGAGCCCTGCCGTGATAATCATGACTTCTTTCGCACAATCTCTTTCACCGGCCTCTACAACCATTTTTGCATAACGCGGATCAACTGGCAGTCGTGCTATTTTGCGGCCCAATTGTGTCAATACATATCGGTGTTGCTTTCGTTGTATAGCTTGAAGTTCTTCGAGTAACTTCATACCATCATTGATGTTTTTGTTATCTGGAGGCTGAATAAATGGGAATTGACTCACTTCACCTAAGCCCAACGCTAGCATTTGTAAAATGACGCTGGATAAATGTGTTCTTATTATTTCTGGATCGGTGAATTCTGGCCGTGATAAGAAATCTTGCTCAGAATAAAGTCTAATACAAATACCGTCAGATACCCTACCACACCTACCTGCACGCTGGTTTGCGGATGCTTGTGATATTGCTTCAATTGGTAGCCGTTGTACTTTACTCTTATGGCTGTATCGTGACATGCGTGCTAAGCCAGGATCGATGACATACTTGATGCCCGGCACGGTTAGAGAAGTTTCGGCGACGTTGGTAGCTAGTACAATCCGTCTGCCCCCGTGTGATTGAAATATACGATTCTGTTCAGCAGCCGAAAGCCTAGCGTATAGTGGAACAATTTCTGTATTGCGATACTGACGTTTAGATAAAGCATCTTGCGTATCACGTATATCCCGCTCGCCACTTAAGAAAATTAATATATCCCCGGGTTTTTCGCGAAATAGTTCGTCCACCGCTTCACATATTGCGGTAGTTTGATCCTGCTCGTCTTGCTCGTTGTTTTTGCCTGTGTTTTTGAGGCTATTATTTTCGGCGTCAGCAAATTCCCCGCCCGGTTCTTTATAACGAATTTCTACCGGATATGTGCGTCCACTCACTTGAATTATCGGTGCGTCGAAAAAATGTTTGGAGAAACGCTCTGGATCGATAGTTGCCGATGTAATGATGAGTTTTAAATCTTTGCGCTTAGGCAGTAGTTGTTTGAAGTAACCTAACAAAAAATCAATATTTAGGCTTCGTTCATGTGCTTCATCAATAATAATCGTATCGTACTGATTTAAATATTTATCCTGCTGAATTTCAGCCAGCAAAATACCATCTGTCATCAATTTTATATGACTGTTTTCACCCACATTGTCACTAAAGCGAACTTTAAAACCAACCTCTTTTCCTAACTCCGAGTGTAATTCCTCAGCGATACGGTTGGCGACACTTCTAGCCGCGAGTCGCCTAGGTTGTGTATGTCCTATAAAACCATCAATTCCCCGGCCTAATTCTAAACACATTTTAGGGATCTGCGTTGTTTTACCTGAGCCAGTTTCACCCGCAATGATGACTACTTGATGGGCCGCAATCGCCTCTTTAATATCTTCACGTTTGTCAGAAACAGGTAAATCTGGGTATTCGATTTTTGGAATAGCATCTTCACGCCCTTTACGTGCTCGTTGAGACTCATCAACTTTATTTAAAAACCGTTCAAAGGCTAAAATTTTCTCGTCATTGTCTGGGAGCTTCTCTAACTTTTGATATTGCCTTCTTAGTGGAAAACGATCTTTGATTAAGCACTTTTCAAGCGCATTGTTTAATTTGAATTGCATGGGATATTTACGGCTAGTATCTATTTGAGTTCATTTTTATTTGAAGATGAAGCGGACAAGCATGTGAAATAGCTTGTCCATGTGCATTAAGATTAACAGAAGCGGTGCTTTTTGGCTATTCGTCTCCGTAGATCCCAATATAAATATTGCCTTCAGTATCGACGCTACCTCGGTACATTCCTTCTGTGTTAAATGGCATGCTAATATTTCCATCTTTGTCGACTGCAATAATACCGCCAGTACCACCGGCACCTTTCAATACTTTATTTACAACATCATTCGCAGCTTGCTCTAAACTAATATTTTGGTATTTCATTCGAGCGCAGATATCGGAGGCTACGTTGAAGCGAATAAAATACTCTCCGTGACCGGTTCCAGAAACAGCACAACTTTCATTATCTGCAAAAGTACCAGCGCCGATGATTGGGGAATCACCAACGCGACCATAGCGCTTGGCCGTCATTCCCCCAGTCGAGGTTCCAGCTACTAGGTTCCCTTTTGCATCGAGCACTACAGCACCCACGGTGCCAAATTTATAATCAGCATGCTCAGGGTGTTGATAAAAGGCCTGTTCGTCCTCTTGAATTGCTAGCTTAGCTTTCTTCAATGCTTCCAATCGATGTGGCGTATCAAAACTTTTATTACTTACCTTTTCTAAGCCATGTTTAAATGCAAAAGATTCAGCGCCCTCGCCACTCAACATCACATGAACCGACTCGTTCATCACAAGATTAGCAGCAGCAATTGGGCTTTTTATGGTTTTCACACCCGCAACAGCCCCTGCGTTCTTGTCTTTACCATGCATAATTGAAGCATCTAATTCATGAGTCTCATCATAAGTATAAACGGCACCAACACCAGCATTGAAAAGTGGCGAATTCTCTAAGTGTTGAACCGTTTTTATGACGGCCAACGCGCCATCTTCATTCGCTAGTAATGATGCATGTCCAATCATAAGTGCTTCTTTCAGCGTTTTGCGAAATTCGGCTTCTTGTTCACTGCTAAGATTTGCCTTACTTATCGTTCCTGCACCGCCATGAATAGCGATAGATACTTTTTGCTTTTGCATCTCTTTTTGCTTTTGCATCTCTTTTTGATGTTCAACATCCTTATGATGATTAGCCATGCTGGCCGCGGATGTAAAGCCCATAGCAAGGCTAAGCGCGATAGTAGAGAGTAATTTTGGAAAGTGTTTCATTGATTAGCTCCATGCAAATAAAGAGCAACCTTAAGCATTGACGAACGATTTGTCCATAAAAGAAAAGCGTCAAGAACGAATGCCCTTAACGCTTTTTACTCAATTTAATTGTTAGTATCTTTTGAATAGAGCTTCAAATTGTAGCTAAACAATTATCGTCTAGATGATATTGCTTGCCACTTATTCAACTCTAACTGAGGCGTCGCTGAGGACATTACTTGGTGCTCAAAGGCGTCAAATGTATGATATTCAAAATCTCTGCTCCAATGTAATTCATTGTAAATAAGACGCAGTTTTCTAACTGAAAAGAATGGAACAATGCTGGTATCTAGTTCTTCACTTAAGTGTGACAGTCCACTATTGGTGTTATGAAAGTAAGGGTCTGACTCCATTTTTATTTCTTCGCGCATAACGGCTTCCTAATTAAAAATGACCTTTGAATAATAGCTGTAAAAGTTCAATAGTTCATATAACGAAACTAACTATAAAAACGAAACCTTGACTCGAAAAAATATTTGAAAATACGAAAGGTAGATTTTAGCTAGCGCTTAATTGATATCATCAAAATGATTGCGCCAGTCTTATACAAAAATAGTATTAAAAATAAACAAATGGTAATAGCTTGTAATATTTAGTAAAAACAATGACATTAAAACAAAAAACCAAAAACCCATAAAATACAACAACTTAGGCTTTCACTGTTCGCTAAGTCACTCTAAACGTGTATAAAATTTCAACTCAAAGCGTTAAACGATAAGAGTACGTCTAAACTACATTTCGTGAACAAACTGATACAAATTCAAATACTAAGCTCAAGTATTCTAACAATGCTTTTTAAAATATATTTTAGGTCAGGTCAATTGTTGACGAAGTCATGATAAAGTAGGAACAAATTAGAATTATAAAAAGATAATATTAAAAAAAATGTCCTCATCTTCAGTCAAAGACAGCTTTAAAGATATATTAGTTGATATGTCAAATTTAAAAAACAGTCGAGATGAATCAGTAGCCTATTCAGGCCCTACATTATTATGGCACGATTACGAAACTTGGGGAGTAGACCCTAAACACGACTTTCCCTGTCAATTTGCAGCGATACGCACAGATTTGGATTTGAATATTATAGAGAATCCGATTAGCTACTTTTGTCAAATTCCTAATGATTATGTGCCTAACCCCATCGCGTGCGTTGTGACAGGCATTACACCTCAACAAAGTTTGAGAGATGGATATATTGAAGCAGAATTTGCAAGGAAAATAGCGAATGTCATGGAAAAATCCGATACCTGTGTTGTTGGTTATAACAGTATTAGATTTGATGATGAAGTGACACGATTCCTAAGATATCGAAATTTTTATGACCCCTACGAGCGAGAATGGAAAAATGGGAATAGTCGATGGGACATCATAGACTTGGTGAGAGCTTGTTATGCATTGAGACCAGATGGCATTAACTGGCCTTTAAAAGAAAATGGCTCCCCATCATTTAAACTAGAGGAATTAACTGCGGCAAACGGCATTGCGCATGAATCGGCGCATGACGCTGTTTCTGATGTAAAAGCAACTATCGCTCTTGCCCAACTCATTAAGCAGAAGCAAGGCAAGTTATTCGACTTTTACTTCTCCTTACGAAATAAAAATACGGTCATGCAAAATATTGACATAGCGAACCATAAACCATTCCTACATGTCAGCGGAATGTTGTCAGCATCACATGGGTGCTGCAGTTGGTTCCTGCCTATGGCAATGCATCCAAGTAACAAAAACGCCATTATTTGTCTTGATTTAGCAAGCGACCTTTCACTTTTGGCAACTATGAGCTCAAACGAACTCAAAGAGATCTTATATACGAAGCAAGATGACTTACCTGAAGGAACAAATAAACCAGGTATTAAACTTGTACATATCAATAAAGCACCTTTCGTTGCGCCGGCAAAAACACTCACACCAGAACATGCAGCAAGATTGAATATTGACAGAGAAGCGTGTTTGAAAAACCTAGACTATATTAAAAGTATTCCAAGCATTCATTCTAAGTTATTTGACATTTTCGACGACGAACAAAGACCCAATAAAGAGCTAGACATAGATGCTTCACTTTACACTCGTGGATTCGCATCTTCAGCCGATAAAAAGTGGATGGCAGAGATAAAAGAGGCCGAACCAGAGCAACTTTCAGTTTGGCAGGATAGAGCCCCTAGCCCGGAATATGCACAGCAATTAATGAGATACAGAGCTAGGAATTATCCCAATACTTTGGATCAATCAGAACTGGATAAATGGCAGTTACATCGAAAAACTAGGTTTACCACCGACAATAAAGAAACCTGTCTTTCTATTTCTGAATGCCAATTAGAAATAGCAGAGCTGGCAGAAAAATATGCCGACGATGCAAAGAAACTAAAACTATTGACGACAATAACTCGATATATAGAGGAATTGTAAAAGGTGAAGTTTACTGTTAAAACATAGCATTAAGCTCTGCAAACATGATTACAATGTAAAAAGGTGTGTAAATACGCAATATGAAAGGTGTAACGCTAAACTTAGACATATCCGCTAGAGAGTTGACTGCGACAGTCGATCCACTTTTGATTGATGACGTTCTGCAGCCCAATGAGCTTAAAACCTTCATTGAATCATCTGAATATCGTGATGTCTTCATTCTAGAAAATGGCATCTCAGCACTATGTGAACGAAGCAACGGCGCAAAAAAAGCAAATAGTATTGAAGAACAAACACAAGTTGTTGGCGAAGTCAGGGACGCTAAATTTACGGTCAATCTGAAAGATGAAGAAATGAAGGCTGAATTAGTAGTTGAATCACCTTGCTATGGTTCAATCCCACCTTATGAAGAAGTGATTGCAATGCTTCATGAAAATGGTGTTCGCCGCGGTATTAGTAAGAAAAGAGTAGAAAGCCTCCTTTTTCAGGCATCTCAAGTTGGCAGTGGATTTGAATTCACAGATACTGTTGCGAAAGGTTTGCCTCCCAGAGATGGTAAACCTTCATACATAAAAGCGATTTTTCCAAATGCCCTCGAGCGCATTTTACAGCCTCAGGAAGCTGGCAATAACAAAGTCGATATGCGTAATTTAGGTGATATTTTATGCGTGAAAGCAAACATAGCCGTTGCAAGAAGAGTTCCACCGAGCAAAGGAAGAACTGGATTTACTGTATCAGGTAAACCAATCAAATCAAAAGAAGGCAATTGGCTTCCTATCAAACTAGGTGCGAACACATCAATTAGTCCAGAAGATGAAAACGTCATTATCGCTGACGTGACTGGTCAGCCAAAATTCGCTAAAAACATCATGACAGTTAATGACACTTTCCAAACGAAGGGCGTCAACGTGGGTACAGGTAATATTAATTACGATGGTGCTGTTATCGTAAACGGTGATGTCACTGAGAGTATGCACGTAATTGCTACGGGTGACGTCACAATTAACGGTTTTGTCGAATCAGCAAATATACAAGCAGACGGTGATATTATTATCACTGAAGGCGCAATGGGTAAGATGAATGAAGAAGATTGTAAGTTAACAGCTAAAGGATCAGTCTTCGTTCAACATGGTCAAGGTCTTGATATAAAAGCTGGCAAAAACCTGAATGTTCGAAAACAGCTGGCTTATTCACGCGTTAATTGTAAAGGCAAAGTAACAATAGGTGAACCAGACAAGCCGATGGGAAGTTTGTTTGCCAGTTCAATTCAGTGCGGTTCGACAATAAGCGCTGGTACAGTGGGAGCAGTTTCGGGGAGCGCCTTGAATATCGATTTTAGTGACGCCTTTAACCAATTGAATACACGATATGATTCATTGTTGGTTTACTTAAAACAATTACGCGAAAACAGCTTTGATCACACAGTAAAACTGCGCGATATGAAATCTAAAAACGTACCGAGCGCTCTTAACAATAGTGTGAGTAAAATTGAAGCCCTAATAGAATCTGAAAAACATCTGCTCGATTGGTTGGAAATAACAGAACAAGAATTAAGTCAGGCAAAAGTAGATTTTGAAAAAAATGCGAAAATAGTTGCTAACAAAGAACTATTTCAAGGCGTATCTGTAAAGATGAATAAAACTAACTGGCGCTCCGAGAAAGAATACCTGAAATGTGTAATAAAATTATCTGGTGGTAAGTGGAAGTATCACCCCTTGCTTAGATAAAATATACACGATGACGTAAGTTTAATAACTTAGACAATTTAATCTTGGACATCTTGCTCAGGATGGAATCGAGGCCTGACGTTGGTATGTTGCCGACATCAGGCCTTTCTGCTTAAGCTTAAAGCATTTCTACTGCTAGTGCGGTCGCTTCTCCACCACCGATACACAACGCGGCAACACCTTTTTTCAAGCCTTTTTGATTAAGGGCATGAAGTAATGAAACAACGATTCGCGCACCTGAGGCACCAATTGGATGTCCTAATGCGCAAGCGCCACCTTTGATATTTACTTTACTTGGATCTAAGCCTAATTTACTCACACCTAACATCGTGACCATGGCAAACGCTTCATTAATTTCAAACAAGTCAACGTCATCCTTAGTCCAACCTGCTTTTGAAAATACTTTCTCAACGGCTCCTACTGGTGCAACGGTAAAGTCTTCAGGCTTAATAGCATTAGTTGCATGAGCAACAATTTTTGCTAGCGGTGTGAGTCCTAGAGCCGCTGCTTTAGATGCTGTCATGACAACTAGGGCTGCAGCACCATCAGAAATAGAGCTTGAGTTAGCTGCAGTGACTGTGCCGTCTTTTTTAAACGCGGGGCGCAAAGCAGGAATCTTTTCGGGTCTAGCATTGCCCGGGCCTTCATCTGTGTCAACGATCACATCGCCTCTGCGACTGGAAACCGTGACTGGTGCAATCTCGTCAACAAATGCGCCGTCGGCAATTGCTTGGCTTGCTTTTGAAAGTGAACTGAGCGCAAACTCATCCATTTGCTCTCTTGTTATGCCTTCTAAATCGGCTGTATCCTGCGCAAAACATCCCATTGCTTTGCCATCATAGGCGTTTTCTAGGCCGTCCAACATCATATGATCCATTACTTGACCATGTCCCATACGATAACCAGCTCTCGCTTTTGGTAAGATGTACGGTGCATTACTCATGCTTTCCATGCCGCCAGCCACGATGACTTCTGCACTTCCAGCACTAATTAGGTCATGTGCAAGCATAATAGCTTTCATTCCTGAACCACAGACCTTATTGATTGTTGTAGCACCTGCGGCCAATGGTAAACCCGCGCCCAAAGTTGCTTGACGCGCTGGCGCTTGGCCTAGACCCGCTGGTAATACGCAGCCCATTATCACTTCATCAATGACAGAAGAATCAATACCTTCAATTGCAGCTTGTATTGCAGTTGCTCCCAACTCTGTTGACGAAACTGCCGACAAAGCTCCCATAAAGCCACCCATTGGTGTTCGTTTTGCTGCCACTATTACAATTGAATCACTCATACATTTGTCCTGTTGTTAATAAAATAACCCACTACTAGACTATAAATGACCTTAGGCCAATTAACAGCCTACTTTAGTAGTAAGCGTTGTTTCGATTGAATTTTGTTGATCTGAACTTAACTTTGCTTTACCTTTACGTTAACCCAGCTTTACGTTAACGTAAAGGTTAAGAAGAAAAAAAGGTATCGACATGTCTCAACAACAGCAATATTCAATTGGCGAATTGTCAAAGTTGTTTGATATTACTGCACGTTCTATTCGTTTCTACGAAGAACAAGGACTTTTAGTGCCCGAGCGTCAAGGTCAGAGTCGAATATACCATTTGAAAGATAAAGTCAGACTAAAATTGATTCTTCGTGGTAAGCGACTAGGCTTCTCACTAGCAGAAATAAAAACGCTTTTCGATTTGTATGATACCAACCTTAACAGTGCAGTGCAGCTAGAAACAATGTTGGCATTAACAGAACAAAAAAGAGCTGTGCTGAATCAACAATTAAACGACATAAAAATGCTGATGAATGAACTGGACGACGTGGAAGCACGTTGTAAAGATGAATTAACTGAATTGCAAAGAGGTAACAACCTATGAATGCGCCCTACCCAACATTAAATTTCGGTCTTGGTGAAGACATTGATATGCTTCGAGATCACGTATACAACTTCGCTCAAACTGAAATAGCACCTCTTGCTGAGAAAGCCGATGAAGACAATATGTTTCCTAATCAGCTCTGGACAAAATTTGGCGATATGGGCCTGCTAGGTGTGACTGTAAGTGAAGAGTTCGGCGGTTCAGACATGGGCTACCTTGCGCACACTGTCGCTATGGAAGAAATTTCAAGAGCTTCTGCAGGCATTGGATTGAGCTACGGAGCTCATTCAAACCTATGTGTAAACCAATTAGCAAAAAATGGTACGCAAGCTCAAAAAGAAAAATACTTACCTAAACTAGTTTCTGGTGAGCACATTGGAGCCTTAGCAATGAGCGAGCCTAATGCAGGCTCGGATGTTGTTAGTATGAAATTAAAAGCTGATAAAGTCGGCGATAAATACGTACTCAATGGTAACAAGATGTGGATTACTAATGGTCCTGATGCTCACGTCTTTATTATTTACGCTAAAACCGACACCAGTGCTGGTGCTCGCGGTATTACCGCATTTATCGTTGAAAAAGATTTCCCTGGTTTCACACAAGCACAAAAACTCGATAAATTGGGCATGCGTTCATCAAATACCTGTGAACTTGTATTTCAAGATTGTGAAGTACCCGCAGAGAACATTGTCGGTGAACTTGGCGGTGGCGTTAAAGTACTTATGAGTGGACTTGATTATGAACGTTTAGTTTTATCAGGCGGCCCATTAGGGATCATGCAAGCATGCATGGACCTAGTCGTTCCTTATATTCATGATCGTAAGCAATTTGGTCAATCCATTGGCGAATTCCAATTGGTCCAAGGTAAAGTGGCTGATATGTACACCCAAATGAATGCCGCACGAGCTTATGTCTACGCAGTTGCTCGTTCATGTGACCGAGGAGAAACAACCCGTAAGGATGCTGCTGGTGCGATTTTGTATAGCGCAGAATTAGCAACTAAGATGGCATTAGATGCCATTCAATTGTTAGGTGGAAACGGTTATATCAATGAATACTCTGCAGGCAGACTCTTGCGTGACGCCAAGCTTTATGAGATTGGCGCAGGAACCAGCGAAATACGTCGCATGCTAATTGGTCGTGAGCTGTTCAAAGAGTCGCTTTAAAGCAAACTAGCGCAATGGTAATGTCGTCGTTATTGATGTTGTCTATACTTAGGCGACATCACGGATATTGCCATTGCGAGATTAGAACCAAATAAAACCGATTTTGTATTCAAAAAGCCATTAAACGAGGTGCATAAGTGCCCAAGATTACTTCAAAAATAAATGTTAATAGCCAAGAGTTCTCTGAGAATGTCGCCCACATGCAGGCGCAAGTAGATGACTTAAATCGTTTAGTCAGTCAATTGTCTCAAGGCGGTGGTGAAAAAGCCTGTAAGCGTCATACCGACAGAGGTAAGCTACTTCCGCGAGAACGTATTAACGCATTAATTGACAAAAATAGTGCGTTCTTAGAAATATCTCAACTTGCCGCTTGGGAAGTTTATGACGACTATGTGCCTTGCGCTGGCGTTATTGCAGGTATTGGTAGAGTATCGGGTGTTGAATGTATTATCGTTGCAAACGATGCAACGGTGAAAGGTGGTACGTACTACCCTCTAACTGTTAAAAAACATTTACGAGCACAAACTATCGCTGAACAGAATAATCTACCTTGCATCTATTTGGTAGATTCTGGTGGTGCCAATTTACCAAGACAAGAAGATGTATTTCCAGATAGAGAGCATTTTGGTCGCATTTTCTTTAACCAAGCGAATTTATCTGCGCAAAATATTCCTCAAATAGCGGTAGTCATGGGCTCATGTACAGCAGGCGGTGCTTATGTGCCTGCAATGGCCGATGAGTCAATTATCGTGCGTGAACAAGGAACAATATTCTTAGGTGGGCCTCCACTAGTGCAAGCGGCTACGGGTGAAGTAGTTTCAGCGGAAGAACTAGGTGGCGGGGACGTACACTGCAGAACATCAGGTGTAGTAGATCACTTAGCAAACAATGATCATCATGCTCTACAAATAGCACGAGATGCCGTCGCACGCTTAAATCGCAACCGCCCAATTGTCGCTGATAAGAAAGCGTCCGTGCCACCATTGTACGATACTCGAGAAATATATGGCGTGATCCCTAAAGATACCAAAAAGACCTATGACGTGAGAGAAGTGATCGCACGTGTGGTCGATGGTTCTGAATTCCACGAATTCAAAGCATTGTACGGTACAACACTTATTTGTGGCTTCGCTCGCATTGAAGGCTATAACGTTGGTATCGTCGCAAACAATGGCATCTTATTTTCAGAATCAGCCCAGAAAGGTGCGCATTTCATTGAATTGTGTTCACAACGTAAGATCCCACTCGTTTTCCTACAAAACATCACTGGTTTCATGGTTGGTAAGCAATATGAATCAGGTGGTATTGCTAAACATGGTGCCAAAATGGTAACCGCCGTTGCGTGTGCAAAAGTGCCTAAATTTACAGTCTTAATTGGCGGTAGTTTTGGCGCTGGAAATTACGGGATGTGTGGTCGTGCTTACGATCCAAGATTCTTATTTATGTGGCCGAACGCGCGCATTTCAGTGATGGGCGGCGAGCAAGCTGCTGGCGTGCTAGCACAAGTTAAAAAAGATCAAGCAACAAGAGCTGGGGAAGATTGGACGGCGGAACAAGAGCAAGCTGTTAAAAAGCCTGTAATTGAGACTTACGAAAAACAAGGTCACCCCTACTTCGCATCGGCACGCTTATGGGATGACGGTGTTATTGACCCTGCCGATACACGACGTGTATTGGGCTTAGCAATTTCAGCTTCGATGAACAAAGAAATCGAAGAAACAAAATTTGGTGTATTCAGAATGTAAGCCAGCCTAAAGCAGTCATTAGATTGCTTTTAGCTTACAGATGGAGAAAAAAATGACAGAACAACAAGCAATTACGATGGACATTGATGAGCGCGGTGTTGCTACCGTTACTCTTAATCGCCCGCATATTCATAATGCCTTTGACGATGTCGTCATCGCCGAGCTGATCAATGCTTTCGAGTCTATTCATAATAATAATGATGTGAGAGTGATGATACTTGCAGCGACGGGTAAATCATTCTGCGCCGGTGCTGATCTTAACTGGATGAAGAAAATGGCCAGCTATTCCTATGAGGAGAATAAGCAAGATGCTGGTAATTTAGCACGTCTTTTTAGTTCGCTTTACAATCTAAACAAACCAACCATTGCTCGTGTTCAGGGCGCTGTGTACGGTGGTGGCGTTGGCTTAGTCGCATGTTGTGATATTGCTATTGGTAGTAAGTTGAGTAAGTTTTGTTTAAGTGAAGTGAAGCTTGGTTTGGTTCCAGCAACAATTAGTCCATATGTGATTGAAGCTATTGGACCAAGAATGGCAAAACGCTACTTTATGACTGCAGAGGTTTTGTCTTCACGCAGAGCTAGAAGAATTGGATTACTAAGTGAAGTTGTCAGCGAAGAAGAGCTTGATGCAAGCGTGCAAAGTGTTGTTACTCCACTTCTGAAAAATGGTCCGGGTTCAATTTCAATAGCTAAACAACTCATAAATAACATTAGTTACTCAGCGATTGATGACCAGTTAATCGATTTAACCAGTGATTTGATTGCTAGTGTTCGCGTCTCAGACGAAGGACAGGAAGGTTTAACTGCGTTTTTAGAGAAGCGCTCTCCAAATTGGAAAAAAGCATGATTAAGAAAATACTAATTGCTAACCGAGGTGAGATCGCCTGCCGCGTAATTAAAACAGCAAAAGCGATGGGTATCACAACCGTTGCTGTTTATTCGGATGTGGATGCAAACGCTTTACATGTAAAGCACGCTGATGAAGCTATCTGTATAGGCCCTGCCCCGTCAAAAGACAGCTATTTACGTGGCACTTATATTCTTCAGCAAGCAAAAGCGCTCAATGTTGATGCCATCCATCCTGGTTATGGGTTCCTATCTGAGAATGCTCAGTTCGCTAAAGATTGTGCTCAAGAAGGTATTATATTTATTGGCCCAACGATAGAAGCTATCGAAGCAATGGGCTCAAAATCTGCCGCTAAGCAAATTATGGAAGAAGCCGGCGTACCACTTGTACCTGGTTATCACGGTGATGATCAAGATCCTGCTATTATAAAACGAAGCGCAAACGAAATGGGTTACCCTGTTCTGCTGAAAGCAACTGCAGGTGGCGGCGGTAAAGGGATGCGTCAAGTTTGGTCTGAAGCCGAGTTCGACGACGCATTGGCAGCCGCAAAACGTGAAGCAATGTCGAGTTTTAGTGATGACAAAATGCTCGTTGAAAAATATTTAACTGAGCCACGCCACGTTGAAATTCAAGTTTTCTGTGACAACCATAAAAATGGCGTGTACCTATTCGAACGTGACTGTTCTATTCAACGCCGCCATCAAAAAGTCATCGAAGAAGCCCCGGCTCCAAATATGTCAGAAGAGTTACGAGCTAAGATGGGTGAAGCCGCGTTAAAAGCAGCCTTCGCCATCAATTACTCAGGTGCTGGAACGGTTGAATTCCTGCTTGATACTGACGGAAGCTTCTATTTCATGGAAATGAACACGAGGCTACAAGTTGAGCACCCTGTAACTGAGATGATTACAGGTGAAGATCTAGTTGAATGGCAAATTAGAGTAGCCAACAACGAGCTTCTACCGAAAAAGCAATCTGACTTAAAAATACACGGGCATTCATTTGAAGCAAGAGTTTATGCAGAAGATCCAAATAATGACTTCTTGCCATCAACAGGTACATTGCACTTATTAAAAACACCAAAAACCAATAGCAATGTGCGCGTCGACACAGGTGTTTTACAAGGCGACGAAGTCTCTATCTATTACGATCCGATGATTGCCAAGCTCATAGTTTGGGATGAGGACCGAGAAAAAGCTTTGTCTCGTCTAGAGACATGTTTAGGCGAATACGCTATTGGTGGCGTAACCACAAATATTGATTATTTGCGCAGAATAGCGGGTTCAACACCCTTCAAAGAAGCGAAGTTAACAACTGACTTTATTGAACGCCACAATGACAGTATAAGCACTCAGACTAGTGTTGAGGTAGATAAATACCTGCCAGCATTGTTGCTAGGACAACTTTTATTGGAACACAACAGCATCAGCGCTGATTCAGAAGGTGTTTTACAAACGTCACCTTGGCAAAAACACGACAGCTATCGCAGTAATTTAAGCCACAAAAGTGCGCTTGAACTAACCGTTAACGACAAAAACTATACTGCTTTTACTACTATCAATGCTGATAGAAGTTGGATGATTAGTATTGATGAGCGCGAATATTTAGCTTCAGGCACGTTAGCAGATGACATACTCACTTGCACAATCGATGGCATAAAAGCTCGCTACCCTATAATGCTTAATTCAAATCACATCAGCTTGTTCACACCGCAAGGTATATTGTGTGCGGAAGTAGTGCAGCCCGACTTAGGTGAGACTGGTGAAGACGACCATGCTAACTCTGTAACCGCACCTATGAATGGTACGGTCGTAGCTCTGCTAGTTAAAGCTGGTGAAAAAGTGAAAAAAGGCCAGCAACTTATTATTGTTGAAGCGATGAAAATGGAGCACAGCATTAAAGCTCCCTACGACGGTATTGTGGCAGAATGTTACTTCAGTACCGGTGATTTAGTCAGTGGTGGTGTTGCATTAATTGATATTACTGCAGACGAATCAGAGTAAAGCATCATAAATACATTAAAACAAGGTGATATCGATGTTTGATTTACTTCCAAAAACCGTTGAAATTGTTGAAGTTGGCCCTCGTGATGGTTTGCAAAACGAAGCCAGTAGCTTAAGTGCACAAGATAAGATTGATCTAGTTAATGCACTTTCAACGGTCGGACTAAAACGCATTGAAGCGGGCAGTTTTGTATCCCCAAAGTGGGTACCGCAAATGGCTTCTTCCGATGAAGTTATGCGAAAGATCGAGCGTAAGCCTGGTATCCGTTATAGTGCTCTAACACCGAATATGAAGGGCTTTGATCTTGCGATGGAAGTGAACACTGAGGAAGTCGCTGTTTTTGGCGCGGCTTCTGAAAGTTTTTCGCAAAAGAATATCAATTGCAGCATTGAAGAAAGCCTAGAGCGCTTCAGACCATTGGTAGAAAAAGCTCAGCAAATGAATATCCCCGTTCGAGGCTATGTGTCATGTGTACTGGGTTGCCCTTACGAAGGTGATATCAAAGTGGCTGATGTGGTTAATGTCAGTAAAGCTTTATTAGATATGGGGTGCTATGAAATTTCGCTCGGCGATACCATCGGCGTCGGCACACCACTGAAAACAAAAGCGTTAATTGAGGCTTGCCTTGAACATATTCCAAAGCAGCAGTTGGCCGTACATTTTCATGATACTTATGGTCAAGCCTTAGCTAATATCCTAACCGCTATTCAACTTGGTATTAGGATCGTTGACAGTTCAGTCGCAGGTTTAGGGGGCTGTCCATATGCTAAGGGTGCTTCTGGGAACGTATCATCTGAGGATGTGGTCTACATGCTTCACAATATGGGTATTGATACTGGCATAGATCTTCACAAGTTAATTGAAGTAGGTAAAAATATTTCACTTAAACTCAAGAGAGACAATGCTTCAAAAGTTGGTGTTGCTACTTCTTAGATAAGAGTACGAACGCTGAAAAGTGATCTTCAGCGTTCTTTTTAGTCTACACAAGCCCTGCCTATTATTTCTCCTTTTTCATCTTGAAACTTATAATCAGCCCAAATGCTAAGCCCACAGCCATCAATGAAAATAAAACAAAGTTTCCAGCAAAAGTAATCGCCGAATAAAATACACCTAGCAGTAAAATCACAATGCCAATTGAGGTATTGGCTTTACCAATAAAATCTGTTCTCTGCGCACCATCCTTAATGTCTAAGGCATAGACTTTCCTTCCTGAACGCGCACCCTCGTGCCCCACACTCAAGACAAAGTAACAAAGAATAAAACTGATTGGCGGGAGTGATTGCGCGAAACCAAAATGAATGACGATTAAGAGTAGTACACAGATGACGAATACAATTAGAGCGCCAAGTTGCATCGTTAATCTCGCATCGTAATCAGATAACTTACCCCAAATATACGACGACACAATGGTTGCAGAGCCTTGAGCAATAATAAAACTAGATAAGCTTACTAGAGTATTTTGCGGATAGGCATTTAAAGACCAAACAATAAAAAAAGGTGCGATAAGGGCGGTATGCACAAAACAGGATCTTACCAAAATGAAATAAGCTAAATCCCCTGAGAATGTCTCAATGTAAGATCTTACTTTATCTTTGATTGATGTTGTATTTTCATCGCTGTCATTATCAGCGTCTACCTTCGTTTCAATATTCTTTAATATCAGGATACTGAGACACATCGCAAACAAACAAACCCCCGCGATAACAAGTAAAATTTGCTCATTCATTGTGCTCGAAAAGAAGCTAAAAGTAGCAAAAACCAAAGATAAGACCCCGGCGGCAGTAGAAGCAATACCGACGACATTGCCACGCATCCCTTTACGTAAATGCTCACCTTGAATGTCTTTCATCGTTAAAGAGGTCATCGCCCTTGAAAGACTTAATCCTGATAAAGACGCTAGTATTATGAAGCCGCTGATCGTAGCGTAGCTTGCACTTTCGATATTCCACATGTAAGGAAAAAGAAGCAATGGCAGTAGGAACATCATTGCGATAAACAAAGATTGCAACACCATACTGAACAGCCAAGGTTTCTGTCGGTCAGATTTGTTTTTTAACCACGCTCCCATCAGTGCTTGAGGCAGTAAAGAACCCGACTCGCGCAAAGGCACTAGCAAGCCGAGCATCCATGATGGAGCCCCCACTGCATTCAACAGTGTTGGTAGAGTTGTTTTTGCGGACAATAAAATATCGGTTAACTTTGTCAAAATTAATGACAATACGATACGCCACTTTACACTGATATCTTTCACACACTTCCTTTATTCATAGGGTATACTTACGCAATATATCAGAGATTAGTTTCATCTAAATTCAATTTAATAATTTGTTTAGATTTTCGTTTGGTCTTTAGCCTTTGGTTTATCAATCTGTTACCCTAGCGCCATAAAATTCTCCCTTCGGAAAAGGTAACACACATCCATGCTAGTAGACCCATATCTTGTCTACCTCGAAAATACAAACCTACAAAAGTCGGTCATTTCTGTCTGTCTTATTATCTTGGTTGCCGTAGTAAAGTCGATTTTAAAACGCGTACTTGTGGATAGAGGAAAGAAGCTAAATAAAAACTATCGTTCACAAGTTAACACCTTAAATAATTCACTAAACATCAGTTTAGTTTTTCTAATCTTAGCGCTCTGGTCTAGCGAAATTCAGCAATTTGCACTTTCTATTGCTGCGTTTATGTTTGCAATCGTTTTTGCGACGAAAGAGTTTATTCAGTGCTTTATCGGTTATATTTATTACCTCAGTGCCCGTCCATTTCGCATTGGTGACTGGATACAAGTACAAGATGGTGTTGGTGAGGTTATCGTAGCCGATTGGACAAAAGTGACCTTACTCGAGGTAGACCTGCATTCAAATAGCTATACAGGTAAACACCTATTCATTCCCAATAATCAGCTTCTACTTAAAACGGTTAAAAACCTTAACTTCCTGCGAAGATACAGTATGAATCAGTTCACTATAACCTGTGAACCTTTGATAGACCTTAATCCAATTATCGAAAAGTTGGAGCAAAGAGCAAACGAATATTGTGCAGATTTCGCTGACGTCGCAGAGCGTTATAAAAATGTGATAGAAAAAAGAATGGACCTCGACTTTATTAGCATAGAGCCGCATTTCCAAGTACACACAAATCAGTATGCAAAAGTGTGCATTACCGTTGACCTATTTTGCCCGGTTGAACAAAACTTGAAAATTCAACAAGCAATCACAAGAGAATTCTTTAGTTTGTGGCACCAATGTCTCGAAAAAAACGACAAAGCATTACTAAAAGAGCAGGTAAAAGCACTTCCTGAGCAGTAAATAGCCATGTTTTCTATACAAAAACCGAAAAAAGAGTATATTCTTTGTAGTGTGTCTTTTTTACTTGCGTCATTCTAAATTTTCGAAGTAAAAAAGTTTCTGCTGCTGAATTTTTTGTAAAGGAATGCCTTAATGTCAAAAACACATCGAAACGTACGTTATATTAGTAATCTTACCAAAGACACCTACGCACTTGTATTGGCCGGTGGCAGAGGTTCAAGATTACACGAATTAACAAACTGGCGAGCTAAGCCAGCGCTTTATTTTGGCGGTAAATTTCGAATAATCGACTTCCCTCTTTCTAACTGTGTCAATTCTGGAATTAGAAGTATTGGCGTGTTAACACAATACAAGTCACATTCACTCATCCGACATTTAGTCAGAGGTTGGGGACATTTCAAAAAAGAACTCGGCGAATCTGTAGAAATCTTACCCGCATCTCAACGTTTTTCTGAAGAGTGGTACCAAGGTACCGCAGATGCGGTATATCAAAACATAGACATTATTCGAAACGAATTGCCAAAGTACGTCATGGTGCTCTCCGGTGACCATATTTATCGCCAAGATTATGGACACATCATTGCTCAACATGTTGAGTCTGGCGCTAAAATGACGGTAAGCACGATAGCTGTTCCTATTGAACAAGCTAGAAATGCTTTTGGAGTAATTTCGGTTGATGAAACCGGCAAGATAGTCGACTTTAATGAAAAACCGTCAGAGCCGACGCCACTGCCAGGCTCACCGGGCATGTGCCTCGCTTCTATGGGGAATTACGTATTCGATACTGACTTTTTGTTCGAAGTATTAGAACAAGACTCACAAACAACAGGCTCAGAAAGAGATTTCGGGAAAGACATCATTCCAGCAATCATAGACAACCATGAAGTTTATGCATTCGAATTTTCAAAAAGCAGCAAGAATGACACTTATTGGCGCGATGTGGGTACGCTCGATTCATACTGGGAAGCCAATATGGAATTGGTTGCCCCAGTACCTGCATTGAACATTTATGATAAAGAATGGCCTATTTGGACTTATCAGGAACAACTTCCTCCAGCAAAGTTCGTTATGGAAAATAGTGAGAATCGTGGAGACGCTCTAAACTCTGTGGTTTCTGGTGGATGTATTATTTCAGGAGCAACGCTCACAGAAAGCATATGTTTCTCAAATGTCAGGGTTAACTCTGGCAGTTTGGTTGAACAAACTGTCATTTTGCCGGAAGTCACTATTGGTGCCGGTTCAAAAATCAAAAAAGCAATTATCGATCGAGGTTGTCAAATACCGCCGAACACGGTTATTGGTCATGATCATGAAAACGATCGAGCTAGAGGCTTCCGAGTGTCTGAAAACGGGGTTGTTCTAGTGACGAAGTTAGAGTTAGAAAAACTCAAATAAAATTACTATGATTTTGTCTTCATAAAGGGGCTTTGGCCCCTTTTTTATGCTTACCAATTTTTGAAGCCTTTAAACTATATTACTTTTATTTGGACGAGTAGTAGTAAATGCAGAAATAATGTCATTGAGTTGCGCTGCAAGTTCTATTGGTTTTTCTAGTGGAAACATGTGGCCCCCAAAATCAAGCGATTGATGTGTGATCGTTGGGTTTCCTTTCAGAAAATGTTTAATTTGTTTTGGGCGACACACATCGGTGTTCTTGCCGGTTAACAAGTAGCAAGGAGCTTGTAATTTGCCATATTGCTTGTGCAAATTGACGGGAATAGTTCTAAATATGTTTGCCTCTACTTCTACATCAAAGTTTAGCTGTCGTTGCCCTTGATACTCATGCATTACCGCTGAGACATAATCAGAAATGCAATCAATATCCATATTCTTAAATAAGGCCCTTGCCTTAAAATACTGAATTAAATCAGTCTTATGATGCCATTTCGTGTTTCTAATTTTCGTCTTACCCGCTGGCGTGAGCTTGTCAATCAGCTTCCCTTTTTTAGCAAACCTAAACACCCAGCTAGCTAAGCCAGTAAGCAAAGGTGGATCAAGCAATATCAGACCACTAAATAAAGATGGCTTTTTACAACAGGCGAGATAAGAAACCACCGCCCCAAAGGAGTGACCTACTAAAACAATGGGTAAATTACCACCTATTGAACTTTGTTCCTTCTCAACAAAATGAATAAGCTCATCGGCTTGATTTTCCCAATTATTATTTAGCGGGAACTCCGAACTATGGGCAAACTTATCAAGCGCTATGAGCTCGATATTACTGCTAAGCTGAGAAAATAACTTCGCATAACTTTGCGCTGGAAATCCATTTGCATGGGCAAAGTGCACGATTAATTCTTTTCCATCGTTCCCGCTATTTTTATCGTTCATTGTTTTATGTTGCCCTAGTTAACACTCCCTCTATTTTAACAGTAGACCTAATCTAATGCCTGCATTCTTTCAGCTTCCCCCCAATCATGTTCGATTTTTGTAGAAGACCAATAAAAAGTGGCTATTGCTAATAAGTATGGCAGCAACAACCAACTTAATGACATTCTTAATGCTTCACCTTCCCCCATCGATACAGCTAATGATTGACTTACGATACCTACAATTGTTGGTCCGCCGCCAAGTGCAATAATATTTAATACAAAAAAGAAGAGCGCCGTCGACATGGCTCTTGCATTTACAGGTGCCAATGTTTGCGCTATCGCAAAGCATGGCCCTAGATACATACCGCTGCCAAAAAGCATGATCGTCATTAAACCAATAGACAACCAAACATTCCCTACATGCAAAGAGAAGAAGAAACAAGGTACGCCAATAATCATCGCTATTGTGGGCAGTAAGGCGTATGCACGTCTTGATTTTTTCCCCCACTTATCTGCAATAACGCCACCTAACCAGACACCTAAGGCGTATGCAGTTCCATTCACAATACCAAAAACAATGAGTAGTTTCTGTATGGCTAGATCAGGGTGGATCCTCACATAGAAATCGATAATCCAAGTAGAAATGGCATAGTTACCAAATGAACCGAAAGAAATACCTAAGCACATCCCCCACCACGTTGGGATCTTTAACAAACGCTTGACCGATATTAAAAATGGCATCTGCTTAGGTCCGTTTACAACCGCAGCTCTAGTGGGTTCCTTTATGGTTAACTTCATTAATACGGCTAATGCAACTCCAGGAACACCTACGCTTATCATTACAATACGCCAATCTGCTGAACCTCCATCCAAAAAGAATGCTGCAGCAAAATAAGCAGCCATGATGCCAAATGGAATACCTAAAGAATATACGGCTAATGCTTTAGCGCGTTCTGTTGTATCAAATAAATCAGACAATATGGAATGACTAGGAGGGCTTCCTCCCGCTTCACCTATTCCAACACCTACGCGCAGTAAAGCGAGTTGCCAGAAATTAGCGGCAAGACCGGATAGCGCTGTAAATCCACTCCACAATGTCAAAGAAACCGCAATGATGTTAACTCGGTTGTAGCGGTCTGCTAACCATGCAATAGGTATTCCCACCACTGTATACAGTAAGGCAAATGCAAATCCTTTCAGAAGCCCGAGTTGAGCATCGTCCAAACCAAGGTCCGCTTTTATGAACGGAGATAAAATTCCAATAATTTGACGATCAATAAAATTGAAAGCATAAACTAGGGTTAGAATAAAAAGCACATAATTGCGATATGCCCTTGTTGGTTTATTTATTTCCGCCTGTTCTGCTACATCGGGTATTTGCATTGAATCCGCCACAGTCACTCCTAGAATAGTTTCGAATCACCATAGTGGATCACCTTTGTTATGATTGCCACTTAATGTTAATTATTTGTGAATATAAGCATAAGTAGGGTGAAGTTACTTGCAAGTCAGAATGCTTCAATACAAAATAGACTAATCCGACCAGTTAGAAATTTTTAATAGGCCACATTATGCACATCGATGAACTATTGGCACTTGCCAAAGAACAGAAATCTCACCCAAATAGAGAGTTTGTTATCCCTGTAAGTTGGGCGCAAGGACGCACTGTGTATGGTGGTTTGTCTGCAGGTTTATTGTATGCAGCGGCAAAGGCTTACGTTGACGATGATAGAGTGATGCGCTCAAACTCAACAAACTTTATTGGCCCATTGATGACTGAACTTCCCTTCACTATTTCAATTGAAATTTTACGTGAAGGGAAAAATGTATCTCAAATACTAGCCAGAGCTATTCAGAATCACAAAACCTGTGTGATGGCACAAATTTGCTTTGGCAATAGTCGTCAATCGAAAGTCAGTGTACCAAATGATGACAAGCACAATATGGCAGCGCCCAAAAAGGCCAATTTTATTCCTCCCATTCCGAAAGTGACGCCAAAATTTTTAAAACACCTCGATCTCGCTCTCGTAGAGGGCAGTATTCCGTTTATGGGGAAAAAAACCTCGCATTACCATGGCTGGACAAGATTCTCCAAAGCCCCAAAAACATTTTCTGATGCTCATCTTATTTGCATTATTGATGCTTTTCCAGGAACGATATTGCAAATGCTCAAATGGCCTGCTCCGGCAAGTTCAGTCAGTTGGAATATTGAGTTTATTCATCCTCACCGCCCTATTTCTGGTGATGACTGGCTTGCCTACCAAGCACATACAAGGCAAGCTGCAGATGGTTACGCTCATACTGAAGCGAATATTTGGGATAAAGATGGTGAGCTCATTGCCATTAGTAGACAAACAGTGGCTATTTTTGATTAATACCGTCGTAAAAAATTTAAACCCTGGTGTTTTTATGCTACCTGAAAAACGTCAGGGTTAAATAAGTGTATAATCTGCTCAACTTGATAGTTTGCGCTATCTATTGCTTCATCAATATCTTCGTCGTCTAACCCGAGTGATTCGTATAAGAATGCAGGCAAGTGACTTTCTAACTGATAATGCTGTGAATAAGTATTAATGATGGAAAGCTGATACGCCAATTGCATTATTTGCACATCAATAGTTTCAGCAGCGCTATCGTCATGATGCTGCATTGCCAATGTGGATACAATCGAATCTGGCAACAACCACTGCTGACTTAAGGCTGCGGAAATTTCAGCATATGTAAAGCCTAATGATTCATGCTGACTTTCTTTAGGCATGATTTTTGTATCAAAGCGTGCACAATCCTTTGCTCTATTTGGGCTTACTTTTAGAACAACCAGTTCACCAATGTTATGCAATAAGCCGCTGATAAAAAGTCTGTCAGCGTCTTTAATCCCTTTTAGTTCGCCAAAATGTTTGGCTAAAATGGCACAACAAACACTTTGCTCCCAAAACTTATCTAAGTCGACAAATTGCCGCTGTTCACTACTAAACGCATTTGAAACACCAAAGACAAGTGCATAATCATAAACTGCAGAAGTACCAATTACTTGAATAGCGCGTTGAACTTTATCTATTTTACGAGGAAAGCGATAGATAGCACTGTTGGCAACTTTAAGAATATGCGCGGCAAGTCCGGGATCAGACATAACAACATTTCCAATGCTATTCGCGTCTGATTTTTCGTCATCAATTAGGCTTTTCACTCTGGCTGCCGTTTCTGGAACAGCAAATAACTCAGACACCTTTTTTGCATAATCAATAGCGTTCATAATTGCCTATTTCCTTTTGTTACTTTCATTCCAGTATCGATTGAATTTCTGAATCACTCAATCACCTGAGACTTTACCATTAAACACTAATGTAAAAGTGTTTGAAGAATACGCCAATTAAATCCTTTGATACTTTTTCTACACTATTCATTGGCTGACTTCAAGAAAATCGCTCATATTTACCAGAAAACCGTCGATTACTTACTCAGTATGTACAAAGTATCAAATATTATTGAAGCTTTAATTACAATTAGTGACTCTTCGAACATTATTTAAAACGCATCAATACAAGTTTATCGACTAACAAGGTATATAGTTTACTACTAAGGTGTTTCTTTTATACTTTTGTCGTTACATTATTGGTGCGAAACTATAAGCTGTAACTAAACTGCTGAATTTAATAATGATATGAGGCAATCGTCGTTATTCTAAGTTGCTCAAAAATGCACTACGACAATAGTGCTGCGTTTTTAGTCAGTACACATATGTCTGACCAAACACTATCAAAAGGCAGCAGTATATTTTTCTAACTATATAGTCCACGGATAATTAAGAAGAGTTATGTCTGGAATAAAATCGGCCCGCCCCCTCATATTAGTCGCAATATTTTCCGTTATTTTGATGTTTTATACATATGACAAAACATTAACATTTATCTCTGCGCCAATTATTGAATTCGTACCTTATGTAACAATCAGTCTTATTTTTATTATTATTCTGAACCTTGCTATGCGGCAGGCATTAACAATGTATGTTGCAAGCATCATTGCGCTCATTACAAGTGCCCATTTTTATATTTTTCCGAATTTGACTTTAGCTAACGAAGAATTAAAAATCTTCGCTGAAACCAAGCATTTGTTAAGTTCGTTTATCATTCTTCTTCCCGTTTTCGGGCTTGTAAAAATACCTGCACACAAGGTACTGAAGAGTTTAATTTATTTGCTTGGAAGTTTGATATCTTGGATTTTCTTTAGCTATGTAATTGCTAAAATGGAAGCCCCGACTATCATTTTATCTAAAGAGTTCTTCAGCGCAATTGCAATGGTGTCGCCTTTCAATGATTTTTGGCTGAGCCCTTTACAATCTATACTGATTTGCATTAGCGGTGTCATTCTCCTGTTTATGATCCTCAGAAACGCTCACAATATCTATCTAATGGCTATCGCTATTATTGCTTCATTTACTATAGCTCACATGTCGTCGCAAACAATGATCCTGTTTGCTACTTTAGCTAGCACGATTTGTTTATGTTCTGCCATCATTAGTAGCCGTAAAATGGCTTTTAATGATGAATTAACCGGAATACCTGGGCGTCGTTCTATGGTTCAATATGCTGAAGAACTTGGACCTAAATTTGCCGTAGTTATGATAGATATCGATTTCTTCAAAAAGTTTAATGATAAGTATGGCCATGAGTCGGGCGACGACGTCATCAAACTCGTTGCCAGTAAAATAGCGCGAACAGGTAACCGAGCTAAAGCATTTAGGTATGGCGGTGAAGAGTTCACATTGGTCTTTGACGGAAGATCGATGGATGATATTCGTGAAACAATCGAAGATTTACGCGTTGCAATCGAATCTTACCCAATGGCAATACGCACACATCATAGAGCCAAAAAGTCTGCAGTCGAAGCCAAACATCGTCGTCAGAAACCTGATAAAAAGGATATCGTCAGGGTCACCTGCAGTTTCGGGATTGCAGAAAGCATGGAAGGCAGTAAAGATTTCAAAGCGGCACTTAAAAGAGCTGATACTGCACTTTACAAAGCGAAAAAAGGTGGACGAAATTGTGTCAGAACAGCCTAACAAACGGGTTTTATTTGTTGGCTTAGTTTGGCCAGAACCAAACTCAACTGCCGCAGGGCAAAATATACTAAGTTACATTCGATTGTTTTTAGATAGAGGCTACAACGTCACATTTGCCTGTGCTGCTGATAAATCAGACCACTCTGCTTCGTTGAAATCAATTGGTGTGAACGAAAAAGAAATAGTTTTAAACGACAGTAGTTTTGATGCATTTGTAAGTGATTTGAAGCCAAGCATTACTGTGTTTGATCGTTTCATTAGTGAAGAACAGTTTGGGTGGAGAGTTAGCGCTGCAGCACCGCAATCTATGAAGGTCCTTGATTGCGAAGATCTTCACTTTCTGCGAAATGCACGACATCAAGCATATAAACATGCTAAAACAAACCTAAGTGATAAAAAAACACTTAGCCATAAGACCAATGCTGAAGCTTTCATGTACAGCGATTTATGTAAACGAGAGTTAGCATCTATCATGCGCTGTGACCTCAGCATTTTGCTGTCTAACTATGAATGTGATCTACTTTCTAGCGTATTCACCATTCCAGCATCTATAATACATCACTGTCCGTTTTTACTACCTAACATGACGTCAAAGGACTCGGTAAAGAACTCGGCAAAGAGCTTTGATGAACGCACTGACTTCGTTAGCATAGGTAGCTTTAGACATGCTCCAAATTGGGATGCGGTGCTCACTCTCAAACAACATATCTGGCCAGCCATTCACAAAGCTTTTCCAAAAGCCCGCTGTCATATTTATGGTTCATATTTAACGCCAAAAGCAAAACAACTGGAGAATAAAAAAGAAGGTTTTTTAGTGCATGGATTTGCAAAAGATGCGATGGAGGTTATTGGAAGTGCACGAGTGTTGCTAGCACCACTCAATTTTGGTGCAGGTATTAAAGGAAAGCTCGTTGATGCCATGCAGTGTCGAACACCTTCCGTGACTACAAGTATTGGTTCTGAAGGGCTTCTTCCTGACTATCTCGATAAGGAACATTGGCCTGGCGCAATCTGTGATTTAAATCAATCTCATGATGCATTTATAGAATCCTCAATAGCGCTTTATGCGGATTCCGAAGCATGGTCCAAAGCTAGCAAAAAAAGCGATCTACTATTTTCCTCTGTATTTAATTTTGAAAATCAGTCTCAGCAATTAATGACGAGGCTCGATGACATTCTTAGCAACTTATCACAACATCGACAACGTCACTTCTTAGGCCAAGTAATGCAACATCATACTATGAGTAGCACAAAGTATATGAGTCAATGGATTGAGGCAAAAACGCGCTTACACGACGCTCTATCAAATGACTAGAGGCTGTTGTTAAAGCGCTTAGACTAGCTTATTCTTTATCGCCGCAATCGCATTTTGAATACCATCCTTTCGGCCCACACTGAAAAACTGGCTTAGGTTTAGCTCTGTCAAATATCCAAAATAGTCAAACGTACTCGCTTGCTTTGACCCGTTTTGCAGGTCGTCTACTTTTTCCAGTAACAATGCAAGAATGCCTCGAACAACTTTACTCTGAGTGTATGCGCACAGGCGCTCATCGCACCATGTAATCCATAACTCTGATTCACAACCGAACACTGCATTTTCATCAATACGAAGTTCAACGGGTAATATTTTCAAGTGCTTACTTGCTAGCATTAGTTGACGATATTGATTATCCCATCCTTTTGCGTCACGAATTTTCGCGGCAATAGGTAAATTAGCTGTTTCTTTAGTATCTTCGTCTAGTTGCTTTCCAAGCTTTCTTGCAGAGCCTATTTTTTGAAGCTTTATATCATCGCCGGTTTTAAGTTGCTGAATTGCGTTTACTAAGCAATCTAAAAAGGTTTGAATATCTGCTTCAGTGGTATAGCAAGCAATCGAAACGCGCATCGTACCCGCTACCTTTAAACATTGCATCAGAGGCATTGCACAGTGATGACCTACCCTCACAGCAATATTCTGTTGATAGATCAATTGAGCTAAATCATGCAAATTATGATTCTTAAGTACAAAAGAGTGTAAACCAATTGACTCACTGCATACGTCGGTTTTTCCTGACGGATTTAGATTACCCAATAAGTTCAGGTCCTTTATTTGGAGTAAACCGCTTGTCAGAGTTTCATAAAGCCTCTTTTCATGGTTTTGAATCTCTCTCAAGTTGGCTGAAAGAAATTTCGCCGCAGCACCTAAGCCAATGACCCCTGAGATATTGGGCGTTCCCCCTTCGAATTTTAATGGCGGTGCTTGATATTGAGCATCAGTGAATGACACATGCCTAATCATTTCACCTCCGAGCTTTAGAGGTGTTAAATTTTCAAGCAACTCCATTCTTCCGAACAGGACACCCACTCCCGTGGGACCATACATTTTATGAGCACTAAACACATAAAAATCACAAGCAAGTTCTTCTATATTTACTGGCAAGTGCGCAATGGCCTGAGTGCCATCAATAACAGAAATGGCCTTAACTTGTTTCGCTAAGTAACAAATGCTTTGAACTGGATAAATGTTTCCCAACGCGTTTGACACATGAGCCATAGCGACAATGGCAACGCTCTCATTCAACTGTCTTTTAAACGCCTCATATTCACTTTGCTGAAATTGTCCATCTTTTGACAAATGAACAATGTCGATACTCATACCCAAACGTTTAGATAGCTGCTGCCAAGGTAAAATATTCGCATGATGCTCACTTGCTAGGATTAGGATTTTCTCCCCCTGAAGCATGTCTCGATGCAAACCAGCGGCGATAGTGTTGATACTCTCAGTTGCACCGCTATTCAATATTATCTGTGAACTATTGTTGCAAGCTATAAGTGCTGCAACGGAGGTTCGCGCTTCTTCATAGAGTTGAGTTGCTTCGTTAGCTATAGCATAAGCACTTCGGTGAACAGTGGCATTACTGAATGAATGATAGTTATTTACGGCAGCAATTACAGACTCGTGTTTTTGTGTCGTTGCAGCACTATCTAGATACACCTGCTCTGGCTTATTGGCAAAAAACGGGAATTGATGTTTAAACACGTAAATCCTTCAGCTTATTAATACCGTAACAATCATCATTCTGTTGTTACTAGCTTTTATGCATAAAGACTAATGCTAGCCTTGTGAATATCGAACTAAGACACGTATAATAAAGGTATTAGCTAATAATTTCCCGAACATTAGCAAGAAAGGTCGAAAAATAAACTTTTCGACCTGAATGATTGTATCGATGGCAAATGAAAGCCTCCCCCAAACGTCCCTATTAAGGTAATTTTTAGAGTAGATATGACTGTACTACAAATATTAGCTGCCATTGTAAGTTTAATCGGACTTTCGATTATCTATAAAAACACAGACTTCACACAACTGTTCGATGACAGTGCTTTCCAACATCGTTTTTTTGGAGCAAGCGCTGCTGTCTTTATACTTTGGATTTTTAGAGTTGGTATTGTCGACGAATTACAAGTTCACTTTTTATGGTTGACCTCATTGGCGCTGATTCTGGGGTTTCGGTGGGCTATGATATCTGCGACTATCGCTCTGCTTGGCATTACTGTAGTGGGCTACGAACCTTTTTCTATGCTTGGCATCAACTGGTTATTAGGCGTATTACTCCCCATTTCGCTCACCTACGCAATTTTCAGTCTGACGTTTCACAAACTCCCTAAAAACCTTTTTATCTACCTGTTTGTTTGTGCCTTTTTTCCTGGTGCACTAAGCATTGCATTGAAAATTTTCGCTATGGCAGGCTATTTTTACGCCGATTCATCCTTAACTTGGGACTCTATTTTTAATAATTACGTAATATTGATACCTTTATTGATATTCTCAGAAGCGTTTTTCAATGGCTTCACAATGACTTCCCTTGTCGTCCACAAACCTCGTTGGGTTTATACATTCAACGACAAGTTTTACATTGACGGAAAGTAAAGCTCAACATCTTGGTACAAATTCCATAAAAAAAGGCATTGGTTTTAATTTACCAATGCCTTTGTAAACGTTTTTTAAGGTAATATACCTAGCTAACTGCTCTGATAGCGGCTAGTTTCCGAGATCTGAGTTAAACTAATTTTAGTCGAAAATAACATCTAGTATATTAGATAGTTCTGTTTTACCTTCGATGATCTCTTCCTTTGTTAAACCGGCAAGTTCATGAGGGAATACCAACCATTCATCACTCTCATTTACGAAGTAGTCAGGTATTATCTTGGTTTTATTGTTTTGAGGTTTATACCAAGGAGTCGCAATTCTAATGTCTTTAGGGGTGTTTAAACGCATCAAAACTTCGATTTGTTTAATTAATGCCTCAACGCTACGTCCAGAGTCAAATACATCATCGACAATTAAGAGGTTGTCTCCTGCATTGGCATTCTCTATCAGGTAATGCAAACCGTGTACTTTAATTTCTTTAGACTGCTGATTGATGCCGTAATAAGAAGACGTTCTTACCGCAATATGGTCAGTAGGCGTATTTTTGTATTCAAAAAACTCCTGTACCGCGATCCCAATGGGTGCTCCTCCTCGCCAAATGCCGATAATGAAGTCTGGGCGAAAGCCGTCGTTGAACACTTTAGAAGCTAGGCGAAAACTATCTTCTAGTAATGATTGTGAGCTGATATAGTTTTTACTCAAAATGTAGGTTCTCTTTCGTAATGTATTTAAATTGCGTTTATGTTGTGTATTAGCTTTGAAACTTCACACAACATTTAAAAAATAGTTTGCTTAGGTTTGGCATCAAATAAAAAGATGCTCAATACTCGTCCTTGGAAGCCCTCGTCCTTGGAAGCCCTCGTCCTTAGAAACATTTATCCTTAGAAACATTCATCCATGCAAATTACAACTCAGCCATAATATGTTCAAACTGATTATAACGTTTATTGAGTTTGTAAGCTATTTGCAGGTTCAATCGACGAAGCTTTGTACGCTGGGTAGAGCGTCGCTAAAATGCACAAGCCTAGAGAGCCAATCGAAATTACAATAACTTCAGATAACTTTGTATCAATCGGTAATCCCGCACCATTGGGGCCAAAAGCTAAACCCGAGCCCATTAATGCTAAAAGATCATTTAAAAAATAAACAAAGAGCAAACCCAAAATGACTCCCGATATCACACCTTTTATGCCGTTAAAGATACCATTTAAAATAAATATCAGCATGACGTCACTTGGCACCAAACCTTGAGTTTGTAATATTGCAATATCACTGGTTTTTTCCGTTACTACCATGACCAAGGCCGAAACAATATTGAATGCGGCCACAGCAATGATTAAAAAGAGCATCAAGGACATCATGTTCTTCTCCATGCTTACCGCATCAAACAAAGGGCCTTGCCTTTCGCGCCAGGTTGTATAGGAATAACCTTGTCCATCGAGTTCTTCAATTACAGCCTGATACTGAAATGCATCTCTTAAATATAATCGCGTACCGACAAACGATAAATCTCGTTTACGTGAAAGCTTGGCAACATCGTTAATATTCATCAACATGACCTTGTCATCAGCTTCAGAATCTAGCTGAAAAATGCCTGCAACCGTTACTAACCTTTGACTTGGCATGCGTCCCAATGGCGTATATGTGCTCGCCGAAGGACTAATTACTCGCAACCTTTGCCCAATAGAAACTCTTAATTGATTAGCAAGTGATTGACTGATTAACACATTAAAACTACCTGCCTGCATCGCCCCCCAATTACCTGCAATAACATTCTCAGCGATAATTGAATGCTGCTTTTCAATACTCGTGTCTACACCTTGTAAAAATAACCCTTTAATTAATTTGCTGGATTGAACAATAACTTCTTGTTCAACAAAATCGGTCCTTGCTATAACTTCGCTTTGCAATGTCTCAGGTAACAAGATAGGACCACGATTATCTACAACAATGTGCGGAAGAATGCCCAGTATTTTCTGTTTTAACTGCCCTTCCAAACCGTTCATAACTGACAATACGGTGATAAGCGATGCAATTCCTAAGGCGATTCCAACAACAGAAAAGAGATTAATAAAAGACACAAAACTACGTTTATTCGAGGTTTTCGAATATCGCATTCCTATGAACGCAGAAATGGGTAAAGTCGGAAATAATGAGAAAGACATCTGCTTATTAAAGGGCTCTTATGTTAGGTGCTATAAATGGGTGCTCGCTTTTACTGAGTTGCTACATCGATATTTATCGATAAAGAATCGTAAAATCGACTTAGTATCTTAAACCAGCGTGAAACCTAAGTCATTTTTTGGTAGATTAGGCCTCTAAATATTGTCTGCAAAACAGTTAGCTGGGTTCGAATAAACACAAGCATTAGTTTTTGCAAAAGAAAAAAACCAAAAAACATAAATAAAGTCGGTATTATAAACAAACACTGGGCGATAGTAACAACTTATACAAAAAGATTTAACGCGCCTGAATAAAGCGTCACGATTACGCATATTGCATAGGACATTGCATTTGAACTCATTAGAAGAAAAAAAACAGCAGTTTGAGTCATTCTTTTTAATCAAGCACCCGACCAAGGTTAATATTAGTATTGTCGATAGCAAACTCGCATTGCAAACAATGGATGAATTTGAACGTGATATGCCTTATGCCTTTCGAATTGCATCAGAGTTGTCCGAAATAGAATCACAGGCGCTAAAACCCTTGCGTTCAATGGGCGAAAAACTAGAAGAGCTCGTGAACTACCTGCAACTGCAAGCGCGTAAAATTGATTTGATGATGTCTTATATACTCATTAAAGAGGATGAGGAAGAAAAACGTGCAGAAGCGCTTAAGTTTGGCGGCGGTGGAATTGTAGTAAGCCATTCAAAGCCTGTTGAAGTCGGTGCAGTTGCTGAAGTTAAGATATTCTTAGAGCAGGAAGCCGCTGCAATTTATTGTTTGGCAGAAGCCATTGAGCTTGAAGTTATCGATGATCTTTATCAGGTAAGTTACGTTTACACGCACATACGAGACCAAGACCAAGAATTGCTTGTTCGTGCCAGTCTGCATTTACAAACCAGCCAATTACGCAAAAGCCGTTAATTAACCATAGAGAAACAATCTAGCCGCATGTCGAATCTATTTTCTGTGCCTTTACCCAAGGCAAAATCGCTGAATAATTCAAATATCATTGATCATATTCATTGGGGTGAATTAAAGGGGGCTAGCCAAGCTCTCAGCATCGCAAACGCAGCAAAGCAACACAACGGCCCTTTGCTCGTTCTGATTGAAGACAGTCCTAGTGCCATAAAACTAGAGAAAGAACTCGCTTTCTTTTTGCGCAAGCAAGAAGTTCACGTACAACTTTTCCCAGATTGGGAAACATTACCCTACGATGGGTTCTCACCGCATCAAGACATCGTTTCACAGCGTTTAGAAACACTTTACCTGCTCAGCAAGAAGCAACCGGGTATATTTATTGTTCCAATCAATACGCTTTTACAACGATTGGCTCCGGTTGATTATGTTGGTCAACATCTGATGTATTTAAAAGTTGGTGAAACATTAAATACTGACGAATTTAAAAGAAAGCTTGAGAAGTCGGGTTACTTGCACGTGAGTCAAGTGATGACCCACAGTGAATTCTCCGTTCGAGGAAGTATTATTGATTTATTTCCTATGGGTAGTGATCAGCCTTTCCGTATCGACTTGTTTGACGATGAAATTGATACCATAAGATATTTCGATCCAGAGTCACAGAGAGGTTTAGATGAAACTAAAGAGATTCGTTTGCTTCCAGCGAGAGAATTCCCTACCGATAAAGACGCAATCACAAGATTCAGGGAAAACTATCTCGAAAAGTTTGAAAGGAGTAATACTGCAGATAAGGAGTCTATTTTCTATCAGGTAAGCAAAGGCACAATGCCAAGCGGTATTGAGTACTATTTACCTTTGTTTTTTGAAAATACATCTACCTTATTCGATTATCTCAATGACGATGCCTTGATGCTGTACTACGGCGACTTGAATAAAGGCTCAGAGCAGTTTAACAAAGACTTATTGCAACGCTATGAGCAATATCGTTATAACTTAGCTAGACCCTTGCTATCTCCTATTGACTTGTATTTAGACACCAATGAATTATTAACTCGCTTAAAACAATGGCCAAGTGCACAACTGGTTGATACTTCATTGCCCAATAAAGCGGGGAAACACAACTTTTCCTGTCGTCCCATTGAGGGAATTGGTATTGATTTAACTGCGAAGAATCCTTATCAGGCAATTCAGGATGCCGTTAAAAAAGCGAAAAAATCAGCAAAGAAGGTCATTTTTTGTGCCGAGTCTCAAGGGCGCAAAGAGAACCTCATGGACGTTTTGCACAAGGCACAAATATTTCCGACCAATAGTCCCACGTTTGAAGACGCTCTTAACGAAACAAAACATCATGTGTTTATTTGTGTCGGAATGGTTGAAAACAGCTTTGAGTTTAGCGACAAAGCTAAGCCATTTTTATTCATTACGGAAACACAATTACTTGGCCACAAAGTTAGTAAGCGAAAGTTAAAAGATAAGCGAAAGGCAACCGACGAAAGTGCGATTGTTAGAAATTTAGCTGAACTCACTGAAGGTCAACCTGTGGTGCATATCGACCACGGAGTTGGTCGTTTCTTAGGATTACAAACATTAGATGCGGGCGGTGTCGCCACGGAGTATTTGTCTATTGCTTACGCGAAGAACGCTAAATTATATGTCCCAGTTTCGAGTTTACATCTAATTAGCCGCTATAGTGGTGGCGATCCTGACCATGCGCCATTACATAATCTCGGTAACGACACGTGGAGTAAAGCGAAACGTAAAGCCGCAGAGAAAGTCAGGGATGTCGCGGCCCAGCTCTTAGATGTATACGCAAAACGCGCAGCAAAACCTGGTTACGCATACCCCATCGACTGGCAAGACTACCAAACATTTGAAGACAGTTTTCCATTTGAAGAAACCATTGATCAAAAATCTGCTATCAATGCAGTACTACAAGATATGGGAAGTCCAAATGCAATGGATAGACTCGTATGTGGTGACGTTGGTTTTGGTAAAACTGAGGTAGCAATGCGGGCTGCCTATATTGCCGCTTCGAGCGGAAAGCAAGTTGCGGTACTTGTGCCAACAACCCTGCTAGCACAGCAACATTATGAAAATTTTAAGGACCGATTTGCTCAGTGGCCATTTAAGATTGAAGTCATATCTCGCTTTGGTAGCACGAAAGAGCAAAAAGCGGTGATTAATGATTTGGCGAATGGGCAAGCCGATATCGTGATTGGTACACACAAATTACTGCAAGATGACGTTAAGTTTAAAGATCTCGGCTTAGTCGTAATTGACGAAGAACATCGATTCGGCGTGCGTCAAAAAGAGAAGTTTAAAGCCCTTCGCGCAGACGTTGATATTTTAACACTCACTGCCACCCCTATTCCTCGAACCTTGAATATGGCATTAAGTGGCATGCGTGATTTATCAATCATCGCGACACCTCCAGCTAAACGATTAGCAATAAAGACATTTGTACAGGTGCGTCAAAACGACATTATTCGAGAAGCTATCATGCGTGAAATATTGCGTGGTGGACAAGTTTACTTCCTTCATAACGAAGTGAAAACGATTGAAAAAACAGCACTGGAAATAGAAGAAATTATACCTGAAGCAAGAGTTGCCATCGGTCACGGTCAAATGCGTGAGCGTGAACTTGAAAACGTCATGAACGACTTCTACCACCAAAGATACAATGTTCTTGTTTGTACAACCATTGTCGAGACCGGTATAGACGTGCCAACTGCAAACACAATTATCATGGATAGAGCCGATCATTTAGGCTTAGCTCAACTGCATCAACTTAGAGGCCGAGTTGGTCGTTCTCATCACCAAGCATATGCATATTTGCTTACGCCGCATCCAAAACGCATGACTAAAGATGCGGCTAAACGTTTGGATGCGATTGCTTCGCTCGAAGACTTAGGAGCGGGTTTTGCACTAGCAACTCACGATCTAGAAATACGTGGTGCAGGCGAATTACTTGGCGACGATCAATCAGGACAAATCAATACCATTGGCTTTAGCCTTTACATGGAAATGCTTGAACAAGCAGTTCAAGCGCTGAAAGAAGGCAAGGAACCTTCCTTAGATGACGTTCTTGCCGCGCAAACTGAGGTTGACCTTCGTATACCCGCCCTCTTACCTGATGATTACATCGGTGACGTTAATGCCCGACTTTCCTTGTATAAGAAATTGGCCGGATGCAAGGATCAGAATGAGATTGATGAATTTCAAATTGAACTCATTGACCGCTTTGGTCTGCTGCCAGATAGCGCTAAAAATTTAGTAAAACAATCTGGCCTAAAACTTAGTGCTCAAAAAATCGGTATCAGAAAAATTGAAACCACACAAACGGGTGGCCTCATTGAATTTGAGCAGACTACTAAAATTGACCCAGGATTTTTGATTCAGCTCATTCAAAAATACCCGAGCCAGTACAAGTTTGAAGGTCCAATGAAGTTGAGGTTCATGAAAAAGCTCGACAGTGCGCAGCAAAAACTGGATCATGTCCGAGAGTTACTCGATAAATTTTTAAAGGAATGCCATGCAAGCTAATGCTTCAACAACTATATTAAGCATCAATTTGTGCGACTTCGGGCTGCGTCGTGTTTTGGCAACACTTAAACTTATTGGGCTGGTAAGTATACTAACAGCACCTATGCAGAGTATTGCTCAAGATGAAGAGGACTGGTGGTTTGATGTAGAGGTAATCGCATTTAAGCGCAACACATCTAATACTCGACTTGAGGAAGACTTTAAGTCTGCTGCTTTCACTGCATCTTCAGAAAATGCGAAAGACCTAATTAGTTTAAGTTTGTTCCAAGGTTTGAACTCTCTAGTTTATATTCAGAACACGCTATTTGAATGCTCTTTAGACGCCAATTTATATACTTCTGAGTCATTCACTCCTGAGAATAATCCTATCGCTGCGCCAGAGGCATTTGTTGCAGAGAGCGAACAACAAAATTCGTTTGCTTCAGACTCTTTAACTTCAGATGCCATGGAAACTGAAAACTCCGAGGGCATAAATACATACCCGCCAATTGATGATGTTTTAACACCTGAAGAACGTTTTGCAATCATGTTCGATCCAAACAACTGCAGCTCAAAAAAACAAGCATTGGCTAAGAACGTCATTACATATGAAAAATCAGACAAAACCCCCGTTTATTTGGGAAGACCTACACTAAGTCAGTCAAACAATTCACATTTGTTAGCTGACGATCAATTAGCACTAATAGATTTCGCTAAAAAACTTTTTGCCCAACGGGATATAAGCCCGCTTAGCCATATCGCTTGGCGTCAACAAGTAGTTTTTGGGGAGGAGAATGCCTCATACTACCGCGTTTACGCTGGCGAAAAGTTAAAGTTACCTAAACCTGAAGTAGTGTCATATGAGGTCTTGAAAGAAAAATATGATCCTGAGATGAATAATATCATCGATCAAAATTCAGAAACGTTTTTTGCAGAACTCAAACAGCAACTTGACGAAGCAAATCCGGTAAATTGGGATAAACAAGCGGCTAAACAACAAACTGAGTCTACTGAAACAAGCTCTATTGATGATGTATGGGAATTAGATGGTAGAGTGAAAGTCTTCTTAAATTATATCAATCGAGTCCCCTATTTACATATTGAATCAGAATTTCAATTTCATGAAATTCAAGTGAATAGTTTTGGCGAAGCTGAAATTGAACAATACCCCTTTAAACAACGTAGACGTATTGTGAGTAAGCAAATCCACTACTTTGACCATCCTAAAATGGGTCTTGTGATCAGGTTACAACGATACGAAAAGCTAGAAGAAGTTGAAAATGAAGATATATACTAAAACCGGAGACAAAGGCACAACGCAAGTTTACACATCAGAAGTTCTGCGTTTAAGCAAAGACGATGCGATACTTGAATGCTATGGCACGATTGATGAACTTAATAGCCACGTTGGAATGCTCAATGCGCTATTGGTTGATTCAGGCCACAATAATAGTGATGCTCTTAGCGCTTCATTTATGTACGAAATTCAAAAAACTCTCTTCAGTATTGGTTTTGCCATATCTGATAAGCCACAAATTGACGCGAGCGCAACTACGATAATTGAAGAGGCTATAGACAATTTACAGCAAAATTTACCTGCTCAAACAAAGTTTATCCTGCCGGGTGGCGGTCAGCTTGCAGCACAAGCACATATTTGTAGAACGGTTGCACGAAGAGCAGAACGCAGTCTTGTTAGCGTTTCAAAGCAACAAAATGTCCCTGAGATTTGCATTCAATACTTAAACAGGCTTTCGGATTACTTTTTCGTCGCAGCTAGAGCGCTTAACTACAATTCCAATATTCCGGACATCGAGGTTTAAGGTAGTTTTTGAGGTGGTTTTTGAGCTACCTCTTATGTCCTTCAAGAATTACCTCACCTTGTATTGGCTGGGATTTTCTTTAATCACTACCACTATGAAAACAGTTCATTTGCCTTATGAATGATTTTTGTACTCTCTGAATACTTCAATTTCATTTTAGGTTGGTCCAAGGTTAACTTCGTCTTGTCTTGAAGCAACAAACTATGCCAAAGTTGACTGTAAACCTTTGTTTGGCTGAGACCATCTAATACTTTCTCTGCTTCGGTGGGAGCATTGCACACCAAAACCATATCGCATCCGGCTTCTATCGCTATCTCCGCTCGTTCCGTCACGCTACCTGCAATGCTGGCAGCTTGCATTGTCAGATCATCAGAGAAGATCACGCCTTCGAAACCAAGTTGTTTACGTAAGATCTGCTTTAGCCATACTTCTGAAAATCCCGCTGGTTTATCATCAACGTCAGAGTAAATAACGTGTGCAGGCATAATCGCGTCTACTTTTTTAGCCTTGATTAACTCAGCAAAAACGCGCATGTCTTTGGTTTGAATTTGTTCGAAACTACGACTATCAACGGGCATAGCTATGTGGCTATCTTCGCATACCGAACCGTGACCCGGAAAGTGTTTACCCGTGCTCTTCATACCAGCCTGATGCATACCTTCTATGTACTTCGTACTTAAAGTAATTACCTCATCTACATCAGACGAAAACGCTCTGCTACCAATCACCTCACTAATACCATTGAGATCAAGTACCGGCGCATAGCTGATATCTATATCTAGTTGCATCAATTCGTAAGCCATACAAAAGCCCATTGCATTCGCCAAACGAAATTGCTCCTGTTGCGTCACTTCATACTTTTCTATCTTAGACATTGCTGGTATTTGAGTGAAGCCGTCTCGAAATCGCTGAACACGTCCCCCTTCATGATCAACAGCAATAAGAAAAGGTTTCTTTACTGTACGGCGAATATCTTTTATTAAAGCAGATAACTGAGCCTTTTCCGCATAGTTACGGCTAAACAGTATCAGACCACCACACAGCGGATGTTGCAGCATTTCACGTTCAATAGGAGCAAGTTCGAAGCTGTTCACATCAAGAATAACGGGTGACATAATGTTCCTTTCAATTAAAAAGATAGACGAATAACTTAATTCGAGCCGGATAAAACTTGTAAGCTAAGTTGGATTCCCTTAGCCTTGACTATCATAAAGCTTAAACATAAAAAGAAAAACAAATGAAGTTAATCAAATCTCTATTTATTGTCTTATTTTCCTTGGCGGCTCTCGCATTTATCATTGTTTATTTTACGCTACTCGCGAGCCTTCCCTCTTTAGATAATGAATTTTCTTCGCCCTGGGTAAATAATCAAACGGTCATAACAAGGGATGAAATTGGTGCAGTGACCATTAATGCACAATCACATTCAGATGCTGTGTTCGCATTAGGCTATGCCCATGGACAAGATCGCTTGTTCCAAATGGACTTACTACGTCGCAGTGCAGCCGGAGAACTTTCTGAGATTGTCGGCAACATTGCATTGAACATGGACAAAAAAGCACGCTTCCACCAATTTCGTAAAAGAGCAAAAAAAGCATTTTTTAACTTACCGAAGGGTCAACAGGCACTTTTGGAAAGCTATGCTAAAGGCGTTAATTTAGCCGTAAGTGAATACACTGCAAAGCCATTTGAATATCTACTAACCAGCACTGAATTCAAGGCATGGCTTCCAGAGGATAGCTTGTTGGTTAGTTACAGCATGTATATTGATTTACAAGGTAGCCAAGTTGAACGAGATCTTGTCAATACTCTGATGTTAGAAAAGTATGGTTACGGTTTACTCAACTTCTTGAATATGCCTAGTCCTTATCAAGCGGCTTTGGATGGCAGTATTGTCAGTAGTTCACCAACAGACATTCCAAACTTAAACAATGAAACAGCACACTCAGATTCAAGCGAAAATGCACAAACAAACTTGCTATCCTACAACGCGATTTCTGAACCACTCGATATAGGCAGCAATAATTGGGCTGTTACTGGCGCATTAACAGATACCGCAAGCGCAATGGTCAGCGACGATATGCATTTAGGCTTGCGCGTACCTCCTATTTGGTATCGTGCACAGTTAAACTATGTCTCTAATGACGATAAGATCAAAGTAACTGGGGTCTCCCTTCCCGGCACTCCCATCATTATTGTTGGCTCAAATGGGAAGATCGCTTGGGGGTTTACCAATGCCAACTTAGATAACGTTGACTGGATTAGATTATCAGATGACACGCCAACCACAACCTTAACGGAAACTATAAAGTTGAAGGATGGTGAAGAAGAATTTCTAATTGAGATGAGTCAGTATGGCCCCGTTCGTTCTATGGAAGGCAAAAAATATGCTCTGGCATGGGTTGCGCATCAAGATTATGCGGTAAACATGTATATGGGTGAAATGGCTCATACCTCAAATTTAGAGGAAGCGTTTAGCCTAGCTGACAAAGTTGGCATTCCAGTGCAAAATTTCATGTTAGCTGATGCCCAAGGGAATGCTGGGTGGCGTCCAATCGGCGCGGTAACAGCAAGAACAACACCAACTCTGTATGCGATAGACGAAGCAGATTATTCACCACTTTGGTTACAACAAGAAGCAAACCTTCCGAGTTTCATCAACCCTAGTCATGGACGTTTATGGACAGCGAACGCTCGTGTTGTCTCAGCTTCAGATTTTAAACGTTATGGCGACGGAGGATATGCGGTTGGAGCAAGGGGTTTACAAATTCGTGACCGCCTATTTGCCCTTCAGTCTTTTTCTGAGCAAGATTTCTACGACATTCAGTTAGATAATGAAGCAAGATTTATTTTACCGTGGCATACCAAGTTGATTGAAGTGCTAAGTAAACAAGCAGATAAATATAGCAATGACATTCAAATACTTCAACAATGGAACAATTGCGCGTGTGCGGACTCAATAGGCTATACCCTATCCCGTCGTTATCGCTCTACTGTAATTAACTCACTGCTCGCGCCAATATACAACGAAGTAAAAAGCAGTCAATTATCACTAGGTAGTGCCTTACGTAGCGTTGAACCCGCCATTTGGCAACTATTAGATAAAGAGGCGGAAAGCTGGTTACCTTTAGGTTTTGATTCATATGACGAATTCTTAATAGCGAGTTATGAAGAAACTAAGAGTAAATTAGTTAAACAATATGATGCCAACCCAGAAACGCTGAAAGGTATTGAATGGGGTGAGGTTAACAAACTTCAGATTCAGCACCCATTCGCAGCACAGCTTGGCCCATTAGCAGGCTTGTTGAACATGCCTGAAGTTGAAGGCTTTGGGGATAGTTATATGCCTGCAGTGCAAGCACAGAAATTTGGCGCCTCACAACGCTTAATAGTGCGGCCAGGTAATGAGGAAAACGGCATATTAACACTACCCGGTGGTCAATCTGGTCACCCCTTGTCTGAATTCTACGATGCAGGCTTTATGCAATATGCGGAAGGTAAAAACACAGCAATGCTGCCAGGGGAAGCAAGACATACGATAACTATCAAAGCGGAGCAAAAATAGCGTTTTAAATACTCAGTTTTTCAGGATTGAAAGCTTTCCACTGCTAAGCATATAGTCACGCCACTGTGCTCTAGCCTCCTTGACGGCATCGCCTTGGAGGCCATCATCAGCAAGCAATTTAGCAGCCCGTTGTATTGCTCTATCTCGTTCACTTATGAGTAAAAGTGCTCGTTGATGCACTCCGGTTAAATAAGGATATTTTTCGATAAGATCATCGATATTTTCGAAATGCATGAAGCGCTCAACAAACTCGTCATGAAACAACTGTTTTTTCGCTTCAAACTGAATGAACATTAAGCCCTGCTTACCACTGATTTTGTTTAAATCTCGTTGCGATAGTCGGACTTCTTTCGCCGCTGCCAACAATTGCTGTTGCCAGTCCTCCAGTGCTGCACTATCTTCATTGATTACTGCCAGCTTTATTCCAGCTTGAAAATCATCAGCATTCAGCAACTCATCTAAACTGAGTAAAGGAGTCTGTAACTCACTTTGCTGAGGTAAGGGATCGCTTGGCTTAGGGTTTTGTTCGTAGCTCTCGGGTTGGCACCCAAATAAACAGACGAAAACGCCCGCGTATAGCGAGCGTTTCACAATATTAGTCGCATTAAACCAATACATTTTTTTAAAAGTAGCCTCTGTTAGCCTTCGTTAACTCTGACTAACTAGTCAAGTTTAACGTTTTCAACACGGCTTTTTAGTTTTTGACCTGGTCTAAAAGTAACGACTCTGCGGGCCTTGATAGGAATATCTTCACCCGTTTTTGGGTTCCGACCTGGGCGCTCATTTTTGGTGCGCAGATCAAAGTTACCAAAGCCGGAAAGCTTTACTTGCTCACCAGCCTCTAAACAGGATTTAATCTCTTCAAAAAACGCTTCGACTAGGTCTTTTGCGTCTCTTTTGTTTAAACCCAACTTTTCAAATAAATGTTCAGCCATTTCGGCTTTGGTTAATGCCATTCGATTAATCTCTCAAAGATGCACTAAAGTTATCTTCCAGCGCTTTCACCACTATATCGACAGATTTTTGTATATCTGAATCTTCTAGTGTTCGGTCTGAGTTTTGTAACCAAATTGAAAGTGCCAAGCTTTTCTTGCCGGGCTCAATACCTTTACCTTTATAAACATCAAACAAGTTTAGGTCAATTAAATCGGTTACGCCAAGTTTTTCGATACATTTTAATACCTTACCTGTATCGACAACTTCATCTACTGTAACAGCAATATCTCTTCGATTCACTGGAAATTTAGAAATTGCTTTGATCCAAGGCAAGGATCTTGTTGAAATACTAACCAATTCTAGCTCAAAAGCAAAGGTCTTACCGTTCAAACCTAGCCCTTTTTCTAATTTAGGATGTATTGCACCTACAAAACCGATACATTTATCACCTTTGTAGACCCCAGCACACTGACCTGGATGGAACGCAAAATGCTTTTCAGCCTTGAATTCAATGTCTTGGGTTTCAATTCCCAATCCAATCAGTTCTTCTGTAACTGCTTTTACATCAAAAAAATCAAGTCCGGCTGATGGAATCGACCAATGTTCATTTGCAATGTTGCCCGACATGACTCCGGCAATCATTTCTTGTTGCTGAACACCAGACTTTTCGTTTGAATCTGGCATAAATCTCAGCCCAGTTTCAAACAATTTAATATTACTTTGTTGGCGCTTTAAGTTATATGACAATGCAGATAAAAGACCTGGTAATAGACTAACGCGCATAACAGACATATCCGCTGATATCGGATGTGGTAAAACTAATCCTTCGATATCTGGAAACATTAATGCCTGTTTCTTAGGGTCAACGAAAGAATATGTAATCGCTTCTTGAAAGCCTTGATCAACTAGTAAGTCTTTAAAACGATAAGTACTAATTCTTGCTTCGCTACTTTCGCGCATTTGTAAGCTAGCTACAGGCGCTTGATTTGGAATATTGTTGTAACCGTATACACGGGCGACTTCTTCTATTAGATCTTCTTCTATGTTCATGTCGAAGCGATACAGGGGTGCAATCACTTCCCATGCACCGTCAATGACAGTGACATTCAAACCAAGTCTATTTAAGATATCAGTAACTCTGTCTGCAGCTATATCAATACCTAACACGTGCTTAAGTCTTGATGCTCGCAATGTAATTGAGCGTGCTTTAGGTAAATGCTCTTCACTTTTAGCTTCAACAATAGGTCCTGCGCTACCACCACAAGCTTCAACTAAGAGCTGAGTTGCTCGTTCCATTGCTTGTAACTGCAATGAAGGGTCAACACCACGTTCGTAGCGATGAGATGCATCTGTATGCAAGCCATACTGACGAGCTTTGCCCATAATTGCATCTGGAGCGAAGAATGCACTTTCTAAGAATATATCGCTAGTCGATGAGGTAACACCGGAATGTAAGCCACCAAATATGCCAGCCATTGCCAATGCTTTCTCTGCATCAGCAATAAGCAAGGTGTTTGCTTTTAAACTTACTTCATTTTCGTCGAGTAAGGTTAGTTTCTCGCCTTCTTCAGCCATTCTCACAACAACATCACCTGATAGTTTATTGTTGTCAAAGGCGTGCATCGGATGGCCCAGCTCGAGTAAGACATAGTTAGTCACGTCGACCACTGCATCAATACTTCGAGTGCCACTTCTGCGCAATCTTTCTTGCATCCACAGTGGGCTAGGACGAGATAAATCAACACCTTTGATAACACGCCCTAAATAACGTGGGCAAGATTCAGGAGCTGCTAGTTGAATGCCTCGAACATCTTCAATTGACGTTTTAACAGGTTCAAATACTGGTTCAGTGACGTCCAATTGATTCAATACACCGACTTCACGAGCGATCCCCTTCATACCAAGGCAATCTGCGCGGTTGGGCGTTAAGTCGACTTCGATACTCTTGTCATCTAAGTTTAAATACTCTCTGAAGTCTTCGCCAATTGTTGCGTCCGCAGGCAATTCGATAATACCACTATGGTCATCGCCCATGCCTAGTTCGGAAAAGCTACACAACATACCAAATGAAGGCTGTCCACGTAATTTCGCTTTCTTAATTTTGAAGTTGCCCGGTAAGACTGCGCCTACCATTGCAACCGCAACTTTAATGCCTAAACGGCAATTTGGTGCGCCACAAACGATGTCGAGTAGCTCGTCACCGCCAACGTTTATTTTTGTAACCTGTAATTTATCGGCATCTGGATGCTGTCCACATTCGACAACTTCACCTACAACTACGCCAGAAAACTCTGCCGCTACTGCTGCAACATCGTCAACTTCAAGGCCTGCCATGCTCAATTGCTCTGACAACTCATTTGTAGATATTGCAGGATTAACCCACTCTCTTAACCACTGTTCACTGAATTTCATTATTAAGCTCTTATCTAATTCTGTCTTACTTAAATTGCTTGAGGAAACGAAGATCGTTTTCGAAGAATGCACGCAAATCATTTACGCCGTAGCGCAACATAGTTAAACGCTCGACACCCATGCCAAACGCAAAGCCTGTGTATTGTTCAGGATCTATATCAACGGCTTTAAGTACATTAGGGTGAACCATGCCGCAGCCTAATACTTCTAACCATTTTCCATCTTTACTCATCACATCAACTTCTGCCGATGGCTCAGTAAATGGAAAATAAGAAGGACGGAAGCGGACTGTCATTTCTTCTTCAAAGAAGTGGTTAAGGAAATCATGCAAAATTCCCTTTAATTCCGCAAAACTCACTTTCTTGTCTACCATTAGTCCTTCGACTTGATGGAACATAGGCGTGTGAGTTTGATCATAGTCATTTCTATACACTCTTCCGGGTGAGATAATTCTCAAAGGTGGTTTCTGTGCTTCCATCGTGCGTATCTGAACACCAGACGTTTGTGTTCTTAACATGACATCTGGATTGAAATAGAAAGTATCGTGGTCCGCTCGAGCAGGATGATTCGCAGGGATATTCAGTGCATCAAAGTTATGAAACCCATCTTCAACTTCAGGACCGGTTTTCACTTCAAAACCTAAGTCGCCAAAAAATGCTTCTATGCGTGCAATTGTTCTGTTTACCGGGTGAAGGTTACCGACTTGTTTTGAACGCCCTGGAAGTGTCACGTCAACAGATTCCGCAGAAAGCTTTTCGTTCAGCTCTGCTTCTTGCTGTGCTTTAATCTTAGCGTTAATTAAACCTTGAACTTCTTGCTTGGCTAAATTAATTTTTTGACCTGCAGCTGGGCGCTCTTCGTTCGATAACTTACCTAAACCTTTCATTAGGTCGGTTATCTTACCTTTTTTACCCATATAGGCGACACGAACCGCGTCTAATTCAGCTGGGGTATTAGCACTTTCTACGGCTGAACGTGCTTCTTCTATGATGGCTTGAAGCTCCATTACTTCCTCTTTTTGAACGTTGGGGGTTTGTTCTGGCTTTTGTTAAGCACAAACTAATTCTGTAAACCTAGCATTTTACACGGTTTTTCTCGCTTTTACGCAGTGTTTTTGCAGAAAAATGTGGATTATTGGTGGTTTTTACGATTTTATTGCGGGATCAAAAAAGCGAGCATCCTGCTCGCTTTCTCAAAAAGAACTTAAACTCGCCAGCTTACGCCAGCTTTGTTAATGAATTACGCTAATGCGCCTTTTGCTGCTTCAACTAGTGCAGTGAATGCCACTTTGTCGTGTACAGCGATGTCAGCAAGGATTTTACGATCGATTTCAACAGATGCTTTTTTCAAACCATTGATGAAACGACTGTAAGACAATCCGTTTTGACGTGAAGCTGCATTGATACGAGCAATCCATAGTTGACGGAATTGACGCTTACGTTGACGACGGTCACGATATGCATACTGACCCGCTTTTGTTACCGCTTGTACCGCAACGCGATACACTCGGCTACGAGCTCCGTAATAACCTTTAGCTTGCTTTAATACTTTTTTATGACGTGCGCGTGCGACTACACCGCGTTTTACTCTAGCCATTATTCAATCTCCAAATTCTAAGGTTATACGTACGGCAACATACGTTGGATAAGAGCGGTATCACTAGTGTGAACCAATTTCTTATTACGTAGATGACGTTTACGCTTAGAACTCTTCTTGGTCAAAATGTGACGCAAGTGAGACTGTTTACTCTTGAAACGACCTGAAGCTGTTTTTCTAAAACGCTTGGCTGCTCCGCTGTGGGATTTCATTTTAGACATAGCTAAAACTCCGCATTGTTTAATTTCTAACTAGGTTGCAGACCCTGTTAGTGGTTTATGTTTAGCAGCAAGGTGAGATTAAGTGTGCAGCTTAACCTACTTTAGACCATTACTACTTCTTAAGTGGGGCAAGCACCATGATCATTTGACGACCCTCTACCCTATGGGGGAAAGACTCGCAATTAGCAATGTCTTCTAAATCGCTTTTAACACGCTTTAGTAAGTCAATACCGATCTCTTGGTGAGCCATTTCACGTCCGCGGAAACGAATCGTTACTTTAGCTTTATCACCGCCTTCTAAAAAGCGACGCAGGTTGCGCAGTTTTACCTGGTAATCGCCTTCATCAGTGCCAGGGCGAAATTTAATCTCCTTGACCTGAATTTGCTTTTGTTTCTTCTTCTGTTCTTTTTGTTCTTTACTCTTTTCGAATAAGAACTTCCCGTAATCCATTACTTTGCATACGGGTGGAGCTGCGTTCGGGCTAATTTCTACGAGATCCAGATTTGCTGCATCAGCGATTCCCTGAGCCTCGGATAATGAGACGATTCCTGCTTGTTCACCGTCTTTGCCGATTAATCTTACTTCAGTGGCTGTTATTTCATCATTAATACGAGCTTTGTCGCTCTGTGCTTTATTATTAGCGCCTTTAATTTGCATTTCCTCCAAAACATTATAAGAAACCGAGAAGCTATTTTTGTGTGTTAGCTCCTCGAATCGGGCATATTATACCTATATTTTCAATTCCTGCTATGGAATTTTTTTACTTTTAATTTCATCTTGTAAAAGTTTGACTAAATCGGACACTGGCATAGTGCCTAAATCAACACCTTTACGTGTTCTTACAGCGACTAAACCCGCTTCTTTTTCTTTCTCACCTACAACGATAAAGTAAGGTACCTTACGCAGTGTATGTTCGCGAATCTTGAATCCAATTTTTTCGTTTCTTAGATCAGACTTCACACGAACATCTGCAGCTTTAAGCTGCGCTACAACTTCTTTCACATATTCTGACTGGCTATCCGTAATATTGGCAACAACCGCTTGAGTCGGAGCTAACCATAAAGGATACGCACCAGCGAACTCCTCGGTGAGTATGCCGATAAAACGTTCCAATGAACCAAGAATAGCTCTGTGGATCATCACTGGCGTTTTACGTTCTCCGTCTTCAGCTACATAAGTTGAACCTAAACGGCCTGGCATTGAGAAATCAAGCTGGATAGTACCGCACTGCCATGCTCGCTCTAAACAATCATATAATGTGAATTCAATTTTAGGCCCATAAAAAGCTCCTTCACCTGGCAAGTATTCGAATTCGATATCGTTCGCTTTTAGCGCTTGCGCAAGTTCTCGTTCAGACTTGTCCCAATCTTCATCAGTACCCACTCGTTTTTCTGGTCGAGTTGACAACTTCACTGCAATATTAGTGAAACCAAAAGCAGCATAGGTGCTATAAACCATTTTGATGCATTTGCTGACTTCGTCTAATACCTGATCTTCTGTACAGAAAATATGCGCATCATCTTGCGTAAAACCACGAACACGCATTAAGCCGTGCAAAGAACCACTAGGCTCATTGCGGTGGCAGCAACCGAACTCAGCCATCTTCAATGGTAGATCACGGTATGATTTCAAGCCTTGATTGAATATCTGAACATGTCCAGGACAGTTCATCGGTTTAATTGCATATTCACGTTTTTCTGAGACGGTTGTGAACATGTTCTCAGCATACTTGTCCCAATGCCCTGATTTTTCCCAAAGCGTGCGGTCCATCATCAAAGGTGCTTTCACTTCATCATAGTCATAATCACGTAACTTTTGACGAACGAACTTTTCAAGTTCAGTGTATATCGTCCAACCGTCGTTATGCCAAAACACCATACCTGGTGCTTCATCTTGCCAGTGCCATAAATTAAGTGTTTTACCAATTTTACGGTGGTCACGCTTTTCAGCTTCTTCTAAACGTTGTAAATAGCCTTTTAATTGCTTTTTATCAGCCCAAGCTGTGCCATAAATGCGCTGCAACATTTTATTATCGCTGTTGCCGCGCCAATATGCGCCAGCGACATTCATCAGTTTGAAATGCTGGCAAAACTTCATATTGGGTACATGTGGACCACGGCACATATCTACATATTCTTCGTGATGATACAAACCAGGTTTGTCATCTTTATCTATGTTCTCGTCGAGGATTTGTATTTTGTACATTTCGTCGCGCGACTCAAACGTATCTCTGGCTTCCTGCCAACTCACTACTTTTTTAATAACTGGATAGCTGGTTTTTGCTAATTCCATCATGCGTTTTTCAATCTTTTCCAAGTCTTCTTGGTTTAAAGCTTGTTCAAGGTCCACATCATAGTAGAAGCCGTTATCAATTGTGGGGCCAATCGCCATCTTTACATCAGGGTAAAGCTGTTTAATTGCATGACCAATCAAGTGCGCACACGAATGGCGAATAATTTCTAAACCTTCATCATCTTTAGCGGTGATTATTTGCAATGTCGCATCATTGTTGATCATGTCGCATGCATCGGCTAATTTACCGTTAATTTTGCCTGCGATAGTAGCCTTAGCTAAGCCGGGACCTATATCCATTGCGACATCTACAATTGAAACTGGCTGTTCGAAACTGCGCTGGCTTCCATCTGGAAGAGTAATGACTGGCATAAAAATCCTTAACAGTGGTGACACCTACGATGTGCCACTTGATATAATTTGTCTTAATTGACGTAAAATAAAAAACAGTGGCAATATTATTAAAAAAACCACTGAACTCGACTGAATGTGAGCGAATCGAAATTATTGATAGCCACATACAAAAAAACGAAATTATACCGATATGACAGTCAAATATGCAATTATTAACTCAGGTTTATGCATTAGAAACATGTAATAAAATCAGCGTTTAGCAATATTTTAATGGATATCAGCCATAAGTTGATCGATTGCCTTCGCTACTAGAGCTGAAAAAGTAGTAACGTTTCATCCCATAATTTATGTTGAATTGAATTTTATGACTCAAAAAAGAGAGAAATACGTGAACATACCCTTCCTAATTTATTCAAACTCTCTCAAGCGATTTGTGCTCATATTGTCTTTGTTATCGCTGCAATCGTGTCAGCGCAACCAAGCATTGCCCAATGCCTTAGAAAAGTACCATGAGCGTATTTACAGGGTGTTAGAGCTTGAACCTAAACAAATAGCGATCAAGTCCACATTAACATTCCCAGATAAAAACTCTTTGCTCATTACTATCCCAGATTTGAATATAAACATGAGAGAGTTTTATGCGATTGAGGGCTGTGGGATAAAACAACTAGTAGCAGAGCGCAATACAGCATTGGGGAAAACTCAATTACCTTCAATGAGGCTCAAATACGAGTGGCAATTAATTCAGCGATTACAAAGCTGCATAGAGAATACTAGCACAAGCTCGAACGAAATATTAAGAGCCAAAATGCAGGACTGGCTGGAACAAAAAAGTAAGCATTACCCGCTCAATTGGAGCAACATGATTACCCAAAGCAAGGAGTTTCACATAGCCCTTAGTAAATCGAGTGGCTTTATTGACGGTAATGAAGATGACAACTTTACACAAAGCTTATTTGATTTAAGAAACTTGATTGGAATGAAAGAGCAGCCAGAACTCAATTTGGCAGAGATGGAAACTAGTTTACAATCAGTCCAGTCACACCGTTTATATGCGCGCTTATGGCGTTCACAAAGCTTAGTTCAAAAGTATTTAGAACAAATGACTGTCGATATATCAAACTGGCAAGTTGGTTTTACGTGTAACACGAGAAAAGATAAAGAAAAGTTAAAAATAATTCGCAATGTATTCACTTTGTATTTCGCACAAGAAGTGCAAGCTATTGGCTCACAGATTAACCACTATCACTACCTGCTGAAGCCAGAATTTGAAAAGTTGAGCAATGACCGTCACCTACCATCGCCAATAAAAGCTGTCATCGCAAAGTATAATCAAGCCGAATTCACTGAGTATCAAAAAACCGTTATCGAGCACGTTAAAATGTGGCAAGTCATTTTTAAAAAATGTGATTAATGCGAGTGAATAAGATTAAAGTGGCTTTTAGCATTTAAATTAAGTTGATAATAGTGTTTAGATTAGCGTTTGCACAAACTAATTTGTCAGCGTGTTTTTTTGATGTATATTTATAAAGTTGCTAGCAGTTTTTGATGCGATGAAAGTACGCTTATAAGTTAATAACTGTTTAGATTGGCGTGAATAAGTCAGCTAAACAGTAGAAGAGAAGCTTAAGGAAAGATGGTACGACTACCCAGACTCGAACTGGGGACCTCTACCATGTCAAGGTAGCGCTCTAACCAACTGAGCTATAGTCGTATTGCTTAATTTTTTGAGCTGAACGCCCACTCAAGCGGCGCGTATAATAACGATGCATCTAAAATTGCGCAAGCGCTTTTTGTAATTAATTTTGATTTTAATGAAACCTTAAAATGGAGTGGTTGAATTAATCATTCTACTACCAAACTTTTATGCTGCGACCATTAGGGAAATCCAAGTTGTCTGATAAAAGCCCCGTCATTGCAGGCGTTAACAAAAAACGGATCGTTTCTATTGTTCTATGCCTATTCATGTTCGCAATCTTAACTATCGGATTAACGAATGCCGCTATTGACAGGATCCAAGCAAGCATCCGGTCTGAACATGAAGCGTCTCTCAATGCTATTAAGAATGTGACTGAAGCGGCTTTAAATTATTGGTCCGAACAAAGAAAATCCGAGTTATTAAGGTTGGCCGAAAATGAAGTTGTCCAATCAATTGCACAGAACTTATATGAGTCATACGAAAATAAGGACTTGGAGGGATTCACGGAATATCAAAACGTCGCTGATTTATATCTAAATTCACTTAAAACTGTGCAGTCTCATGCGGAGTACCACTTACTTACCATTGAAGGGTTTTACTTATATTCAAATCAGGAAAATGTAAAAGCCAATCAAAGCCAAATTTCTAAAGAGTATCCTCAACTATTGAAAGAGGCATTAAATGGGAAGGTTTCTTTTATTCCACCCATGCTTGTTTCAAATCAGCAAGGGAAAACTAGCGCGCTCGCATTCTTCGTCGCCCCTATTTATTATGAGAGCAAAGTTATCGCTTTAATAGTCTCTTCACACGACGCTGAAAATGAAATGTCCGAGATTATGTCTTTAGGTCGACTGGGTAAATCAGGTGAGTCTTACATCATCAATAAAGAAGGAATGATTGTTTCGCGTTCTCGATTTAAAGATAGCCGAATCAAAATGAAGAGGCTTAAAGAAAATGAATCAGAAGTATTGAGACTTAGCTTGGTTGTGCCTGAACCTTGGTCTGAATACCCAAATCAACTAACCGCTATGGCGCAAAGTATTACTCAATTTGAGTCTTCACAAAATTTAAATGGGTATCTTGATTATAGAGGCGTAAAAGTTATTGGAACTTGGCGCTGGATTCCCGAAATGCAACTAGGCATTGCTACCGAGTTTGATTTTGCCGAAGCAAATATTCCATTTAATAAATCTAAAAATACGATCATTTCGCTTGTTGCAGTCAATATTGGGATTGCCCTAAGCATGTCCGTCATATTATTGGTACTTTCAAACAATACGAATAGAAAACTACGAAAAGCAGCTCATGCCCTCGAAGATACGGTAATTAGCCGTACTTGTGATTTAGAGCAAACAGCCATTTTATTGGAAAGTGAAAAAGCCACACTACAAAGTATATTAGATAGTATTCCTGACCCAATATTTTGCAAAGACAGTGAAGGTCGATATGTCCTCGTCAATCAATCGTTTGCTAATTTAACAGGCTTATCACAGGAAGAAATTGTCGGTAAGAGTGACTCAAAGCTTTTCCCAAAAGAGGATGCAGACTTTTTTATTAAAGATGATGATAAGTTGTTGGCCTCTGGAATAGCACACATTATCGAACGCCCTACTGTTGACATGAAAGGAAATAAACTGCTGTTTGAAACACGGAAAACCTTAATTCACTATAGAGGTCAGGATAAAGCTGGTATTTTAGGTATTTGTAGAGATATTACAGATAGAAAACGCTTCGAAGAAGCAATGATGAATGCGACACGAAGCGCTCAAGAGGCTAGCAATGCCAAAAGTGAGTTTCTAGCAAGAATGTCTCACGAAATTAGAACGCCGATGAACGGTGTACTCGGTATGATTGACCTCCTGTTAGATTCGACATTAGATTCTGATCAGACCCACAAATTGAAAATTGCAAAAAACAGTGCCTCTACCCTTTTAACGATTATCAATGACATACTCGACTTTTCTAGAGTGGAAGCAGGAAAGTTGGAACTTGAATCAATTGATTTCAACCTCTCTCATCAAGTAGAAACAATAGTTCAAACTCTCGCAGTTCGCAGTGATGAAAAAGGTGTTGAGCTTATTGTTGATGTCACAGCTGTCGAGCAGTCAATGGTAAAAGGCGACCCCATTCGAATACGCCAAGTACTCACGAACCTAATTAATAACGCCATAAAATTTACTGAGTTTGGTCAAATTGTCGTTAGAGCAAGAGCCGTTAAGAAAGGCGATATAACAGAAGTAGAATGCAGCGTTGAAGATTCAGGAATTGGTATTGCATCGGAAAGCCTTGAACACCTTTTTGATTCATTCAGTCAAGTTGACAACAGCACAACGCGCAACTACGGAGGCTCGGGTTTAGGCCTTGCTATTTCAAAACGTTTAGTGGAATTGATGGGTGGGGAAATATACGTTTTCTCAACGCTTCATGAAGGAAGTACGTTTAGCTTCAGACTTGACTTAGAAACGAGTTCGTTAAAAGAAAAGCCACTCCCTCACTCGAATATCAACAATTGGCAAGTTCTCGTTGTAGACGACAATCAAACAAATCGGGATATTTTAACGAATCAACTTACAAATTGGGGGCTTAGAGTAATTTTAGCAAGTAGCGCTGATGAAGCACTCAAAAAACTGAATGCAGAACCTCTCAAACTAGACCTAATCATTACCGATATGAATATGCCTGATAAAGACGGTCTTGCTCTTGTCTCTGATATTAAATTACTGGAGCAATACAAGAATGTAAAAATTCTGATGTTGAGTTCAATGGCGCTGCAAATGCCACTGAATGAGTACCGCACATTAGGCCTCGATGCGTGTCTTATGAAACCCATCGGCATCACGGAACTCTTTAACACTCTCTCTTTATTGTCGCGTAACAGCGATTTTGTGACAGAGAACACGCTCGTTTCGTATAGCGAAGAGCAGCCCATTGAGCTTATTGAGTGGCCTAAATACAACAAAGTGCTGATTGTTGAGGACAACCAAGTCAACCAATTAGTCGCTGAAGGTATACTGAAAAAATTTGGCTTGCATTACGGTGTTGCTATGGACGGCAGCATAGCCCTTGAAGCTTTATTAAATAGTGAAATTGATCAACCCTACACTCTGATATTAATGGATTGTCAAATGCCTGTCCTCGATGGTTACAGATGTTCGGAGAAGATTCGGGAAGGTCATGCTGGCGAGCGTTATAAAGATATTCCGATTATTGCAATGACAGCAAATGCAATGAAAGGAGACCGAGAGAAGTGTTTACTGCATGGTATGAATGATCACGTTCCAAAGCCCATTGATGCCGTCTCGCTGCAAAAAGCACTGATAGCAGGTTTTAAGTTAACACCAGCTCATCTTCTTGATTTTACAAACTTCAGCCATAATGAAAAAAGTAAAGATTTGAAAGAAAAAATCATCTTTCCTGAGAGTTTGCTTACCATAGATCGTAATTCGCCCCCTCCAGTTCTTATTGATCAACCGAGTATCTATTTAAAAAGCTTAGCACTGTTCCAAAAACATCACGGAAATATCACCCTCTCATTCCCAAATACCCGCGCAGAAATGGACGTATTAAAAACTAAACTTCATACTATCAAAGGTAGTTCGGGTAACATCGGCTTAAATAAAGTCTACTTATTAACAATAGAACTAGAAGACAAAATCAAAAACAATAAGTTAACATCCTCCGACCTCGAACGCTTTAATCGTGCTATTTCAGAAACTATTTTAGATATCAATAAAATAATTGATATCAACAGTAGTAAAAGCAATGATTCGCAAAGTATGCGGCCCTTAAGAGTGGTTCTAAGTGAAATTAAACCCTTGGTAGACAATAGTGAATTAGTTCCCTTTGAGCTAGTAGATGAACTATCTAGAATATCAAAAGTACACATTGAAGACTTGGAACTTCATGATATAGTGAATGCATTGGAAGAATTTAACTACGAAAAAACCAAAACATTAATCGAAGGGAAGCTATGATTAATAAACTTGACCAGTTCAGTATTTTAGCAGTGGATGATGATCCTACGAATATAAATGTCATCGTCAGTCACTTAAAACCGCTAAACGCGAAGATGCTTATCGCAACGTCTGGAGCAACCGCGCTAGATATCATCAAAGCAAAAAATCCAGATATAATTATTCTAGACATAAATATGCCAAATATGTCTGGCATAGAAGTTTGTCGAACCATAAAAGCTGATCCTAAGAATAAACATATACCCATTCTCTTTTTAACCAGCAGCGAAACAGATATTAGCGAGGCTTTCTCCGTAGGAGCAGTCGACTATATTATTAAACCTGTGCGCCCAGAAGAATTAATTGCCAGAGTTAATACTCACCTAACTTTAGGTACACTCGTCGAGTCATTAAATCACGCAAATGCAATGTTAGAGAGCGTGAATGAAAACCTAGAGCAAAAAGTTGCCGATCGGACAAAGGAATTAGTTTCGGTCAATGTAAATCTACGCCGTGAGATTGATGAAAGAAGGCGTCTTCAAGACAAGTTAAGCTATTTATCTAATTATGACTTTGTGACTCGTATGTTCAACCGAACATCTATGGAAACCGAAGTCAAAAAAGTATTAGATAGGATGCTGACGAAGGAAGCGAACTACTACTTTTTGTTTATTGATTTAGACCAGTTTAAAGTCATCAACGATACATGTGGTCACATAGCTGGCGACGAATTACTGAGACAGATCGCAGACCTGTTGCGCAGTCTTTTCTCTAAGGATGACATTATTGCTCGCTTGGGTGGCGATGAGTTTGCAGTTTTGTTTACTATTGATACATTAGAACACGCTATTCGTCGTACCTCAGCCGTCAAAGAAGCAATTGAAAGTTATCGATTTGAATGGGGTGAAGAAGCGTTTAAACACTCCTTGAGTGCAGCTTTAGTCGAGTTAGATGCAAGTATCGATTCGGTATCGCATTTGATGAGTATCGCTGAGCGAACCTGTTTTGAAAGCAAACGTAAAGGTGGTAGTGAATTATCTGTTTATAATTATACTAAGCAGCACATTGATAAAACCCATCAACAAATGCGAATAATTCCGCTTATTCATCAAGCAATCGAAAACGATAACTTCACTCTTTATTACCAAAAAGTAACGCCTATCGTTGAAGAGTCAGAGATAAAAATAGAGCTTCTTATCCGCTTGATTGGTATTGATGGAAAGATAAAGCCGCCTGGACAATTCATCCCTATTGCTGAAAAGTTTCACATTATTACTGAAATTGATAAATGGGTTTTGCGCAAAGCATTTGTTGCCATTGCCGACATGCCTGACAATGTAGAGTTTTCAATTAATTTATCAGGTGATTTCATTGCCAAATCGAGCGCCGCAGAATTGATTAAGCAATACGTCAGCGAATTCAATGCAAGACCATCCCAAATATGCTTCGAAATAACAGAAACTTCCGCTATCTCTAATTTAGAAAGTACGCAGGAATTCATCAGTTCCCTCAAACCACTGGGCTTTAAATTTGCTTTAGATGACTTCGGAACAGGTACTTCCTCATATGAATACTTGAAGAAGCTATCCGTTGACTACGTAAAAATAGATGGCATGTTTGTGCGCGATATAGATAAGGATGATATCAGTCAAAAAATGGTTGAGTCTATTGCTGGTATTGCAAAAGCGAAGGGAATAATGGTTATTGCCGAGTGCGTAGAAACAATGGAGTCTCTTGATATTTTGAAGAAGCTCAACATTAACTATTACCAAGGTTACTACGATCATCACCCAGAAAATTTATCGAATTTTAGGCCTTAATCAAAACCTTGTTATATAAGTGATAGATAGTCCTCTATCACTTGCTCTTATTCTTGCACATTCACTTTCTAGATAGCTGTATTGGCTTAATCGTATCGATGATATCCACGCATTGTAATCGCCTGATAAATTCCTCAGCTAGGCTCTCAGACTGCTTAATGACTTCTAGCCAATAACTGATCCTCTGTTGCGCAGCCATATCTTTGAAATCCTGCCTATCCGGTATTTTTGAGTAAGGTAATTTAGCGATGAATTCCTGACTAGGAACCAACATAACTACATTTTCGTAGCTACTTTCGTGGCACTGTCTACTTTTCACATTTTTATCAAACCAGCCTGGTGTTGGTGTGTCATAAAAATGAGGATACAGCACTAAATCTGACTGTTGAAATGCGAGATCAAAGTGATAATCAATAATACCACCATCTCTATACATACCAGGCTTAGCATTCGGTATATCTTTAATCCCTTCCAAAACGACGGGAATAGAGCCCGAGGCCATAAGTGAAGGCACGAAATTTTCTGAATTAAGTGTATAAAAATCAGTAGGGAAATTATATGGATCTGAAAATAAACCTTCTTTTTGCCTCGTCGAAAATACGGCACGAGTAAACTGACGCGATATCGACTTTCTCTTAAGCATATTTTTAGCTGCAGCAATGGACAGTCCTAATAGCTGCGAAGCTTTCTTTTCCGAGCTGACTAAGCCATGACAATGCTGCACAAAGAAGTGCACATTTTTCTTATCTGAATTCAAAGCCTCTGAAATGCCAGAGTCACCAAGCATTCTATACAGGAGATCATAGCCTTTTTCCGTGATCTCTTTGGCTTGCGGATTTTCCGTATAAACAGTTTTCGCATAATTGTTTGCAAGCCTGTCTATCGCTGCAGCCGGATCACCTTGTGCTAAGCAAGCTGCACGAAAAGCCCCTGCCGAACTTCCCATGATATCGATACTTCCTTTTCTCGCATCAAGAAACTCAGGAAAGATTATCTTGTCTAAACCGGCCAAAACAAACCATTTAGGACCACCAGATGCGCCTAAGAAGCCACCAAATAAGTTTGCATGGAATCCTTCTTCCTTAATTCGCTTAAGTGCGACACTTCCAGCATAGATGTTAAGTAATGACATGAAAGTCTGATCTTCCTTTTCCAGTATGAACAATTATGATGTTCACAGTTTGCAACAAAAACGCCCTTAAATACAGTGCTCAAGCTGTCGTTTTTATAATTAATAAACTAAGTGCACGTATTATAGCCAATTAATATTTACTATTTAAAACATGGCGTTATACACTTAGGCAGAAGTCGCACACAAGGTTATCCACAACTTTAGTGGATAACAGAAAATAAGCTTGGCAAAACAAACACTTTCATGAGGAGCTTTTATTCACTCTATTCTTCCTATAATTGAGAGCTAAAGCACAAATAGTTAAGCGTAATTTTTCAGAGCAATAAATGACCAAATAGGTCTACAAATAAAGTAAGTTCATTCAACTAACTTAGAACATTCAATAAACTAGAAAATAAAAGGATTGTAAAAAGTGACTACGCTATACGGCATCCCCAATTGCGATACGATAAAGAAAGCGAAGAAATGGTTAGAAGCAAATAAGCTTGAGTATCAATTTCACGATTATCGAAAAGATGGTCTTGATGAGAACTGGCTTATTAAGACAGAGTCAGTACTTGGCTGGGAAACTATGTTAAACAAACGTGGCACAACTTATAGGCAATTAAGTGATGAACAAAAAAACACGATTAACAAAGAATCTGCACTTGCACTCATGCTTAAATTTCCTGCCATGATTAAGCGCCCCATATTAATACATAGTGACAGTTATCATATTGGTTTTAATGCTGAAAGTTATAGTCAGGTATTCGCATAATGCGGGATGTCATACAAACAACCATCGAACTCGTTTCACGCCCATCGATAACACCTAAGGATGAAGGCTGCCAAGACTATATGGGAGACATTCTGTCACCACTTGGCTTCAAGCAGGAAACGATGGTGTTTGAAGATACTACGAACATGTGGGCTCGCAAAGGTAATCAACAGCCTGTTTTTTGTTTTGCGGGTCATACCGACGTAGTGCCTACAGGACCGGCAGCTAAATGGAAACACCCTCCTTTTGAACCAACTATTGAGAATGGCTTTATTTATGGTCGCGGCACGGCTGACATGAAAGGTAGTTTAGCCGCTATGTTGTGTGCCACTGAAAGATTTGTGAAGGATCACCCGACACACAAAGGTTCTATCGCATACCTTATTACCAGTGATGAAGAAGGCCCTTTTATCAACGGCACTACAAGAGTGATTGATACACTGGAGGCTAGAAACGAAAAGATTGATTATTGCATTGTTGGTGAGCCTTCTAGTACTACAAAAACGGGGGATGTCGTAAAGAACGGACGACGCGGCTCATTGACCGGCGACCTTATTGTAAAAGGCGTACAAGGGCATGTAGCTTATCCACATTTAGTAGAAAATCCTATTCATGCTATCGCTCCGGCATTAGCCGAGCTAGCGTCTACAGTATGGGATGAAGGAAATGAATATTTTCCTCCTACCAGTTTCCAAGTATCAAATATTCACGCTGGTACAGGTGCTGGAAATGTCGTTCCGGGCACAGTTGAAGTATGCTTTAATTTCCGATTCTCTAAGGAAGTAAGCGACCATGAGCTAATTGAAAGAGTGCTTGCGGTCTTAGATAAACACAATGTCGAACATGAGATCCATTGGACATTCAATGGTCAACCATTTCTGACTGATCGAGGTTTCTTCGTGGATGCGGTTGTGGACAGCATAAAAGAAGTGACTGGTATTGATACCGAATTATCTACTGCAGGTGGCACATCAGATGGCCGCTTCATCGCACCAACTGGTGCACAAGTGATTGAGCTTGGTCCAGAAAACGCAACGATCCACAAACTGAATGAGTGTGTAAACATTGAAAACTTGAAAGCATTAGAAAATATTTACTATGCAACCCTAGTGCGAGTTTTAACATGATTTCACCACAACAAGTACTCGGTTTAAACAACAAGCATGTAGTTAATGTCGTCAATGCAGACAATCAACATAAACTGCTTCCAATCGTCAAGGATGCTTACCTCGACATGCAAAAAGCAGCAAGCCTAGATGGACACGATCTGCAACTGGTGAGTACTTTTCGAAGTTTTGAACGACAGGCTAGTATTTGGAATAGAAAGTGGAACGGTGAACTCAAACTAAACACGCTTGATGGTGAAGTTTTAGATACCAGCGTTTTAGACGATGAAACAAAACTTCATGCTATTTTATTATGGTCTGCTCTACCGGGGGGAAGTCGTCATCATTGGGGAACCGATTTTGATGTATACGATCGCAAGCGAGTAGAAGATTGTGGGAAACCTTTTGAGCTTGTCACCAGTGAATATGAAGGAAATGGACCATGCGCTGATCTCGCAGTTTGGTTGCACAACAATGCCTCAAAATTTGGTTTCGCGCGCCCCTATTTCGAATACAGAGGCGGTGTTGCTCCTGAACCTTGGCATTTATCATATATTCCAATTGCTAAACAAATTATAAATTCATTTTCTGTTGATTTACTTCGACAACAACTCATTGAATCGAGTATTTTAGGTTTAGATACTGTATTGTTGCAGCTCAATGCGCTTTTTGAGCGTTATACATTAAATAAAGGAATGTAATGAGTACTTGGCTTGTCGTTACTATAATTGTTGTGGTGCTGGCTTTTATTGTCAGCACCATCACTGCGTTGCTGAAATCAAAGCCATTCCATTTTTCGGAAGAGTTCGAGGCATCCCAGAAAGAAAAACCTAAAGACGATGACGACGAACCATCTAGCCTTATTTAATCTTAACTAGAACTCGCTCTGTTCTCTCAATAATTCCTGCAATTTTACAATTAGGACTGTGCGATCTTCATCCGTGTAAGAAATCATCGCCTGTTTCCCCCATACCGGTGATGGCCAGGCTATGTCATGTTTATAGCGACAAATATGGTGCACGTGTAATTGCGAAACAATATTTCCAATTGCAGCCACATTTAGCTTATCAGGGGTGAAGCCCTCTTTTAATGCCCTACTGAGTGTTGCAGACTCCTGCCAAAGTTGTTTTTGTTGTCCTTCATCAAGATCAATAATTTCTTTAGCATTATCAACTGCAGGGATTAGCACACACCAAACAAACTGATTGTCATTGATCAGCCTCACCTGAGAGAGGGGTAATGCAAACACAAAATGACTATCACTTTCCAAACGTTCATCCAGATTAAATTTCACAGGGCACCACCGTTAGTAAAGCGCGTTGACCAATAGCAACATTAGCATTTGGAAATACAATGGCTTCCCCATCCTCTAGTGTGCGATATTCAATATCTCCATCCGTTGCTAATAAGGTCCCTTTCTTGAAGTCCGTAAAATTAGGAATATTGTCGGCAAAATGAAGCGTGAACTGAGGACTGTGCTTATCAATAACCTGCTTAACATCGTAAATATCAAGTGGGCACTCGCTGAGGGTTGGTAAATCAGGCTCTGGTTTTGTTATCAATTGCTCAAGCATTCTAACTACATGACTAAAACTCGCCATATCGTTCTCACCAAAAGGCTTTACTTTTCCAAGTTCAACGGTAAAACCATGCGTGCAATAGTTTAGTGAGGTGAAGTAACTGAAAGTTGATGTTGGTGTTTGCGAGAGCAATATTGTGTTCACAGCACAAGCAGATAGAAAACGTAATTGATTCTTGTCATATGGGTGGCCATGTAAGAACGGATACACAGCAAATTTCTCATTCTTGGATTCACGGATCGCCGTGTGTAAATCATAGTGAATTCGTTGGGATTCGGCATGAGATTTTGGCTTATTTACATCAGCTTCAAAAAAGCGTTTAACTTCCTGCTTTATTTCTTGCGCACGAATTTGTTCTACATTATCCCTTGTTTCAGAGTCGTTAAATAGGCGGTTTAGGTTCTCTTCAACAAAACGCTCACCTATGTTCATAGCGGGCAGGTTTCCGAAAATAAACATTAATCTATGTTGGCTTACTATTGTTTCACTTAGCAGTTCATCAACTAACTTATCGCAAATTTCAATTGGAGCAGTTTCATTCCCATGAACACCACAAGATAATAAAATCGACTTTTTAGGCGCCGCTGTAGTAGGCTCAAACGTGATAATGCCAGGACAGCAAATCTCTACTTTGGTGCCATTTTTAAGCTTAAAACTTTGATTTTTTACTATGCTTTCGGGAGAAAATCTTGAACGCTCTAGGAAGTTTTTTGGATTTGTTAACATGTCCGCTAATAAGGGTAATTAAACACCCTAGAATCATATCATTAACTAGCTGACAATTTAATTTTATCTAGTAATAATTGCTGGAAGTCGCCTACCTTACAAAGTTCGATAAATGATTCAAACTTAACGGCAGGAGAAAATAAGAAACCTTGCCCACTAAATATGCCTAACTCTTTAAGAATATTTAGTTGCTGAATTGTTTCGATTCCCTCAGCAACTACTTCACAGTTTTTGGCATCACAAATTAACTTTGTCGCTTCAACAATGGCCTTGTTTACAGGGTTTTCTTGAAGTTCCATAACAAAAGTTTTATCGATTTTAATAGCACATAAATTGAGGTCTCGGATAAAGGACAAATTAGAATAGCCCTTACCGAAATCATCCATTGAAACCATAATACCCATCGCTCGGATTTCGTCTAATTGCCGCTTGACCATGAGTGAATTCGATAATGCGACATCCTCAGTCAGTTCAAGCTCGATCATTTTTGCTTGCAAAGAGTATTTTTGAATGGAGGTCGTCAATAAACGAGTAAGGCTTACATCATATAATTGACTTGGTGATAAGTTGATGGAAATAGGTAAGTTAATACCGAGTTTGTTTAACTCCCCTGCTTTCTCTAATGCATATGAAATCGTCCAATGACCAAGTTCATTCATCATATTGTAGGACTCTGCAGCCTCAATCAACGTACCGGGGAATAACACACCATCTAAGGGGTGATTCCATCGAAGTAAGCACTCTGCCCCAATAATCTCAAGGGTATCTAAGTTTACTTTAGGCTGAAAATATAATTCTAATTCGTTGTTTTTGAGCGCTCTAGTTAAGTCAGCTTTAAGAGCAAGGCCACGACCCGTAACAGAGCTTTCATTGTCGTTTACGAAACTATAATTTTGATGTTTATTATTTTTGGCTTGTTTTAAAGCTGCCTCAGCTAGAGATATGAGTTTTGTTGCTGAGAGCTTTGATTTCGTGCGACTGGCAATACCCACATTAAAGTCAGCAATAAACGCAGTATCATTTGTATGTAATGGCGTTTTAAAGTGTTCGACTAAATGTTGAAACTTAGCCTGCATTGCAGCTTCCGTGTGACGACCTTCAAAGACAAGACCAAATATATCACCACTAATCCGCCCTAAGATTAAATCGTGACCAAATATCTCGTGAATACGGTTAACAATTTGAAGCAGAATCTCATCACCCGCTTTGTGGTCAAATGCAGAAGACACATCGGAAAAACGCATTACATCAACTAGCATGATTGAGAAATGTGGTTGTGATGCTGCAACGGCCTCAATCATGTCAATAAAATGATAGCGATTGGACAAGGTTGTCAATGATTGATGCTTTTGAACCATAAAAAAAATGAGTACCGAAAAATAAAAATAATGAGCGATAAGCTAGCGGGCTCTAATTGTTTAAATATCATACAGCATATCGGCCAACTTTGTGAAATCTTTGAAAAAAAAGCCAACTTTACGTTGGCTCTTTTTCATAATCTCAGCTTATTCGAATTATTTCAACTTACTTCACACGGCGTCAGTTTCCAAATTCTCTCAACATAATCTGCAATTGAGCGATCTGATGTAAATTTGCCCATCTTCGCCGTATTCAAAATAGCCATTTTAGCCCATCTTTGCTTATCTCTGTAAGCCACATCAAGCGCTTTGTTGGCCTCGCTATATGACTCAAAATCAGCCAAGCACATATAAGGATCGCCGCCAGACAACATACTATTTTTCAAACTAGATAGGGCACCTGGTTGACCTGGCGTGAAGTAATCGCTATCTAACCAGTCAAGAATCGCCTTCACTTCTTTATTTTGATAATAAATATCGAATGGATTGTAACCCTTCCTTGACAGTTCAGTGACTTCTGTCACGGTCATACCAAAGATAAAGATATTTTCCTCGCCTACTTCCTCGGCAATTTCAATATTTGCACCATCTAAAGTACCAATTGTCACTGCACCGTTTAATGCTAATTTCATATTACCAGTGCCTGAAGCTTCCTTGCCAGCAGTAGAAATCTGTTGTGAGACATCTGCAGCCGGAATCATTTTCTCCGCTAAAGAGACACGGTAATTAGGTAAAAAGACTACTTTTATCTTCTGATTAACGCGAGGATCATTGTTGATTTTCTCAGCAACTTTATTAATCGCATAGATGATATCTTTCGCTAATGTATACCCAGGAGCCGCTTTAGCACCAAAGATAAAGACACGAGGATGCATATCGTAATCAGGGTTCTCCAAGACACGTCTGTACAAGGCCAAAATATGGAGTAAGTTCAAATGCTGACGCTTGTATTCGTGCAAACGTTTGATTTGAATATCAAAGATTGCTTTTGTATCCACACTAATACCGGTTTGATGCTTAATTTCAGCGGCAAGTGCTTCTTTGTTTTTCTGTTTTACCTTCATGAACTGATTCTGGAAGGTCTTATTGTCAGCAAACTCAGATAGCTTATTTAAACGCTTCAAATCTGATGGCCAATCGTTTCCTATCTTTTTACCAATCAGTTCTGAGAGCAATGGATTACACGCTTTCAACCAACGACGTGGCGTAATACCATTGGTAACGTTAGTTAATTTACCCGGCCAAAGTGCCTCAAATTCTGGGAATAAATTCTCTTTCACTAACTGAGAATGAATTTCAGCAACACCATTAACCGCAAATGAGCCAATGACCGATAGATTGCCCATACGCACCATCTTCTCAGTGCTTTCTTCAATGATAGAAAGTTTAGACTTCATCACATTATCGCCTGGCCATTTTTTCTCAACAAGCGATAAGAATCGATGGTTAATTTCATAGATGATCTCTATATGTCTCGGCAAGATCTTTTCAATCATTCTTACTGGCCACTTCTCTAGAGCTTCGGGCAACAAAGTATGATTAGTATAAGCGAATGTTTTTGAACAAATACCCCAAGCAGTATCCCAATCTAGCTCAGCTCTATCAACCAAGATTCTCATTAACTCGGGAATCGCGATTGCAGGATGCGTATCGTTAAGTTGTATAACGACTTGTTCTGCAAAGCGGCTCCAATCATCTCCGTGGGCGCGCTTATAACGACGAATAATGTCTTTTAAAGAACATGCGCAGAAAAAGTACTGTTGAATTAAGCGAAGCTCTTTGCCTGCTTCGGTTTCATCATTTGGATACAAGACTTTAGAAATCGTTTCCGATTGAATGTTTTCGCGCTGAGCATCTACGTAACCACCTGAGTTAAATACATCCCAGTTAAAGTAGTCTGAAGATTCACTCTGCCATAAACGAAGAACATTGACGGTTTTTGCGCCGTAGCCTACAACCGGGATATCCCAAGGAACACCTTTTACGATATTGCCCGGATGCCATTCTTTCTGAACGCGTCCGTTTTCACCATATTTGGTTTCAACATAACCATAAAGAGGCACTTCTTGAATAGACTCTGGACGACATATTTCCCATGGGTTTCCGTAATCTCTCCAACTGTCAGGTCGTTCAATTTGAGCACCATTTTTTATTTCTTGACGGAATAAGCCATGTTCATAGTGTATTCCATACCCTATCGCTGGCAGCTCCATTGTCGCTAATGAATCAATAAAGCATGCTGCAAGACGACCTAAGCCGCCATTACCAAGTGCCATGTCTGGCTCTTCTTCAAGCACGTCTGTTAAGTCTACACCGAGCTCTTTCAAAGCAGCATCAGCAGTTTCAAATAAATTGAAGTTATGAAGATTATTGGATAACAGTCGCCCCATTAAGAACTCAGCAGAAAAATAGTGAACTGCGCGAGTATCGTTTATGTAATGCGTCTTTTGGGTGGTGCGCAAACGTTCAAGAACAAGCTCCTGCATTGCGGCACTAGTAGCTTTCCACCAAGCGTGATTGTTCGCTTTGTTTTCATCTGTTCCTAAAGTGGAATGCAGATGTTTAACAATCGCTTCTTTAATCTCTGTTTTTGAATACGATGCTGCAGAAGTCTCACTTACTTTTGCTTTTGATGATTTACGAGTACTTGTTCTCGTTGTGGCTACTTTTGAAGATGTAACCTTAGTTGAAGAAGTTTTTGAAACTGTACTTTTGGCTTTATTGGAAGATGCCATAATTTGATCTCTTATATTGAAAATAACTGCCTGTAATTTTATTACAGGCAGTGAGATAAAACCACGCTAAATCGTATGAAAACGTATGCATATGTTAATGCAGTGTTAACTTATTAGAATTTTTAACTAAGAAACTGACAAATTCGCAATAAGTTTACATTTTATTAACACGAGCTATCACAAAACTTAACAATCAGGCTATTTATTCAAAACTGAACTCACCAATTCCTCAGCTTCTTTTACTAATTGCTGTAAGTGTGTATCACCAAGAAAACTCTCAGCATAAATCTTATAAACATTTTCAGTTCCCGATGGCCTTGCAGCAAACCAGCCGTTTTCTGTGCTTACTTTTACACCACCAATAGCGGCATTATTCCCTGGAGCATGGGTTTGAACATTTGTTATTTTCTCGCCAGCCAGCTGAGTAGCTGTCACTACCTCTGCTGTCATACTCGATAAGGCAGCTTTTTGTTCCAGCGTTGCAGCCACATCAATTCGAGTATAGCTAGGCGTGCCATGCACCTCGGTAAGCTTTTCGTACTGCTTCGATGGGTCCTCACCTACTACTGCTGTCATCTCAGCAGCTAGTAGGCACATAATAAAGCCATCTTTATCGGTTGCCCAAGGGCTACCATCTTGTCTAAGGAAAATGCCGCCCGCTGATTCTTCGCCAGCGAAAGCGATAGATTGATTGCTTAAGCCCTCTACAAACCATTTGAAGCCTACAGGCATCTCTTTAATTTCACGCCCCAAATTCGCACAAACTCTATCTATCATGCTGCTAGAAACTAATGTCTTACCGACACTCATCTTGCTAGACCACTGTGGTCTGTGCTGGTAAAGATAATTAATTGCGACGGCAAGATAGTTATTTGGATTCATTAAGCCCGCTGTTGGAGTCACAATGCCGTGCCTATCAAAATCGGGATCGTTTCCGAAAGCCAAGTCGAATTTACTTTTAAGTTTGATTAGACCAGCCATAGCGCTAGCTGATGAGCAGTCCATGCGAATTTTGCCATCTTTATCGCAATGCATAAAACCAAATTGTTGATCTACACTTTTATTGACAACTTCAATATCCAGTGCGTACTTATCCGCAATACGATCCCAGTAATGAATTCCTGAACCACCTAATGGATCAGTACCCAGTTTAAGTTTGGCATCAGCTATTACTTTCATGTTGATGACTTGGTCTAGGTCATCAATATATGCAGTGGCAAAATCTATTGTGCTTACATGGCTTGAATGCATTGCCTTTGAGATTGTCATTCTTCTGACTTGCTGACATCCATTTGCAATAATCTCATTTGCGCGTTGTTGGATTTGATTCGTGACATTTGAGTCAGCAGGACCACCATGCGGCGGATTATATTTAAAGCCGCCATCACTAGGTGGATTATGAGAAGGCGTAATCACAATACCATCTGCAAAAGCGCTCGTACGTCCCTTGTTGTAGCTTAATATACAATGTGAAATCACCGGCGTTGGCGTAAAGCCATTATTCTCTTGAATAACGATATTAGTTTCATTAGCCGCTAACACTTCAATGCATGTCGTAATCGCCGCTTCAGAGAGTGCATGAGTATCCATACCAATGAATATTGGTCCTGTAATGTCATTTGCGTTTCGGTATTCAACAAGTGCTTGAGAAATGGCAGCGATATGAATGTCATTAAAGGTGATCAAGCTGGAGCAACCTCTATGGCCGGATGTGCCAAAACTCACTCTTTGCTGAGCTATTTCTACTGATGGATGAAAAGAATAGTAATCTGATATTAGTCGTGCAACGTTTATAAGCATATCTGGAGTAGCAAGCTTACCGGCCATGGCGTGGAGGCTCATATGATTCCTTAATAATCTAGTAGTGATTACTAAATATACTACCTTTTATTGAACGTAAAACATACATACATAGGTATTATTTTGACGGGGGTAGTTTTTGACAAGATCCATTACACTCTTAAGTATAGGTAATAGAGTAAATTTAAAACGGCGAAAAATGAATTCAGATGCGTAAAGATATTGAAAGCTGTGTTGCTGCCATTAAGCAAAAAATTAAAGGTAAAGATGAGCAAATTCAACTCGCTCTTGTGTGCCTGTTGGCAAAAGGCCACTTACTTCTCGAAGATCTACCTGGAATGGGTAAAACTACATTAAGCCAATGTTTAGCATCGGTTCTAAGCATGGATTATGCGCGCGTTCAATTCACCTCTGATTTACTGCCTGCTGATATGTTAGGTGTCAATATATATGAGCCCGACACACATCAATTTAATTTTCATGCAGGTCCTATTTTCCACCAGGTTCTATTAGCGGATGAAATAAACCGAGCAAGCCCCAAAACTCAAAGTGCCTTACTTGAAGCGATGGCAGAAAGCCAAGTAACAATAGATGGTAAGAGTTATGAATTACCAAGCCCCTTTTTTGTTATCGCGACACAAAACCCATTATTTCAGTCAGGAACATACCCCCTACCGGAATCACAAATTGACCGTTTTACCATGAAGTTATCGCTAGGCTTCCCTAATTTTGAAGCTGAAAAGGCCATGTTATTGAGTAGTGATGACCGCTTAGTCAATACCTCAGTGATTGACACTGAAAAACTTCTTCACTTACAAAAGCAAGTAGATGAAGTAATTGTGAGTGAGGCTGTTGTTGACTACATTTTAGCGTTGGTGAATGCCACAAGGGACAACCAAGAGTTTCCTAATGCATTATCGCCGCGAGCATCAAAAGCCATATATCATTGCGCCCAAGCCTTTGCTTTCATCCACGACCGAACTTATGTGATCCCAGAAGATGTGCAAATGATCTTGCCTTCAGTTACCGAACATCGACTTCGCGGGCAAGATCAATATGCACAAAATGCGAATTTGCTCAGTGTACAGTTATTGAAAAAAGTCGATCCTATTGCCGCCTAAGGATGTTGTTATGAAGTCCTGGACCCAAGCGCGAATCGATAGATGGTTAGATAAACGAATACCAGCTAGTAGCGCCTATCAGATGGATGTAAATAACACCTTTATTTTACCCACCCGGTTTGGCTGGGCTATTTTAGGTTTAATGACATGCCTATTTATTTTAGGCACAAACTACCAAAACAACGTTATCTTGATGTTTTGCTATTTCGTCTTTGCACTTTTGCTACTCTCATTATTTCACAGCTATGCTAGTTTTGTTCAATATCACATTGGTTTTAGACCTATCGATAATTTCTTTGCCAACCAACAGGTGGAAATGCAAGTAGATTTGAACCACAAAGCAAGCAGATCCTCACTTCACTCTTTATCAAATATCGCAATTTATAGTAAGACTAAACCGATGTACGAGTATTTGGTAAAAGGTAAAAATCTCGTTACTATTTCGCCTTATAAGAGAGGTTTACACAAATTAGATCGCGTTTCAGTTGAAAGCATTTTTCCTTTTGGTTTGTTTAAATGCTGGACACATCTTCTTGTTCCGTATAATTTTTTTGTTTTTCCAAGTCCTATCGCATGCAGTTTAAAGCTAAGGCAGCAGCAATCAAAAGGAAAAAGCGGAAGTCAAACCGGTATAACGGTTACCACCGAAGATTTACAAGGAATTAGAGCATACCGAGATTCAGACCCTATTCATCATGTTTCGTGGAAGCACTTTGCAAAAGGGCAAGGTCTACTGAGCAAAGATTTTAGTGAACGCTCCGCAATCTCTGGTTGGTTAAACTTCAACGACTACTACAACGGCGATGTTGAACAGACCTTAGGGGAGCTTTGCTATCAAATTTTGGAGTTAAGTAAGCAAGATGCGCTGTTTGGCTTTTCAATTGGTAGCCAACAAATTATGCCAAGTACAGGTATTCAGCATCAAGAACAATGCTTAGAAGCACTCGCGCTTTATCGCCACAAGCAAAGTATGCATGGCACTGACCCAAAAGCAGAAGGTCAGTCTTAATATGCAAAGAACAAAAGTCTTCAATCAAAAGATAGCGTCATTTACGACTTTGGGCACATTCGCCGCCTTAGTGATATCTCTACTAGATCCCCTGATGGGCTGGGTGCTCGTACTTTGTGCGTGCTCCTTCTGCATCACATTTTACAAATCGTTGAGAACTAGTACTCCTTTAAAGAATTCCATACTAAATTTGCTGGCGATTTTATGTATCTCAATTCTCGTTTGGCTAGCACGTGATTATGGTTTGTTGAATACAATGATTAACTTGCTGGTTGTAGCCTGCTGTTTAAAAATACTGAATTTGCATCACTCTGGCGACTACCAAATGGTCGCTTCTATCCAGTTATTTTTAGTCGCATGTGGTCTCATATTTCATCAAAGTTTATTATATAGTTTATTTTATGCCTCACTGATCATTCTTATGTTTTGCGTATTGCACGCTATAAAGATTAAAGAAACAGGTCTGAAAACCTATTCAAAGCATACAATCATCCTTTTATTACAAGCCATTCCTATCGCCGGTTTGCTATTTTTTGTTACCCCAAAGCTCTCTCCCTTATGGCAAATGCCAATTAACAAATCAGACCAAACCGGCTTATCTGAAAAAATGACACCAGGTAATATTGCCAGTCTTGCTAAGTCAGATGAGCTTGTTTTCAGAGCTGAATTTAGCGGGCGAGTTCCCCTCCCACAAGAGCGCTATTGGCGAGCTATTGTTCTAGATCACTTTGATGGTCGAACGTGGTCGATTGCAGAGAAAGAAAAAAGTCAGAGTGGCCCTGACTCTCTTGAGTTTCGTGGTGAGTCCCTTGACTATGTTGTCATTGCACAGCCAACATCAACGAACTGGCTATATTCTTTGGACATCCCTATTTTAATTCAGGGACTATCTACACAGAAGATTACCAGCAATACACAATATCAACTAAGTGCCAATACACCATTGTATAGTCAAGGCATGTATGCGGTGAAATCATTCGTCGACCAACCTTTAAATATCTACAAAGATTATGATGACTTATCACTCTATTTACAGACACCCGATTCTGGTAACCCCGAGACAGTCAATTTTGTAAAAACCAACATTGATGAATCAATGTCAAACATAGAAAAAATGAATAAGCTCGTTGGCACATTTTCAAATCAAAATTTTCGCTACACGCTCAGCCCTCCCCTAATGCAGAGCTCACCAATCGACCAATTCTTGTTTGAATATAAATCAGGGTTTTGTTCACATTATGCATCGGCCCTGACATATATGCTGCGTTTAGCTGACGTTCCTGCAAGAATTGTCACTGGTTATCAAGGTGGTGAAGTGCAATCGTCTAATGTCATCAGCGTGCATCAATATGATGCTCACGCTTGGGTAGAAGCATGGGATGACGAAAATGGCTGGATGCGAATTGACCCTACAGCGGTTGTAGCACCGAATAGAGTGGTGTCAGGCTTACTAAGCCTAGTTGAAAATAGGCAGGAATTTAGAGCTGAGTCGCCTTTTTCACTAACGAACTTAAAAGAATATGCCTTATTCAATGAGTTACGTTTATTAATGGCCAAGATAGACCACACTTGGGACCAATCAATCTTAAGTTATGATCAAGAAAGTCAGAAATCCTTACTAAAAAAGATTTTTGGAAACATGAAGGCTGAGTCTTTTACTTATGCACTGATTGGCAGTTTTGTCGTAATTGGTTTATTCATTGCCTTATTGTTTATTCCGAAACGTGGACCAAAACCCGGTGAAGAGTCAAAATGGATTGAAACGCTTTTCAAGATGTTTGAAAGACAAGAATTACATCGACTTGAGAACGAGACACTGCAGCAGTTTAGCCAACGAATTGAATCCGAGCTTCCTAAGCAAGTTAGTACCGCGCTTGAGTTTATCGTTAAAGAATATTACGAATGGAAGTACGCATCTGTTGAGCAACGGTTGCCGTTTACAACACTGAAGAGTCGCCTACAAAAACATGTGTTAAGTATTCACTCAGCATTGACGAACCAACATAGTAAATCAGATACTTAAAGCTTTAGTTTGTATCCCCCTCATATAAAAACGACCACTTTTTCCTTTGCGATGGTGGCTTCTTTACAAAAACCTTTTGGCATAGATATTATTAAAATATCAATCAAGTACTAAATTTCGAGTCAGCATTTCAGTTTATTTTAAGTAAAAAAAACCCAGCAATTGCTGGGTTTTTTATTAATTACAGCAAAAGCGCTAATTACTTAGCAGCTTTTCTCGCTTTAACTTCTTCGATTACGGATTCAGTAACGTTTGCTGGGCAAGGGTTGTAGTGTGAGAACTCCATAGAGAACTGACCACGACCTGAAGTCATTGTACGAAGCGTACCGATGTAACCAAACATTTCTGAAAGTGGTACGTCAGCTTTAACGCGAACACCTGTCACACCAGCTTCTTGATCTTTGATCATACCGCGACGACGGTTCAAGTCACCAATTACATCACCAACATGGTCGTCTGGCGTAAACACGTCAACTTTCATGATTGGTTCGATTAACTGTGGACCTGCTTTCGGAATTGATTGACGGAAAGCGCCTTTAGCAGCGATTTCAAATGCAACAGCAGATGAATCGACAGCGTGGAATCCACCGTCATATAATTCTACTTCAACGTCTAATACTGGGAAGCCAGCTAGAACGCCTTCAGCCATCATGCCCTTAAAGCCTTTCTCGATTGCTGGGAAGAATTCCTTAGGAACGTTACCACCAACAACTTTAGATACGAAAGTAAAGCCTGAGTTCGCTTCGCCTGGACGAATTTTATAGTCAATTTTACCAAACTGACCAGAACCACCAGACTGTTTCTTATGCGTATAAGAATCATCAATTTCTTTCGTGATAGTTTCACGGTATGCAACTTGTGGCTTACCAACAGTCAAATCAACACCGTAAGTACGCTTAAGGATGTCTACTTTAATGTCTAAGTGAAGTTCACCCATTCCACGAAGGATTGTTTCACCTGAATCTTCGTCAGTTTCAACTTGGAACGTTGGATCTTCAGCAACCATTTTACCGATTGCAATACCCATTTTCTCAGTTGAACCTTTGTCTGAAGGAGCAACAGCAATTGAAATTACTGGCTCAGGGAAAACCATTGGCTCTAGTGTACAAGGGTGTTTAGGATCACAAAGAGTGTGACCAGTCTGAACATTTTTCATACCAACGATAGCAATGATGTCACCAGCTTGAGCTTTGCTCAATTCAGTACGGTCATTTGCATGCATTTCAACCATGCGGCCTACACGCTCTGTTTTACCAGTGAATGAGTTAAGGATAGTATCACCCTTATTGATTACGCCTGAATAGATGCGTACAAAGGTAAGTGCACCAAAACGGTCATCCATGATTTTAAACGCCAAAGCGCGGAAAGGTTCAGATGGAGAAACAATCGCTTTCTCGCCATTTGGCTCACCGAATTCATCAGTTAGATCTTGAGGATCTACTTCAGCGGGTGCTGGCAAGTAATCAACAACAGCGTCAAGAATGTTTTGAACACCTTTGTTTTTAAATGCAGAACCACAGTAAGTTGGGAAGAAATCAAGTTTACGAGTACCTTCACGGATACAGCGCTTGATGTCAGCAATAGAAGGTGTTTCACCATCCATGTACGCCATCATTAGATCGTCATCTTGCTCAACAGCAGTTTCGATAAGTAGTTCGTGATACTCTTCTACTTTATCAACCATGTCAGCAGGAACATCTTCAATTACGAAGTTTTCAGGAAGACCTGTGTCATCCCAGATGTATGCTTTTTTCTCAAGAACATCAACGATACCAACGAAGTCATCTTCAATACCGATTGGTAAAGCCATAACGAGTGGGTTTGCACCCAATACGTCTTTAACTTGCTTAACAACACGGTAAAAGTCAGCACCCATACGGTCTAACTTGTTTACGAAGATTAGACGTGCAACTTCTGATTCGTTTGCGTAGCGCCAGTTTGTTTCTGATTGTGGCTCAACACCGCCAGACCCACAGAACACACCCACACCACCATCAAGTACTTTCAATGAACGGTAAACTTCAACTGTGAAGTCAACGTGTCCAGGAGTATCGATGATATTCATGCGGTGGTCTTTCCAGAAACATGTAGTCGCAGCAGACTGAATAGTAATACCGCGCTCAGCTTCTTGTTCCATGAAGTCAGTGGTTGATTCACCATCGTGCACTTCACCGGTCTTATGGATTTTACCGGTAAGTTTTAAAATTCGTTCTGTTGTGGTCGTCTTGCCCGCATCTACGTGCGCGAAGATACCTATGTTTCTGTAATGAGATAATTCTGACATGTTTCCACTTTATAGGTTCTAAAAAATCGGGGCGGATTATATAGATTTTTGCGAGTAAATTACACTCTTTTCATAAGATTCTTTAAAAAGAATTCATGAAATGCTAAAAGCAAAGGTGCGAAGGTCTACTAAAAAAGGCTCAACATGATGGTTAAGCCATTGAATAAATTATATTAAATGAGCTCCCGTCAATACTAAAACAGTAATTTCATCCCTATCGTGATAAAGATGTTTTGCACTAATTCGATGTTCGATCTGGCGCTCATTTAAGCTAGTCGACATTTTTGCAAGCAAAGTGCTGACAATCTGAAATCGTTGCTTCATTGGTAGTTTCAAATTGAAAATCGTACTCGTCGTTTTCCGATTGCATAACCATTGAGTCATTAATTCTGACACTCTTTCAGGCTTTTCAATCATATCGCACACTAGCCAGTCGACATGTCCGTCAATAGGCTGATATTTGAAACCATCAGCTGCTTGGTATGAAACTAATCCAGTGGCCATTAATGACTCTGCCATCGCGCCATTGTCAACGGCTTCAACATGAATGCCTCGTGTCACGAGTTGATAGGTCCAACCGCCTGGACAAGCACCTAAATCGACTGCTGTCATCCCTTTTTGCAAACACAGAGCTTGCTGTGCCGGTGACATAAACAGCTGAATCGCTTCCTCAAGTTTAAGCGTTGAGCGACTCGGTGCCTCTGCTGGGAATTTCAGGCGAGTAATGCCTAATGGTTGAGAGTGACGATTTTTTGGATAAGAAAAAGCAAGCGTACACTCAGTGCTATCTGAAAATACTAAATGAATGTATGGCAGTCCTGAATGGGCTTTTTTACTTAACCACCCTTCTCGACGCAATGCTTGACGCAAGGGAACGGTAAATTTTTTACAGAACTTAGCGACTTCTTTGCCCTTTTCATTGTCCGCATGCTCAACGTATATGTCGCCTAAGCATGAATCACTTAGCTCCGTATTGTCTTTCAAATACTCAATAATACTGGTAATGCGGTCGTTAGCATCCGTTAATTCTACTTTCCCAATACTGCAAAGTCGCTGTCGTGCGAAGATACAATCTGAAAGCGGGAAACTGACATATTGTTGCTGCGTACTTAACTCCTGATAAAAGTGATAATGCACGATAGCGCTATTAGGAACAAATTGACTGTAACCATAGATTTGTTGTTTAGCAGAGAGTTGCTCTAGTTCCGCAGCGAGATCGGCTTCATAGCCTTCGCGACAGTAAAACAGCATCGATTTGCTAGCAATTTTAGACTCTTTTTTAATAGTAGTGCTTTGCATTTTTAATCCTTCACCACTGCATACATTGTGATTAACCAAGCAACAATCATAAATACACCACCTATGGGCGTAACGAGCCCTAATCCAGAAAGACTCAGTAACGCTATCGCGTAAAGAGAAAAAGAAAACAGAAAGACGCCCATGATGATGCAGATGCTCGCGATGTAGAACAAACGTTTTCTATAAATGGAATATAAAAGTCCGAGTACGATTAATGCAAGGCCATGAATTAATTGGTATTTAACGCCAGTTTGTAACACTGCCATTTGATATTCATTGAGAGAGGCTTTCAGGCCATGTGCTGCGAATGCACCGAGTATTATCCCTAAACAAAGATATACGGCGCCAAATAGCACCGCGATTTTAGTTTGTTTCGGCATCTTGTTCACAAATTCATGCACTACTTTTTCAGAAGCTACTTTTTCATGAGGCGTTTTTTCATGTCGTTCTTGCTTGCTGGCACTAGTGTCCATGTTCACCTTCTACTTGTTCTAACATCCAATCTGTAAATAATTGTATTTTGCTAACTTCAGCCTGCCCTGGATGACACACCAAATAAAATGCATCCTTACTTTCAATACTCTCTTCAAAAGGACAAATGAGACGACCCGAATCTATCTCTGGTTTAGCAAGTAAGGTATTTGACAATGCAATGCCCTGACCAAGTGCTGCTGCTTGCAATACAAGCATTGTATGGCTAAACATCGGCCCCTGGTTAACATTAACTTGATTAACACCAAGTTGTTTTAACCAGTTCTTCCACGCCGAGCGCGAGCTATCATGCAGCAAGACGTGCTTTTTAAGATCAGCTAACTTTTCCAAAGGTTTATCTTGTTGAAACAATAATGGTGAACACATTGGAGTAAGATATTCAGCATGTAACTTGACTGCATCTACACGGGGCCAAGTGCCCTTCCCATAATAAATGGCCACATCAATCGATTCATCAAGAAAGCCATCATCAAGATCAACAGCTTTTATACGAACGTCGATATCTGGATGGCTGATAGAAAATTGACTGATCTTCGATACCAACCACTGACTCGCAAAACTGGGTGGTGCAGCCACCGTGATAGCTCCTTTCGAGCCCAACGCAAGCAATCGCTCGGTAGCATCTTGTAAGTGGGAAAATATCTCTCTTAGTTCCATAAAGTAAGACTGCCCTTCCTCGGTCAGAAGTAATTTTCGGTTGCGTCTAAGAAATAATTTTGTAGATAAATGGCTTTCTAATGATTTTATTTGATGGCTCACGGCAGCTTGAGTAACAAATAGCTCTTCTGCTGCTTTCGTAAAACTCAAATGCCTCGCCGCTGTTTCAAAGGCTTTTAGGGCGTTTAAAGGAGGTAGTCGTTTTGCCATTAATATTATCCAGTCATTTTAACGAGCACATTATACATTAGTTTTTCTAATTAATATCAAGAAATTTAATCATTATATTTTTACTAATTTGTGACCTAAAATCACTTCCAGTTAGTAATAATAGTGCATTGTATTTTAAAGGAATAAGTTATTTACAGTGCATTAATAATTCATTAACAACAACTGCAATAAAGCAACCAATTAAATTAAGGCAAAATGATGAAAACGATTAAAGCACCAATATTTACATTATTGGCATTGACCGTATTTACAGGGACAGTAAATGCAAAAAACGAAACGCACATGGACCTAGTGACTGACAAAGCAAAAACGATGGCCCTTATTAAAGAGTCATTAGCAAAACACGACTTAAGTGTTGAAAAAACTGACTTTAGCATTGAAGTGAAAGACTTATTGGCTCAAAAACCATACATGCCAAAACCACGCTTCTTCGCTCGCAGCAACGATACTCGTTCAACAGAACTTGTTGAATCTGAAGAATAATCATTATTAATGCGGGAAGTGAACGTTTGTTTGCTTCCCGTGTTATTAACTTATTCCCTCAAATCTTGTTAAACCCTCTTCACTAGTTTAAACAACTGTCACCACAAATATGATTCAAGAACAAAGCTGCGTGTTTGAGCGCTTCGCTGTACTTTTAAAACTGAAGAATATCCAATTCGTCTAGAAGCTAAAATCGTTTACCGCTCTCTGAGCATTACATCGTAAATAGCTTCAATGGGATGCTGCGGACGCTCTTTATCAAATCGTTTTACTTGGCTTCTGCAAGAATAGCCTGTCGCTAGTATCTTACTGTTACTTTCAAGTGCTTTTTTAACTGGTTGTGACCAACTTAAATCGTAAATTCCTTTAGAGTTTGCTAACTGCTCAACTTCATGGCCATAAGTTCCCGCCATTCCGCAACAGCCAACGGGCATTATTTCCAAGTTTAAACCTAGCAGAGAAAAAACATCCTGCCACTGCGATTCAGTTTTAGGTAAAGCCGTTTTTTCCGTGCAATGCGCAAGCAATTGATACCTTACCTCTGAGCTACCTTGTTTAAGAGAATCTTGGTTTTTTACAAGTGCAGAAATACGCTCACTGGATAAGGTAGCAAGCCATTCTGTGATCGTGTCCACTCTGAAGTCTCCGCGAGCAGAACCTAAAATTTTCGCGTACTCGTCGCGATAACATAAAACTAGGGATGCATCCGCGCCTATCATGCTCAACTTAAAATCTGCAACTTTATTCAATATTGCGGATGTTGTCCTTGCTGTTTTCTCAAATCTGTCTAGGAAGCCTTTAACATGCTGAGCCTTTCCATTAGGAGAAAAAGGCAGAAGAACGGGATGAAAACCCAGAGCTTCGACCACTTTAATCAATTTCTCAACACACTGCGCATCGTAAAAACTAGTAAAGGGATCTTGAATGATAACAAGGTAGTTAGCTCTGTCAGCTTCGCTAAGTCGATTTAAGGTATTCAGGTCGGCACTACAATTAATACTTTTCACTCTGTCTGCAAGTGTCGGATAAGAAAGCAAAGGTGCATCAACATAACCAATGACTTTTTTTATTCCCGCTTTCACAATCTTAGAATCAAGAAAATAGTTAAAGAAACGAGGAAGCTTAGCCATAGCTGGTGCTAAAAGCTCTACGTTGGCAACAAAATAGTCCTTTAAAGGGCGCGTATAACGCCTGTAGTAGATTGATAAAAACTTGGCCCGAAAGTCAGGTACATCAACACCGACAGGACACTGACTTGAGCACGACTTACAAGCTAAGCAGCCGTTCATTGATTCGAATACTTCATGAGAGAAATCGAGTTTTTTCGTTTTTGAATTAGCTAACTTGCTTATCCAACTACTTTTGAATTGGAGATAGCTCAGTTGCGAAGTATCGATATTCTGCTTACTTAAAAGGCGCAACCACTCACGAATCAACCCTGCTCTACCTTTGGGACTATGCCTGCGATCATGAGTGATTTTACTGGATGGACACATAGGTGAAGACACATCATAGTTAAAACATAAGCCGTTTCCGTTGCAGCTCATCGCCGGTTCAAACTCATTCTTAAAAGCGATTGGGATTGTACGATCAAAAGTGGCTCGTTTGGTATCAGATACTTTGACCAACTCAGCAGACGAATCACTTGGCGTACAAATTTTTCCCGGATTCATTTTATTGAATGGATCGAAGGCCGATTTTATCTTACGTAATTCCGCAAATAACTCCTCTCCGAAAAACGCTGGAGCATATTCGCTTCGATAACCTTTACCGTGTTCTCCCCACATCAATCCGCCATACTTTGAAACGAGCGCGACGACTTGATCTGAAATTTGATTAACAAGTTTTTCTTGCTCAATGTCGCATAAGTCTAACGCAGGACGAACGTGCAACACGCCCGCATCCACGTGGCCGAACATGCCATACTTTAAACCATGACTATCGAGCAAATCTCGAAACTCCATTATGAAGTCAGCTAAATTCTCTGGTGGAACGGCGGTGTCCTCCGCAAAGGCGATTGGCTTTTTGGGTCCTTTCGTTTTACCTAGAAGCCCAACAGACTTTTTGCGCATAGCATAAACTTTATTTATTTCAGCGCGTTCATAAGTCACTTGAAAGCCGATAACACCATCGGTTTTACATTCAATGGCCGTTTGCAAACGTTGTGAGAGCTGTTCAATTTTAGCTTCAATTTCAGCTTGATCATCACTGTTATATTCAACCATGTTGAGACCAAGCATTGTTTTGTTTTCTACATCTGTGATCAAGCCAGAAACACTATGCCAAATGATATCGGCTCTTGCCATATTGAGCACGGTACTATCGACAGTTTCAACTGAGGTAGCTTGCGCTGCAATCATACTTGGAGCATGACGCAATGCTGATTCAAAGAGATCATATTTTACGTTAACAAGGGCTGTATATTTAGGGATCTTCGTAATGTTTAGTTTGGCATCTGCAACAAAAGCAAGCGAGCCCTCAGCACCTGTAATCAGCCTGCTGACATCAATTAGTTGTTCATCCTCGTTATACGCATGCTCCAAATCATAGCCAGTTAGAAACCTATTTAGACGCGGAAACTTTGCAATAATTTGCGAGCGTTTTTGCACACACGTTTGAATTATCTGACGTAATATAAGACCGAGACTATCTGAATGCTTGGCTTTTTCCTTTGCTACCTCTAAGCTCATTGGTCGTGTTGAAATTATATCGCCGTTTGCTAAAACTGACGTTAAGCCAAGCACATGATCACTTGTTTTTCCGTACACCAACGAACCTTGTCCAGAAGCGTCTGTGCTTATCATACCTCCAACTGTCGCACGATTACTGGTTGATAAATCAGGGGAGAAAAAATAACCATGAGGACGCAAGAAGTCATTAAGAGCATCTTTCACAACTCCAGACTCTACCTTTACCCATCCCTCATCTAAATTTAGCTCAAGGATTTTATTCATGTAACGTGAAGTGTCTACAATTATGCCAGGAGTAAGCGACTGGCCATTTGTACCTGTACCGCCTCCACGCGCACTGAACGTAACGCTAGTCTTTGAACTAGCAATTTTCGTAATGAGACTTAGATCGTCGGTAGACTTTGGGTGCAATACTGCCTGCGGTAGCTGCTGATAAATACTGTTGTCTGTCGCAACAGCCAATCTGCTTGAGTAACTTACTTCGATGTCACCGGAGTAGCTGGAACCCTCTAGTTCATGAATATATTCCTGTACTTCTTGATGTAGCGCACTTTCTGGCTCCAACAAAGGCAATTCGTTCGATAGTTTTGAATCTAAAACAGCAGTTAATTCGGTCAACAAGGCTCTCCTTTAGTCGGGCTGTCATTATATAGCTAACGAGCTCAATGCTCTAGTTGCTTTAAGAACCATTTAGATCCTATTTATTCCAAACTTAATATTCATCACAGTAAATACTTTCGAACTCCTAAGAAAGTTCTGTCGTGAAAATGCCGCGTTATGACAAATTGGTGGTATTTCTGACACCCAAAATACAACTATACTTGCTATAAGCCAGTAGAATCAGCACTCCCTAAAAAATCAATTCAATTTACATATGGTAATTAATACCTATATAGGCTATACTTCAACAGTCGAAAAAGTTAACCAAGAGGAATAAAAACCTTGTTGCCGCAATACGACAATGAATTTTAGGGACAAGAAACCTGAAGCGCGCAACAAAATATTTGGAGTACACAATGAAAAAATTATTAAAAGAGATGTTTAAGAAACGTCATCCTTATGCACCAGTTGCATTCCTTGGTAGAAAGCAAGTTGAACGCTCTATGGGCTGTGATGTTGTTAAAACTAAGAAGTTATACAAACTCATACAAGAAGAGCAAAAAAGCAGCTAATCACGCAAAATTATTCAGGTAGTGCCAGCAGCATGATTAAACGCTGAGCAGTCATTTATCCGCAATTTTAGTAAATGCTTTCTACCTAACAATTTGTAACATGTTGACACACATCATCACCTATCTTTGCGCTATGCTTTAAACGTAAGCTTGTCCTATTTAACGTGAGTTTGTTTAAGTAGCACTTTGTTTGCGAATACATTGTTTGCAAATACATTCTTTGCAAATTCATTACTGAAAAGGTGAAAGCATGAAATTAGTCAGAGCGATTGCAGGTGCCACCCTAGTCATAGTCGGCGTTGTGTTCACACTCATCCCTGGTTCAATACTGTTTGTTCTTGGTGGTCTTGTCCTATTGAGCATGGATTTTATATTTGCTCGCCGCTTTCTGAACAAAGTTCAACGAACGATGTCGCGTGTAGCAAGCAAATTAGATTTATTTTTGCTAAATCGCAAATACAAGTAAAGAAGCATTCCCACTCATCAAAAGAAGCTGTCAAAAAATCGCAGATAGCTTTGGCGCAATGTTGACAGGCGGTAACGAGTTCGCACAAAAAAGGCTACATAATGTAGCCTTTTTTAGTGTTTAGCCTTTAAGCATGCTTTTCAGCAAGGTATAACCAAGTTTCAACCACAGTGTCAGGGTTTAAAGAAACTGAATCAATGCCTTGTTCAACTAGCCAAGCAGCAAAGTCTTCGTGGTCAGATGGGCCTTGGCCACATATCCCCACATACTTTCCTCTTTCTTTAGCTGCCTTGATTGCCATCGCAAGTAATGATTTAACCGCTGGGTTTCTTTCATCAAATAAGTGAGCAATAAGACCAGAGTCGCGATCGAGACCCAATGTAAGCTGAGTGAGGTCATTCGAGCCAATCGAGAAGCCATCGAAAATATCGAGGAACTGGTCAGCTAGTAAACAGTTTGAAGGTAACTCACACATCATAATGATACGTAGGCCGTTTTCCCCTTTCACTAAGCCTTGCTCGGCAAGTAACTCAATAACTCGCTCACCTTCTTCCAATGTTCTTACGAATGGGATCATAATTTCCACATTAGTTAATCCCATCTTGTTGCGAACACGTTTAATAGCTTCACATTCAAGTGCAAAGCAATCTCTGAAGTCCTCAGAGATATAACGACTGGCACCTCGGAAGCCCAACATTGGGTTCTCTTCGTCTGGTTCGTATTGGTAGCCACCAACTAAGTTAAAATACTCATTTGATTTGAAATCAGACATACGCACAATGACTTTCTTCGGTGAGAATGCTGCACCTATCGTCGATATGCCCTCAACCAACTTCTCAATATAGAATTCAACTGGAGAAGGATAACCCGCGATCATTTCGGAGATTTCTTCCTTCAACTCTTCTGGTTGCTGATCGAAGTTTAATAATGCTTTTGGATGCACGCCGATCATACGGTTAATGATAAATTCTAAACGAGCAAGACCAACACCTTCGTGTGGCAACCTTGCAAAGTCGAACGCACGATCAGGATTACCCACATTCATCATGATACTTAGCGGTAAATCCGGCATTGAATCAATACGAGAAGTAATTACTTCGTAATCAAGCTCTTGGTTGTATATGAAGCCTGTGTCACCTTCAGCACAGCTGACTGTAATTGCATCACCTGTTTCTATGCTATCGGTTGCATTGCCGCAACCCACAACAGCTGGAATACCCATTTCACGAGCGATAATTGCAGCATGACAGGTTCTGCCGCCACGATTAGTTACAATCGCAGATGCTTTCTTCATGATTGGCTCCCAATCGGGGTCTGTCATGTCGGTAACTAGCACGTCACCCGCCTCAATCATGTCCATTTCAGCGATTGAGCCAAGCACTTTAGCTTTCCCTGCGCCAATTTTGTGTCCAATTGCACGACCTTCACATACGATTTTGCTTGCGTCACCTTTTAATTGGAAACGCTCAATCACTTGCATATCTTCGCGGCTACGAACAGTCTCAGGACGCGCTTGAACTATATAAAGCTTGCCATCTAAACCGTCTTTTGCCCATTCAATATCCATAGGACGTTTATAATGCTTTTCAATAACTTGTGCTTGTTTCGCCAACTCCATGATTTCGTCATCTGTTAACGAGAAACGCATGCTATCGGCTTTGTCGATATCAACAATTTCGACTTGCTTACCGTGCTCAAGATCGTCTGAGTAAATCATTTTGATTAATTTACTACCAAGATTACGTCGCACAATCGCAGGCTTACCTGCGTTTAGAGTGGGTTTATGTACATAAAATTCGTCTGGATTAACTGCACCTTGAACAACCATTTCACCTAAACCGAATGAGCTCGTGATGAAAACAACATCTTCAAAACCAGATTCTGTATCGATAGTAAACATGACGCCAGAAGCTGACATGTCACTACGAACCATACGCTGAATACCGGCAGATAGTGCTACGCCTTTATGGTCATAACCTTGGTGTACGCGGTAGGAAATAGCACGGTCATTAAACAAAGAAGCAAATACATGCTTGATTGCAACTAGCACTGACTCATAACCTTTCACGTTAAGGAAGGTTTCTTGTTGACCAGCAAAAGAGGCATCTGGCATATCTTCAGCTGTAGCCGAAGAACGCACTGCGAATGAGGCTTCGTCGCCCATTTCGCCCTGTAGCGTTACAAATGCAGATTTTATTTCGTCTTCCAATTCAGCTTGGAATGGCGTATCTAATATCCATTGACGAATGGTTTTACCCGCTTCTGCCAATGCATTCACATCATCTACATCAAGTGCATCCAAAATCTCATGGATTTTAGCTTCAACACCACTTTGTTCTAAAAACTGATTAAAAGCATGTGAAGTTGTCGCAAAACCGCCTGGTACCTGAACCCCTGCGTTTGACAAGTTTGATATCATTTCACCCAATGACGCGTTTTTACCACCAACGCGATTAACATCGCCCATGCCTAACTCTTGATACCAAAGTACGTATTCTTGCACAGCTAAAGCCTCCAGCTAAATTATTTGCCGATAAGTTTTGTCACGGTTTGTTGTAACAAGGTATGATTAATTACGAACATTTATATACAGTACTAAATTCCTGTCTTAAATACTCAGCAGGGATTCTAAATTGTCATGAATACTAAAGTAAAATTTAATTTTATTTCGTAATTAATTTACAACAATGTTAAGGAGATGTTGTGCGAGCTGCTTTCTATATATCTGATGGTACAGCCATTACTGCAGAAGTTTTTGGGCACGCTTTGCTGTCTTTATTTCCGGTAGAATTTCAACATATTACTATCCCTTTTGTTGAAACAGAACAACATGCTGAAACCGTGTTACTTCAAATCAAAGAGCATTTTGAAGAAAGCGGAGAACGACCTTTAGTTTTTTATACGATGGTAAATAGTGATATTCGAAAATTAATGAGTGAATCAGTAGGCATTAATTACAACTTTTTAGATCAATTCGTAGCTCCACTTGAAAAAGTTATTGGCGTGCCCTCCAAACCAGAAAAACATCGCACTCACAGTATTCATGAAAAAACCTATGACATAAGAATTGAAGCGGTAAACTATGCGCTTGCGAATGACGATGGTTCAAACCTGAAAGACTACCATGAAGCAGACATTATTCTGGTAGGTGTATCTCGCTCAGGCAAAACCCCAACAAGTTTATATCTCGCATTACAATACGGAATTAAAGCCGCCAACTACCCATTCACCGAAGATGACATGGGAGATGTTTTAAAAATGCCACAATCACTTAGACGTTTTCAGAAAAAGTTATTTGGGCTGACGATCGACGCTAAACGATTGCATCAAATACGCTCTGAACGTAAAGCGAATAGCCGGTATGCTTCTATGCAGCAGTGCAGAATGGAACTGCGGGAAGTGGAGAATTTGTATAGGAAAGAGAAAATTCCTTTTTTGAACAGCACTAAGTTTTCAATTGAAGAGATATCAGCAAAGATTTTAGCAACAACCGGCTTGCAAAGAAGAAAGTATTAGGTTGAGTATTTTGTCTATTAATTTAATCTCGAACTGATTTATTAGCTAATACCAATGTTAGTCATTAATGTCGGTCTTAGCTGCTTTCATGGGGTTAGGACGACCACCAGTGACTTTATCTGCGCGCCCTTCTTCTTTTGCTTTCTCTGCACGACGTTTACGCACTTCTTTAGGGTCGGCAATAAGTGGTCGATAGATTTCGACTCTATCACCCTCTTTCAGTGAGTCAGTTAATTTACAGGCTCTATTCCAAACTCCCACTTTGTTTTCTTTCAAATCAATGTCGGGATGAATTTTTTGAATACCTGATAATTCTATGGCATCTAAAACACAGGCATCTGCAGCAACTTTAAAGCTAAGCAAACTTTGCTTTTTGGGTAATCCATAAACCACCTCAACATTGATCGTTTTTGACATTAATCGTACACCTGTTTGGCTCGTTGACTAAAAGCGTTAACCATATTATTTGCCAAGGAATTAAAAATTTTACCAAATGCAATTTCCATCAATTTATTCGAAAACACAAAATCGAGCTTCAGTTCAATTTTGCACGCTTCATCTGACAACGGAGTGAAACGCCAACCACCAGAAAGTGACTTAAAAGGCCCATCTGATAAATCCATTTCAATCGCTTGGTCTTTAATCAGTTTGTTGGATGTGGTTAAGGTTTGCTTAACACCCGCTTTTGACAGCACCATGGAAGCAAGCATATGATTTTCACTACTCTCTAACACTTCACTTTTTATGCAGCCTGGTAAAAAACTATCATACTGTTCTACATCATTAACTAAGTCATACATTTGACTGGCACTATAGGCCACTAATGCATTTCGTTGAATACTCGGCATTACGAAAACACAACCTCAGGTTTAATTTTTCAATATTCTAACATGATATTTATAGTTTTCGTGACGAAAAATCAAGGACATAAAGACAAAACAAATAAGTCTACGTATAATAGCGGTATGAAAAAATCTAAAAATACAAATGACACCATTGCGCTGAATAAAAAAGCACGCCACGAATATCATTTTATTGATAAATTCGAGGCAGGCTTGCAGTTACAGGGCTGGGAAGTTAAGGCAATAAGAGCCGGAAAAATTAACATTACTGATAGCTACGTTTTTATTAAAGACGGTGAAGCATATGTCAGTAATATCAGTATTACGCCTTTAAACCAAGCATCGACGCATGTGATAAGTGATCCCACACGCGTGCGCAAACTGCTTTTGAAAAAGCGTGAAATAGAAGAGCTTATGGGTGGCCTTGATCGTCAAGGTCTAACGATTGTTGCCACTGCAATGTATTGGAAGGCCTGTTGGGTGAAATTAGAAATTCAGTTAGCGAAGGGTAAACAAGAACATGACAAGCGCGACACAGTAAAAGATCGCGATTGGGCTCGTCAGAAAGAGCGTATGATGAAGCATAGTGCGTAATTATGCGACTAGAGTTAACGTAACATACAGATTAATATGGCGTAACGCGAACTAGCAGCGTAACGCCGACTTAGCTGCGTGACGCCGAATGAAGCGTGGTGCCAGCTAATCTGGGTGACGCCATGTTCACTATGTAGCTCAAAATAAAATACTTACCTCCAAGTCACCCCTAAATAGTGCGCGCGGCTATATTAAAATTTTGAAGCGCGCATTAATCAATGTGTTGAGTTCGATAACGTTTAGTGAGTTTAGCCGCTCTGACTTGGTCCATGATCAAGGTAATTAATGGCGACGAGTTGATCTTTGGCTTCTTTCCGGCTCCTAAACGTCTTAATTGACGTTTTACCAAAGCCATGTTGGCAAGGCCCGAAAGTGTTTTATCTTTCCATGAGGTTGAGGGGATGAATCCGAGAATATCTTGATCGACAGTCCATTGGTTGATTAGAGCCGGGTTAAAAGCGAGAGCCGACGCTAAACCAACAAGCTCCATTCCATTTTGAAGTACCTCATTAGCTACCGAGTAACGTTTAACACCTCCGGTTGTCATTACGGGAATATGGCTATGCTGGGCAATTTCTTTAGCAAAGGTCAAAAAATAGGCCTCTCTAGCTAGGGTTCTCTCGTCACCGCTTTTACCTTGCATCGCGGGAGCTTCATATGAACCACCAGAAAGCTCAATAAAATCTAAATTCATTGTATTCAGGTATTTCACGACTTCTATAGCATCCTCTACATCAAAGCCGCCGCGCTGAAAATCTGCCGAGTTTAGTTTTACTGATACAATGAATAGAGAACCACACTCTGCTCTAATGCGTCGTATAATTTCGTATAAAATACTTGCTCTCGCTTGCAGCTCACCACCCCATTGATCATCTCTAACATTTGTTAACGGTGACAAAAACTGACTTATTAAATAACCATGTGCTGCATGAATTTCGACACCATCAAAGCCCGCTTCTTGTGCCCGCTTTGCGGTTATGGTGAAGCGCGCGATCACGTCTTCAATTTCTGTTGAGGACATTGCTTTGGGTTGTTGAAACAAGCTACTGTGCTTACCCATATTCAAAGCAATATTTGAAGGTGACAACACTTTACCTCCCATTTTCTTGAACACTTGGCGACCTGGATGGTTTATTTGCATAATGACTGTTGTGTTGTTTTGTTTCGCAATATCAGCCCAAGCTATAAATGGTTCCAATGGTGAACTGGCATCCAAAGCAACACCACCGGGCCCCGTCATCGCCATTTTATCGACCATGACATTGCCAGTAATGATCATACCCACGCCACCCTTCGCCCAAGCCGCGTATAGATTCTTTAATGCTGTACCGGGAAGCTGATTTTCTTCGGCCATGTTTTCTTCCATCGCAGCTTTTACAAAGCGATTTTTAAGTTTAAGGCCATTCGGTAGGTTTAGTGATGTAAATGCTTTCATTTGGTCATAGAGCTTTAAAATAGTGAATGAGTGTACAATGGCACCATGTGAATTTAATTCAAGTCACATTAGTGAATTGTGACTTATAAAGGCCTTATAGAAAGTATATTTCGTTTAACTGTTTGAATAGTTATTTGTTTTTTATATTCAATGATTAAAAATGAAAGAAATATGGCTGTTCTCTGTCATTAGGCATGCTATAATCTACGTCTATCTCGGGGCTGCTCTGGATTCGACAGGATTCAATGATGCTGGAGGTGCATGCAGAGGTGCGGCTGGCCTCTTTAAAAAGCCGCAAAAAAATAGTCGCAAACGACGAAAACTACGCACTAGCAGCTTAATAACCTGCATAGGCCCTTCCACTCAAGCTTTGGTCACTAGCTGAGGTTCGGAAGGTCATACTAATGACCTAGCGAGGGATACTTGTCTAAGGTTGAACCGCGAAACAGTATTAGGCCAGTCCGAAGGAACCCTGTTTGTCGGGGTCTGTAGGATTAAACAAATGACAAACTAAGCATGTAGTACCAAAGGTTGACGCTTTCTGGACGCGGGTTCAATTCCCGCCAGCTCCACCATCTTGTAAATAGCCCTAATGAGCCCCCACCAGGCATTAGGGCTTTTTATTAACCTGCAACTTTACTATCGGGAATTTAGGGCTGATGCTGTAAGTTGCGTACTATCTCGCCCTCAAACAGCTTTAAGAGTGCTCTTTCTTTAGCAACCAGCCTTAGAACCTCCAATAATACATAGAGGATTGTTTTTTCATGATTTCAGCTTTGAATGTTTTCTCACTCGGTTGAGTGGCCATGCCATAACAAACATGCAATGGGATCAGATGCTCCTCTCGAGGGTGGCAGTATCTGGCACTCGGCGCAGATTCCCAACCGACAAGCCGCTCTTCTCTAATGTTTTCTGTCAACCTTTTGTCGCTAACGACAGCCGTTAACCACTCATCAAAAGTAATGTTATTTTCACGTATTTCCTTTGAATTGGGGCTAAAAAATGCGCGCATATTGTGGAACGAAAATCCAGAGCCAATTACCAGCAAGTTGTCCCACTCGAGTGACTGCAGTGCTTTACCAATTTTTATGTGAAGGTCTGGATCAAGACTATGAACCAACGACAACTGCACACATGGAATATCAGCATCGGGATACATGATTTTAAGCGGCACAAACAAGCCATGATCAAATCCACGCTGCTTATCTTGTATTGCCTGAATGCCATTACCCTCTAGCGCACTCACCACACCTTGCGCCAGCTCGGGCTCGCCTTGTACCGGGTACTGAATCGCATAAGCTTCCTTCGGAAAGCCACCGTAGTCATAAATAATTCCAGGATTTTTTCCCGAAGTGACCGTAGGCGAGCGCGCCTCCCAATGCGCACTGATCACCAGTATCGCACTAGGTTTGCCCACTGTCGAAGCTATCTCTTTTAGAGTCTCGACCATTTCAAAATGCTCAGCATCCCCTAACAAAGGCATGGGGCCGCCACCATGAGAAATGTAGACGATGTTTCGCTTCGATTTCATGTTATCTCCTGACTTTTATAAAGCGCAGGACCAACGGGAACAATTCCTGTGGGATTAAGCGCTTTTATCGAATAGTAGCCTGCTTTTATATGCTCAATATTTACCGTACTTTGAATACCCTTTATCGTCAAAATACGATGCATATAAGCATTAAGCCTAGGCATGTCTTTAATCATGTTTCTATTACACTTGAACAGCCCATGATAGGCCACGTCGAATCGGATCAAGGTCACGAACAAACGAATATCTGATTCGGTGAGTGCTTCACCAAATAGAAATTGCCGACCATCTGCCAGCCTTTCTTCCAATGAATCAAGTGCAACGAACACTTTCTCAAAGGCCTCTTCGTACGCTTCTTGCGATGATGCAAAACCAGCTTGATACACGCCATTATTTAGTTCCGAGTAAATGTATGCATTGAGCGCATCAACCTCTGACGCCATTTCCGCTGGAACTAAGTTAGGGCCTGAATCCACCAGATCGACAAATGCTGTATTGAACATGCGAACAATATCAGCAGATTCATTGTTCACCATCATTTGTGTTTTCTTATCCCATAAAACAGGAACAGTGGCTCGGCCCGTAAAATCTGGCGCAACTTTGGTGTACAACTCATGCAAATAGGTCGCGCCATTTAGCTCATCAGTATCACTTCCGTTGAAGCCTCCAAACTGCCAACCTTGATCCGTTAGCTTCGGGTTGACCACTGAAACAGAAATAACTTCCTCCAAACCTTTTAGACTTCTCGCCATTAAAGTTCGGCTTGCCCAAGGACAAATGTAGGCAACATACAGATGATATCGATCCGCTTCTGCTTTAAAGCCGCCCTTACCCGTCATACCGGGAGATCCATCGGGCGTAATCCAATGCCGAAAAGAAGAAGTTTGTCTTATAAAGCGGCCTTTTTCGTCTTTGTTTTGAACCGGTTGCCAGTTCTCTTGCCAAACACCATTGACTAACATGGCTGAATACCTCCGTAAAAAAGCCTCCCTGCAATAGAGGAAGGCATGATTTATTGAACACTAGGCAACTTGCTTTAAGTGCGTTGGCGCATTGACTGAATCACTGCCAGCAATGCTTTTTGCGATTGCGTTATCAGCCGCGTAGCTACCGGCGCCTTGAATCGTTATTGCTGCGGTCGCAGCAAACAGTGCTAGCGCGAATTCATAGCCGTTATTTGCCAAGAAAAGACCATGCTCAAAGTGAACACTAAAAATCGCTACAAGCATCGTAAACGCGCTTACTGCAGCAGCAGGTCGGGTTAACAAGCCCACTATCAAGGCCAAACCTCCGAAAAACTCCGCACTGCCTGCCAATAAGGCCATCAAATACCCTGGTTCCAATCCGATACTAGCCATCCATTGCCCGGTACCTTCAAGACCATAACCACCAAACCAGCCGAACAATTTCTGCACGCCATGCGCAGCCAGGATAATCCCAACCGGTACTCTTAAAGCCAAAGCAGCAATGCCTGCATCTGATTTCAATACTTTGTGTAAAGTTTGCTTGTTCATCGTTAATTCCTCTCTAAGTCGTTTGTGATGGCTGACCGCGCTCACTGCCTCAATCAGGTTAATATTCATACTACTAACAACATAATGATGAATAAATGGCGATATTGTGGAATAATTATCAACATAATGTTTGTAATTAGGCTTTATCAATGGACCGACTCGAAACAATGAGAGCGTTTGTCACCGTGGCTGAACTAGGCAGCTTTACCAAAGCCGCTGAAAAACTGGATACATCGAATCAACTCGTGAGCAAATATGTCTCTCAGTTAGAGGAACAACTGGGAGTGAGACTCTTTAACCGAACAACCCGGCGCGTCCACTTGACCCAGGAAGGTGAGCAGTGTTTACAGCATGCCATGCACATTCTGGAGAGTGTTCGTGATATGGAGAACCACTTTGGTGAGCTTCATAATTCCGCCAAAGGATTACTTCATATTAGCGCGCCAGTGTCCTTTTCAACGTTACACCTTGCCCCACTAATTCGAGATTTCAAAAAGCAGTTTCCAGAAGTGGGAATCAACCTGGAGTTGAGCGATCGTAAAGTGGATGTCATTGAAGAAGGGATTGATGTCGCACTGAGAATAGGCCGCTTGAAAAGCTCTTCCTTAATTGCAAAAAAATTAGCCTCGGTAAGACTGGTACTTTGTGCATCTCCTTCATACATAGAGAAGCACGGAAATCCAAGCCAGCCCGATCAGTTGAACAGCTCGCATTTCTTACGTTACAGCTATATGGATTACGGTTCATCCGACAACTCTCTCATGAAGGTATTGCGCGCCAATTCACAGAACAATCAAGCAGGGTTAGTTGCAAATAATGGGGAAATTTTGATGGCCGCTGCAATTGCAGGCGAAGGTTATATATTACAGCCAACATTCATCGTGGGAGAAGCACTTAAACAAGGCAAGCTCAAAACTATGCTCAATGACTTTGAACTCGAATCAATGGGATTATACGCAGTCTACCCTCATAGGAAATTGCTCGCACCAAAGCTTCGAGCTTTTATCGATTTTACTGGCTCTTATTTTGGAGAGCCTCCTTATTGGGATGATTACTGATGAAAGCTTGGTGAAACCGACGACCGAGTGTCATTCAAGGAAATTGAAGCATTCTTACTTCTGAAATCACTTGTCAACCGAGCGTCTGCTAGCTCCTGAGAAACAGGGTTCCGAAGCTCCTGCGTAAGCACAAACCCGCATTAGCTTACCCAAGCAATTGAGGGGCTAATTCAGTTCCTATTGTGGGAACCAAACCCGCGTCCCGCCCCACCACCAATACTAAAAAGACGCTCTCGGGCGTCTTTTTTTTATGCCTATAACAAATAGACTGGTAGCAATAGTAACTTCAAATCACTGATGATAAAGTGGATAAAGTTGGAAATCGTGCGTATTATACACAACGATGCTTTTACTATTTTTACACTGTCAAACTGTATTGAGTTCAATAGATTACAGAGTAAATTATACGGCCAAGAAGAGGCACTATGACAACGAAAAGTAATACTGTAAATAAACAGAGACGACAATTTCTGAAAGCTGCGGCAATCGGCTCAGCTTCCGCATCCCTGCCCTTTTCTAGTTTTGCCATTGGTAAAGAAAAACCAAAGCTAAGAATATTAGGTACTCATGTTACCTTGCAAGAAGAACTCCGTAAAAAAGCAATTGATGATTTAGGCATAGACCTAGTTTTTGAGCCTAAAGGCAGTGCAGCTGTTTTACAGAAAGGGTCTATGTCACCGGATAGCTTCGATTTATACGAACAATGGTCAAATAGTATAAATGTACTTTGGCGCTCAGGCAGCATTAAGCCAATCGATAAGCGTCGCATTAGTTACTGGGACGAAATCAACTCACTCACTAAAACAGGAAAAGTAACGCCTCGAGCAAAAATCGGTGCTGGTGATGCACCTTACAAACTATTGCACATACAAAAAGACGGTAGTTTGAGCAACAACGACACGAATAGTATTAGTTACCTCCCTTACGTACACAATGTAGATTCATTTGGTTACAACACATCAGTTATAGAAAAAGGCGTTCCTTACCAGACCGAGAGCTGGGGCTGGCTATTGGATGAAAAATACAGAGGCAAAGTTGCCATAGTTAATGCGCCAACTATTGGTTTGTTTGATCTGGCATTAGCGGCTCAAGCGCAGGGCCTTATCACCTTTGGTAATATTGGTTCTATGACAGTTCAAGAATTAGATAAGCTATTCCAAATCTTGATTGGTTTAAAACAGAAAGGACATTTTAGTGGCTTTTGGACCTCCGTACCCGAATCCGTTCGCTTCATGAAGTCTAACCGAGTTTCTATTCAGAGTATGTTTTCGCCTGCGGTCTCTGCATTGAATGGGCAAAACGTACCTGTTACCTTCGCAGCTCCAAAAGAAGGCTATAGAGGTTGGCATGGTGTTATGTGTATGTCTTCCAAAATTACTAAGCGTAGTGAAGATGTCGCTTATGAATACATGAATTGGTGGTTATCAGGCTGGGCTGGCGCGTTTATAGCGCGTCAAGGTTACTATATTTCTAATCCAAGTAGATCAAAACAGTTTCTCTCGAGCAACGAATATGACTATTGGTATGGAGGAAAAGCCGCTTTAGAGGATCTCCGGGGAACCGATGGAAAAGTATCCGTTAAAAAAGGAGACATAAGAACCGGTGGAAGTTACGAGAAAAGGTTTGAAAATGTCGCGGTTTGGAACACAGTTATGCCCACTTATGAGTACAGCTTAGAAAAGTGGTATGAGTTTCTTAGTTCTTAGTTCTTATCCTAGTCATCAAAAAAGGCAATATTTCATATAATGAAACTTTCGTTAAAGGCGCAAATCGCTCTCTTCTTATTAATATTCATTTTGATATTGCTGGGACAAATCTTTTTTGCGCAGCACAATCAATCAAGGCTCATCAGTCAATTTTCTAATTACCAACAAACCGTAACTGAAGAGAAATCTGTCCGAGACCTGGCCAGAGACGTCCTAGATCTGCAACGCCAAGTTTTGATATTTAAAGATACTGGCAGTGCTTCAGCAATAACCCGTTTTGACAACTTAATGGCTCAGGTTAAAAGCCGTTTGAATAAAATTGAAGAAGGCATTCGTGAACGCTCAGATTCCGAGGAAGCTGTAAGTAAAATAAAAGCAATGCAGCTTCACATAGAAGACTACAATACTAATTTTATCAGTGTAGTTGAAGGCCGACGCCAACGTGATCTGCATTTTAGCGATGGTTTAGTCAATACGATTAAAGAATCCCTTAATAAAGAGGCATTTTTAAAGCTGGCATCAGTAAATGATGCTTTGCCAGTGTATTTTTATTCTGCCGAAAACTTAGCATACCGATATCTTCTTACTCCAAGTCTTACACTAAAAAATCAATTTTCAGACAAACTGATAATTGCGCAAAAACTCATTAGTAATACGGAAGGTTATTCTCAAGAAAAAGCAATTTTGAACAGAGATATAGAACAAATTAATCAGCACTTTATTCAGCTTACAAATGTGACTCAAGGGTATGTTTATTTAGTTAATGTAGTAATGGCTGGTTCTGCTAACGAGTTTCTCTACTTATCACGTGAAATGGCTACTCAATCGGCGACATTAGCAGACGAAACTAACCTTCAAATTCAAGCAAAAGTTGATGATGCTCAATTTAGAATGAAAATGTCTTCACTACTCGGTATCTTCATAACCATTATCATCGCATTTATTATGCTAAGCCGGATATTTCTGCCTTTGCGAGCAATTACTAGCGTATTTGAGGAACTCACAAAAGGCGTTCAAAACGTAAATATACCGTTTGCTAGAAGACATGATGAGGTTGGAAAATTAGCTAGAGCTGCAACGGTGTTTAACAATAAAAATAAACAAACGAAAGAGTTGCTAGAAAAATCTCAACAATTGAATGATGAGCAACTGGCCTTAAACCTTGAATTAGCTGAAGCAAAAGATCAAGCAGAAACAGCTAATGCTGCCAAAAGCATATTTTTAGCAAATATGAGTCATGAGATCAGGACGCCAATGAACGGAATTATTGGTTTGGTCGATATTTCATTGCAACAAGAACTACCAGACAAAACCAAGCGTCACTTGGAAAAAGTTGCTTTATCCAGCCGGATTTTAATGAATGTTATCAATGATATACTTGATTTTTCTAAGATTGAAGCTGGCAAACTCGAAATTGAGAACAACTCTTTCCCTATTAATCAGCTCTTTGATGCCTTGACTTCATTTTCAATAATACCAGCCTCTGATAAACAACTTAATGTCGAAATATTTATAGATCCTCAACTACCGACGTCTGCTGTAGGTGACCAATTGAGAATTTCACAGGTCATCTTAAATCTTACAAATAACGCTATTAAATTCACGCATGTTGGCAAAGTTAGCATCTCTTTTTTCAGAAAAGAAAGCTCTACAAAAGATGCATTTACCCTCGAGGTTCAAATTAGTGATACCGGCGTTGGTATGGATCAATCAAAATTGAGTACTGTGTTTACTCCTTTTACACAGGGTGACAATTCAACTAGCCGAAAATATGGTGGAACTGGATTAGGGCTTTCTATCGTAAAACAATTAACTACCTTAATGCACGGTAGTGTCACAGCCGAATCAAACCTTGATGTTGGCAGTACTTTCACTTGTACGTTCGAACTTACTGACGAGTCTGCTGAGACAGTAGGTGATTCGCTTCTGCATATTCAAAAAAATCTTGTTTATGTTTGTAATGAACCGCAGCTATTAGTGAAAGAATATTTGAATATTATCCAGCCCAATAGAGTGGATATGCCAAATAAAGATTTTGATCCTGCCTCTATTAAAGTTAAAAAGAACATTGTTTACTTGTTTGATATTGATTCGATAGAGCATGCAAATTCTTTGAATGATGAATTCAAGTCACTTCAAGCAAATGGCATATGTTTTGGATGCATCACTAAATTGCATCCATTGAATCTCCATCAAGACTTCCTTAGAAAATGGAATTGCCCTGTATTAAGCCATCCATACACTATTCGTGATATCAATCATTTCATCAATGCTTTGAATAAGATAGAAAGTGAAGAAAAAGAAAATGAAATCGCAGAACAGAATAAGCCAATTTCAAAACCACAACAGTTCAATGCGCATTTTCTAGTGGTGGAAGATAACGAAATTAATCAGATATTAATGAATGAAATGTTACGAAGTTTAGGTGTTAGCTGCGAGATTGCAAACAATGGTCAAGAAGCCGTTGACATGCTTACTTCTGATGACAAATACGATCTAGTCTTGATGGACATTCAGATGCCAATTTTAGATGGCATTCAAGCAACCAAAGTAATCCGTCAGAATGGTATTACCAAAACTCCGATTATTGGCGTTTCGGCTCATGCGATGAAAGAGGATTTTGATATTGCATTTGAAAGTGGTATGAGCAGCTATTTAACCAAGCCAATTAAACGTGAAACTGTCATCGACACAATAAACAAGTTTATCGTGCCAACTTAATCTATTTAACGAGTTTGTCGAGTTATAAACTTATCCAGTTCACCCGATTCAAGTAAATGTGCGATATGTTTGTTCATAATATCAACGAACGCCTGATGTTTGGGATGAAAAGCCAAAGTATAGCCAGTTTGATCAATAATCACTTTAGAAGCGCTGACAACTGCCTCCCAATTATTCTTATTGATCACTTTATTTGCAGCGAATTCATTGGTCAATACGAAGTCGCAGCGTCCACGAAATAGTAATTTAAATTGGCCATGTTCATCTTCGGAATCAACACGCTTGGCGACGCCTGACTCAATAAAACGAGCAATCCCAGGATAACGATACCCTGAACGAGTGCAGACTCGCTTACCCTCGACTAGTGCTTCAACGCTCTTATCTGGAATTGCTTTTATAGCGTATAAGTATTCTTTGTGAACATATATTGGCAGAGTAAAAATGAGCTTCTCAGGAAACTCTATCCATTTAGGCGATAGAATCGTAAAATCAATATTTCCGTCATATAGCTCTTTTTCACCACGTCGTCTGCTACTGAGAATGACGTTTATTTGCGGTTTTACAGAGTGAGGTAAGGAATCCAATACATCTACCATAACGCCCTGGTATTCACTTATTGCGCCCCTCGTCTTCCCACTGTCTTCATGTGAAATGATAGGCGCAAGATCATTCGCCCAAATGAACATGTCTAACGACTCTGATTTTGAGTCAGGCGAAAAAATTACGAGAGATAACGCAAATAGTAGATTGGCTATAAAAGTAATTTTGTTCATTGTCCTCTACTTAATACGCCAATCTATTTACTGATAGCGACGACTATAAGCTAGTAAGTTGCGAGCTTATAGCGTGCTATCGATAATCACTTGGCCTGTATTTGAATTATAAAACACTGAATAATCGGGAGAATTAACCATCGTATAAGTACAATTGTTGGTTGCATAAGTGGCTTGGAAATCACCACTGGTATCTAGCGCAGCAGTAACGCTGCCACTATTGAGAATGCCATTCCATAATGAAACGCAATCATCACTTCCATCTAAAACAGGTGATGCTTCCACACTTGGATCTTGTTTAACAGGCCAGCCAGCTGCATTTACATCAATTAAATTTGTGCCTGAACCGAATAAATCGTAATTGTCGATTGCGGCTCCTTGACCATCAAGCTTCCATTTCACGTTAGTCAATTTTACTGCGGATATAAACGCAGCACCTGACGTTTTTGTCACCGATGCGTTAGCATCTTCAGAAAACTCAAGAAAGCGTGGTAATGCAGTTACAGCCAAAATGCCAAGAACAACGATGACGATAATAAGTTCTATTAAGGTAAACCCGTTTTCATGCTTCATATTCAATTCAATTGTCCCCAAATGTCGTGTAAATCATAGCAAAATGACCACATGTTCATTTTGCGTGTTAATTGTAATTGATGCTTCATCAATGTATCTTTACTTACTGGTACTGTTTTTAAAGGCGATGAAGCCTTTATTCATCTTCACCACGGCTTGGGCTAAGAAATTTTTCAATAAATTCATCTGGCAGAATGGGTCGACTAAAATAGTATCCTTGCAATAACATACTTCCGTTTTCTTTCAACCAATCTACTTGTTGTTTCGTTTCTACACCTTCTGCAACTGTGACAATACCCAAATTAACAGCAAGTTGAATAATTGATTTCACCAAATTTTCGTCTTGTATATCTACGTTGATATCATTGATGAATGAACGGTCAATCTTTAGCTTATCAACAGGAAGATCTTTTAAATGACTAAGCGAGCTGTAGCCGGTTCCAAAGTCATCAAGACTAAAACTAATTCCAATCCGTTTTAGTTCGTTAATTTTATTAATCGTGTCTTTAAGGTTATCTAAAGCAACACTTTCTGTTATTTCGAACTCTAGATAATGTCCCGCAACCTGGTACTTTCTTAGCACTGTCGTCACTTTTTCAATAAAGCTGGCTTCAGATAATTGCTTACCACTTATATTAACGGCTATTTTAAAGGAGTTATCCAAGCGCCCTTGTTTTTTCAACTCTGCTAAGAATTCACATACTTTGCTGAGTACTTTATCGCCAACATCAATTATTAAAGCGCTTTCTTCCAAGAATGGAATAAACTCATCAGGTGGCACAATCACATCGTCTCTATTCCATCTGATTAACGCTTCGGCCGAAGTTACCTGCATTGTCGCTGAGGATACTAAAGGCTGTAAAACGAAGAAGAACTCATCTTTAAATATAGCAGAACTAATGTCGCGCTCTAATTTAAGAAGCTCCGCAGCTTCCGTTGCCATCTGATCTTGGAATAGTGTTGCACAGTTACGCCCTGCTTTCTTCGATTCGTACATGGCTGTATCGGCATACTGTAAAATTTCATCAGCGGTTTCAAAGCCAGGTTTAAACACAACCACACCTAAACTTGCAGACAAATTGTAGCGATGTAAGCCAATATCAATTTCTCTATTGATGCACTTTCTTAACCTTTCTGCTAACTCAACAGCAGCACTGTTTGCAATGACTCGATTATCTGAGAGTTGTTCGCTGTGACACAAGAATTCATCTGCGCCAAGTCTTGCGATAAAACCAATATCCTTAAACTCCTCTGATAGCCTTTCAGATAGCTTAACGATGAGCTGGTCACCAACACTATGACTAAGAGTATCGTTGATACGTTTAAATTGATCCAAATCGGCTAAGATTGCGACTTGATATTGCGTTTTCGGTACAGATGGATCAGGGAAATTTAATCTATCATAAACTTTGTTTCTGTTTGGCAGGTTTGTCAGTGAATCAAAATAAGCTAAGCTTTCAATTTTGTCCTCGGCTTCAACTCGCTTCGTTACATCGTTACCTACAACCAAGATACTCTGACCATCATAGGTGTGGAACTTCACAAAGGACATTTCCATGACACATTTCATTTTGTGTGAATCGTAGGCGTCCACTACAGTATTTAATTGTCGTGAATTATCGCTTAAAAACTCATCCAAAATAATCATTAGAGCAGGATCTACGGGGCCGATAATATCTGAGGCTAGCTTTCCTTTTAAATCAAAGATTGAATGTCCGTAGAATGATGCAGTTGCTCGGTTTGCAAAAACAAATTTACCTTCATCATCTAAAGAGTATATGACTGAGGGCGCCGTATCTAATATCAACCTAAAACGCTGACTTCGTTGTGTGAGTAATATTTGACCTGACGCAATTCGACCCAACAAATCGTTAGCTGAGTCAATAATTTTACCAAACTCATCTGATTCGTGCCCTTTAAGCTTTGTAATAGTCTGGTCTGTAATAGAAGAGGTATTGACTCGCTCAAAACTTCGAGCTAAACGCATAAGTGGAGCCGCTAAAGTTAGGTGGTAAAGCAAAACTAAGGCAAATGAAATGATAATATAACCGGTAAGTGAAATAACAAACGTCCGTATCGCCCTGTCATAGACATCGTTCAAAGAGGAATGTATATTAATTCTGACCAGCATCTTACCTGACTCAGCTTTCGTTTGGTCTCCACCATTTTGCGACAGCGCCGAATTTCTGAGAGGTATAATCGATTCTTTTATGTTTGGAACTAAAAAAAATGAGAGCACTTTGTTACTTGGCTCTTCTTCCTTCATTTCAGATTCTGCAAGCACGTTATCACGTTCGTCTAAAATCGCGACATATGAGAAATGGTTGAAGTAAGTGAGACCTTTTATCACTAAGGCAGCTAGATCATTATCTAGCTTCCAAACCGCGTTATTAGCGGAATCTCTTGATGCATCTATGATGGATTCAATTGACGCATTTACTTCTGCCGAGCGTGTTTTGAAATCAATATAGGTCTGTAAAAAAGACATGACGAAGCCTAGCAACAATACCAATATTAGCGTTCTGATCCCTAAGGTGAACGATATTTTGCTGGTCAACTTCATATAGAATATCAATAAGTTAATTATCTGTTTGCCAATATAAGTTATTGCAGTATAGCTGTCTATACCTTAAGTACAGATTTAGCACTCAAATTGTATACGTAATATCCCTTGAATTTCGTTTAAAACTGTGTCAAACGAGTGAATTAATGTATGAATAGTTTGAAGTTTTGTTTTACCATAACGACATAAGTTAAATACCATAAGAAACCACTGACATGACAAAAGATGATAAAGATTTCGCTCCAATCAATATAGAAGTTGATGAACGACGACCTATAGGTAAAAGAGTTTCTGAGCCCGAAACGAATAGTTCAACCGGCGGCAGCGCGAAAATTCTTACCTCTATAGCGCTCGTTGTCGCGATTGCCGCGTGCGCGGGCTGTGCTTTTCTTTATTCACAACTCAATCAAGCGAATGAGCTTGCTATCGATACAGAGAGCAGAATTCAAGCCTTAGAGCAACGATTATCAGCCACTGATGAAGAAATGGGAAATTCAACGGTAGCGTTAAGCGTGAAAGTAAGTGAGTTGTCTGAAAAAACAGACGAACTGTGGGGCCAGATGGACAAATTATGGGCTTCAGCTTGGAGACGTAACCAAGAAGAAATAAAAACCTTAGATAAAAGCTTGAATGCTACAAAGTCAAACTTAAGTTCTGATCTTAAAGACTTACAAAGCAAGATAAACGAGACAAGTGGTGACCTACAGCAAATGCTCAACCGGATTAACGGTTTAAATGAGAAATTGTCAACGCAAGCGAATGATATTCTTGCAGCAAATGTAAATGCAGAACAAGCCGGTGAAAAAGTTTCTGATCAAATATCACAAATGAAAGCACTAAGTAACAAAGTAACGAATTTGGAAGCTAAAAACTCAACGTTGCTGGAAAAAATATCTGACTTAGAGTCGCTTTTACAAGAGATTGCTAAAAAGACAGTTTAACAACTATCTGTTTAGCTTTCTTTAGTCATAAAAAAAAGCACCCTAGGGTGCTTTTTTCATATCTAACGTTAAGCTGTCGAATTAACGACGTAGAGATAAACGCTTGATAAGATCTTGGTAACGCTCTGTGTTTTTGCTTTTCAAATAATCAAGCAATTTTCTGCGCTGGCTAACCATACGCAATAAACCACGACGTGAATGGTGGTCTTTCTTATGATCTTTAAAGTGACCTTGAAGTTTGTTGATGTTATGAGTTAATAAAGCAACTTGAACTTCTGGTGAACCTGTATCGCCTTCTTTAACGCCGTATTCAGCTACGATCGTTGCCATTTCTTCTGTAGTTAGTGACATAATTATCTCCATTAATAAATAGATAGTTTAAACAACAGCATGCCGATCACTAATTCAGTCATGCCAAAAAGAGCGCGTATTATACCCGTGAAGTAATAATACACAAGGGTTTTAGCCAAAATAACTTTCTTTATACACAACCACACGTTTCGGTTGTAAATTACCCGCAACGTCAACTTCCGCCATGCCATAAAACAGCTCATCTGATTTACGATAAATTCGAATCAATGCGCTTCTTTCAAAGTTGTTCTCTTCGAGGATTTCTTGACCATGCAAAAAGCGGTCTATGCTTGAATCACTTGCGTAAAATGCGGGCAAGTTAGCCACAGCTGTGTCAGGAGGTAACAACAAAGCGTCTAGCTTTTCGAAACCACGGAACTGACGATCGATGTCTAAATCTTCTGAGAGTGATTGAAGTTGTTCCACAGTAACCATATTCGCACTCGGATAATCAGCCACTTTAGTACGACGAAGCATAGTTACATGAGCTCCGCAGCCTAATGCTTGCCCTAAATCGTCAACTAGTGAACGTATATAAGTTCCCTTAGTACATGAAATTTCCATGTCTAGCTCATCGTTTTCAAAACGCAGGATATCTAAGGAATGGATCGTGATATCGCGCGCTTCACGCTCAATAACCATTCCTTGTCGAGCATAAAAATAAAGCGGCTTGCCCTGATGTTTAAGCGCTGAAAACATTGATGGTACTTGTTTGATTGGCCCACGAAATGCTTCAACAGCATTGTCTATATCTTCGCGAGTCACATTCACTTCACTTTTTTCAACAACTTCACCGTCAGAATCTGATGTATCAGTGCGCTCACCAAGCTTTGCTGTAACGATGTATGTTTTATCGGCGTCGAGTAAGAATTGTGAAAACTTAGTGGCTTCACCAAGACAGATTGGTAGCATACCTGTTGCAAGTGGATCGAGTGCGCCAGTATGGCCAGCTTTCGCAGCACCGTATAAACGTTTTACTTGTTGAAGAATAAAGTTGGATGACTCACCGGTGTATTTGTCGACAAGAACGACGCCATTAATCGCTCTGCCCTTTTTTTTTCTCGCCATGTTTTACTTTATTCTCTACTCATCTTCCGACGTATCATTGGATTTTTCGTTGTCTTTCGCACGAGCTTGATTTACCAGTGTTGAAATTCGGATACCTTCGGTAATCGATTCATCTCTGAAGAAGTGCACCGCTGGCACAGCTCGCATACGAATTCGCCTAGCCAAAATGCTACGAATAAATCCTTTTGCATCTTGTAAGCGGGCGAGATCGTCTTTAATTTTTTCTTCATCGTTGTTGTAGAACGTCACATAGATTTTCGCATGAGCGAGATCTCTGGAGACTTCTACACTTGATATAGTGATCATACCTACTTCAGGTTCACGATGTTTAAATTCATTTTGTAAGATACTCGCAATTTCTTTATGAACTTGCTGGCTTACTCTGTCGGTTCGAGAAAATTCTCTTGCCATTTTATTCTCCTCATTCAATTACGCATTAATTGCATAACGAAAAAAACGGAGGCTAAAAGCCCCCGTCCTTGGTTTCTTTGTCGCTAAGATGTCGTTTAGATTTCTCTTTTGACTTCAACGATTTCGAATACTTCTATCTGGTCGCCAACTTTAACATCGTTATAGTTTTTAACGCCGATACCACATTCGATACCTTTCTTAACTTCTTGTACGTCATCTTTGAAACGACGCAATGATTCTAGCTCACCTTCGTAAATAACAACGTTTTCACGTAGTACACGAATTGGGTTGCTACGTTTTATGACACCTTCGGTAACCATACAACCCGCAATTGCACCAATTTTCGGTGATTTAAATACATCACGTACTTCTGCAAGACCCATAATCTGTTGTTTGAACTCAGGCGCAAGCATACCGCTCATCGCTTGTTTCACTTCATCAATCAGTTCATAGATAATGCTGTAATAACGTAAATCAATTTCTTCAGCTTCTATCATGCGGCGCGCTGTTGCGTCGGCACGAACGTTAAAACCAACAACAATGGCACTTGAAGCTGCTGCTAAACTTGCATCAGTTTCAGTAATTCCACCTACGCCACTACCTACGATGTTCACTTTAACTTCGTCAGTAGAAAGTTTAACTAAGCTTTCAGCGATAGCTTCAATTGAGCCTTGAACATCTGCTTTAAGTACGATATTCAATTCGCTAACGTCACCAGATTCCATGTTCGCGAACATGTTTTCTAGTTTCGCTTTTTGTTGCTTCGCTAGTTTAACTTCACGCTGTTTAGTATGGCGTTTCGCAGCAACTTCACGTGCTTTACGCTCATCTTGAACAACTAATGCGTTTTCACCAGCAATTGGTACGCCTGACAAGCCTAGTACTTCGACTGGTGTAGACGGACCTGCTAATGTGATTTCTTGTCCATGCTCATCACGCATAGCTCGAACACGACCGTATTCTTCACCACACAATAAGATGTCACCAGCTTTCAATTCACCTTCTTGAATAAGTACTGAAGCAACTGGGCCACGTCCTTTATCCAAGCGTGATTCGATAACGATACCGCGAGCCGGGCCTGAAGCCACTGCTTTCAAATCAAGTACTTCAGCTTGCAATGAAATCGCTTCAAGTAATTCATCAATACCTAAACCAGTTTTAGCTGATACAGAAACGAACTGATGATCACCGCCCCATTCTTCAGAGATAACTTCAAGTTGTGATAACTCGGTTTTAACTCTGTCAGGATCCGCAGATTCTTTATCCATTTTGTTCACAGCAACAATCAAAGGAACACCTGCTGCTTTCGCATGCTGAACCGCTTCTTTGGTTTGTGGCATTACACCATCGTCTGCTGCTACAACTAGGATAACAATATCAGTTGCTGTCGCACCACGAGCACGCATTGCGGTAAACGCGGCGTGTCCTGGAGTATCTAGGAACGCGATACGGCCGTTATCAGTTTCAACACTGTATGCACCAATATGCTGTGTGATACCGCCAGCTTCACCGTCAGCAACTTTCGCGCGTCGGATATAATCTAGCAATGAAGTTTTACCATGGTCGACGTGCCCCATAATAGTCACAACAGGCGCACGAGTGACTTTATCACCTTGCGCTGTATCAGCGATTAGTTCATCTTCAAGTGCGTTATCATTAACAAGCTCATATTTATGGCCCATTTCTTCAATCACTAAAACAGCTGTGTCTTGGTCAAGAACTTGGTTGATTGTTGCCATTTCACCCATTTTCATCATCGCTTTGATGACTTCAGTGCCTTTCTTAGCCATACGGCTAGCAAGCTCACCTACTGTAATGGTTGCGCCAATCTTAACAATTCTTTCTACTGGTGCAGCTGGCTTATTAAAGCCGTGCTTAAGATCTTCACCAGCATTTTTCTTCGATTTTTTGCGACGGCGTGAAGAGCGTTCAACTTGCATATCTTGCTCGTCTTCTGCTTCTTGCGCATAGCGATTTGAATGAAGGTGGACGTCTTCTGCTTCTTGCTTCTTACGACGAATTTCTTCTTCTTTCCAACGCTTATCATTTTCTTCAGCTAGTTTACGAGCTTCTTCGCCTGCAGCTTTCGCATCTTCTTCAAGCTTGCGTTGAATCTCTTCTTCTTGCTGCTTCTTGATACGCTCGGCTTCTAAACGTGCTTCTTCTTGAGCTTTCTTTTCCTCAGGGGACAAAGTAGGCTCATTTTTCTTACGTTCTTCAGCTTCTTTCTTGGCTTTTTCTGCTCTAGCAGCGCGCTCAGCTTCTTGGGCTTTGCGTGCTTCAGCTGCTTTAGCAACTTTTTCTTCAGCCGCTGCTCTCGCCGCTTCCGCCGCTTGCTTCTCAGCTTCTAATTTCGCCTGCGCTTCAGCTGCAACTCTTGCCGCTTCTTCTTCCGCTAAACGCTGTTCTTCTATATCAGTGCGTTTCACATAAGTGCGCTTTTTACGAACTTCAACTTTAACAGCCTTCGACTTGCCTAAGCTTATCGTGCTTGTTGTTTTGCGTTGAAGCGTCATTTTCTTAGGCGCTTCGATACCTGTTCCACCGTGAGATTTACTCAGGTGATCAAGCAATGTTTTTTTCTCATCCTCAGTAACTACGTCACCTGCGGCTTTCGTTACACCAGAATCTTTGAACTGCTGAACCAAACGATCAACGGTTGTGCCAATATCTGTGGCGAGTTTTTCTATGGATACTTCTGCCATATTCTTTACTATCCCCCTGCTGACCTATTCTTCACTAAACCAAACGATGTTACGTGCAGCCATAATAAGCTTGCCTGCAGATTCTTCGTCTAATTCTTCAATATCACTAATTTCATCGGTGCCTTGCTCAGCAAGCCCTTCTAAATCAGTAATGCCTCTACTCGCAAGAACGAAAGCAACATGCTTGTCCATGCCTTCAAGGTCGAGTAATTCTTGTTTTGGCTCTGATGCTTCTAATGATTCTTCGTTTGCTAATGCACGAGTTGTTAACCAAGCTTTCGCTCTGTTGCGCAACTCTTCAACCGTTTCTTCATCTAAACCATCAATAGCCAATAATTCACTTACTGGTACATAAGCGATTTCTTCCAACGAAGTGAAACCTTCGTCGACTAAAATTGATGCAAAATCGTCATCAATGTCTAATCCAGAAGTGAATACACCTAATACTTTCGCATTCTCTTCTTCGTGCTTAGCATTTAGTGCTTCAACCGTCATCACGTTCAGTTCCCAACCAGTTAGTTGACTTGCTAAACGAACATTTTGACCACTGCGACCAATAGCTTGCGCTAAGTTGTCAGCTTCTACCGCAACATCCATTGTTTTAGAATCTTCATCTACTACAATTGATGCGACCTCAGCAGGTGCCATTGCGTTAACAACGAAAGAAGCTGGATTTTCATCCCACAACACGATATCAACACGTTCACCGCCTAGCTCACCAGATACTGCTTGAACACGAGAACCGCGCATACCAACACAAGCGCCGACTGGGTCAAGACGTTTATCATTAGTTTTCACTGCGATTTTCGCTCTTGCACCTGGATCACGTGCCGCCGCTTTAATTTCAAGTGTTTCTTCTGCTATTTCTGGCACTTCTAAGCGGAACAGTTCAACCAACATGTCTGGATGAGTTCTACTAATATATAGCTGTGCGCCACGTGCTTCTGGACGAATCACATATAGCAGGCCACGCACTCTGTCGCCAGGACGGAATGTTTCGCGAGGTAACATATCATCGCGGTAGATAACACCTTCAGCATTATTACCTAAGTCGACAATGACATTGTCACGGTTTACTTTCTTAACTGTACCCGTCACTAACTCACCAACACGATCTTCGTATTCGGCGATCATTTGAGCGCGTTCAGCTTCACGTACCTTCTGCACGATAACTTGTTTTGCCGTTTGCGTTGTAATACGGTCAAATTTAATTGACTCGATTTGCTCTTCGACATAATCACCAAGTTGAATTTCTGGCTCATCGATTTGTGCAGCGGAAATAGTCATTTCAGCATATGGGTTTTCTTGCTCTTGATCGTCTTCAATCACTAACCAACGACGAAAAGTATCAAAATCACCGGTTTCACGGTCGATAGAAACACGAACTTCAATTTCACCTACATTTTTCTTTTTAGTGGCGCTAGCAAGAGCGAACTCTAGTGCTTCAAATATTTTTTCTCTTGGAACTTGTTTTTCATTTGAAACGGCTTCAGCCACCAACAAAATTTCTTTACTCATTTTATAAGCCTCACAGATTGCTCCTAGTCGGAGCAAACACTCCCCAATAGTTAATCAAAATTTGGCACCAAATTGCCTTTCTCTATGTTCGCAATTGCCAAAGAAAACTCATCTTTGTCGACCTTTATTAATATGCTGTCATTTTCGCACTTTAATAAAAGTCCTTTAAAATTACGTCTACCGTCTTGTGGCATCGATAATTTCACTTCAACCGTTTCACCAACTACCGATTCATAATGCGCAGACTTAAATAAAGGCCTGTCCATTCCGGGCGATGAGACTTCTAAGTTGTATTCAGTTGTGATTGGATCTTCTACATCCAACACGGCTCCTACTTGACGACTCACATCAGCGCAGTCGTCTACATCGATACCATTTTCATGGTCAATGTACACTCGTAATATCGAATGCTTGCCAGCTCTCACAAACTCAACACCTACCAATTCGAAACCAAGGGCTTCAACAGGTGGCGTTAGCATGTCTGTCAGTTTTCGCTCAAGTTGCGACAAATTAACACTCCAGAAACAAAAAAAGGGCATATAGCCCATAGTTCAATCTATCGCGCTTATTTTACTAAACGCTAGATACAAAAAAACCCCGGTCAAGCGGAGTTCACAAATACTTCATGTTAATGCCCGAAATGCCTACAGCCCTTCAGACGCTTGACCTAGACGCTACTTTGCTAAAAATTGTAAGCCCTATTAATAGCTTAAATTCAACTTTATGCAGGGAGCCCGCCTCAAAACTTGCGGACAGTATAACTCCCTTGCTATATATACGCAAACTTTACTAAGGGAAAGCTTATTTTAGTGAATAACTTGATATTTACCCTAAGCTATACCAATCTGTGCTTCATTACTATAATAGCGCTTAATAACGGCTAGTTATCAAAGCGCTTACTCAATAGCACTTGAGCAATAGCACTTACTTAATAACACTTTAAACAGAGGATAATCTTATGCCCGACAAATATACAACAGAACAGGTTAACGCTTCTTTGGCTCAATTAAATTCCAATCTACCTGAAGAAGATCAATGGGCAATTAAGGACGAAAAACTGTGTAAAACCTTTAAGTTTAAAAGTTTTATACGTGCATTCGGATGGATGACACAGATCGCTATTTGGGCTGAAAAATTAAAACATCACCCAGAGTGGTTTAATGTCTACAATAAGGTTGACGTATCGTTAACCACCCATGATGCAGGCGGCATTAGTGAATTAGACTTTAAATTGGCTGAGAAAATGGAATCATTTCGATAAAGTTCGGTCCAAGTACATAAGCAAATTTGAATTTTGAAGTAAACTTAATGTGTTAAATTGCGAATACTGAATGAAATGCATTTTACTTTGCTTGGTTTTAATACAAAAAAGCCTATTTTTGCATGTTATTTGCGCACTTGGCATTTATTTTGATAAAACTGTAAAACTAAGGTTGCCAAGCAGTTTTTGCTATGTATAATACGCACCACTTGAGACGGGAAAGATAGTCTCAAACCAGAACAATCGCGGGATGGAGCAGTCTGGTAGCTCGTCGGGCTCATAACCCGAAGGTCGTAGGTTCAAATCCTGCTCCCGCAACCACCTTAAGAAACCAACACTTTGTGTTGGTTTTTTTTTGCTTGGGATTTAATATCTATTAAGAAATGCTCTATCAGCATCAGCCAATAAAAACTGAATCCAATCACATAGGCAAATGCACCATCAAAGCAAAGCCTAATTAGCTATGCTACCCTCACTTTTTCAATTAAAAGCAAAGTACAAAAATGAAAGTTATATTCTCTCACGGCAAAGAAAGCGGTCCTTGGGGCAGCAAAATCAAATATTTGGCAAACACGGCGAATGCGCTTGGTTTTGAAATAGACAGTATTGATTATTCTGGCATGCTAGATCCTGATGAACGAGCAAAGAAACTCTCTGCTTACATTAAGAGTGAGAAAGCGCCTTACATTCTAGTTGGTTCAAGCATGGGAGGTTATGTATCCTTAGTAACGGCACAAAAAACGTCACCACTTGGAACCTTTTTATTAGCGCCGGCTTTATATATCAGTGATTATTCGCAGCAAGAATACGCAAATAATATAGATAGACTTGAAATTGTACATGGTTGGTCTGATGATATTATACCAGTAGAAAACTCCATAAAATATGCGCAACAAGCGAAGTGCACTTTACACTTAATAGATGGTGACCATCGTCTAAATAGCTCTTTAGAGCAAGTGAACGAACTTTTTGCTCTATTTCTCACTCAATTTTTAAAAGTAAAATCTTAAATTTATAAAGGCAGTTAAATACTGCTTATTATTTTCGCGGTGCCAAAATGCAAGCTCTATGTTCTTAATGGATATCGTATGTAGTTTTCGTCACTACTGATTTCACGTCAATAAAAAAGGCCTTGCAAGCAAGACCTTTCGGTTAAAACAAAATATTTACACGCTGCCTAAAACTGCACCGCTAACCTAGCATAAATCTGACGTCCTCTCGGATCATGAACCTTCGAGTCGAACCCACTATTAGTAAATACTTGCGGTGGATCTTGATCTGTTAGGTTAATACCGCCAAGGGTTAATACGTAGTTTGATTCTGTTTCAAACATAGAGCCAAGGTCGATATTGAACTGAGCATCGAAGGTCACATGGCTATCTACCTCAAGGAAATTCCCGGTTGTTGCATCCACGTTTTGATCATCATCGTAACTACTTATATATCGAGCGAAGAGATTCGCGGAATAACCATCTGTCTTCCAATTTAGACCGAGATTTGCGCGCAGTTCTGGGCTTGATACACCAATGTTATTAAAGTTACGAAGCCCCGCTCCTTCAACCTTGCCAGCTTGTGGGTCAACAAGGTCGTAGTCCAGTACATAAGTCGCAGTTATTGATGGCGTAAACGTTCCCAGATCTGATTCAATTTTATAGCTTGCTACCATATCTAAACCAGATGTTTTAAGTGAACTGGCATTTACATACGTGGTGTTAACTTGTAGTAATGGCCCGTTTAATGGATCACCTGCACGAATAACGCGTGTCGTATTTTGCGGATCAGCATTCAATACTGCTTGGAAACTTTCTTGAATAATTAGATTTTCAAAATCGAAGCTCCAATAATCTAACTCAATTGACAAGTCGTCCATCGGTTCAACAGAGAAGCCTAAGTTAAATGCCGTTGACTCTTCTGGCACCAAGTCTTCATTACCGCTGGCTCTTGCTGCCGCGAACGCTGCACCACCAGTCAATGGGTCAACCATTTGATTCAATGATGTTGCACCACCGTCTCTCTGAAATATAGAAGGAGCTCTAAATGATGTCGAAATAGAAGCTCTAAAAGACAAGTCATCCGAAGCCCTATATGAAAGCGCCAACTTAGGATCGACTGTGTCGCCAGTAGTGCCACCGTAATCTTCATAACGCAAAGCTATTTGAACATCCAGTTCATCTGTTACGGGCATGGCAAGTTCACCAAATAAAGCGACGACATCTTGCTCGCCATAGATATCTGCGTTACCAATAACAAAAGCGAATCGATCTTGATTCGACAAGTCATCATAATCTTGCGTAAGATCCTGGTAACGATATTGAGCGCCGATGGCTATTCCAGCAGCACCACCGTCCATTTCAAACAATTCAGTTGAAACGAAGGCTTCGACTACTTCTAAATTAGCTTCAGAATCTATTTCTTGTCTTGCTGTGAAGGAGTCAATAACGCTTTGTGTATTCGGTGTAATAAATGACGATGAGAATGGATTAAAGTACTCACATCCGCCCTCACCCGCTGTGCCGGTTACTGGGTCACAATTAACGCCACCAAAGCCACGCAAAGCGTTTTGAAATTGCTGCGCTAAGGTATCACGCACGGTAAAATAAAAGTCATTCCTGGCTGCTGTATAGCTTACTTCCCAAAAACCTGCGTCCAATTCACCTTGTACCATTGTGCTAAAACGAAAAGTATCAGACTCAGTTCTAGCTGGATCGCCTTCTTGACCATTTCCTAACTCCCTTCCGAAGAAGGAAACAGGAAATCCGAAGAAGTTATCAGGGTGATCAGCAGGAATCGATGGTAAGGTCAAAATTGGAAAACTCGGGGAGCCCCCACGCTCTGCTCTGTTTCGTGCGTAACTCACTTCCGAAATCCATTCAATGTCATCAGAAATATTATAAGTGCCTCTCATGTAGGCATTCACTCGCGTTTCGTCAGGAACAAATGAATATGTTGAACCAAAATCAAAACCACAGAAGCCAACGTCAGTCCCACCTGGTCCAACGCCTGCTGGCGCTAATAATATTGGTGAGCCTCCGAAGGTTGCGCAACCAGGATCAATAATTGGTGTTGGAGCGGCAGTAATAGGAGGTAAAATGAAAAAGGCTCCAGGATTACCTAATGAACTTGTATCGTCTTGAGGCCGACTTAAGCGTCGGTCTGAAGTGAACATAGGAGAACGGTTAGTATAACTAATCGCAGCCATGACACTGCTATCGTCACCAGTTGCCCCCCATAAACCTTGGACGACATATTCTTTATTATTGCCATGTGCGCCGTCTTGATAATCCAAAGTAACTGAAGCGCCTTCATAGTTTTTCTTTGTGATGAAGTTTACTACGCCAGCAACAGCGTCTGAACCATACAGCGCAGAAGCACCATCTTTTACAACTTCCATTCGGCCAATAGCAATCATCGGCACTAACGAACTAGTATCAACGAAATTAACGCCGCCATTATTTGGCTGTGAGTTAACTACTTGGCGTTTGTTATTTAGCAGAATGAGTGTCGAAGCGACTCCTAGGCCGCGTAAGTTAATATTAGATGTTCCTGCCGTGGCGTTTTGCGTAAATGCATCAGGGGTATTTTCTGCCCCCGTATTTATTGTCAGAGTTTGAGTAATATCCCCAATATTCTTGGCACCTATTGAATCAATTGCAACACTATCTACAATCGTTAATGGCGAGGGTGAATCGAAATTTTCGCTGCGTCGAACAAAACTCCCCGTAACTAGAATTAACTCGACTTCTTTTGCTTTGTCTTCTTCAGCTTCTTGCGCCAGTGTAATAGATGGATAAGCGAGTAACTGAGATGCTACAAAGGCAGCAATAGCTGACTTTTTGGCTGTAAATATCATAGTGGTCCCCAAATTCCGCATTACTGGATCTGGGCCCAGATTAACGGAGATTATTTTATCAATTATTATTGACTACAGCCAAAAATCGCAACCATAGTCAATTGATAGTAGGGCTAGCCCATCTATTTGTAAATGAATTGTTACTTATATGTAATCATTCATGATAAGCATGGTCAGACCAGGTATTTACGAAATACTCTTATTTAGCGATTAATAAAGTCAAAAATGTGCCCACTAGAGCGGGTTTTTCTCGACCTTGAATCTCAACCTTTGCTGCGACTTTATATAGTTTCCCCATCGCTTTATCCTCAATATCGGCAACTTTAAATTGGTATCTTATTTCGTCATTTACTCGCACTGGCTCAAGAAACCGTAAACTATCAATGCCGTAATTGAGCATTGTGAATTTCATTGGATCGACGCTTATGACTTGCTCGAACATCATTGGCATTAATGAAGCAGATAAAAAACCATGGGCAATGGTAGTCTTAAATGGGCTTTCTTTTGCACAACGCTCTTGGTCTATGTGTATCCACTGATGATCCCCTGTTGCCACAGCAAATTCGTTAATTTTTTGTTGAGTGATCTTAAACCATTGTGTTTGCGGTAATTCATCGCCTACTTTGAGTTGTGAAAATTCCATATCAATCCTTTTTTATTAGTATTTCATATTGATTTAGACTAATACTATCAATTAAATCAATGTTTGTAGTAACATTAATGATAGATTTAAGCCCGTTTGTCGAATTACAAATAACAATATCGGATTATAGGAAATAATTATAAGATGAATTTGAATCGTATTGATCTCAATCTATTTGCTGTTTTTGATGCTATTTACACAGCAGGAAGCTTAACCAAAGCAGCTGATGTGTTATGTATTACTCAACCGGCAGTAAGTAACTCTCTTGCCCGCCTCAGGGAAATGTTGAACGATCCTTTGTTTGTTAGAACGGGACACAGCATGACACCCACTCCCGTTGCCCAAAATATTATTGGCCCCGCGCGCGATGCTCTCAGTTTGTTGCGCAAGAGCGTTCAAGACTCTCACATATTTGAACCGACAACCGCTCACAAAGCGTTCAACTTTGCGAGTAGAGACCTATTGGAAGTAAGTATCATGCCGCGACTCATGGCCTTACTGCAGAAAAATGCGCCAAATATCACATTGACCAATTACGAAATAGCCCGCACTAACGTTGTGTCCGCGATGGCGAGTGGCAGCCTCGATTTTTTTGCTGATGCATCAGCTTTTACCGATCCACATTTGTTAAAGCAAAAAATCGCCTCAGACCGTTTCGTTGTGCTCGCTCGTAAAAACCATCCAATGCTTAAAAATGGTTTGGATTTAGAAACCTTCCTTGAATTAGGCCATATAAATGTATCTCATCGCAAGAAAGGCGCAGGGCCTATTGATATCGAGTTAGATAAGCTAGGTAAGAAACGTAAAGAAGTGATGCGTGGCCAACACTTTTTGACGGTACCTAGTGCAATTGTTAAAACTGACTTAATAGCCTGCCTTCCCTATCACTTAGCGAAGCACTATGATTTAGCTATTTATGAAATGCCCTTTGAAATTCCACCCGTTGAATACTACCTATACTGGCATGTAAGCGCGGATCACGATCACGCCCATATTTGGATGCGCGAACAAATCATGGAAGTAGCAAAAACCTACAACCATTGATATTGAATAAACATAAAAAAGACGAGTATGTTGCCATGCTCGTCTTTCTTGTTGCTTATAAGAAGCCCATTATTTACTTGGTTAACAATTAACCTTGATAAAAATGCTCTGCGTCCATCTGCATTAGGTTTTCTGAGCCAGAGTTGATGGCTGAAACTAATGATCTAGTGCGCGTTAACATCCTATCAAAATAGAATTTAGCAGTTTGTAATTTGGCATTGTAGAAATCAACTTCACTGCTTCCTTCGTCAATTTTTTGCTGAGCGACGACAGCCATTCTTAACCAAAAATAACCAACCGTAACGTAACCAGAATACATTAAGTAGTCTACCGAAGCTGCGCCTAGCTCATCTGGGTTGGATGCCGCAGAAACGCCAATGTCTTGAGTCATTTGTAACCACTCATCAACATGGGATTCAATCGCATTTGACCAATGGTTGAACTGTTGCTTGTCACGAATAGTTGCACAGTACCCTTTAATCTCAGAAGTAAAAACGTTTAGTAATTCTCCCTTAGAGCCCATGATTTTACGTGCTAATAAATCAATGGCTTGAATACCCGTTGTGCCTTCATACATCGTGCAAATACGGGTATCACGAGCTAGCTGCTCCATGCCCCACTCTTTAATGTAACCGTGTCCGCCGTATACTTGCATTCCGTAACTGGTGGTTTCTTGCGCAGTTTCTGTTAAGAAAGCTTTTACAATTGGTGTGAGTAAAGCAAGCTTAGCTTCTGCTAACTGTTTATTTTCTGGCGATTGATCATGCTGAGAAACGTCGACTAATTGCATGCAATAAAGTGCTAGTGCTCTATTACCTTCGCGAAACGCTTTCTGTGTTAGTAGCATGCGACGAACATCAGGATGAACGATAATGGGATCGGCTGGGCCATCAGGATTTTTTACCCCAGTCATAGAACGAAATTGTGTTCTGTCTTGGGCGTAGGCCAAGGCACCTTGAAATGCCGCCTCAGTAGCTGACAAACCTTCAACACCCGTGCCTATTCTTGCCATGTTCATAAACACAAACATACAATTTAAACCGCGATTGGGTTCACCAATCAAAGTAGCTTTGGCTGAGTCGAAGTTGATCACGCACGTTGCGCTAGCTTTGATTCCCATTTTATGTTCGATAGAGCCACATTTAACTGCGTTGCGGTCGGTAATGTTACCCTCTGCATCGACATTAAACTTAGGTATCGCGAACAATGAAATGCCTCTAGTTCCTTCCGGCGCGCCAGGTAATCTTGCCAAAACAATATGAATAATATTGTCTGACATATCATGCTCACCTGCTGAGATAAAGATTTTAGTACCCGTTACACTATATGTACCGTCGTCATTTGGCTCTGCTTTACACTTCAGCATGCCTAAATCAGAACCGCAATGAGATTCGGTTAAGCACATTGTGCCAGTCCAGCTTCCTTCAACAAGCTTTTCTAGGTATATTTTCTTTTGTTCGTCGGTACCATGCGCTTTCAGAGTTTCCATGCAGCCTTGACTCAAGCCTGGGTACATCGCCCAACTGTGATTAGCACCAGAGAACCATTCGGCCATAGAGGATGCAAGTGAATATGGTAAACCTTGCCCACCAAATTCAACGGGATGCGCCATCGAAGGCCAACCACCGTCTACATATTGTTGATAAGCCTCTTTAAAGCCCTTTGGTGTTGTTACTTCACCATCATTAAACGTACAACCTTCTTCATCACCCGATGCGTTAATTGGCGCTAGTACATTTTCGGCAAATTTAGCAGCTTCTGAATAGATTGCGCGAACTAGATCATCACTTGCATCTTCAAAACCTAAACGTTGATAATGTTCTTCAAAACCAAGTAGTTCATTAGTAACGAATAAAGTGTCTCTTTGTGGTGCTTTAAAATTTTGCATAGTTTCCTCTTTTTACTCTTAAATAACCGCTGAACGCAGTTACTAAATATTTATTTCTTCACTGACGAAAAAGTTTTTCCTGACTCTGCTAATTCGTCCAATAAGGTTGAAGGCGTAAACCAATGTTGGCCGTAGTCTCCAAGTGATTCTTTATAAAAATTCATTCGATCTCTGATATACGCTAAACCAAGTTCATCCGCATACTGCATAGGCCCGCCTCTGTATACAGGGAAGCCATAACCGTAGACGTAGATAACATCAATATCACTAGATTTAGCCGCAATGCCTTCCTTGAGAATATCCGCACCTTCATTAATAAGCGGGAAGATACAACGTTCTAATATTTCTTGGTCAGAAATTTCACGTTGCTTGATACCCAGTCTTTTTGCTTCTTGTTTAGCAATTTCAATTACCTCTGGATCTGGGATAGGCTTGCGACTGCCAGCCTCATAAAGGTAAGCACCTTTCCCAGCTTTTAGACCTACGCGACCTTGGGCAACTAGCTTGTCGGCTACAATGCAGTAACTTGGATCATGAGCAATTAACTCTCTGCGTGACTCTCGAACAAAGAAACCAATATCTAGGCCTGCCATGTCACCCATGGTAAAAGGTCCCATTGGGAAACCGAACTCGCCGATTACTCGATCGACTTGCTCTGGACTTGCGCCTTCAAGCATTAAGCGGTTTGATTCCCTACCATAGGGCTCAATCATTCGATTGCCGACGAAACCAAAGCACACGCCAACTAACACACCCACTTTTCGGATTGTTTTAGCTAGGACCATTGCCGTTTTAATAACATCGTCTGCGGTTTTTTCACCGCGCACAATTTCGAGCAATTTCATAACATTCGCGGGAGAGAAGAAATGTAAACCGATTACATCTTGTGGACGCGATACAGAGGAGGCGATTTCATTTAAATCGAGTGTTGATGTGTTCGAGGCCAAGATAGCACCAGCTTTACATACCTTATCTAGCATGCCGAACACTTCTTTTTTCACTGACATTTTTTCAAAGACCGCTTCAATCACTAAATCGGCATTCGACAAATCATCGTAATTTGTTGTACCCGTTAACAGTGACATACGTTCTTCAACTTGCTCTGTGCTTAACTTACCTTTTTTCGCTGAGTTTTCGTAGTTACGACGAATAAGTGCCAAGCCTTTATCAAGTGCATCTTGTTTTAATTCTAACATCACAACAGGAATACCGACGTTCGCAAAATTCATCGCAATCCCGCCGCCCATTGTCCCTGCTCCAATCACAGCAACTTGTTTGATGTCACGGGTCTTTACATCTTTTGCAATTCCTTGAACATGACTTGCAGCTCTCTCCGCGAAGAAGAAATGCTGTTGTGCTCGGGCTTGAGGCGTATCCATGCACTCTATAAATAATTCCGATTCACGTTTTAGTCCATCCTTAAAGTCATGCGTGTATGCTGCTTGAACTGCCAGCACACATTGACCCGGAGCAAAGAACCCACGTGCTTTTGCAGCCACTCCTTGAGCGTACTGTTCAAACAAAGCCTGGGTATCGCTATTCATTTCGAGTTTAATATCGCAGACTTTCTTAACGGGCAGTTGCTTTTCAACAACTGTATTGGCGAACTCCATTGCTGCAACCTGCAATTCTTCTGCTGAATCAACAATCAGGTCAAATACGCCATTTAATTTAGTTACTGGTGTCGGTGCACCAGTGACGATCATATCTAATGCCGTTATAGCATCAGCAAGCCTAGGCAATCTCTGCGTTCCGCCCGCTCCAGGTAATATACCAAGATGCACTTCTGGCAGGCCTACTTTGTTCTTAGCGTGCGTGACTCTGTAATGGCAAGATAATGCTAACTCTAAACCACCGCCAAATGCGTTACCTCCAACAATAGCAATAACAGGCTTTGTTGATTGTTCAATAAGGTCTAATACTTCAGGCAATACGGGTGACAAGTCAGTGGAACTAAATTCAGAGATATCAGCCCCTGCACTGAACAATGGTAAATGAGAATGCAACACGATTGCTTTTACGTTTTGATCAGCTAAGGCCTTATTCACGCTTTCTATCACGCCAACCCGGACAGCTTTTGATAACGCATTAACAGGAACACTGTTAAGACCAATTAAAGCAAGTTGCTGATCTTGAACATAGCTTACAGGACTGACTATAGTAGTTTCGCTCGACATAACGTTTCCCAATAAAATCTGATACTGGAAGATTAGGGTATATGACGCTATCAGCCCACTTTATTGATTTTATATAGATTGATAAGTTTGGTTGATTTAGTTTCGCGATTGCGAATTGTATAACCGTCGCTGCATATATTCGCTGATTATAAATATGAGAAATGTATTACTGCCAATAGATAACTATTTGAATTAAAAATAGTGGGGCAATTTTCTGAAGATTATACTCAGAAAATACTACAATTTAATCAGTTCTTATTTCATGTAATTTAACTTTAGGAAACTCAATGGACAGTTTATTAGATTTCAGCAATAAAACCGCAATTATAACAGGGGCAGCCAATGGCTTTGGGAAGAAGCTTGCTCTGGAGCTAAATAAACGTGGTTGCAATTTGGTCCTCAGTGATATTAACAAAGAAGGATTAGAAGAGACCAAGTCCAGTTTGCCGTTTCCCGACAAAGCATACATTTTGGTTGGTGATGTTGCGGACGAAATGAACTCAAAGTCCTTAGTTGAACTCGCTGTTAGCCAATTTGGTAGCTTAGATATAGCAGTTAATAATGCCGGCATAGCACATGAGATGGCTGCAACACATGAATTAACCGAAGCAATATTTGATAGTCAATTTGCTGTAAATGTAAAAGGTGTCGCCTTTGGAATGAAATATCAAATTCCCGCAATGTTAAAATCGGGTCACGGACACGTCCTAAATATTAGTTCCTTGGCAGGTCTAGGTGGTGCGCCTAAAGCAGGTGCTTATGTTGCCGCGAAGCACGCTGTGACAGGATTAACCAAAACAGCGGCAGTAGAATACGCCCGCCATAATATTCAAGTGAACGCTGTTTGCCCTTTCTTTAGTCCAACAAATATTATGAATGTTGAGGGCTTAAATACAGAAGAAGCAAGAGCCATGTTGGCAAAGGGTTCACCGATGAAACGTCTTGGTGATCCACAAGAAATGGTTAATGTGATGCTATTGTTGCTCTCACCAGGCAATACGTATATGAATGGGCAAACCATTGCAATAGATGGCGGAGTCACTGCCTGGTAAGGGCTACAGAGAAAAGCAATAATTAAATACAAAAAATCAAAGAAAACCCACAAAAAGCCAATGCATTGAATTTATTGGCTTTTATATTAAGTCACCCACAAATATGGTATCAAACCACATACTTTAGTATTTGCCTGCTAACTGACCAATCAATTTCAAACAAGTATATTTGCTCTCGACCTAACCAAACAATTTAACTTAAAGGTGTAAATATCATGTTGAAAACGAAACTTTACGCACTTGCAGCTGCTATACCATTTGCTTTATTTTCAGTTCCCTCTCAAGCAGGTGACATTGAATCGGCATTGGCTAATATCTGTACTATCGTTGTTGCGGACGATAAAAGTGAACTACGCAAAAAAATTAAAGTAGTACGATCTGACTTTAGGCTTCAGCTTAAAGATTATTACACGGGCATTAAATGCAACGGTAATAGCATGATCAGGACTGCTGCACTGAATAATGCGGTTGAAGCTGGCACGTTGCTTGTAAAGAAAATGCCAAAGAAAGATTTAGCATCACCTGAAGGTGATGGCAAAACGCTTCAAGCATGGCTTGCTGAGCAAGGCCTTGCTGACAACCCCATTGCACTAGCACTTCAGGATCGTATCTAATACGGTATGAAGAACCATTTTGAAACCGTTTCAACATGGTCGACGAAGGGAACTTCGTCATTAAAGGCGACTCGATAGAGTCGCCTTTTCTTTTTAAGCTTGTTATTTACTAAGGTTTAATAACGACTTTCCCTTTTACTTTCCTGTCTGTCACTTTATTTATCGCATCAACCGCATCAGCCAAAGCAAAGCGTTCATCAACAACAACTTTGATTTTCCCCTCAACATACCATGTTAATAATTCTTTCATATTTGCCATGAAATCTTGTGGCTGATGTTGTGTAAATGAGCCCCAAAATACGCCAACAACAGAGAAACCTTTTACTAAGGCTAAATTTACAGGAAACTTCGGTATTTCGCCGCCAGCAAAACCAATAACCAACAGACGTCCATTCCATGCCATGCTGCGAGAGCAAGTATGGAACATATCGCCTCCTACACATTCATAAACAACATCAACACCCTTGCCATTTGTATGTTCTTTGATGGCTGCTTTGAGATCTATGCCAGTGTAGTTAATACATATATCCGCTCCATTTTCTTTTGCAACTTGACACTTTTCATCGGTAGAGCAGACCGCTATCACTTTAGCTCCCATCACTTTACCAATTTGAATCGCAGCCAAACCTGTTCCGCCAGCCGCGCCAGTGACTAAAAGTGTATCTGAGCTAGATAGGTTTGCCCTTTGTTTTAAAGCATGGTGTGCTGTTGCGTGTGCAGTGACCAAAGCTGAAGCTTCTTCCAGTGGGATATCATCTGGTACTGGGATGACGTGCGTTGCAGGCACTTCAACTTTTTCTGCATAACCACCCAATACACACATTCCAATGACACGTTGCCCAATTTTTAAATAAGGCACTCCTTCACCAATTTGTGAAATAGTGCCAGCAACTTCGGTACCTGGAATAAAGGGTAAATCAGGCTTTATTTGATACAGACCTTGCACTAACAAGCTATCTGGAAAGTTGACACCAGCTGCTTCAATATCAATAACGACTTTGCCTTTTGAAGCAACAGGTTCAGGCATATCCTGTAATTTTAATTCTGAAACTGGGGCAAATTCATTACATACAATTGCTTTCATCTTAATACTCTTCCTTAATCGCTCGAACTGCGAGCGCTGATAATGGGTTTAAAAGTTGTTCTAGTTCCAGTGCTTTTGGGTTTGAAGCATTACCATCCTTGCCTCGCTTTACCACTCCTTGAACAATTGAAAGAAGTCGGAAAAAACTAAAGGCAATATAAAATTGCCAGTTGTCTATACTTTTGATTCCAGCACGTTCGCAATAGAGTGCAACATAATCTTCTTCAGTCGGAATACCCAACTCTTCTCGATACACTCCGCCTAAACCTGGGACATTACCCATGTTTGCAGGTAAACGCAGTTGCATGCACTGATATGCCAAATCTGCGTAGGGATGGCCTAATGTTGATAATTCCCAATCTAAAATAGCTACGAGCTCTTGACTATCTGGCGTGAATATCATGTTGTCTAAACGGAAGTCTCCGTGAACAATGGCGCTTAGACCATCGTCATCTGGCAGGTTTTGACCTAGCCATTCCATCAAAAATACTGCGTCTTCACTTTCTTGAGTTTGCGCTGCATTGTACTGCTTAGTCCACCTATCTAATTGACGAGCAAAATAATTACCAGGACGACCAAAGTTCTCCAAACCAACTTCCTCAGGCTTAATACTGTGCAAATTTGCCAATGCCAAATTCATCTGTTCGTAAATTTTAGCCCTTTTTGAGTTTGGTGATTCTCCAAAACAAGGCCTTTCGTCAAAATCTGATAACGACGCATTCCAAAAAATGTCACCCGCTACATAACTCATAATAAAAAATTGACTACCGATAATCTCGTTGTCAGTACATAGGTGAATGGCTTTTGGTACTGGGACTTTAGTGTCCTGCAACGCTTTTATAATCCGATATTCGCGATCCACTGCATGAGCTGATTTAAGCAAACGACCAAGTGGTTGTCTTCTCAATACAAACTCACCAGTGGAAGTTAACAACTTAAAACTGGGGTTTGATTGACCACCACTAAATTTATCTAAGCTCAGAAGCGCACCCAATTCAGGCACTTGGCTGTCGCAATATGCCTGAAGAATTGCAAGATTTGGTGTGATATCAAAACTCATTATTTGTTTTGCTCAAATATTGTTAGCAGACATCTGCTTAACTAAGTTTCCGCCCAATTGCATCATGTGCACTTGATCAGGACCATCAGCAAGTCGAATTGTGCGAGCGTATGCTAAATTAGCACTCAGTGTTGTATCTTGGGAAGTTCCTAATGCACCGTGCATTTGGATAGCTTCGTCAATCACCTCACAAGCCATTTTAGGCGCGACAATTTTAATTGCTGCAATAATATTTTTAGCAACCTTATTACCATACTTGTCCATATGGTCAGCCGCTTTTAATGTTAATAAACGTGCTTGCTCAATTTTGCAATACATACTGGCTAGGCTTTCACGAACAGACTGCTGTTTGCTTAGTGGTTGACCAAATGCAATTCGTTCATCAACTCGCGCACATGCCTCATCTAAAGCTCGCTGTGCACATCCAATAAGGCGCATGCAATGGTGGATTCGTCCCGGCCCTAAACGCCCCTGTGCAATTTCAAAACCTTTACCCTCGCCTACCAATAAATGACTGGCAGGTACTCTAACATTCTCAAACAAGACCTCTGCGTGACCGACAGGTTCATCTAAGTAACCCATAGCTGACATTGGGCGAACAATGGTAACGCCGGCAGTATCCATTGGCACTAAAATTTGAGATTGTTGCTCGTGCCTTGCCGCTGATGTATCTGTTTTCCCCATTACAACCATGATACGACAATTTTCGTTCATTGCGCCGCTGGTGTACCACTTACGGCCGTTGATCACATAGTCATCACCGTCGCGAATAATTGACGTCTCAATATTAGTTGCATCAGACGATGCCACTTCCGGCTCTGTCATTGCAAATGCCGAACGAATTTCGCCGTTAAGAAGCGGTGTTAACCAACGTTCTTGTTGTTCAGGATTTCCGTATTTTGCTAGTACTTCCATGTTACCTGTATCTGGAGCACTGCAATTAAACACTTCCGAACTCCATAGTGAGCGGCCCATCAATTCACATAGGGGAGCATATTCAAGATTAGTTAAGCCTGCACCATAAGGCAAGTATTCACTAGGCAAAAACAAATTCCACAAACCAGCTTCTTTCGCCTTTACCTTTAAGTCATGCATTAACTGAGGAGTTACCCATGGATTTTCTGATTGATGCACTAAATCATGGTACGTAGCCTCATTTGGATAAATATACTCATCCATAAAAGCCTGCAGTCTTGCGATCAAATCATTTGTTTTTTCGGTGTAATCAAAGTTCATATTTGCCCCATGCCAAAGCTGGCTAATTAGTTACTTAACTATAGGTGATAAGTGATTTATGTTCAGGCAAATCTAAATGCCCAACATTATTGAAACTGCTTAATTGAATACCATCACGATTGAAGAAGAAGTGATTGATACTGGTGTTCTTGATCTGTAAATTGAAATTTACCGCTTTCTCGACGCTTAAGTCCAACATATGCATCATGGTTATAGCTATCGCACCACCGGAACTCGCCACTAGCACATTTTTACTTTCTGACTCACATATTCTACTTACCGCGCCGGCCACTCGAGAGGTAAAGCCTTCCCACGATTCCGATAAATCATGACCAATTTCTTGCTTTGACCAAGCGAACATCGCATTTCTTAGTAAACGATAGAATTCGGCACGTGGCGCATCATTTGCAGGTCGAGCCGCGGGGTTAACAGCCAAATAAGCCCCCACGACAGCATTGAAATCAAATTCATTCCAACCCGCATCGGTAATCACTGGAATATCGGTTTCAGCACCGAGCTGGATACCCGCTGCTGTTTCTTTATGCCTTCGCATATCACCCGTGACCACGTTGTCAAAAACAATATCGCGTTGTGCAAAATACTGCCCAAGCAATTTTGATTGTTGATGTCCTATATCACTCAGCTTGTCATAGTCTGCAGCACCAAAGGACGCTTGACCGTGACGAACCAGATACAATTGAGCCATTTTTTGTTCCTTATTTGAATTAACAAAATGTTAGGTGCTTTCTATGCATATGGGTAATTATTTGTCGTGATATAGGGTTATTCATGAAGTGTATGTTGCGAGTGAATGCTGCGAGTGAATACCGCGAATGAATACTTCAAATGAATACCGCGAATGAATACTTCAAATGAATACTGCGAATAATTACTGCGAATAATTACTGCGAGCACTTGCTAATAAATTCGCCCACGGAGCTTTTGCTTTTCGCAGTTAAACCTGTTCCAGATCAATTTTATCTCCGTTGCCTGCCATTATAATTCCATATCAATTCAATCATAGTGAAGATGAGAGCATGGCAACTTTAGAGTACTTCGATAAAAACGTTCTGAATAAATATAATACGGCAGGACCAAGATATACCTCCTACCCTACAGCGCTCTCATTCCAAGAAGAATTTACTGACCGTGATTTTGAATTCCAAATAAAACAAAACGCTACGGGTCAAAGTGCTCAGCATTTGTCTCTGTATTTGCATATACCGTTTTGCCACTCTCTTTGTTATTACTGTGGTTGTAATAAGATAGTCACCCGCCATAAACATAAGGCAGACCAGTATCTCGAGTTTCTATTTAAAGAAATTGAACACCGAGGCAAGCAGTTTGCTAATTACACAGTGACACAAATTCACTTAGGCGGCGGCACCCCGAGCTTTCTTGACAAGTCACAACTTGCTCGCCTTATGTCAACATTGCAGGCTAACTTCAATTTCAATTCTGAGCTTGAAGCCGGTATCGAAATCGACCCTAGAGAGATTGAACTAAGCTATGTAGATGACCTTGCTGATGTCGGTTTCAATCGTCTGAGTATTGGTGTTCAAGATATCAATCGTGAAGTACAGGAAAAAATTAACCGAGTTCAAAGCACTGAGTTCATTAGTCAACTCGTAGCGAGAGCCAAAGTTGTTGGGTTTGCGTCTATAAACCTTGATTTGATTTATGGTTTGCCGCTGCAAACAGCAGAAACTTTATTACAGACCTTGGAAAAAGTCGTCGAAATTGATCCCGACCGTATTTCATTTTTCAGCTACGCACATATGCCTCAAATGTTTGCAGCTCAACGTAAGATAAAAGATGAATGGCTTCCCAACGCCCATGCCAAATTTGATTTGCTGCGCCTTGGCATTGAATATCTGACAACTGCGGGTTACGTATTTATTGGAATGGACCACTTTGCAAAACCAAGTGATGAGCTAAGCAAAGCACTTGAGTCTGGGCATTTGCATCGAAACTTTCAGGGTTATACGCCTAAACAACATAATGCTTTGCTTGGTTTGGGTGTCTCTTCAATCAGTAGCATCGAAAATATGTATGCGCAGAACGATAAAGACTTGCAAAGCTACTACAAATCAATCGACACGAAAAAATCGGCTTTAGTAAAGGGCCTCGTTTTGAACCGAGATGACCAAATACGCAGAGCCGTTATCCATTCCTTGATGTGTAATTTTCAAGTCAATAAAGCCGAGATATCAGAACAGTTTGATATCCAGTTTGATGATTATTTTGAGGGCTCAATTAGTGATTTGAGTGGATTTGCATCGGATGGTCTTATCGATATCAGTGACACTCATATCAAAATTGCGGACCGTGGAAGACTTTTAGTCCGCAATATCTGCATGAGCTTTGACCAATATTTAACTCAGCCAGCGCATCAAATGCGCTATAGCCGAGTTATATAATAACTAGATTGGAGAACCTGGCGGAAGTGCTTTAAGCGCAAAGCTACCTAGCCATTCATTGGTAGTCCAGTAATGCTCAATGTATTTAAGTAATACTTTGCCTTGAGTACTGCGATCTTTTTTCTCTAGCCACTTCTGATAGCTGAGTAACTCGGCCTGCATAGCTAACTTAACTTCAGGTGACAACTGCTCTGCTTTTAACACATCGAAGAAAATGCTCAATGCGACGTGTTTTACACGCTGGTTAAGAACATCCTGCGAGCGAGTTTTAATGAGTCGGTCGAATACTAGGTTAATCAGTTTTTGTACGCTAGGAATGCTTTCATCAGTGCTATGTTGATAAGCTAATCTATTCAACCTCACTGGTTCTAGTAAGTTACTTAGTGAATAAGCAGAAGCGGCTTCAGCGGCACTCACTGGGTCAAAGGCAATCCCCATTCTTCCCTTAGTACTTTCTCTATTGCGGTTGCTGCCATAAGCTTTTGGGTTTATCAACTTTACTAAGCTTTGCTCAAGCGCTAAGTAGTCTGCGGAGGCTGAATCCACTACTAATTCAGCGGCTTTCAATTGCAAGTCTCCCTCAACGAATGAGTTCCCTTTCAAAGCAGTACTTGGTTCCTTTTGTTCATATTCGTATTTCACGCCTGAAACCTGTTTAACCAAGGCATCTAGCTGGAAGCGGTGCGAGTAGTAGATTGGCACAAGTCGCTCTTCCAATGATGACAAGTCAGCACCTACTGGCAATGAGTTTGCACCGAAGCGCGACAAAGCAAATTTTCTTAGCTCACTAACTCGTTTGAATTCATCAATTGGGCTTTTACCATTGTCCCAAAGATGACCATCGCTTGAAGCTCGTTTAGCAATTCTTGCATCAGGGTCTGACTTATATAGGAAACCAGATTTTCTCGCTTCAGATACCAAACGACTCAAAGCTTCACTCTCATCTTGGTTTGCGAAGTCTTGATATCCATAAGCGATTACGTATTTATCCCATTCACCGATACCTTTGGCATAAGCATTCTCAAGTGAAACTTCGCCATCTTTTAAGGTAATGAGAGGATGCGGATAATCCATCACTGAGGCGCGGTCATTTTCACTGGCAGCGAAGTTGTGAGCGATACCGATTGTATGACCAACTTCATGTGCTGACAATTGTCTAATTCGATCCAAAGCCATCTCTAACTGTGCATCGGTATTTGCCTTTTCACCATTCTCTTTGGTAAATGGACTGGTCATCCCCAAGGCAATTAAATAGTCTTGTCTAACGCGCAATGAACCAAGCGTCACATGGCCTTTGATAATTTCGCCAGTACGTGGATCAATCACTGAACTTCCATATGACCAACCTCTTGTTGCTCTGTGCACCCATTGAATAACGTTGTAGCGCACATCCATTGGATCTGCTCCTGTAGGCAGAACCTTAACTTGGAACGCGTTTTTGTATCCTGCGGCTGAAAATGCTTGATCCCACCACAATGCACCTTCACGCAACGCAGTCATCACTGGCTCTGGAATGCCCGGATCTAAATAATAGACAATTGGTTCAACTGCTTCACTCATAACCGCGTTAGGGTTTTTCTTTGCTAAACGATGACGAGGAATAAACTTCTGTTCCATATCCGCATCTAAAGGTGCTGAATAGTCATAATAGCTATGCTTCCAAAATCCTGAATAGGGATGGAAAGCTCGCTTTTTATAGCCATCGTCGGGCAGTGCTATAAATGAGTGATGTAAATGCACAGAGACACTGTTCGCATCTGGTGTAACTTGATGAATGTATCCACCTTTCGCGTTGCCAGCAAAAGTGACTAAGGCCTCTAGCTCTGTGTTACGTTCAAAGGTTTTCGTTTTCGGTAAATAAACACCTGAACGCACGGGGTCAAGCTTATAAGAACCTTGCCCTGTTCGCTCTAAAGTATCGCTGATGCCATGTACATCAGAAAATAGGAATGTTGTGTAATCTAGATAAATTTTGCCTTTCGATTCGTAGGCAACTTCGAAGCCAGCAATCACCGAGTCAGCAAATGCTTCATCAATGCTTTGGCGTTCTGCAATATTGGTAGAGCTTGCTCGATAATCAGTATTTAGTTGCTTTAACAATACTTTATTTCCGAAACGTTGGAACTGAACGAGACGTGTTTCCCCCAACTGGCCTCTATCTAAGCCGATATCGTTAGAGCCAATACCTTGTGGAAGACTACTTTGGAACAATATTTGTTGGTTGAGTTGTTTTGCATCGAGTGCTAAATACACCTTATCGTCACTATTAGAATAAACGATATCAATAAAGCCATTCATGACTTGCTTAGATTTTAGAAATTCTGATTTTTCTTGTGCTTGGACTAAAAGCGAACTCGCTATTAAGGCGATTAAAAAGACAGATTGAATCCATTTGGTAAAAACCATTTAGTGCAACTCCCACAATTCTCGTTGTTAACTTGCTATTATTTGTATCATTGCTTGATCTGCATCATCAGTTTGCGAGCTTATTTACACTACACTAAGGTCCACTTACTATTGCAGAAAACACCACTGTGTTTATTCATTCAAGCATTTGCCAAGTCAATAAATTCTAAATACTGGTAAATGAAAAATACTATCGGTGTTCGAAAGAGAGAAACTATGCCCCACTCAGAGGCTAATGACAACTTAGAACACACGTCTAATCGCCAAGTTTTATCTTTGGTTGCAGACGAAAGTTCAAAAATAGTATTATCCGATCGTCCTGTCTTCGGCGCAAACCTTACGTTTAGAGAAGATATAGGCAATTTGGTCAACAACATCGTTTATCCGAGTCAAATTATCGGTTGGATAGATTATTCACAGTTAACAAAGCTCGCTTGTTTAAATCATCAACAATATTTTGCCGCTCAACACTTTATTCGTGTTCATCAAAACCAATTATTTTTCTCTAAAACAGTGCGAATCCATAGTGTTAATCAAAACCTAAAAGCATCAAAAACAATTCTCACCTTTTCCTTATGTGTGCCATCTGGTCATGCAAAAATTATCAAAATCCACAATTAAATTAGCTAAGTAATTTTCTCTTTAAGCCACTGAATCGAGTTGACGTATTTTCAATACAAGCTTTTAGAACCGCTGTATTTGCAATTAATCCAATACTTGTCTGCGCCCTTGTTACACCTGTATACAGCAATTCTCTACTCAAGTGCTGAGCACTTTGTGCGCTAGCGCTCCCTTTCAATGAATTAGGCAGAAGAATATCCACGTGCGCAAATTCTGAACCTTGAGTTTTATGTATGGTCATTGCATAAACCAATTCGAAGGCGGGCAAGGAACTTACACTAAATGAAATATGCTGTGACGCATTTTCTGGGTCATTAAAGCATGCACGCAGTTGACCTTCGTCATTAGACCAAATTACACCAATATCGCCATTGAATAGCTTTAAACGATAGTCGTTTTGCACAATCATAATTGGCATACCTCGATACATATGGCCTGCATCGATATGAGTGAAGCGTTTACGTAGCTCTTGTTCAATTTGTATGTTTAAAAACTCCGTACCTAAACGGCCTTTTTTAGTACCAGAGAGTAATCTGTATTTTTGCAATTGAGCTATTGCCTCAAGCGCTGAGTTACTTTCAAATATCGGCTCATACTGTTGCGCGATATGTTCAATTAAGGCCGGTTTTAATACACCTGTTTGAGTATAAGCTTCTTCATGCCAACTAATGACCTCATCGCTCATAGCTAGACTCATTTGCTGTGCAGTTTGCTCACGCTCATTTCGCTCACGTTCATTCTGATTGCTTCGAGTTTGTGACCCGAATTCAATACTTTTATATGCCGAAATATGTTTTATAAATTCTTTAGCGTCGCCTTTTAGAATGCGCTTTGCCATGTTCCCTATTTCACTTTGAGAACGCATGCTTTTTTGCAGAAATGTGACGTGATCATATTGAATTGTCTGGCTTGCTGGCTGTTTACTCAACAACGCTTCTTCAGGCCCAATAGGGAAACTCGAAACGACTTGATTCAGTATTTGCGCATGTTGAGAAGAATAAACACAAGAGAAATCATTTGAATGCGCGGCCTCTTGCCAATTATCTTGGTTAACTAAATCCTTCAATAAGCCGCCACTTTCAACCGAAGGTAGTTGGTTGGCATCTCCTATCAACACTAGCTTTGCGTCCTTGGGTAAGGCGCGTAATAGCTTCGCCATCATCGCCAAGTCGATCATTGAGGCTTCATCTATCACTAGAAAATCACAATCCAATTGTTTCTTTTCGTTGTACCTGGGCTCAATACCATGCATGCCAAGCCCTAATAGGCGGTGTATCGTTTTCGCCTCTATCATTGGCTTCAACAATTCTATGATGGATACGACTTGTGAATGTTGGCTTTCGTTTGCTTTACTTTCGTTTGCTTTAATTAAATTTGAAAACTCGCCAAGGATAGATTCATTTAGACGCTGAGCAGCTTTACCTGTGGGGGCTGCTAGCAATAACCTTGTGTTACGTGGCATATTGCGTTCTTGAGTGAAAAGCCAGGATAGCAGTAACCTTGCCACCGTATAGGTTTTACCGGTGCCCGCTCCGCCGCTGATTATCGACGTTTTTGCTAATAGGCCATTCAGTACAGAGATTTGTTGCCAGTCAATGCTTTTATTCAATTTATTGGGGAATAAGGCGGTCCAAAGGTCGCTTGAACATGTTTGTAAAATCGCGTTCTGGTAAGTTTCATTACTCTGCCGCTCCTTGAAAAAGGCTGCGACAATATCTTCATAATTTGCATAACGCGCCGTATATAAACAGCCATGTTCCCAAACAATATCCTTCCTAGCGGAACAAATATCATAGAAGTCTTGAATGATTAACTGAAGCCTTTCTTCATCGATAAATAAAAAGCCATCCTTTGCATTTCTGTCATTCTCTTCTGAGGAAATCAATTCCTGATCCTGCTCTAGCTCGGCCCAATACCTTTGCTTTGCGATAGCAGATATAGTCAGGCAACTGTGGCCCTGACGTAAGAAATACGAGAGAGCAATGAGTATATGAAACATTTGAGACAATGAGTCTTGCTCAGTAAAGAAAGTATGTTCCGGTACTGATTCAAAGCGCTTGGTAAGTGCGTTTGTAGCAAAGTAATAATCAATAGACTGCACATCTTGTAAAGTAAACAAACATTCACTGCAGCTCGCATATCCGATCTCTTTTACCAATTTGTTTGGAAGTGAAAATAGCATGATTTTAAACCTCCAGCTTTTCAGGGCTAAACAACTCTTCAAGCTGTTGGATAAATTGAAGCTCTATTTTATCGAAGAAAACTCCGTATGACTCACCATCAAGCTGAAAATCTGGCGACATACCTCGTAAATAGAGGTAGTACACACCACCAAAATGCTCTTCAAATGAGTAGTTTGGTAATTGTTGCTTCAAATATTTATGCAGTGCCAAAGAATATAGTAAGTACTGCAAGTCGTATAAATGTTGCTGATTATTCTTATGCATATGCTCTGTACTATATTCTATTGAAGAATCTCCTAGATGCGTCGATTTGTAGTCTGCAACATAGTACTTGTCATTCTTTTCAAAAATAAGGTCGATAAAACCATGCATCATGCCGCTAAGCTCGGGAATGTCTGCCATGTGAATTGGAAGAGCAAGCAAGGCTCTTTGCTTTTGAACATGTTGTCGATACTGATGCAGAACCTTTGCGACATCTCGCACTTTTAAATTTGGCATAGGAAAATAAAACTCAGCCTCTCTCAAGGTGCTGGATTTCCCCAGTTCAGCTAGACAAAAGTCCTTATTAAGTGGTGTTTTGAGGCAGCTTTCTAACCAGTCAAACAATGCAATGCATTCATTTTCACTTAATGCATGATACTTGGACAATGCAACACTTGAGGATTCATCCCAATTTGGGTCGGTAAAATCAACATTTTCCAGTATATCGTGTAACAAATTCCCAGTATCTGCGCCTTTTTCAAGCTGATACCTAATCGCTGACTTGTCTTCGTATTTGCTCTGTGGTGTCTCGTTAGGAAGTTCTACACCAATGGACGAATGCTCACTTGCCGATTCAATGGCGTGCAACGAGATTTGATTGGGCTGTGCAAGGTCATAATGACCCACACTGTTATTCCTTTGAAAGCGCGATAAATTTGAGAATGAACTGATTAGCCATGCAGATCGCTGAGATAATGTCGCATCTACATATTCAGGCAACATGATATCGCTTTGCATCTCATATTGATTAAGTGCTTGCGGCCGCACGTTTACATCAGCAATAGAGCTTTCATCAACTGTTTCTAGCCATACAGGTAATAAAGAATGTGGCTCTGCATCTAGTGCCTTACAATCATTCAATACGCCACTTGGAATTCCAAGAGCAGTATTTAACGCTGATTCGCTATTACTGACATCGTCCACTATTCCTAAATAACAACGATGCTCTGCACGCGTAACAGCCACATATAATAAACGCATCCTTTCAGCATTTTCTTGCTTAGTAAACTCATCTAAACTCAATTGAGTTGCACCAAGCTGATACTTCGTTTGCTTATTTCGTATATCTTGGTATTTAAAATGTTGAATGGTGCTTGTGTTTCTTTTGCTAGGATCTTTATATTTATTCCCGAAAGGCACAAATACAATTGGGTACTCCAGCCCCTTGGAGCCATGCTGTGTCACAATCTTTATTAAGTTTGCGTCACTTTCTAAGCGCAATTGCATCTCTTCATCGCTAACATGATCGAATATCTGATGACTGAGCCACGCTAATTGCTGCTCAGGTAGCTTATTTAGGACTGCATTCTTTGCCATCGCTTCAGCTAAATGCATCATATTCGTTAAACTGCGCTCAGCGGCATTCACAGGAGTATAATTCTCCTTTATCAAGCCCAATAAAAGGCTGAAAATACCCTGTTCTTGCCATTTCTCTTTAAACTGAAAGCATGCAGTGACTAGCTTATCCCACATAGGGTGCATCAAGTCATTATGCAATTCAGCAAGTTGAGCTTGAGCTTCACTGACATTGCTATCTTTAAATAAAACTCGACTTAATAGCGAACTGTTAGCGCCAGCTACCAATATTGAGCGGTTAGTGCTGTGTAAAATGGCATCGAGCACGCGGTACAACTCAATTGCTTGAGGCGTTGTGAATAAAGGCGTTTTATCACTCAAATAGACTGCCGAGAGACCGACACCGTCAAGGCTGTTCTTCACCAAAGATGCTTCGACCTTGTCTTTCACTAAAATGGCGATATCCGCCGGTACAACAGCTTCATCGCCAATTTTAGCATCCGATAGTAAACGTAATATTTCTAAAGAGCTCCATTCTAATACTTGCTCTTCCAATTCCGCTTTTTTGCGTTTTGAATTAGTTGGCGAACCTGCCTCTAGCGAGCCATCAGTCGATAACATATATGTCATTGCCGCTCGTGAATTCAGAGAATCGGAAAGTGGTGAAGCGGCCGCTTTTGCTTTCTCAGTAGAGTTTATTTTTTCATAATGAATATCAAAGCCAAAAACTTCTCGCGCTTGTTCTTCTTGCAGAGAGTGTCCCCAAAAGAGTCGATTGTAACCCTGCACCATGTCTGAGCTAGAGCGCCAGTTTGTATCCATAAACCAAATGTAATCTGCATCTTTTTTGGCAGCGAGGTACACAAAGATATCGCCTCCTCGGAAGCCGTAGATCGCTTGCTTTGGATCACCAATCATTAGTAAAAGACTATTTTTATCAGCCTTAGGATAAAGTAAATCGAGAATTTGATATTGGTGGCGATCTGTATCTTGGAATTCATCAACTAAGGCGACTGGAAATTGCTTTCGAATAGCGTCAACTAGGTTTGTACTTTGTTTCTGTAGTGCATTTGCAAAAACACTGATGAGATCATCGAATAAGACAACATGGGCTTTTTGCTTCGCCTTCTCTATTCGCTCTCGAATGCTATAAATTCCTTGCTTAACGACCGACAATATCTCAACTAACTGTCCGCGTTGTTCAAGGTTTTTTATGCTTTTATCGAGCGATTTTTTTAAATCTGTTCGGAATAACTTTAATGGCTCAAGCAATTCCTTAGATTCTGCAGAAGATCGAAAGCGATTACCATTTGTAAACGTACCCATTTCCGCTGGGGTAGTTAAAAGCCGCACGAGTTCTTCATGACTCATATTAGTTTGATTTAGCTTTGAACCTGCTCTCGTCTTGTCGATGAAGTCTAATACCGGAATGAACCAATCGATTAATACCTCCCATTCTGCCGAGCGTTTAACTTCGTCTTTATGACCATTAACTGAGGCATTGAAGAAAATACTTTTATTAGCTTTTAAATCATTAAACAGTTCTTGAATTAACTCTGCACTTTCCTGAATGTGCTTCTTTAGGCTTTCGCATTCGTCAAACTCAATATCAGCCATAGTCACTTCTGATAAAGTTAAATCAGAACTAATTGCCGACCTAAATTCACTAAAGAAATTATCTGGAATGTGCCAATTTTTAGAACTCAGCAAGGCGAACTCGTGTTCATTTTTACTGAGAACTCGCAGGTAATCTTGCACACTTTCCAGAATCAAATCGGACGAATCTGTTAGTAACTCAAGTTCCAAATCGGCGTTAAGTGAAACCGCAAATTGTTTTAAAACCCGCTGGCAAAAACCATGAATAGTAAAGATAGACGCTTCATCTAAAGACAATAATGCCGCCGTTAATAGTGCATCCCCCTCATCTATACCAACACGCTCAATCATTGTTTGCGTGAATTCAGAGGGTTTGCCTGAGCGCCATTCGTTATGGATTTCAAGTAAGAAGGCTGCAACGCGGCTCTTAATCTCTTCGGTCGCTGCACGCGTGTATGTCATTACAAGTATTTCCTGCACCGACAATTTTTTCTCGAGAATTAAACGTGCATACAAGCGAGTGATGTTAAACGTTTTACCGGTACCAGCACTTGCTTCGATCAAATGACGGCAATTCAATTCTAGCGCTAGGGGATCCAAGTTTTTAGGGAGCAAACTATTAGCTTGCGTAGAACCAAGATCTGATTTAACCATGCTTAGTCCCTCCCTACCGATGTTTTACTTGAATTGCTCTTTTTTAAGACCATATGTCTTTTCATCGGCTGATAAATGGTCAACAAGTCGCGAATTGTGTCTCTATCTTTTTCGATAGCATTAGGGAAGTAATGGATAAAGTATTTATCTTCAACAAATTGTGACGAAAAATTTCCTGTTTCAAAAAATGCTGACCATCGATTGGCAATTTCTGGATGCTCAAAATAGGTATCACAGTTTGCAACCAAGGGCTCAAACTCTTTATCTGATTTTATGCCTGTTATTAGCTTTTCTGCGAGATCTGGTGAGAGTAATAAGGGTTCTTTTACACCGCGCTGGTAGATGTCTATTAGACTTGCTAAATATTCTTCCGCCTGCTGTGCACTTAGCGCCGTAAATTGTATGGTTTTTATTGAAACTTCATTTTTCTTTGAATCTTTAACCATACAAAGTGTGTGAGTGATTAAGCCAGCGTTCTCTGAGTTATCTGAATTATCTGAATTTTCATCTTGTAAGCCATTGTCTTCGATTGCTTGCTGTGCGCAAACAATAAGATGCTTGATCCAAGCTCCAATAATGTGTCTGTTACTATTGCCACTTAAGCTATAATCCAAAGCACCATTGCGATTGGAGAGCTCGATACTAAAGTCGATATGATTGTTATCTATCACTAGCTGCCCACTTATTGCGTCATCGGACATATAATTAGATAATTCATTTGCGAGTAACAAACTAGAATCTGATGTTTCATCAATTAACACAGCCGTGTTTGGATCGTCAGGAAACTGACCTGACAATATTAAGCTTTTCTTCAAATCATCTAAGCTCTTCTGCGTTTCAGCCTCTGACAATTCTGCATGTTCACATTCTAATAAACAGTCAAGAAAATCCGCTTTCATCGCATAGACGGACAAGCCTCCTTCTTTAAATGGCTCCACGTCAGACAAGTTTGATTGAATATCATCTAACCACAAACCCTGAGTGTTATTAGCAAAGAACTGAAGTGGCTTTTTGAAGAAGCGAATCATATCGTCCATTCTTATGTGCTGTTTAGCAGTCTCGCTTGCCAATGGCGTAAGATTAGCGCTTTGCTCTACTTCCTCACTTTCTTTTTTCAGATTTGGCCCAGCTTCACCACGACTTTCTTCACCTTGGCTTTCTTCACTACCTTGTAAGCTAGACATCAGCCGGTACCAACCTTTATCGTAGTTGCGCTGTATTTCTGCTGTATTAGCATGTTCCTCACTATTACTGACAAATCCTTCAATACTAAAAGGATGCAAAGGCTGTTGGCTAACATTGTCGAAGTCGTGATGGCTTTTTAGATACGCAAGAAACTCGCTAAGTACTAAACTTGGCTCTCTGACTTTATTGTCCCGAATACCCTTTCCTTGATAACTCAGGTATAGCGCTTTTCTAGCAGATAAAATGGCTTCGAGAAATAGATAACGGTCATCCCCTCTTCTGGACCGATCGCCAATTTCTCTTCCTAAGTGATTGACTAAATCCATATCAACATAGTTAGATTGCCGAGGAAATTCACCGTCATTCAAGCCTAAAACCGCAATGATTTTGAAGGGTATACTGCGCATTGGCATCATAGAACAGAAGGTAACTTGCCCGGTCATAAATTGGTTTTGGCTATCGGGTGAAGTAAAGGCATTTTGAAGCGCTTGGCGCAGAGTTTGATAGGACCATAAACGCTCTGATGACGCAGTCACATTGTCTAAGGATGACATCTGATAATGCTCAAAAAACTGCCCCAAGGTTTTAGTAATTGTCTGAGATGCGTATTGCTCTACCGTACTGGCATCAAATAAGTTGTCTCGCATTTCAAATAAATACGTTTTCCACTCATCCATAGTCCGTTGGCGTTTTAAAGAATGACCATATCCCGCCAGTTTTTCTAAAACATGCAGCAATTTGCCAAAGGTGACGGCAAGCTGGCCTTCTATTTCATTTAAGGCTAGAAGTGTTTCATCAATTAACAAGTCATTGTCTGCGTGGCTGAAACCCTCAAGTAAGCGGGACATACCCCAATGCCAGGTAAACACATCATTTGCTTTATCTAAGCCTAATATGATGGATTTATGTTCAGCATCTAAACCCCAATGAATGTTTGATTGATGGACCCAATAAGCAAATAAATCAAGCTCTGCATCATTAATGTCATATTTATGCATAACTGCAGGTAGATGCAGGAAACTAAGCAGTTCTGACACATTGAAACGACTGTCAGGTAAGCTCATTAATTGCATGAAAGCCGAAACCAAAGGATCTGCGTCCAAAGGGTTTCGATCAGCGATAGTGCATGGAATGCGTTTTTGTTGAGACGTATTTAGCTCGGTAATACTCTTACCAAATACCGCCTCTATGTAAGGAGAATAATTCTCGATAGCTGGGCACATCACTAACACATCACGGGGGCTTATATTGTCATCCAGACTAAACTGCTCGAGCAGGTAGTCATGCAATACTTGCACTTCTCGCAATGCACTATGACAGGAACGGACCACAACAGAATTGTCAGACTTGCCGCTTTTTGTCTCGGAAACTGCAGACGCGTTATCAGTTTGCCCCTGCAAAATATCAAGTTGAATATCGTGCAGTAAACTCGAAGAGATACTCTCACTCTCGTATTCAGTATCAAACGCACTTATTTCATAGTGCGTCGATTGAGACAACAAATTAAATAAATCTTTACCTTGTTGACCAAAGTTTCTTAACAAAGGATTGATAGCTTGCTGCTCTATCCAAGCATCTATTTTCCCTTGGTGTAACTGTCGTGCTAAGGCGCGATCTGAAACGGCGTCCCCCCAATAATCGACACAGGGATTTAAATGGAAGAAGTGAATCTGTGTGTACTTCGCTATTTCATTAAAAAATGCCAAGGTTTGCGGTGCCATCGTGTTTATAGCGAAGAAATACACTTCTGACGGCAGGACATCGCGCTTATTCTCTAAAGCCTCCAATGCAAGTAACTGCAATCTCACTGGGTGATTAGGTTCTTCTTTTGCTAACTCCCGCCAAATCCAGCGTTGCCAAGCCTCATGTTTCAGCACGACATTGCTTTGTTCGAACTCTTGTTCAAGTTGGGATAGGGATAGAGATTGAACTTGTAGTTTAGAAAGAGATTCAGTTTCACTGTTTGAACCATTCTGTTCATTAGCTCCACGTTGAGACTTGCTTGACCCTGTGACAACAGACTCGCCCTTTTCCCACGCTAACAACCATTGTGGTCTGAACATGAGATATTGTTCTAAGGTGTCGGCAATCAACCTGCTGATGTTAACTCTTTTATATTCGGCGTTTGCGGTACTTTCCTCTTGCCAATATTCAATTAAGGCGGCCTCAAAATTCTGTTGTTTAAATGCCTCTGAGTTTAGCAAGCGTTCAATTCGCCATAGCATCACTTCACGTTTATAGGTGGATTGCATCGGCACCTTGTCATGCCCCAGAATATCGCGACATAATTGCCAAACGTAACGCGTCGGCATTGGGTATTCAATATTCATCGCTATGCCGGCATATTCAGCCAATTGCAGGTTCAACCAATGTTGCATGCCTGTGCTTTCAACCAAAACTGTTTTTGGCTGCAATATAGGCTGTTGACTGTTGCTCATAACAGCTTGCAAAAGATAGCTTAAATGCTCTAATTTGTTTGAAGGATAGAGTGTTAACAAGGCTGATTATTCTTATTATTAGTAAACTATTATTGCATATACTATGACACGAATACGCAAAGCTTAACACTAGGACATGATAAAATAAGCGTACTTATAACGGGATGATTTTTTGCAAAGCAACACCAATTTTAGCAGCAAATAAAGTATAAAAACTGCAGTTAAAGCGCTACACTAGCGCTGCTTATTACCATTGCGTTCACTGCACCAATTATATTCAACGATAAAAGTTGTGGTGCGCATAAATCAACAAGCTCTAGGCAGCTTCTCAATCAATATAAAAACAAAGGAAGATTGATGTTAACCAACACCCAACTCAATACCATGCTAAATCTCCAAGATGGAATGAATATAAAAGTGAACCCTCAATGGTTAACTGCGGGTTATAGCTATTTAAGAGCTGCCATGATTGAATCAGTCGAAGCTATAGAGCATCACGGTTGGAAATGGTGGAAAGCTCAAAAGCTGGATTTACCCCAAGTACAAATGGAATTAGTAGACATTTGGCATTTTGCATTATCGCATCTTATTATTCAGCACAATGGCGATATTGATGCAGCGGCAGATGCCATTGCAAAATCTCTACTTGAGTCTCACACAGAAGTGACCTTTGATGGCAATACGATTAATTTTAGTAACGCCACACTTGTTGAAAACTTAGAATTAATGGCTGGTTTATGCATAGCTAAACGTTTTGATGTGCCGCTTTTCTTAAAGATCGTTGAACAGGCTGAGATGAATTCAGATGCCCTATTTTCTCAATATGTGGGTAAAAACATTCTAAACTTCTTCAGACAAGATCACGGTTATAAAGAAGGCACTTATATTAAAATATGGGATCAACGTGAAGATAATGAACATTTAGTAGAAGTACTAGATTCAACAAACAGTCAATTAGATAATTACGCTGACGTGATTTATCAAGAGCTCGAAAAGCGCTATCCAAATTAGTTTGGTTACTGCCTAGAGCAATTAGAGCCTAGAGCAATTAGTGCCCAGAGCAAACAATTACCTAGTCGGAATAATGCCCCAGAACGAAAAATGGCTACTTACAGAGTAAGTAGCCATCGCGCGACCAAGTACAGCTGTTCATACAGCTACACTATGAAACACGTTTAAAAAACGTAGTTGATTGCAAATCGTAACAAAGTGTCTTCTTCTTCACTAATATCATTAGTGAATTTAACGACATCCGCTTTCAATGCAACATTTGTATCTAAATCATACCTAACACCGGCAGATAAAGTATTATCTTCAGATATTGCAGGCATTTGGATGCCAACAACTAGCTGTGTTAATGCTGGTTGGAAAGGAGCTGGGAAGCCACCTATATCAGATAGAAACTTAGGACCGTCATTTAAATCAGACTTTTCATAAGTAATAAACGGAGTCCATTTTCCAGTGCGAATTCCAGCAGTAATATAAAAGTTACTCTCATCTTGATAAAATGATTGATCAATTTTAATGCCTGTCATTTCCGCAGCCACAAACCAATCATAAGAGTCATATTCCAAGCTTAAACCATAGAAAATACCCGTATCATCATTCGCGTTCAACTTATTACTTAATTCTGGAGATATTTGTGCCAACAGACTTAAAGGGCCATCTAAATCAGGAATATCGAAAGTTGCTTTAGCCGTTGCGTAAACACCTCGGAATTTCCAATTTTCATAAGTAAACTCACCCGTTAATGAAATAACATTATCAATTTCTAAGTTACCATTCGCGCCGCCTAGAGTGAATTCATTCTCAATTTTTCCCGCGGTGACCTGGAATGTATATTCTAAATCGCCTGAATACCCAGAGTAATCAACTTGCACACCATCAATGTTATTGAACGGAACCGCATAGATTGATTGCGGTGCAACAACCCAGTGGTAAGAATAACCGACATCCAAAGAGGCAGAGTATCTAAACAATGGCATTCTTAGTCGACCCGCTGAAACACTCGTATTATCTGATGTTTGATAGGTAATGTAAGCCCATTCGAAGTTCGCATCGTAGCTATCATTACCGCGCGCAACCAATTGCCCAGTAGCTGTCATTTTGTCGTTGATATCACCACTAACTTGAATAGCGAACAAACTTTGTGAACCAAAACTCACGCGATCATCATAACCATAAAGGCTATCGTCACTGCTTGTGATACCACCTGTTAGGTTAGCAAAACCATTAATTCTAAGATCTGCTTGTGCTTGAAATGTTGCTAGAACTGCAACTGCAACAACCGATAAACTTTTATTTAAATTTTTCATATTCACGTCCTTACATTTCGACGATTTTAACAGCATCTGTTACAGACGCTTTATCAACATAACCAATCACACTTAGATTCTTTGACACTAAATCAATTACTTCTGCATCGTTGGCTACTTCTTTCGGCGGAATGCCTTTACCTGTAAATACTAGTTTTGACCAATATGCTGAAACTTGACTTGAACTTCTGCCAAGAACTGCTTGGTCGAAATCTTGTCTAATTTGTGTGTCTGCACCTTGATTTACCGCGATAGTTTCATTGCCATCCGCAAACTTCTTATCTTTACCTAAAAATATACGTTGGACGGTTTTAGAATCTAGCGCATTTGTATTTGCAGGGTTTACCACTACGACAAGTTCTGCTAATGCGGAGCTTGCGGCAAATAATAAGGTTGCTGCTAAGAGCGTTTTTTTCAACATTATTGAGCTTCCTATTTGGTTTTTATTATTAAAATAATAATCTTAAAAACAGATTGAAACTCAACGAACAATAAGAAATTACTGGACACAGACGTTTCCTGTTTTCAGTGAAACCGCTCATCCATTTTCGACTTTACTTGTTTAATTTTGGAGCAACAACTCTGATCCATTGCAGACCGCTCCGTATACAATTTTGTTATCGGCTAGCTGACGATTAATTCAACCCTAAGCCTATTAACTTAATACCTACTTCGTCATAATGACTTTTACTGCATCAGTCACTGAAGCGCTGTCTACATATCCAATCGCATTAACATCAGCTTCTATTGCCACTAAAACGGCTTCATCATTCGCAGCATCTGTTGGTGGCACCCCTTTACCTGTAAAAACAAGCTTGGACCAGTAAGCAGATACTTGACTAGAACTTCGACCTAATACTTGTTCGTCGAATACACTTCGTCCTGCATTGTTAGTAGTTAAGTTAATTGGAACAGCCTCATTACCGTTACTAAACTTCTTTTCTTTTCCCAAGAATATCCTTTGCACTGTTTTTTCATCAATTTCAGCATCGTTTGCTTTATTAACTACGATGGAGAGTGATGCATTTACAGTAAAAGAACCCATCAGAAAAAGAAGACTAGTAACCAACACTAATTTCTTCATCATGTTTTATCCAATATAATTCAACAAGTTCATTATACTGTTCTCACCACTCGTTTATGTATTAGTTAACATACGTAATTATATTTTTTGCACAAAAAAAAGGCAGCTAAAGCCGCCTTTTTGAGCAATTGGATTGCTAATTAATCATTCCAAACGACATCGTCATCATGGCTGCCTAGGATTGTAGACTTAAACTTCTCTTCAATGACATGGCGTTTAACTTTCAAGGTTGGTGTCAACAAATCGTTCTCTATTGACCACTCTTCTTTGAAGATAACAATTCTGTCTAATCGTTGATGACTTTCAAGACATAGGTTTGTAGCTTCAAGAGTTGCTTTGAGACTTTCAACAATACTTTCTTTATTGTGAGTTCGAGCTTCTTCGGATAGCACAAGTAAGGCTATTGGCTGAGGTAAATTGGTGCCCGTAACGCAAACCTGTTCAACAATAGGGTTTTCCATCAACATTGCTTCAATTGGAGCGGGAGCAACATATTTACCTTTTTCTGTTTTGAATATGTCTTTTAGGCGGCCAGTGATTTTTACGTAACCTTCAGAGTCTATCACTCCTTTATCACCCGTTCGTAAAAAGCCGTCATTAGTAAATACACCTGCTGTTTTCTCTGGTTCTTTGTAATAACCAACCATGTTGCATGGAGCGCTTACTTGAATTTCACCATCTTCAGCAATTCTAACTGTTACGCCGTCATAGGCCTTACCGATACAACCAATTTTATCAACTCTAAAAGGAACACTACTGGTGCCGTAAGCAGCATTTTCAGTCATTCCCCAACCTTCCGAAATATCTACGCCTATTGTATGAAACCATTCAATAGTGGCTGGTGCTAATGGCGCCGAACCTGAAGCCCATAATCTTGCTGAGCCTAAGCCTAATTCATTGCGTATTTTTTTCGCTACTTTCTTCCCAACAAGCGGGATACTGAGCAAGAACGAAAGCTTCTTTTGAGGGATTTTAGCTAATACACCTAATTGGAATTTTGTCCATAAACGTGGAACGGAAATAAACAATGTGGGCTGACACGCTTTCACGTCTCGAGTAAATGTAGCCAAGGATTCGACAAATCTAATCTGCATTTTTGAATAAAAACTTGCTAGTTCAACTAATACGCGTTCGGTAATATGAGCGAGCGGTAAATAACTGACAATTCGGTCGTCTTCGCCGACCGATAAAGCGGTCAATGAATTTCGAGCAGCCCAACATATGGTTTGATAAGTATGAACAACGCCTTTTGGTTGTCCTGTGCTACCAGATGTGTAAATGATAGTCATGATCTCATTCATATCTGGCAATGGACTTTCAGCCATTGGTGCTACATTAGTGAACTCTTCCCACGGTGTGCCAGCTGCATTAGGATAAGGCAAGCCAACTTTTTCAATAGTTGCAGGAACGGCGTCTTCTTGCGCTTGCGGGTTATCAAGCAAACCAACGAAAATGAGAGGACAATCGGCATGTTCTAGCACGTAACTAATGGTTTCTTTGCCGGCCGTGGAGAAAATAGGTACAGACACGTGACCAGCCATCATTATACCAAGATCGACAATAGCCCAATGAGCACAATTTTTGGATAATATAGCTATGCGACTGCCCTTTGGATAATTTCTTGCTTTTAGCGCGGCAGCGACCTTGCGGGCTTCTCTGGCAGTTTCAGCCCAGTTGAATGTTAATTCACCATTTGCTGTAGGTTGCGTCATGTAATGACAATCAGGCGTTTCTTTTTCCCACTTATAAAGCATTGATAAAGGTGAAACCACATTTTCTTTTGGGATCAAGTTGGCATTATCTAAAGGCATATTCCGTCCTATCTTTTCAGATTTATTCTTATCGCTTTAATAATGCGTGAATACTAGGAATATACAACTAATTTTTGAATAATTGATGCAGGAATTTATTGTTTCTTCGATTGCTTTGTTAGACTTACTGTCAATAAAAATGGACTATACACCGCAGTATATAAGGCTTACTTTGTCGATTTAGCACTTTCACTTTCGAGGTCAAACTTATTGGACCAGTCTTTTTGTAACAATTCATAACAATGTGCTTGATCAACTGGTTTTGAAAAGTAGAACCCTTGTAAATAACGGCAATTTGTCTTACCAAAATACTCAACTTGCAAACTCGTCTCGATACCTTCCGCAACTGTATCCATATTCAACATTTTAGTCATAATCAAGGTCGACTCAATAATAGATTCGGTTCCTTTATCAACGTTTATGTCATCTACAAATGACTTATCAATTTTTAATACATCAATAGGGAAATCTTTTAAATACCGCAAACTTGAGTAACCAGTGCCATAATCATCAAGAGATATCTTGAAACCTAAGTCTCGCATTTCTTGCATGTAGTCCATGGTGTTGTCGTTATTATCGACTAACAAGCCTTCAGTAATTTCAAAGCGCAAGCATGAGCTTGGTAACGAATGCTCTTCTAGCAATTGCAGTATTTTTTCAAAGTCAGGTCGCGTAGAAAATTGCTTTGCCGACAAGTTGATTGCCATGTAACCTTCAAACCCCTTTTCATACCAGCTAGCCACATCAGCTAAACCGCGCTCGATGGCTTTCATCGTCATGTCAACGATTAAGCCTATCTGTTCTGCAATAGGAATAAAGACACCCGGAGATATAAATTGCTTATCACTTTGCCAGCGCATTAGCATTTCGAAACCTACAGTTTTCTTGCTATGCGTATCAATAATTGGTTGATAAAAGTTTTCAAATTCATCGCGAGCGACTGCAACTTTTAGCTTATTTTGCAGCAACATATCCTGTTGAACTTTCTCATTCATCGTCGCTGTAAAGTGCTGGTATCCATTTTTACCTAGCTCTTTTGCACTGTACATTGCAACGTCAGCGTTCCTTAATAAACTCTCGGCATCGAGTGCATCATCAGGATATACTGCGATGCCCGCGCTAGCAGAGACGCTCACTGAGTGACTGCCTAAGAAAATAGGCTGTTCAACCAATACTAATAGCTCAGCAACAAGCTTGTTTACGCTCTGGATCTCTTGAGTTTCTTCTAGCACAACAACGAATTCATCACCGCCTAATCGAGACACGATATCATTGTCTCGAAGTTTATCTTTTATGCGCTTCGCAATTTCTATAATGACTTTGTCACCCGCTTGATGACCAAACGTATCGTTGATGGGTTTAAAGCGATCTAAATCGATAAATATAACGGACAAACTTGTACTGTGTCTTCGTGCATACAAAATTGCCTGTTTTAATTTCTCTATCAATAGAGTTCGGTTAATTAGCCCCGTTAGTACATCGTAGTTGGCCAACCTTACTAAACTCGTTTGCGCCTCTTTTTGTTCTGTAATATCGGTTAATATTACGAGGTAGTACACGACTAATCTTTCATCGTTCTCATCTGCAATGGCATTAACATCAGTAAGGGTTGTAATTTTTTTGCCGCTGACGACAAACTCAAGTTCAGTTTTCCAATGTTCCCCTGGTTTTAAGGTCGCTAATTTAGAGAGGAATTTGTGCTTCATCCCATCTTGATTATTAACGATATACATCAGCTGAGCACTAAAGTCAGTATCCTCATTAATTTTGAACGCTTTGTAGAAGCTCGGATTCCCGCCCAATGGCTGCTTATCTCTATCAAAAATAAGTACCCAATCGCGTGTATGTTTAAATGCGTCACCAAACAGCTTCAAGCGTTCTTTGGAAGCGACGCTATCCGTAACGTTAGTATATGTTCCCGTAACAGTAATGACTTCATTAACCACACTAGAAATACTTCCAGCATCTCTAAACCACAAATACTCACCGTTTGCGTGCTTCATTCGGTATGTATTATCGAACTGTTCCTCTTCGCCTCTGATGAACTGTCGCCAAGCAGATAAATATTGAAGCCTATCAACTTCATGGATAAGTGATAAGTGCTTTTCAAAGTCAACACTATTGCCACTATCGCTATAACCTAATTCATTTTTTAATCTGCGTGTTTCTATTATTTGATTATTTGAAGACCACTCCCAAATATCTGAATTACTTGCCTTTAATGCACTGGTTAGCCTGTTATTATATAACGCAATTTGGTTATGAGCGGCCGCTAAATGAGCTCTAATTCGATTTCGTCTCATGACGAATAAAAGAATAATAAGACAAATTAACACTGCATAAATTGTCAACGCCAAAGGTGACGTCAAAGGTGCATATTTGACTCGTATAAATAATTTAGCAGTCTGTGAAGATGTGTCGCTTCCCCCTACCTCAAAAATCTCTAAAGTATGATTTCCAGGGCTAAGCATAAACAACTCAATTTTACCGGCAACTTTAGCTGGGAAGTTAATTATTTTGTCGTTGCTAATTAACCGGTAATTAAAGCGTTCGGTTTGAACAGAACTAAAGTCCAAGGAGGAAAAATATACCGTTAGTCCAATATCATTATGCTCTAGGACGATTTCAGAATCGTTTAGATTGGTGAATGGCAAACTCAAATCTCTTGATGAAAGTTCCAATTCGGTAATTATTGGTGTGCTAAACTTTTTATTATGAAGCGTTGATACTTCACTCGGTTCAAAAAGCGTAATTCCCTTAGTTGAACCGTAAGCCAAACGGCCATCGGATAACATGGTAAAAGCACCATCATTAAACTCAGATGCCGACACACCTTGCATGTATTGATAGGACGAAATATCGAGTGTCTCAGTGGAAAACTCATGTATGCCGGAATGTGATGAAAACCAGAGGTTATCTTTGTAATCCAGTGCCAAACCGTAAATAAGATTAGTAGGTAGTATATTTCCGGAGTTGTATTCGCTTATTTGGGTAAAATCATTACCATCTAATTGATACAGTGCTTTACCGGCATAGGAGAGCCAGAAGTTATTTTTAGTATCCCTTAACCAACTGTTGGGGATCATGGATAAAGAGGCGCCGGATTTCTTGATGGAGTGCAGAACCATTGGTTTTAGTGTTTCAGTATTAATTCCTATTAGAGCCCCTGCACCACTCAGCATTAAGTTCGAAGTTCGAATGTCATAACCGAGAATTGAATCAATAGTCCCTAAATTGATATCTTCATTGCTCAGGTCAATAAATTCAGCTTTCATATCTTCTGTATTAAAGCGAATTAACCCTGTGTCGGACAGTGACCATATTGTTTTGCTCCCCTGAAGTGCGATGCCATATGAGTAGCTGTCAAAAAGTACCTTCTGCTCTGAGTCTAAGTTCTCAAGTATTTTTAATTTTAATGTGTGGGTGTCAAAAATTCGCAGACCACTGCCTGTAGCTAGCCAAAGCTCGCCATTGTTTAAACCAATAATTTGGAGGATATAAGATTGATCATAAATGTTTGTATCAACACTCGAGCTTAAAAAGCTCGTAATTTCATTTGTCGTTAAATCTATCTTATTTAAACCATTTGTAGTGCCTGCCCACAGAGTTTTCTCATTTTCTTGATATAAAGAAAGTACATTATTGTGACTGAGCTTATAGCCATCTTGTGTATTTAGTAAGTTAGAAATGGATTTAAATGAGGTACTTTGAGGTGTCCAAAACATGGCACCATTTAAATAGGAGCCAAACCAAACATTCCCATATTGATCAGTTTCAATCGCTTTAATGCTTTTGTCCGATATTTCTTCTAAGTATTGCTGCGGTTCAAATAGGAATGTTAAAGGGCTACCTGAAATATCCGTTTTGAAAAGGCCTTTGTCGGAGCCAATGTAAATGGTTTCGTCATCAAAGTAATGCAAGCTCCAAATATTGTGTGTGGCATTTATAGTGGTGGATGATGGTGTTGTCCAATCTCTAATGACAAATTGTTTTAAGGCTCCCAAAGGCATTGCATACAAGCCTTTAACAGTTCCGATCCACAGTTGGCCGTTCGGCATTTCTTTAAGTTGTTTGACGTTGTGACTATTGATATCGTTAAATTCATTTGAATCTTTCGGTAAAAACTCGACACTTGAAACTTGGTCGCTGACAAGATTTTTTGCTAACAAACCTGAGGATGTGCCAATAAGCAGCATGTCGCCACTTTTGAATGCCGTTCTAATAATATCTCTGTTTTCTATTTCCTCAGCGCCCAGCACAAATAAGGTGTTTGTTTCAGCTGTCTCGTAGCTGTATAAATCAACTTGATGGTTAGAAGCAATTAAAATATTACCATCTTCAGCTTCACTAATGTTCTCAGCGTATTGTGTCCATTCGGGATCATTCAAGTATTGCTCAGCAACAATACTCTTTGTTTCTCTGGTTTGTGGGTCTAATAAATACACCCCCGTTATACCAGTACTTATCCATAAATTTTGACGGCTATCTTCGAAAATATCATAGATTGGATTATTCAGTAACTGACCGTGTGAGCCCTGCACATGTATAACCTTATGACCGTCATATCTATTCAATCCTTCCTCATTTGCCACCCATAAAAAGCCCGAGGAATCGATGTGCAAGTCTGAAATGGTATTTTGAGTTAGTCCATTAGAAGTATCTAAGTGGAATAAACGAGGGTTATCTAAAAGAGGTTTTGTATTTGCATGTGTAAAACTTGAAAAAATGACGAGGAGGATCGCAAGACCGAATACTAGTCTCGGAATTTTACTAAGATGAGCGCCGACAGCATTAAATAGCTGATATTTACCCAAGCTCATCAACTTTTCCATTCCCTAAGGGTGTTATTAAGCATGGCGTAATTATGTTATTTACCTTGGTTGATTGTCAGTTCAAAAGCAAGTTTACGATATAAAGTGAAAGCGATGCTTTGACGATAAAATGTTCGCAACTTGTATAAGATGTAGACTATATGAAATGACCTTGCTTGTCATAATTCAAAATATACTTTCTTATTGCATTTCATACGCGTTGATTGTTTTGTTTAATCATACTGTTAGCCCACAAAAGCCTTGATTTAAAAAACCGTTGCCGTGACTACAAACAACACGCGCAATTTCGTTTCGACTTTTCCATTTTACCAATACCCGGATTGAAAGTGTTTGTTGGGTCTAATGCTTGGTAAAAAGCCTTTAAATCTGACTCAGCCTCATAAAGATGGCCGACATTATGCTCCGCTGGATACTTAGCGCCTCTGCTATTCAGCAAAGACAACATTTGTGCTTTGATTTTCGCAGCATCTGTACCTTTCTTCAAAATATAATCTTGGTGAAATACATAACAAAAGAAATGCCCGTAGTAGAGTTTCTTATCTATTTTCTCATCTATTTCTTGCGGCAACTTTTCGAACCAATCTAGTTCATTCCGGGGTAAAGCTATATCTAATGCAAGAACGTCACCAAGCTGTTTTTCATACATTGTATGGTACCTAAGTGCGGCTCCCGCTGCGGCAAATCGATGCAGATAGGCGCATTTAGATTCATTTTCGTCACACACCATGAAACTACCTGTTTTTGAATTTGCGAAAAACGTCGATAGAAACGACTCGGCTTCAGGGATACCTTGGTCGCTCATTTTTAAAATGAGGTGATGTTCATATTTTTCTCGGTATTGAAGCAGACGATCGGGTAAATGCTGGGGAAATAGTCGACTTATAAATTGCAGGCACTTATCCGATAAAGATGAAGGTAGAAAACTCAGTTTATTAAAAAATGCATCAAGGCGACCTTTAAGTGCAAACATTCGTGGCAATTTTGCAGTACCTAAATGAAGAACGCTAAGAAAAGTATCCTTTCCATATTTTTGCGAAACATCAAAGATATCTCTATGCATATACTCACCAACTTCTGGTAAATGCTTAAAAGTAGATAATATTCGCCGCCTTAGTTCCGTTAATTCCTTGGTATTGTTTGTCCCGATATAAAACGTTTGCTCACGTTCTGAAACAGGGTAAGTATCCAAGCGAACCGCAAACACCGCTATCTTTCCAGCACATCCACTGGCTTCATACAGCCTGCGTTTATCAGCATTAAATCGACTCGGTGAATTAGCATCTACATCTCTAATTCGTTCAACATATTCTTTATCGGATGCCATTCGAATTGTTTCGACAATTGACTCTTGTGCAAACTGGCCATGTTGAAGATTATTAAGAACTTCCTCTGGTGAATCGCCCAGTTCAATACCCAAGTGATTAACTAGACATAAGTCTCCATGCTCGTTAACTTGTGCGTATATTGAAAGCTCAGTGTAAGCAGGCCCTCTTTTCACTAATGCCCCACCAGAGTTGTTTGCGACACCGCCGACAATTGAGGCACCAAGACAAGATGAGCCTATAATTGAATGAGGCGCTCTGCCTATTTTAGTCAATTGCTGTTCAAGTTGATGCAAAGTAGCGCCAGGGAGGCTGACTACTTGCTTTCCAGCGTTGATCAAGAAAAGCTGATCAATCGCCAGAGTATTAATAACAATCACTGGACGGTCATATTGATCGCCGCTAGGTGTAGAACCTTCAGTTAGCCCAGTATTTGCAGCTTGCATGACAATGATGACATTGCACTTTACGCAAACTTCGATGCATTGCCATAGTTGCAAAAGGCTTTGTGGAAATAAAACGGAAAGCGCACTGCCACCGCCCGAGCGCCAACCTTTTCTAAAATGGGCATTGGTACTAGGATCGGCTTTGATATCATTTGCTGACAAAAGACCGCTAAGTTCTGCAAGAATTTGCTCGTTCGTAACAGGCTTAGTTAAGCGATTATTTGCGTTTGATTTAAACGTGTACTTATCTAGCTCCACTGTATTTTCACAATCATAAATTTTATACGCTCTCGCTTTTATCTCATTGCTCTGAGGGACTGATTAATTTCAGTAATATCTATCCTACCGACTTTCACCGCTCGCTCAACTAATTTCACCTTAGGGGCTATTTGAAATAAGTCCCCATTAAGCCCAAGCAATTGTTCTGGTACACCTTGAGCTCTCGCGATTAATGCATTCGCTTTCAGATGCTCAGGTTCACCATGCACAGGGATCGCAACCTTCGGCGAGACCCAAGCATACATATCACTCAAGTCTTGTTGGTTGGGATGTCCAGAAGCATGAATGGTGAATTCAGAATCATTGGATTGAATTACATTGAGCCCATTACTCTTGAGTTTTTCAACCATGCTGTCAATGGCTTTTTCATTGCCCGGTATAGTGATTGAACTAAAAATAACGGTGTCACCACTTTCTGCCTCACAATCAGGGTGATTTGCAGCAGCGAGTCTTCCCAAGGCAGCACGCGCTTCCCCTTGACTCCCAGTTGCGACCAACAACACTTCATGTTTTGGTAAGTAAGCAATATCTCGTCGATGAGCGATTTTAAGTTCGTCTGGCCAATAAGCAGTTGCTCTAGCAATGCTGTACATATTTTCTAGCGAACGCCCTAACAAAGCCATGTATCGTCCAGTTTTGGCGGCAACACGGGCTAAACTAATTAGGCGTGCGACGTTACTACCAAAACAAGTAACAATGACCCTGTTCTCACATTTTTGTATCGTGCGCAGGAGGCCTAATTCACAATCGCCTTCAGATGTTGAATATCCCTCTCGTAAGGCATTCGTAGAGTCGCATACCATTGCTGTAGGTTTTAATTTAGCAAGCTGTTGGAAGGCTTCAGGTTGAAATGCATCATCGGTGATTGGGTTAAAGTCTATTTTCCAATCCGCAGTGTGAAATATAGAGCCTACCGAGGTTTGTATGAACAGTGCCTGAGCATCGGGCAAGGAATGCGTTATCGCCATCCAAGTAATTGTAAATGGACCAACATCAATGGTTTGTCCTGATTCAACAACGATTATTTGCACTTGTTCAGCGATATTTGTCATGTATAGCTTTCTGCGCAATACTTCAGCGGTAAACCTCGTTGTATAAATGGGACATTTGAACTTAGTCCATAACGCTGGCACTGCGCCAATGTGATCCTCGTGCGCATGTGTGATCACAATTCCGCATAAGTTTTCTTGTCTGTTTTCAATGAACAAAGGATCAGGCGCGACCATATCAAACAGCTTTGCAGACGGATTTTGATCATCTACACGATCTAATGGCGCTCTAAACGTTACGCCACAATCAACCATAAGCCATTGATTGTTGTGACCATACAAATTCATATTCATGCCTATTTCTCCAGTTCCTCCAAGAGGTAGGAAAAATAATTCTTTGTCAGATGGCCTTATATCTCGAAAATAGTTAATAGAAACCTCACGTTAAATTAGAGAATACGCTAGTTGAAAGAGTCCGTTAGTTGAAACAGCCCGTTTGTGCAAGCAATAGCTATTGGTTAAACATTCATAACATAGACCTCTAATCATCAAGAAAAGTATTCGAATGTGTTGTTGACCAATGCGCACTTATTAAATTTATTACGTTAACTTTCGGATAAAGTGCTCAATAAAAGCTTAAGCTTCACTTAAGGATTCAGCTATAGTATTACAATATTCTCTATTAGAAACCTGAATTTATGAGATTATTGCTCGTTGAAGATGATGCCCGCCTAGCTGAAGAGCTCAGTAAATCACTGCGTCATAAAGCATATGCGGTTACTCATGTTGCATCCGCAAAAAGTGCGCTAGATTCTCTAGCCACCAATGAATTTGCGATGATGATCCTGGATCTGGGATTACCGGATATGGATGGTATTGAATTGTTAAAAATAGCTAAAAAGAAACATTCAAACTTAGCTATTATTATTCTTACTGCTCGTGACACCACTACCGACAAGATAGATGGATTGGATGCGGGAGCTGACGATTATCTTGCTAAGCCTTTTGACATTGAAGAGTTGCTCGCTCGATTAAGAGCAATGGAGCGACGATTCGGTACAGCAAGCTCTTCTCTAATAGATATTGGTGAAGTTTGTCTAGATATCGCTTCTCATGAACTAGATGTAAATGGCGATAAAATTGAGCTCCCCCGACGAGAGTTTATGTTACTCAAAGCATTGATGGAAAATCATGGTAGGATTCAGAACAAGCAACATCTTGAACAAACACTGTATGAATGGGGCGAAGAAGTCAGTAGTAACGCAATTGAGGTACATATCCACAACTTACGAAAAAGACTACCTGACAAATTTATTAAGACTATTAGGGGTGTTGGCTATAGCGTACCAAAGCAAGCTAGGTAATTATGTATAGCATTAGTAAACAGCTTACTCTATTACTGATTTCAACTTTAACACTCGTTATCTTCAGTGCAGCTATCCAAGGCTATCGTTCCAGTACTGACATTTCGAGCAGAACATATGATGATGAGCTGAGGATAATTGCGCAAGGCCTAGTCCCAATAGCATCGAATTGGGATGTCATTACTAGTAATAAGCACCTAAACCAAAAGCCCCAAAACAGCACTCCACAGGCATACTCAAATAACAATCAAAACAATGTTGAATTTGCTTACCAAATCATCATCGATAATGTCAGTGTTTTTCGCACTGAAAACGCCCCTTTGAAATTAATGGGAGTATTGCAACCAGGCTTCTCGGATGTCAGCTTTTCAGGTAAACGTTGGCGATTGTTTTCATTAGAGTTTGCAAGTGATAAATGGATATTAGTCGCACAGCAACGGAAATTGCGCGGCCTGATTGTTGAAGAGATGATCCTAGCAGCGGTAAAACCTATTATTTGGGTAATGCCATTTTTGGCCTTACTTATATACCTCATTACAGCGAGAAGCTTAGCACCTTTAAAACAACTATCGAATGAATTGCAAAAGCGCCAATCGACTAATATGTCTCAGTTGATAATCAGCAATAGAAGTACAGAGCTTGAGCCTGTTATCAATACACTGAACTTGCTGTTCTCTCGCTTAAGCTCCTCATTTGAACGTGAGCGCGAATTTGTATCACACGCGGCTCACGAGTTACGCACTCCCTTAAGCGTGATGAAAATAAACTTGCATAACCTGCAAAATAATTCTGATGACTTAAATAGCGATCTACCTAAACTCCAAGAAGATGTTGAACGAATGATTCAGGCGGTCAATCAGTTATTAATGCTAAGCAAGACGAACCCTGAATTACTTCAACGAGACAAAGAAAAAGTCGACTTGCTCTGCATATGTCAAAACGCTATTAGTGATTTATATCCGCAAATTGAACAAAAGCAGCAAAGCATTGAACTATTAGGCGAGAGTCAATTTGTATTCTCAAAACCCTTTTTGATGCAAACCCTTATTTCAAATCTCCTAACAAATGCAATTAAATATTCTCCAGACCAAGGCGATATTCGAGTTGAGCTTGGTCAGACACAGCACAAAGTGACTCTACAAATCGAAGATTCGGGACCTGGCATACCAAACTCAATGCGTGAGAACGTGCTAAAGCGCTTCTATCGTACTGATGACGCAGTGAATAAGGGGATTCTAGGCAGTGGTCTAGGTTTAACTATTGTGGCGCAAATACTTGCAACGAACGGTGGCTCCCTTACTTTCTTGGATTCAAGCTTAGGTGGGCTACTAGTTCGGGTTGAGTTCCCCATAGTCGATGATGTGATTCAATCACCATGAACGTAAAATACTATTCTCAATTACTCATTTTTTTACTCTGCACCTGCGGGAGCATAGCGAATGCCGATGCATCAAATGTAGTGACTATCAATCTCCAAAATCATATTTTTGAACCCAGTTCGATTACTATTCCTGAAAACACCAAAATCAAACTAGTGATAATTAATCACGACCCTTCACCCGAGGAATTTGATAGTTTTGATCTTAACCGAGAAAAAGTAATTTTTGCAAAGTCCAAAGCCGTCTTGTTTATTGGTCCTTTGCCTCAAGGCAACTACTACTTTTTTGGAGAGTATCACCCAGAAACGGCGCAAGGAAAAATTGTGGTCACGGATTGCAAAGCTATTGAAGGTGGTGAAGCATGTTGATCAATAGCCTTCTACTGTTTATAGAAGAAACCTTAGCAATATTTATTCTGTACTCATATATTAGTGCTTGGCATTTCTTAGATAAGCCTGAGGTCACTTTAAAACTACTCAATAAACAGCTTAGTAACAAAGAAAATCCAATCACCAAGGCATACAAACTCGGTCATCATGCTTCTTATACGCTTGCCATTATTATAGGTATTTTATTCAGTGCCGTATTCACTCAATTTAGACCATCGTTAGGAATGCTATTCGACGGTGTTGGATACGAAGTGTTTCTCATCCTCACAACATGTGTTTTTGTCGCCAGCGTTCTTTTAGCATTTGGTAAAAGAAGGTTTATTCGCCCGCAAGTTTGCTTCGCATTCAGTCTATTTTTAATTGTCATTCCCCATGCTAGTGACTTTATAGTATTTTTGTCATCAGTCACGCAGAGCAACATGCATGCAAGTGTTTACGCGGGAATAAGCGTTGGTTTAGGCATTTGTTTTAGCATTAGCTACCTACTCTACTTTCTCTTTTTGAATGTAAATAAGGTATTGCCATATCAGCTTGCCGTTTCGTTATTTTTGTCGGCACAACTTAGTAACATTGTCGTCATACTTCAGCAAATCGATGTTCTATCGTCATCACTTCCCCTGTGGAATACGAATTATTTCGTTGAAGACAAAAGCGAATTTGGCCAGTTTTTTCATGTCCTTTTCGGATATGACGCTACACCTACACTGCTCTATTTGCTGGCTTTAACATTCTTTACTTTCATCATCCTAGGCTTACTAGTGAAGAGCCCTTATGGTAGACAAACGGCTCGCGGAGTTGCTCAATGAAACACACAGTCCATATTATTATCGTCATTTGCATTCTCTTAGAGAGTCTTGCAAATTTCGCAAATGCCAGTGAGGGTGTGGATAAGGTTTACCATCCCTATGTTCTTCCCTTTGAGCGTGAGTTTGAGTGGCGCTTTAGTTCACGTAAAAACGATGATGGAAATGCTCTCCTGCAGCGATTCGCATATGGCCAAGCGATTTCCGAATATGTGACGGTTGAAGTTTATCTTGTTGGGGAAAGAGACGAGGAAGATAACTTTGGATTACATTCTTATGAAGTCGAAACTCGTTGGATGTTAACCGACCAAGGTGAATATTGGGCAGATTGGGGAGCCTTGTTCGAACTTGAAAAAGGACATGAAAGGGACAGCTGGGAAGTGACAGCTGGTTTACTTGCTGAAAAAGAGTTTGGTCGCACAAGCTTAACCACTAACTTCCTGATCACACAAAATTGGGGCAGTGATTCTATAGAAAAATTACAAGGCGAATTTCGACTAAAATACCGTTACCGCTGGATTCCTGAAATTCAGCCCGCTATTGAAATCTATTCAAGCAAGGGCTTCTTAGGTATTGGACCAGCATTTATGGGGATCAAACGCTTTGATGGACAACAACAACTAAAATGGGAGCTAGGATTTATTGCCGGCTTGAATGGTGACTCAAGTGATCATACCCTAAGGTTTGCCTTAGAGATGGAGTTTTAGTTGTTTGAGTAATCGAATATTTAGTATCGATGTGCTGCGCACATTTGCCATTGTGCTTATGGTGATATTTCACTTCATCTACGATCTGAAGTTCTTTGGATACGTTGATTGGGACACGCCTGATGGTGATGGTTGGAGAAGTTTTCGGCACCTTATACTAATTTCATTTTTTATCTGTTTAGGGGCATCCCTTCATTTATCATATAAACGAGAAATAGACTGGCGAAAATTCACAAAGAGGCTTGTCCAGATTTCATTGAGTGCATTAGCTATCACTCTAGTGTCATTGCTTACTGTGCCGCAAAATTATATCTACTTCGGTGTTCTTCATTTTATTGCGGTCGCTAGCCTTATCTGTATTTACTTTGCTAATAAGCCACGTATTTCCCTTCTCATCGGCCTTTTTATTGTGATGATATTTAACATGAACTGGGTTTCAAGCTTGTGGCCTTTCACTCATATTCGTGAAAGCTTACCGAGATATTCGAATGACTATGTTGGTTTATTTCCATGGTTAGGCACTGTATTCATTGGTATTTGGTTTGCTTCCACATCGTTTCTTAAAAATGACCCTCTTAAACAATTCAATAAACACGCTTGGATTGCATGGCCAGGTAAACACAGTCTAGTTATTTATCTAGTCCATCAACCTTTGTTTTTTATTATTTTTGGCGCTATAGCATATTTAAGTTCTAGCTAAGATTTCCTTAAGTTTCGCATTTTACACTGAGTTCACCTTAATAGAGTTGAGCAGCCGTATGCGAACTAGTTTAGTCATTTTATTATTCATCCCTCTTTTATGCAGTGCTACTTTCGTTCATGCGGAAAACGCACACAACTTTACCCTTGATGACTATCGTTCTAACAGACAATCCGTGTCACTAAACGATTTTAAAGGCAAGGTAGTCTACTTGGATTTTTGGGCAAGTTGGTGCAAGCCCTGTCGCACGTCCTTTCCGTGGATGAATCAAATGCAGAAAAAATATAAGGCGCAGGGGCTCGAAGTCGTTAGCATTAACCTAGACAAAGACAAATCTTCAATTGCTGCGTTTCTTAAAAGCTACCCATCTCATTTCAAAATTTTATTGGACCCCAAAGGTAGTGTCGCTTCCGCTTACGAGTTACTGGGTATGCCCACGAGTTATTTAATTGATAAAAAAGGCGTTTTGCGCAAAACACATACAGGCTTTTTTATTAAAAACAAAGCACAGTACGAAAAAGAAATTATCGCTTTATTATCTGAATAGGAGCAATCAAAGTGAAAACAATAAATAAATCAGCGACAAAACCGACGAGACACTACCGCAAGAAATACTTCTATGCTTTCTTCATGATTGCTTTAACTCAATTAGGAGGATGTGCAAATTTAGGTGTGCAACCATGGGAGCGGGACCTACTCGCTAAAGATGAAATGGCTTTAAATTCTGATCCCGTGGAATTAGGTCTTGATGATCATATTTACTTCAGTAAAGAGGCGACCAGTGGTGGCCGCTCGTTTGCTGGTGGAGGTTGTGGATGCAATTAAGTAAATCGAAAAAAATTGCGACTTTGTTAGCAGGCGCAACTTGTACATTGTTGAATACCGGCGTTCAGGCTCAAGAAGCCAAGTCAGAAAACGATTGGAAATTTGATACCGCAATCCTTTATTACGGTGAGACCGATCGTGTCAGCCTTTTTGAAGGTGTATTTAGCGCAAGTAAAGATTTTGGCGACCAACACATATTCAACACTAAGATAGTCGTCGACACGCTCACAGGTGCTTCTGCAACTGGCGCTGTGCCACAGCCATCAACTCAGACATTCACAAGACCATCGGGTAATGGGCAATATACAGTTTCACCCAATGAATTGCCCCTCGATGATACTTTTCGTGACACTCGACTCCAATTAAGTGCGAATTGGAGCCAGCCTATTCAGCAAGATACGCGCTTAAATTTTGGCGGCAATATATCTCGTGAGTACGACTATTTATCGGTTGGTGCGAACGTATCGGCAGAACGTGATTTTTATAACAAAAACACAACTGCCTTATTTGGCTTGTCGTATCAATTTGACAGCATCGACCCTGTTGGCGGCCGCCCTATTCCGCTATCAACAATGGTAGTCGATACAGGACAATTTGGTGCAGGTGAAGTTGGTGAAGAGGCCTTTGAAGACGCCTTTAAACAAACTCGTATAGACGGTTCTGACGATAAATCGACAATTGATGCCTTGTTTGGCCTTACTCAGGTGATCAACCGTAGAATGCTTGTGCAGTTAAACTACAGCTACTCAAATAGTAGTGGCTACTTGAATGACCCATATAAGCTATTAAGTATTGTGAATTCGAACGGTGAAACTCAATCTATTGTGCATGAAAACCGTCCAGATAGTAGAGCAAAACATAGTGTTTATGCACAAACAAAATATGCTTTTGATAACGCAGTTGCTGATGTTTCTTATCGTTTTGCAAGCGATGATTGGGAAATTCAATCGCACACAATTGATTCTCGATTACGCTATAAATTAAATGAGTCGGACTACATTCAACCTCATCTTCGTTACTATCAACAAAGCGAAGCTGATTTTTACCGTCCCTATTTAAATGAGGGAGAAGTGCTACCTACTTTCGCTTCTGCAGACTATAGACTTGGCGAGATGACAGCTATTACAGTTGGACTTAAATATGGTCATAAAATGAACAATGGTCATGAGTGGGGAGTTCGAGCCGAGTACTATCAACAAGATCCAAAGAACGCAGGATATGAAGATATAGGCGTTCTTGCTTCTCAAGATTTGTATCCTAGTGTGAAAGCCTTTATCTTACAATTTTCTTATAAATTTTAGTAAAAGGCAGCCATGAGCGATAAAACAGCCATGAGCGATAAGGCAGCCGTGAGCGATAAAAACCCCTTATCCAATTGGAAAATAAAGGCTGCCGACGATCATTACGTCGGCAGCTTCTTTTGCATGGCTAGCCCATGTGAAATATTAATAGACACCCACAATCTATCTCTTGCAAGAAAGCTGATAGAGCATGCCGCCACAGAAGCATTTCGCATTGAAAAAAAATACAGTCGCTACCGCGATGACAATATTATTTATGCCATTAATAATGCTCAAGGACGTTCAACTGCTATCGATATGGAAACGTTTCAACTGCTCACTTTTGCCAATACGTGTTACGAACTAAGCGATGGGATGTTTGACCTTACGTCCGGCGTATTAAGGCGCGTTTGGAAATTTGATGGTTCAGATAATATTCCGCAGCAAAGTGCTATTGAGGCACTTATGCCATATATCGGATGGGATAAAATTAGCTTTGATGAACAAACAATCAAAATGCCCTTAGGTTTCGAGCTTGACCTCGGTGGCATAGGTAAAGAGTATGCCGTAGATTGTGTCGCGAAAATTTGTAAAGAGATAGCGCCCGCTGTTTCTGTACTTGTTAATTTTGGGGGAGACATCCAAGTTACGCTGCCAAAATCCAAAGGACAATATTGGCAAGTTGGCATTGAGATGCCAGTTCAAGACTTGGCTGAGGAAGGTACAAAAAATAGTTTATCCACTCAGTATCAGACAGTATTAGTCCGAATTGCCCAAGGAGGACTTGCAACTAGTGGCGATGCTAATCGTTACCTAATGCGAGACAATGTGCGTTATTCCCATGTTTTAAACCCGAAAACGGGTAAACCTATTAGCAACGCTCCCCGCTCTGTAACAGTTGCAAGCGAGCATTGCGTTCAAGCAGGCTTGATGGCAACTCTCTCTTTATTACAAGGAGATCAGGCCGAACAATTTCTAAAAGAACAAAGTGTGACTCATTGGTGTTATTGGTAGATATGCATTATGTGATGTTCTGTTTATGAAATGTGTAGTTTATAAAATGTGTAGTTTATGTAATGTGTAGTTATAACTTCAAACCAAGCTACTCCAAATGAATTTTATTAGTAACAAATTTCATCAATAATAATTCTCATTATTTCTATATTGATTCTGCGCTCTTTATACTGCACTCTTTTTCTGCTTTCTTTTTTCTTTGAAATCTTTTCTAACAAAAATTAATCATTTTTCTTTTACTCGACGTAAAAGCTCTGTTCCAATAGAAAAATGATAGACAACATTTGGTTTATCAATAATATGACGCAACCTAGATTAAAGTTGGATAGTTTCTTATCTATCTAAGTTGTTTATTTAACATGAAATCAGACAACACAAGACACAAGGAAGTATCAGAAAACGATGATTGAACTTCACTCCATCATAAAACAGTTTCAAAATGGCGAAGAAACTGTGACTGCCATCAATGACGTTTCGCTGACTATCAAACAAAATGAATTCGTCGCGATTATGGGCAGTTCTGGCAGTGGTAAATCAACTCTTATGAATGTTCTCGGTTGTTTAGACACGCCGACGTCTGGCAAATATGTTTTAGACAATCAAGATGTTGCGAGCCTAAGCGACGACGAGCTATCACGTATTCGTAACGAGCATATTGGCTTTATCTTTCAAACCTTTCACTTGTTACCGAAGTTGGACGTGATTGAAAACGTCAAGCTTCCACTTCGTTATTCTAGTATCAGCACGGAAGAAGCGAATGAGCGTGCCTTAGACCTAATTGAACGCGTTGGATTAAGTCATCGCAAAAACCACAAACCAAATGAAATGTCGGGTGGTCAGAGGCAACGTGTTGCTATCGCAAGAGCCTTAATTAACAAGCCAAGCGTTATACTAGCCGATGAACCTACAGGCAACCTAGACAGTAAAACATCAAAAGAAATCATGCACTTGCTAACTGAACTACATCAAGCTGGGCAAACTATCGTCATGGTGACTCATGAAGATGACATCGCATCGTTTGCGCAGCGAACTATCAATATGAAAGATGGCAAGATAATTAATTAATATGCAGGCCTTAATTCGCATGCAAAGGAATTCAATCTGATGAAAAGTATGACAACATTTTCACTAATCGGTTTAGTAATACTCGCCCTTGCCCATCCGGTAAAAGCGGAGCTCGTGCTAACGGGCCAAGTGAGTTCATCTGCTAAACAGGTCGTTAATGCCCCACAAGCAAGTCGATGGCAAATTCAAATTCAATGGATGGAGGAAGAAGGCACGATCGTGAATGAAGGCGACATTATCGCTGTATTTGACGGCTCAAACGAGCAAAGTCGACTTGATCAAAACATTGAGTCTTTAGAGCGCCAAGTATTAGAGCTTGAGCAACTTAAAATGGAACAAGACAGCAAATTCCAAGAAGCTCAAGGCAGCTTAAGGATTGCTGTGATGCGCGTTGAAAAAGCTCAGATTGAAGCCTCTGTGCCTGCCAGCGATGTAAGTCAATACGATAAAGGGCAATATGATCTTGCTTTGCAACGCGCCATGTTGGAGCAAGTTAAGGCTGAGGAAGCACTACGTAGAGCAGAACAAGAGCGTAAAACTGAATTACAGAAAAAGAATATAGACATTCAGAAAACCGAAGAGGAAATTGCATATCTGGAAGGTTTACTCGCCAAAATGAGCGTAGCCGCTACGATGACAGGACCAATTTCTTATTCGATGCATCCATGGACGCAACAAAAAATTGCTGCAGGTAACAACCTTCAACCGAGTTGGAAGGTCATGGATGTGCAAGCCACCAACAATTTTCAGATAGAAACATGGATACATGAAATTGATGCCGTCGATTTAAATGATAAGACAAGCGTAAAATTAGTGATCGATGCATTCCCGAACAGATCTTTTAAAGGGCAGATTGAATCTATTTCAAGTCAATCTGAGAAACGCGCTCAATGGAGTAAGAGTTCGTACTTCCCTGCTATTATCAAATTCACCGAAACTCCTGACATCAATCTGTTGCCAGGTATGAGTGTCAGAATTCACGTAGCTAACAGTGAGGATAAGACCAATGCGTAATTCACTAATTGTTATTGCCAGTATCTGCCTGATAAGCGCGTGTGGTAGTGAAACCAATGAGGTTTATAAGCCAAATACAGAAAATGTGATTAAAGCACCTGCTGAGTTGGTTTCATTACAGGAAATTACAATTGGCCCCCCGAATATCAGACGTATGTGGAGTTTCAAGATTGAATACATTGCGAGAGAGAACGCCATCGTTAAGCCCGGTGACACATTACTTCGCTTCGATGGGCAAACTATCCGTAACGATTTACTAGGGCGCAAAAGCGACCTTGATGCAGCTGTAAAAGAAGCAGAACAACGTAAACTCAACAATGAAGCAAAGCTCAAAGACTTGGAACTCGACTTAGCCGAAGCCAAAATGAACGAGGACAAAACCCGGCGCAAGGTCGAAATAACCGATGCTTCTCGTTCTCAAATAGAGCGCAAAAAGCAACAAGCTGACTTCAAAATTGCGAAAGAACTGCATATTCAAGCCAAGAATCGTGTTGAACAGCACAAAGAAGAAATGGCGATCAATGAAAAAGTACAGCAAGCACGCATTGATAATCGCTCTGTAAGAGTTAAGGAGCTACAGGACAGTTTAGAGAAGTTAACCATCAAATCGCCAAAAGATGGCATGGTTATTTATTTAAATTGGAACGACGAAAAGCCTGCAGTGGGTGATACCGTTTATATGGGGGCCACTTTAATGACCTTACCTTCTTTGGACAAGATCTCAGTGAAAGTTGAATTCGATGAATCGCACACGGCAATGGTCAATATTGGGCAAGCAGTGAAAGTTACGTTAGATGCCTACCCAGAGCGTCCTTTTAACGGCACGATCAGCGAAATTGGTAAAGCTTTCAGAAATAAATCACAGCGTAATTTGAAAGTCGTTTTTGATGCATGGGTGACTTTAGATGATATGGACACAGGTATCATGCGTCCCGGAATGAAAGCAAACGTTGAACTTGCGCAAGGAAGTGTATGATGAATTTATCTCAACTAACTAAATTACTTGGCTTGTGTGCGGCACTTACTTTTCTGGCCGCCTGTGAGGAAGAGCAGTCATCTATTCCTACTTATCAGGTAAAAGAGAGAGATTTTAATATTTCGGTGAGTGCTTTCGGCGAAATCGAAGCTGCGGAAGCGCAAAAGATCGCCTCACCTGGCAATCAACCTATGACCCTAGAATGGCTCGCACCAGAAAACTCAATTGTACAAGCAGGCGATGTCATTGCGCGCTTTGATGCCCAACGTATTATCAAAGACAGCCGCGAAGAAGAATTGGAAATGCTCAAACTTCAGCAAGATATGAGTAAGAACAACGCCATTCAAAACCAACAGCAGAAAGACATTGAGTCAGATCAGACTTTTGTAAAACACGAGTTTGCTTTTGTTGACCGTTTTGCGATTGATGACTTGCGCATATATTCTCAACTAGAGATTATCGATACTTTACAGAACAGAGACTTCCTAGAGGCAAAAGATGATTTCTTAGAATGGAAAGAATCGAGCATTGATCAACAACACGAAAGTGAATCTGCTGTTCTCAACATCAGAAACAGCGGCCACGCCGCTAAATTTAAGCGCTATCAGCAAGCTTTATCTAAGCTTGAAGTTGTCGCGCCGTACTCAGGTTTATTGATTTATGAAAAAGATCGTCGCGGAGAAAAGCCTTCGGTAGGTCAAACCGTATTTCCAGGTCGACCTATAGCTAACATTCCAAATTTAGATAACATGCAAGCCCGCATATTCGTACTCGCGAATGATGCGATTGACTTAGCCATCGATCAGAAAGTAAATATTCGTCTTGACGCTTTCCCTGAACGCCTCTTCACTGGCAAGGTAAATAATGTGGCTGGCTTTCCCCGCTCAATAGAACGAGGCAACCCAGTAACCTACTATGAAATAACCGTTTCACTTGATGAGCAAGATAAAATGCTAATGCAGCCGGGTCGTAAAATCAGCGCTGACATATTAGTAAAAGAGCCAGAGCCAAGCTTAGTGGTGCCGCTACAAGCCATTCATCACGACGAAGGTAAGAGTTACGTGTATTTAAAGTCTGGCTCTGAGTTTTCTCGCAGCGAAGTCACTAGTGGAAGAAAAAATCAATATTTAGTTGAAATTACCGAAGGCGTAGCTGCAGGTGACGTAATTGCCCTGAGTATTCCAGAATCCAACACATCAGGGAAGCCATCATGATCAAGAAGTATCGCGTTCTGCTAGCGGATGCCATTGCGGAATTATCAGCCCAGAAGCTGCGTACATTCTTAACACTATTAGGAATGATATTTGGTGTTGGTGCGGTCATTGCAATGTTAAATATAGGCGAAGGTGCTGAGCGCCAGGCTTTAAAATTGATAGATTCCATGGGCGTTTACAATATTATTATTGAAAGCAAGGAATACCCGAGTGAGGAGCTCGTCGAAATTAGGGAAGAAAGTTTAGGCCTTTCCATGGGTGACATTAACGCAGCTCTTGCTACCCTGCCCTTCGTAGAAGGTTATAGCGCAAGCAAAAAGATAAAAGTGCATGACATTTACAGTGATTTCAGAAAGTCTCAGGCAGAGGTGCTTGGTGTAACGCTGAGCTATTTCGAACATGCCAATCTGAAATTATCGGCTGGTCGCTTGTTGAATAAAAGTGACAACGACAAAATTTCACAAGTATCCGTACTAGGCTTTGATGCTGCCATGGAATTATTTCCAGAAATGGCAAATAACACCGAGGACATGCTAAACCAGTACGTGAAAGTCAATCATGTGTGGTTAAAAATTGTGGGTGTGTTGAGCCCGCCGCCGGGTGATAAAAATGAATTTCAAGGCGTCAAAATTGGAGGAGATCGCTACAGAATATTCTTACCTCTTTCCACGAGCGTTCAAAAGTTTTCCAACGACCTACTTACCAGTGAATTAGATAGCGTTAAGCTAAATATTGCCAAAACCAGCGATCCAGTAATAGCGTCGAAAGCCGTTGAGCAATTAATTCAACTTCGCCACGGTGGTCTCGAAGATTACACCTTGGTGATCCCCGCTGCTTTGCTTGAACAACAAAAACAAACACAACAAATATTCAATATTGTAATGGCGTGTGTTGCCGGCATTTCCCTTTTAGTCGGCGGTATAGGCATTATGAACATCATGCTAGCAAACGTAATGGAAAGGACCAAAGAGATTGGTCTACTCAGAGCCGTTGGCGCCACTCAGGAAGATATTAAGCAGCAATTTATCGCAGAGAGCTTCGCGATATCTGTATTAGGAGGCATTCTAGGGATTGTTTTTGGACTTGTTCTGTCCGAAATTATTGGTTTCTATTCTGGCTGGGCGGTTAGCTGGTCTATCCCAGCAATCTTCCTATCACTTAGTATTTGTATGATTGTGGGCGTTGGCTTCGGCGTTTTCCCTGCAATCAAGGCATCGAAGTTGAATCCTATCGATGCCTTACACAGTGATTAGTTAGAATGCTCAGTTAGAGTGCTCAGTTAGAGTGATTAGTTAGAGTAAAGCGGCTCAATATCACAAATAATAGTGATACGTTCTCCCGACTTATCTTCAGTCAACTCAGTGGGCACTGTGCCATGCCAGAAATAGGCAGGGAAAATAACTAACTTCCCTGGTTCTGGGCAAATGTGCTTATCTACCGAATTCTCTTCCGTTTTATCTAAACCCGATTGACCAAAGGTAAGCCAACCTTTTTTGTCAGGATCATTCGCGTTAGTGCTTTTTGGCACTTGAATATAAAGACAAGCTGACAGCCAACCTTTAGGGTGAATATGATTTACGTGATGTCCACTGCCATGCAAGCGCACTGACCAGTTGCCAGATAAATAAAAGTCATCACTCTTGCGTTGCAGAAATGGATGATTTGGGTCCGTTGGCAATTTATTTAAGTAAGCTTTAACAGCATTGCTCATTTGTTGTTTTAGCGCATCCATTAAAGGATGCTCACTCGATAGCACCTTGCCTGTCGTTTGTGTACCTTTGCGAACGCTTTGATCAAGTGGGTTATTAATCTCGCCGTGTAAATCTCTGCAGTACTCAACCAAGTTTTGCCATGCATCTGACTCACCAACTTGCTCGACAAAGGCTTGTTGAATATTTTGCTGGTCTACAAAGTGTTGATAATTATAGAGCCATTGATAATGTTCCGCTGAAGCTAATTTCCAAACTGAAGCCAAATACGCTAATGTTTCTTGGTTAAAGGGTTCAAGCTGTGTAGCGGTCTGCAACAAGGCGTTAGCTGAATTATATTGCTTCTGTTTAATATGATAAACCGATTTATCAATCAAGAATCTTGGGTTATGTGGTTCCATCTTCAAACAATTATCTAACGCGACTTGCGCCTTTGCATCGTCATTTAACCTAGTATAAATAACCGACGAGAGATGCAGGATCATTGGATGACTCTTGAGCTCACTTGGCATTTTATTTAAAGTTTCCAGCGCCTTATCATACTGCTCTGCAATAATTTGCATTTGAATTTTGCTACTTTGCATTTCCAGGTGGGTTGGAATGTGATCTAGCATTCTGTCATAGGAGGTAAGGAAGTTTTCTAGGTCTTTACACTCCCAAAATACTTTGTTTAAAAATTCATGTGCAGCAATATTATCAATCTCTAGATCAATCACCTGCCATAAAACATCGATTGTGGCCGCAAAATCTTGTTTGTCATAGTGTAAACCCGCCAAACACATCAGCGATTGAACATCCTTTTCATCAAGCACAACAGCTGTCTCTTCGGCACTCTTCAAGTCACGAATGCTGCGTAGGACATTCGTTCTGGTCATCACCAAATTATGTGCGGTACTGCCAGTACTGTTTTTAAAATTATCTAAAAGTGCTAAGGCTTCTTTGGATTGGTCTGTTTTATCCAACAACCTTGCACAGAAATCGACGCATTTCGTATACGCCTCGTTCATTTTTATATACTTCTGCAGAACCGAGATAGCCAATCGTGTTTGCCTTAATTGATCAAGGCAAAAGGCATAATTAAATACCGTATTTGGGTTTTGTAAGCTTTGCTCAGACAGGTCAGCGTATAAGCCTTTGGCTTCTCTAAACTGCCTCTGAAGCATTAGCCATTTTAGATGTAACAACAACACAGCATCATCTTTACCATGCAGTTCATATGCCTTAAGGATCACATCTAAAGCTTGTTGCATATCTGCACTTTGAATAAGCAGGTTCACTAATTCTTGCCTGAGCGCAAAATCCTGTGGTGCCTGTTCTAGCTTTTTCTGTGTTGAGCTTATATTGCTGAGTAAGGGTGATTGAATTGTCATTAACTTCTTTTCCTAAATATTGTTTTCTCACGATTGATGTTCGCTGTTACTGCAATAAATTGCTGAATGAAGCTACCATCGTCAATCGCTACGGACGCATTTCCTGCAAAGTCTGGATTGCGTCTTCTAATTCTTGTGGTGTATTCACATTAGTAAATACACTTTCATCTTTAACAGCAAGCTCGCCAACTTTGTCAGCTTCAATTAATTGCTTGATTGACATCCCTTTTACACTTTCTAACAACTGACATTGCGCGAGTACGTTGTCGCTAATATACAAACACAATGGCATGGGATGTCGCTTAAAGATATAAGTGCATTGATGATTCAAGGACTGCTCTAATAATTGAGATAATACATTAGAACGCATGAGAGGCATATCATTGGGTATTATTAGTACAAGATCCCCCTCTTTTAGCGACAAATTCACAATAGCTGAATAAATGCCACCCACAGGACCTTTATCTGGGAATATATCTGAGAAGCCCTCCGCGGATCCGCTAAGCACAACCTTGTCTAGCTTCAGAGAATTTAACAAGCTCATACTATGCTCTAACATAGTCGAACCGCCGACCTCAAGTGCCGCCTTATCTTTTCCCATCCTTGACGACTTACCGCCACTTAGCACTAATCCGATTTGCAAAACTACTCCAGTGTTTATTTTGCTTGATTTTATTCTATCGCAAGCGCAGTTTAGGAGCTATTTTTAAACACTATGTATTGGCAAACGAAAAAATGTTTTTCAACGATATCTTGTTCAGATTTAAAAATGATCAGTCAAAACCTTACGTATAGCTTTTCGTTTTATGACGCAGATGCGACAGGCATGATTGCTAAGGTGTTTATAAGGCATCAGTCCCACCATAGGTAAATGGCCTTTTCAGCCTGAAGATAATCACTAATATCTGATATTTCACCTGATCCTTGGTCTACAATATCGGGGCAAAATTCATAGACTTCTTTGGCGAACAGCTTAAGATCTTTCGGAAGCTCTTTTACAGTTATCTGTATGGTATCTGTCTCCGCCTGCCATATGTCTATAGTGTATTTTCTATCCCAAGATTGAAGTTTTTCTATTACTTTTTCGTTGGTTATATCGTAGTTAATGCCATCGCTTTTAGCTGCTCTCAAAATATCGAATTTATCATCAGACATAAGTACAACAAGCTCAACACCAGAGATCTCATCTTTAGACAAATTTCTAGTTGTCCCGACAAAAGCCATTGTCCCTTTCGGTAGCTTTTCCCTGACTTGAAAAAGTGCCGCTTTGTAGTTCTTTTCCGGTATTATTACAGAAATAGCTTCCGCAAATTTAGCCCTTCCAAGAAAAGTTCGTGGCAATTACTCTAGCGATTCACTCTTCTCTTTTTTGCATCTCAAAAAGACTCCCTCCAGCTCCGTTTGGGCTTTGGTTTTACAACGAATTTTTAGTAAGCGTTCTGCGTGAAAGTCACCAATACTTATATCCGCGCCAGCAGCCTCAAGATACCAATAGATTGCTTTGTCTTCATCACGAATATCGGGGGTGGCAGACTCATAAAGTTTGCCTAACTGCAGATATGCCCCTTCATTATGATTGTTAGCTGCTTTTGTATACCACTGAAGCGCAAGCGCATAATCTTGCTCTATCAATCTATCATTAAAGTAAATATCACCTAGACTCTTCTGCGCTCTATCATCTCCTTGATCCGCCACTTTGGTATACCAAAAAATCTTTTCACGAACATCGGCCGTATTTGTCGCCATTTTCAACTGTGCAGCGGGATGACCAGAATCAGCAGCTTTTCGATACCATTCAAATGCTAGTTCATTATTCTTTTCGACACCTTTACCATCAAAATAAAGGTTACCTAAAGAATATTGTGCACCTGAATGCCCTACTTCCGCGGCTTTCAGAAACCACTCTGCCGCAACCACATAAGCCGCCTCTTTCTTGCGCCCAGTAGAAAATAATTTCCCAATTTCAAATTTAGATTCAAGATGGTTTTGTGATGCCGCTTTGGAAAACCAATCATATGCTTTTGAATTGCTTTTGCTCACGCCTAAACCAGCCGCATACATCAATCCTAAATGATGCTGAGCCTCATGGTTCCCTTGCTTTGCAGCAACATTAAAATACTTTGCCGCTTCAGTATAATTTTTTGATGCATATGCATGTAGGCCACTTTCCAAGTTGTTAGCTGATAGGGCAGAAACATGAAGTAGCAATAGAGCAAACAGGAATGTACGAGTAAACATTAAAAAATCCTTTGTGATTAATATTTATATTGGATAATTGAGCATAAGGTAAGCTCCGTACCTTTACGACATAGTAAAGAACTTATGCATCCGTTTCCATATTTTCACTAAATTTATAAGTTCTAACAAATTAGATAGCAAAAATTTAGATGTCATTGGGCGACTTACTCTTGTTAAATATAACACCCATCCGGCGAAATAAACCATACATCATCAATCGTTTTATCGTTTAATTTAATACCCTTTAATCCCACTCTAGAACCTTGCAAGAAGTACTGAGCTTTAAAAGAACTGAGTTCGGTACTTCCAAGATGAATAGCAATTTGTGCTGATAGCTTGGCATCTAGTTCAACCGGGAAAATACGCACTGCACGACTTCCCTGCCCGTAAACAGTTAATAGATTACGCTCGTAAGAACTCAGATAATCATGCGCCAGGCGCAATAGCTCACTGGCTTGAAATGACGTTCCCATTTTTTTATTCGATACTGTCTTCGAAGATAGCACCATCAGCTTATAAACTGTTTGCTGTGGCTTTGCGCGATGTGAAATCGCTTGGTAAGGTTTATTATGCGATGTAACAACACCAAATTGCATATTCTCACATCGATACATATGATTAAGGAACGCCTCTTTAGCTGTATTTCCCTTCGGCAATAGGAATTGAATATTGTGGTTTTCTAGTTCTGACAACTGCTTCATAACCGCTTTTTGTTGTTCTGGATCTACAAGCTCGTTGACCGCTGAAGCTGTCATTTTAGTATCCTTTCTAGCTTCTAATTTATTGTTGTCATTACCTGCTGCCGTGGCCAGCGCTTCATTTTCAAGTGATAGTATTTTGGGCTCTCCTTTGGCTTTTGAGGCAGGCACTATCTTATTAACTGATTGAGCTTTCTTTAAAAAACTATCTACCATCTGATGTTGGCTAATTTGCGGTACAGGAGGCAACTGTATTGGCACTAAATTATTTAACGCTTGCGGCTTTTGCGATAAGGATATTTTTGGGACATGCTCTTGAGTGTCATTCGCAGCATAAACAACATCAAGAAGCCAAACTGTTAGTAAAGCGATGATTAGACAGCCCATTCGATAATGCCACACGAAAGCCATTACCGAGTTTAGATTGGACTTTACATTGGATATGAGCTTGGTTTGCTGAGCTTTATGAATAATCATAGTTTTATAAGGTTTCTACTAGCGGCTAATGGCTTGCAGAGCAGTCAATTCCATGCGTTGTACAACTTCCTGTAGGCGCGCTTGATGTGCTAGTAGACGTTGCCTTACATCGGTTTGGCTTTGCGATTGCGATGCTTTCTCTGTTGGCACTGCAGCTAAAGAGCCATTGTCGCCAGACACAGGAGTAACTGCAGAAACTGTCGAAGCAAAGCCAGTGGCCATTTGTTGTTTTGTAGAGTCTTGGTCTTGCTTAATCATTGATGTATCTGATTTTTCAATGGTGCGTCCTTCAACTTGGTCTAAATAAGCTGATTCTCTTATTAAAGCAGAAAGCTCAGAAAACTGTTTCTGTGTCTCCTCAAGCTGACTTTGTAATAGTTGTAGCTGCTTGGCTTGCTGACTATCATTCATCATTTTTGCGAAGGTATTTTGCAATAAATGCTCAGCTTTCATTCTCTCCATTTTCAATTGTTCAGAAGTCACAGGCTCAGCGATTAAAGAATGTTTTGTTTTATTCAACCATTGCTGACCATAAGAGGTTTGCAATACTAAATATATGAACGCGCTTACGCTAAATATAACGAAGGCTATTTTCCGGATTGAAGTCATAAGTTCACCTCTTTAATTCGACAGTACATGAAAAAATTAATTTGACCTAAGTTGAGGTCTCACCATGCTAATACTAAGTAACGCTCGACACAGGGTTGCTGCAGGCAATCCAACAACGGTTGTCATAAAGGCCATCGAGAACTGTTGAGTCAAAACCCCAATCACCTCGTTAACGGTATCTGGTGTTAAGCTTTGTTTGGACAATGTTCCTATCCCAACACTGATCCCTAACAAGGTAAAAGTCAGTGCAAGCGTAGACATGCCATTTGCTGCTTGTTGTCCTACTTCAAACCAAAACGTTCTTTGTGCTTCACCAAGGTGCCTTTTATTTACCAGTGCTAAGGCATAAGTTGCACACAGAATTAAGGGGAAAAACAGCACCAAGAAGCCATAGCTAAACACTTGTTCCACGTAGGTCAGTAAGTCGATAAGCGTCATATTGGTCATGTAACTTGCTAGCGCGAGCAGGATGGCTGAAGCGCCTAACATTTTGAAGATAATGGGGATCAGTTTCTCAACCCTAATAATGCTAATGTCCTTTTCACTGATCTCAGTCACTATATCTGTGTTTGCAGCATTCATTATCTATATCCTGCTTTCGCATTAAGCACACTATCGTTGGTAACGTTAACCACAGTTAACCACTGAGTCATCGCATTCACATTATTCTCTGCGCCAGCATGAACTAAGAAGGTCTTGTCATACTCTTTAAATGCATTCTTAACCATCGAAGACTGAGTCATTAATAAACGCTCATCACGCAATACCATTCTTTCCATGTCTGCTAGTTGGCGCTGTCTTTGTAACAAGCGCTGGTGTTTTTTCTGGCTATCTATATTTATGTTCAAAAAATCAGATATTAAGTTTGCCCGTTCGCGCTCAAGGTTTTTTAAGGTAAATAATTCATTTGCGGAAACGATCGTACTTGTGCCAAAAATGAATAAAGTGATGAACGTCATTTTTAGATAAAGCTTGATTAAAGTTTTCATAGTTTTCTCTTTCTCTTAGCCTATAGGAATAGGTCAGTTGCCTGGCTTGGTTTTGTAAAATTATTAATGAGTTCACCATCTTCGGTTTCTTCGTATGCCAATCTGAATTCAATTGACTGCGCATCAAGTGCGACTAACTTCGCCATATAACTGATCATTAGTGCTTCTTGGTCAAGCAAGGACTGGTCGCTAGCAGCTTGCATAAGCAATTGTCTTACATATTCTTGCGCACTCACTTCAACACCATCGATCATAGGTGCAAGCGAGGATTGATGTTGACTTATGGCCTGTTTCAATTGCTCTATTTTTCCTAAGTTCATGGCAAATTCATCAGCATAAGGGCTTTTCTTATCGAGATGGTCACTCAATAGTGTGGCATCAACTTGTGCGATAACGCGGTCCATACGTTTCTTCGCTTCCTCTTGCTTAGCTCTCAGTTTTTGCATATCTAAGTTTGCGCTAGAGTTTTGCTGATGAAATAACTTCCTCAAAACATCTTCGTATAGATACTGTTTTTTATTCAAAGCATCTTGCCTTAATGATTGGCTCAATTGCATGTCATCTAGATAACTCGATTTGATTTGCACTAAACTAACGCGCTCTTCTATCAACTCAGTTTCCGCAGCATTAGCCAGCAAGCTTTGTAGTGCTTTAATTTTATCGCCTTTTTGTGCAATTGAGCTTTCAAGGCTTAGCAGTTGATTAGCTAAAGGCGACATCTCAAAGTCTTGTTGAATGCGTTTTTCAATCAAGTTAGCGGGTAACTTTATTAAGGTTTCTGAAGCCACGGGTTGCCAATCTTGTGTCGCGTTGGCCGTGCTTATAAATGAAGCCAATAAAACAAAGAAACAAGCAAACACGTGTGTAGACGAGAATGAAGCTCTGTTATCTGCTTTCATTTTATTTACACGCTTAAACGCGCATGTTGATATTAAATTTTTCATCTTTTTAACCTTTCAATCTTTATGATTAATGAAGTGCTGATTTTAATTACAAAGGCTGTTTTCAATCTCGAAGCCAGCTTTTAATTGCTAAGCCTTTTACTAATTGCGAAGCCGTCTATTAATTCCTAAGCCTTTTACTAATTGCGAAGCCTTCTCTTAATTCCTGAGCCTTTTACTAATTGCGAAGCCAGTATTGTTGTCGCTTCAACTCGGTTCGCAAACTTGAATTAATATTGAGTGTTTGTAATTCGTGTGCGCTCAAAGTCTGAAATTTAAGTAAAGCAACTGCGGTATCGACGAAGGATGTGTAGTCTGCAAATAAGAGGTCTTGTTTTGGAAATTGTTTGCGGAAGCCCGTCAAACTTTGTTCGGCCAATTGGGTTTCACCCGCTTTAATGTAATTCACAACTGCCAATGCACTTAGCTGCATCGCATTTTGACTATCGGGGTGTTGAGGATAGAAAGACTTATTTTCAATACATCGAGTTGCAGCCTTCGCCAAAGCGAGTTGCTGAGCAGCATCGGCTGAACTTCCTATGCTATTTTTACGCTGTACTACTTTTGAATAGCAATTTGAATCGAGACGATCAATGTTATTGCGCTCGATTTCGGTCTTAGCTATTGGAACTGCAGCAGCCATCTCATTTTTGTTGCTCTCTGTTATATTGCAAGCCGCTAACATCAATACGGTGCTTGCAATCGCAACTTTGCGGAATTGTATCGTTAATATCTTAAGACTCATTTTAAACTCCCATCAGTATGTTACTAAGGGATATAAAATGATTAGGGCGATTTTTTTATGAATTGGCTATGGCTTACAAAAACTCTAAGGAGATTCAGCCACAAGCAACTGTTGACTCACATACTGTGGGTTAACATCGATTTGAGTGAAAAACGCAGCAACTAACTCAACCGAGGGTTTTTGTGTCGATTCTAATCGTGATAAATAAGATTTAAATGCTGCCAAATCAGCCAGATCTAAATAGTGTTCAGTGACAATAAGTAAGTATTCTCTGTTTACAAATTGCTTTTGTGGCAATGGGATCGTCCAGTGCCGTTCTTTATTTATTTCAATTGCGCTTAATTCAATCAGTGTTTTTGTATCCGCCACCAGCCAAACCTGGGGTGTTTTCTCATGTGTGATTAATGTCATGCTACATGAGCTTGCCAAGCTAACGGAGGGCACTCTCGTCACATACTGATCACCCACACGTATGACTTGTGAGGATGCATTGGCATCGCAATGCTGGCCACTTTTAATGGTCGATATAAAACGCATTTGCTCATTAGAAGTGCCTGTTAATACAAACCGCTCTAACATGAACCATGTAAATATGAGAGCCAATAAAACAATGATTAAATTTTTGTGTCGTTTAGTCTTCTCAAGTAAAATCACAATTTGGCTTTTATCATCGGCATGACTTTTATGAGTTTCAAGTGGCGCGGTTAGAGCATCAATAGATTCGAGCGGCATTTCTTTATTTTGGCCACGTTCACTGTTTTGAACAGGCAATAGTTGAAGCAGATGTTCCTTCAATTGCTGCGTATCAATTACCGGATAAATGGCACAATCTAAATCTGGAAGTAATTTCAGCATCTGCGCTTTGTTTGCTTTGGATACGCCCGAATTTACTTCACTGGAAGCTGGCACGAAAAACTCAACTAAGATCCCTTTTTTCATCCATAAACGAATTTGCGCTGAAGCGGTGATGCATTTCTCGGGCAAATGAGTGACCGCCTCAATTGCCCCGCTGGATGTGTTTATTTGGCCAGTCGCAATGAGTACAACATCACCTGGTAGTGGCTGTCCTTGACCGAGGCTTATCGTGCTGGTTATGTTTGTATCTTGCTTGCTGGAGTTTGTGCTGTCGTTTCTTGCGCTGTCGTTTGAGGGCATTTGAACAGTTGAATGTACTGCTGAAGCGACTTCTTCGGCCTTGATTAAATGTGCTAAATAAAATGGGAGCTGCCAACTCATGCCTTGATCGATATTACGAGAGATATTCGCTCGGAAACTATCTCCTCCAAATTCAAGTTGGATCAGGCCTGTGCTTTTCTGGACAAAGCGGTGATAGGCTGGGCTTACCGTGGCCAAATCCGTTGAGCCATTTATGGTAATGACTGACTGTAATGCATTATCTTGAAGATCGGTGATGTTTTGTATTGCTACAAGACCTTTATTCGTGGCAATAAATATGTGGATATTTAGCAATTACCAACACTCCCCGACTTCAACATAAATACAATTTCGTATTAGCACTCGTTAACAAACTAAACGTAGCGCTTTCTTCCTCAACAATAATTTGCGCTTGTCCATCTAATACGTTAGCAAAATGAATGACTGCAAACTTTTCCTCTGCAACACAATGCAAAAATACTCCCTTAGGATAAGCAGCATCATTAACGTTGTTTAAGCGAAGTAATACTTGCGCCTGCTTACTGTTACTCTTATCCCGCTTTATCTGCAAATCAAATTGCTCCGTCGTTCTGGATAATAGCTTGATTTCAGTACTCGCTGCTACCTGTTCAAGACTATGCGCGATACTCATTTTACGCAGGATCCATTCGTATTGCGTCAATAAAGCAAGGTTGCTTTCAATGGTTTTCTTCACCATGACTGACTTTTTCGTCAATGGGAAACAGGCACACTGCACTAATTCAGCGAATGAAACCGCCTTGCTTGTGGTCTTCGCTGGTCGCATGTTCTCTTTGGCAGCGTTTTTTTGCTCCTGCTCAACAACACGCCCCGTCAACTGCCTATATTGTTGTTTAACCGTAAAGATAGAGGCTTGTTTGGATCCCAACAATTGCGCTCTCCTGTTGTGGCTGTTTGAGCCATTATTAGTATCATCGCCGTTACCAGTATTTCCATTACCTGTGTTTCCGCTATCTGTATTACTCATATTTTAACCCATGCCTTTTCACTAATTCATTTTTGAATATGAAAAGATCAGCGTCAAAAATTGAATGGAGACTTACTTCCTCCGTTGTATTAGATTGAAGTTTTAGCTTAATGGCCTTAGTCATTTGATTCATCATATCGAGGGCTCTAGCGATCTCTTGGGCACCTTCCTCATATATCGCCGGTTCAAGATAATCATCAGCGCCTTTGAAACCGACTCTGTTATTTTTTGCCAATGCTTTTTTAGCAAGAGTGAAAAAGCCATTTAAGGTTTGAGACTGCAAAACCCAGCGACGTATGTCCGAAAATTGTATGGTCGCGTCAGTCTTATCGCTGCCACCTGCTTTTATCAAACGTTTGAGCATCTGCTGAAAAGCATCACTTTCAGGAGTCTCAAGTGCATACTCAAGCGCTTTTGCCAGAACACTGATACATTGCACATTCTTACCTTCATATAAAATAGACGCACAAGCTAATAGCGTATTCACTACGTTTTTTCGCCACACCTCTAAATCCTGCAAATAGAGCTCATAATCTAACGCAGGCTTATCGACTACTTTGAGGGTCTTATTTCTGCTTTGTTGAATAATTAGATTTTGCCATTGCCCAAACACTTCTGCTCGCATATGGGACATTGGAAACTGCAATGCACCGCCACCCAAGTCGTAAACAAGCGATACAACTGCGTACTCTTTCTTATTAAGAAATTTCGGTTGTTCAGTGAGCCAAATTGGTGACGTTATTTCGTTTGCGCTCAATTCAAAGACGCTTTCATAAAGCCAAGTACTTTCAGTGCTATCAATACCTCTATCATCAAAATCAACAAGGCTAGTTGAGAGTGCTCGACCTACTTTTACTTGTTCCTCAGCAAACTGATAATCCACAACATCGACTAAGGCTGTTTCGAATTTGACATAGCCTTCTTCATCAATGGCTGAAACCCAAAAGTTTAAGACATCATCATCATTTAATTTGCGAAGCTGCGCGTTATTATTGACCCATTGATGAATATATCGATATTTTTGTTGTATATTCGCCGTCGGTAAATGGTCTTTTAAATAAGCATAAAGCTTTTTCTGCAGATGCGATGCTAGTTGTTTAACACACTTGCTATCAGGACTAGAAAGATGAGCTTCGATGTCCTCTAATACGCCGCTAATATTGCTCACCATCAATTCTAACAAGGCACTTAATAAAGAGACTCGTGTCGCGCTTATCACAAATGACTGAGGACCTGTACTCAGTACTAAACCAATTTCATTCATTGAAACCAATGGCGCGCTCAATTCCGCCTGAGCTAGCCCTTGCATTCTTTCTCTGAACTTCCGAGGCGATATCGCTTCATCAATCCAAAAGAAGTCTAGTAGCCCTTTGCTGTTTTCCTGATGCCGAACTATCGGCCAACACAAATAAGCAAGTTCTAGGCACGCTTTGCCATAATTCCTACATAGAATGTATTGGGCTAATTTATCTATCGTTTTTGCACTGTATTTTTTATTAGAACTGTATTCTTTACCAGAGCTGTATTGTTTAGCTGCATTATCCTCCTGCAACTCTATGCTTTGCGTCTCTCGAAGCATTTCAAATTCGGCTTGAAGGCTTGCGCTTACTCCATAGTCAATCATATTAGACGCGCAACATTTCAGTGACTTCGCTATCAATAGCGAGTTCAGGAATTAACACGATGTCGATTAGATAATCATTAACGCTTAGTTGGCTATTTAAGGGCAAAGGAACGGGCCCAATTATTCTATCGTCATTAATTTTGACCTCATAATCATTGCTTAAGATATGTAGCCATACTCCCTCTTTCATATCGAGTTTTAGCACTTCCTTCGACACTGAGCTATCTTCATGGCGTGATTTTGCCGCTTTCCATTCAAGTTCGCTGTACCAGATATAGTGGTCTGAAGCGCATACTAAATAAAACGTCTCATTACTCAAATACCAGCAATCCTCGGCATACTCCGATGGATTGATAAAGTTATTTGTGGAGTCCAGATTAATGTTAGGCAAAACCGCATTTTGACAAAGGCGCAGACAGATACTCTTATTAGATAGGATTCGACTTACTTGAATACCCACGCTGCCTATTTCATCGGGTGGCGTTAAATGCAATTGATCCATTTCATTGAGAAAATAGGCTTTGTTGGCTTCACACTGCTTGTATTGCAACCACAATCCGTTAGTGCTGCCAATATCGCGAGCGCTAAACCCATGCTCTTCTCGTGAAACGACAATACTCTTATTAACACGAGACAAGGTATCCTGAGGCAAGGTTAGATCGATGCTGTTTTGTTTATTAGTGCCTTGTTTATTAGTGCCTTGTTTATCACTGCTTTGTGTTTTGTCGTTGCTCTTGGGACTGCGGCCAATACGCATTGAGTCACCACAGTTAATATGGACTCGTTGATCGCTCGAGATCAATTTAAGCCCGGCACATCGATGACTTTTATTGGCGGAAATGCGTTTAATTAAATTCTTCGTTGAGTCAATTTGTAAATCAATCACTGGGCGGTTCTGCGATTCATGACTTTGACATAATGCCAAAGCCAAATACGCCTTTTCCAAGGCTTTGTATAGGTTCCCCGCTTGCGCTATTTCAACAGCTTCGGTAACTAAGCCTTTAAACTTTTGCCGTTCATCATCAATAACTTGGTGCTTTGATAATTGCTCTGCAATAGCAGATTCCAAGGCTTGAGCCGCTATATTGGATGCATTCACTTCCAATGATTTTTTCACGAAGACATTTGCCGATTCAATCTCGTGGTTCTTTAAAAGTTGATGCGCATTGTCATACCAAATATCGGCCTGACTTATGCGCTTTTCCCAATGTGGTAGCTGTTTCTGCCATTTTTCTCTGCACAAAAATGGAAAAGGAAAAAGCTGCAATGTTTTGACAAGCCGCAGCCACTTCTCGCTTTGATTACCCGACTCGTATAGGTTAAGTTTAAATTGCACCCAAGACCAAAATACAACTAAAAAAGTGCCTGAGAGCAAGATGATTATTAACGACCACAATACAAACAATTGTGCCGTGTATGGTGATTGTGCGCGTGTTGTCTCAAACAGGTTTTCTTGTTGTATAAATTTAGTTTCTACATTTACGTCCATACGATTAAATAAACGCGACATTTGCTCTCTAAATTGACTTGGAGAAACCGATGTAGAAAGTTCAAACTGCATGCTTTTCGTGGGCAGTAATATCTTAAGAAAATGCAGCTTCGTTTCTTCTTTAATCAGCGTCGCCTTTACGTTATCAGTTGTTGACAAAGCAATACCAGAAAAGATATCAACTTCATCCGGCGTAAAGCCAATCAAATCGAGTTGGTATTTATAGCGTTTTTGAGACGCACTAACTTGCCCTTCTTCAGCGCAAACCGAAATTGAAAAGCACATGCATACTATGATGAATAACTTAGCTAACGCTCTAATCATTAACGTCCTCGACCAACCTAAAACCGGTTGTATGTGAGCGAACTGTTTTCTTTAAGAAGTCATCCATTGAAATACTCATTTCACTTGCCATGCTTAACCATGAGCCTCCTTTCACAATGGCTAGATCACATCTAGGCTCTAAACGGCTGTCCCCTGTTAAGCTTGTTGATACCGGACAAGTAGACGTCCATTCTTGCACATTGCCATGCATATCGAAAAGTTGCCACTTATTCGCGGGGTAGCTAGCGACGGCTTGAGTCGTATTTATTGCGAAACCAGTGTTACAGTTCTTGCAATGCGCTTTACCAACTTGCATTCTTGCCCCCCACGAAAATCGCATGTCTCTCTCTTTTTCAGATGCGCTGGCTGCAAACTCCCACTCTTGTTTAGTTGGCAATCGTAAGTTTGAACCTGTTTGCTCTGCTAACCAGGGAATGAATTTCTCGGTAATATCATACCAACTTACATTAATTACGGGATGTTGAGGTAATGAAAACGTATGGTATCTGGGGTCTGTTGTTAACTTTTTAGCCTTTGTGCATTTCCCCGCATCCACACATGCCATGTACAGACGATTAGTAACTTCAATTGACATCATTCGAATACGTTTCTTAGGCTGTAAGGCAATAGCGCTGTCTTTATCAGCAGGGTCAGCAGATTCAGCAGGGAAAGCCGGTAACAATTTAAATTTGACGACGATGTCTTCGGACGCTGCTTGATCCATGCTAGCAATGGTATAAGACTTATCTGTCAATTCAGACTGCGGTGCTTTATCAAGGTTGATTGGTAGAAGTGAACCAGTTTGTACAACTTTGTCTACTGCCTTATAAAGTGGCTCAACAGGCACATCATCCACCAATGGTTTCGCTTGCTGAATTCTTGGCAAATCAGGCTTAGCTAATTGGGGAGCGACTAGATTTAAATTGTTGTCTTTATCTGAAGAGAACCACTGGTTTATAAACAATGCAAAAGCCGAAATCACCATTGCTAAGGTAATAATCACAGCACTTCTTCTTAAGGTTTTTTTCTTGCTTCCTGAAGAAATATTTTCTGCTTTTATGGCTGGCCATTTACGGTCAAGAATACTGTCTATTTCGCACTCGGCTAATTCAAGCGTCGACACTCCCAAAGACCTTAGCCTTTGCTTCGCTTGTAGATTCAACTCGTTTGAATGAGCACTATCTAAAGCATCAATCTCATTATTAATTTGTTCGACCCACAAGAATAATGCGGCAGATTTATTGTTTTGGCGAGCTAAGCTCGATTGAGTTTGTTCTATATATTGTCTTAACCATTCATCGCTGTAACGTTCATGTAATTCTGCCTTCGCTAAAAGTGCTAATCGAGAAAAGTGTGAATCATTTACTTCCCCTTCTATTAATAAGAGGCTCTGAATTTCTTCGTTCAGTTGAGAAACAATGTCGTGGTCTTTATTTTGCGATTCCCAGACGCGGGTCGCATCTGGGTCTGCTTCTATGCTGACGTGATCTCGTTGTGCTTCAATTTTCTTCTGAACCTGAAGCAGCATGGATGAAAACACTTTAGCTGATGTCGGTCGCAATGCCGGATCAGCAGATAAGCCAAGTTTAAGTGCGGCACTCAGTTCAGGGTGAATAATTAGGTTTTCCTCAATTGAGGGACTACTTTGTTTGAAGTGATTACCCGTTAAACAACGGTAAATGAGCGCAGATACCGAATAGAGATCACTTTGTACGCATACCTTGTCCAGACCTGTAAGTTGCTCTGGGCTGGCAAAATTAGCACTTCCGACACCGAATGCTTGCTTATTTATATTGTCTTGGCCACCTGATTCCGATTTGAAAACGGAGATACCAAAATCGGTAATTTGGATTTGATCTTTATCGTCCATCAAAATATTCGCGGGTTTAATATCTAAGTGAACAAGACCCACTTCATGAATAAAAGACAAACCGCTTAATATTTGTAACGCTATTGATAAGGTTTTACTAACGCTGAGTTTATTGTCTACTCCAAGCAAGTCAGCTAAGCAACGTTTGTAATAAGGCATCACTATGTAAGCTTGATTCGTTTCCGTAACATCAAACTCCATAAACGAGACAATATGCGGTGCCGACGATAGTTGATGTAAAATTTTGCTTTCACTTACGAAATCCGACAGAGCTTTTTTTATTTGCTGTGTCGGGCTTTTTTCGTCAATCACTAAAGTTGCGTCAAACGTTTGCGAGTTTTGCGTTGTCTCTTTTTTAAAAACTGCGTTTTCAACAACTGTGTTTTGCATTTCTGCGTTCTGAACATCGGCGTTCTGAACATCGGTGTTTTGCGGCTGAGTATTAAAGACTTTAATGGCGACTTCGATAGAAAGTTTAGGATCTTGAGCAAGATAAACCTTACTGCTTGCACCTTGTGCAATCAGCCCCTTCACTTCATATTTTCCAATCTTATTAAACAAAAAATTCAATTCCAAAATTCAATATTGTGCAACGCGCGGCATTATTCTTATTAGCCTTTCTACTCAACCTTTCTAATAAGCCTTTCTGCTTTGCTTCTTTACCTAACTTCTCTTCGTAGCTATTTGCTTTGCTTCTCTGCTTGGCTATTCAACTTAACTTAGCTTTTCTATTAAGTTTTCAACTCAGCCATTCAAAGAAGCTTTTCTCATCGTTAAACTCACTGTGTAAACAAGTGTGAGTTTAGTAATTCATGCAATGAAGCCTTAGCATTGCTCATTTATTAATAAAGATAGCTAGTTATTCTCTGCAGTGTATACATCTGCAATAAAAACTTTTGCAATATTTAAGCCGATTTTGCGTATTCAAAAGGATTGCGTGTGTATTTGTTAGGAGCAAGGACTGTTATCGCTAATTGAGTTAGCTTTTCTGAGTTTTTTAAAGCGAAAATCAGTAGCCGAACTCACCAACCGTAGCGTAATTGCTTCTCGCTTGCTTTCTCATATATGGCGGTGCTTTCATTGATGTGAACGAAAGAGTTAATACCGTGGTTTGGGAGATTAAGTGGCGCAATTGAACTCGCTGAATCTTGGCTTATTGGAAGCGCCTTATCAGAACTCGTCAACTCATTGAGGAAAAAAGGCTGAGTATTTGCTGCCTCCACAGAACTACTCAAACGCTGATTTCTTGTCACATTATGCATCCTGAGCGCTTGCAATGTGGCAATTAACTGTCGCTTTTCATCAAAGCTAGGAATTGATTGCTCATCCCATTTTAATCCGTAAATTTGATTACTATCTTTACTCATAAACCCATTAAACATAAACCCACTAAACATTGCCCCATTGAGTAGGACGAGCGCAATAGCAATGATGCTAGCGACACATAGTAGTAAATAGTGTGTGGATTTATAAAGTCTCATGTGATGAAAAGGCGGCGAGCCAGTCCTTATCCATTATCGTCAAGGTGACATTAAATTCAGAGAAGCGTTGTTGTAACTCCAGTGCCTGAGCAACATCCGTATCCATTGGCATGGCAACTACCGTTTTTTGTGTACTGCTTAACTTGCTGATGTGAGTATGCTGAAGGTTCTTGTCATATAGTTTCGATTTGTAGTAGAAAACATACTGCGTGTCTTGATTAGAACTCGTCTCTTGACTCGTCCTCTGACTAACATTCTCTGAACGCTCTTTTGTAAGATCAACTGACTCACGCAAAACGAATTCAGGCACGGCTTCTGTGATTTTTTCTTGAGCGCTTTCTTTGTGCGTATTCTCAATCGAAAATTGACTATCCGGTACGCCAATCGAAACTAAAGCTAGCAGTAAAAGCGAAAAAAATGCCATAGACAAGGCTAATGCAACCTCTGTCATTGCCTGTGTACTTTGGTCTTGAGCATGAGTGATAAGTGCTTGAGTATGTGTTTGCACCCGATATCCTTCGAACAATATTTGCTAGTGATAGATATATTTGTATATGAAAAGCTTTGGCATGTTTTTCAAAGCTGATGAGCAATAAGCTTGAAATAACCTTCACTTAAGGTCTATATTACAAGTTTAAGGTCACCACCTCCCCGAGGCTCATCGAACACGAAATAGTGAGTTTGTAATAAACTGACGAACCTTCATTCTATTGATGACACATTTTAAGGAAAGCATAATGATAACTAGGTCAATTCAATCCCAACGACAAAGGTCAACGTTAAAACGTTCGCTACACCAAATATCAGGACTAGTCCTCGCTTCTACATTAAGCATAGCTTCACTCAACGTATTTGCGTTGCAAGACAATGAAAACAAAAGCAGTAAACAAACTGATTCCAAGCCTTTAGTTTTAGACTATGCGGACGTATTTGAATTAGAGTATGCAGCCTCTCCTACATTCCATCCTAGTATAGAGATGCTAGTCTACGAGCGTCGTTCAATGGACATTATGAATGATCGCACAAAAGTGCAATTGTGGACCTACGACCTAAAGACTAATCAACATCTCCCTCTATTAGCCGATGGTAACAGCTACTACGCTCCTAGTTTTTCGGAGGACGGTGAACAATTAGCCTATTTATCTACGCAAGACGGCAAACCTCAAATATTCGTTAAATGGTTGCAATCAAATAGAGTCGCTAAGCTCAGCAGCTTACCAGCAAGTCCTTCAAATTTATCTTGGTCGCCTGATGGCAAATCAATTGCGTTCACCATGTTCACCGAAAGCGAAGCGAGTGGCTTGTTTAAAACAATGCCTAAAATGCCGAAGGGCGCGGATTGGGCTGGTACAGCAAAGTATATAGATACCACACAATACAGAAGCGATGGAGGTGGATTTAATACTCCGGGCTTCCAACAAATTTATATTATATCTACTGAGGGTGGCACACCGCGTCAACTTACAAGTGACAATTTTAATCATGGTGGGCAACTAAGTTGGTCTAGAGACGGAAAGTCTATTTACTTCTCAGCTAACCGTGATGAAAACTGGGAGCTACTCCCTTATGAAAGTAATATCTATCGTGTTGACGTTTCATCGGGAAATGTTGAAGCAGTCACGGTTGATTCTGGCCCTGAAGCGGCACCATTAATCAGTCCTGACGGTAAGTATATTGCTTATCAATGGGTGAACGATAGAAAACTCTCTTACCAAGTAAGTCAGTTAATGTTAAAGCCCTTAAATACAAAGAAAAAGGCAATTTCCTTAACACCTTCACTCGACCGCCAAATCGACAGCGTTCAATGGTCAAGTGATAGCAAGGGTTTGTACTTCAGTTACCTTGATCATGGTGAAAACAAGCTTGCCTACGTAAACCGAAAAGGTAAAATCGAGGAGCTTCCCGCAAAATTGGGCGGACAATCATTAGGGCGTCCATACACATCTGGTGAATTTGACGTGTCGGCTAAAGGAAAAGTTGTTTACACCATAAATGACAGTCAGCGACCTGCAGATCTTGCGCTAATGAATAAGAAAAAGTCGCCACAACGCCTGACCACTTTGAATGAAGATGCTTTAGCTCACGTCGCTATGGCAAAAGTAGAAAGTATTGATGTTGTTTCATCGGTCGATCAACGGAACATTGATGCATGGATTGCTTACCCACCAGGATTTGATGCAAGTAACAAATACCCGTTAATACTTGAGATCCACGGTGGACCGCACGCTGCATACTCAGAAGCGTTTAGTATGGAAGTTCAATTGATGGCGGCAAAAGGGTACGTTGTTGTGTGGTCTAACCCAAGAGGCAGCTCGTCATATGGTGAAGACTTTGCCAATCTCATTCATCACAACTACCCCTCCGAAGATTACAACGATCTAATGGACGTTGTTGATGCGACGGTTGCTAAAGGCTTTATTGATGATAAGAATTTATTCATCACAGGCGGATCTGGTGGCGGTGTATTAACAGCATGGAGCATAGGTAAAACCAATCGTTTTGCAGCTGCCGTGGTCGCCAAGCCTGTTATCAACTGGCTTAGCTTTGCCCTAACAGCAGACGCTTATCCTTTCTTCACGCAATATTGGATGGAAGACATGCCATGGAATATCAGTGAAAAACTGTGGAAGCGGTCGCCACTCTCATTAGTCGGTAATGTAACAACGCCAACCATGCTGTTAACTGGGGAAGTCGATTACAGAACGCCAATGAGTGAAACTGAGCAGTATTATCAAGCTTTGCGTTTACGCCAAATCGACTCTGCAATGGTTAGAATTCCTGGCGCCTCACATGGTATTGCGTCGCGTCCAAGCCACCTTATTCAAAAGGTAGGGAATATAATCGCTTGGTTTGAGAAGTACAAAAACAAATAAAGCCTTATGAGATCAACGACCCAACCCGTTTACTGGTTGGGGTCGTTATTCTCTCAATTTCACACTTCTTATTTCAGCCAGTTAAAGCTTTTTAACATTGTCTCTGCTGTCTCTATCAATAAACCTGACAAAGGGATCAACACCTACATAGGCATCAGCAGTGTTGATATTAATACTCAATTTATTTTCACCCGTCGTCAATCGATGCTTTTCTCGATACAAAATTTCATTATCGACACTGAAGTCATTTGGATCTTCACTAAACAAAACGATTTCTACATAATCATCGAAGTTTTGTTCCATCTCCTCACCTTTGCCGTCAGCTTCAAATTGTTTGGCAGATAAGGTTAGATCCAAGGTGTATGAACTGCCCTCTTGCTGTGTTAATTCAGTATCCATTATCTTCAAATCATATAAACTAATTTGATTAAATTGAGCATCGACAAATGCGTGGGTATCTTCAGGTGCAAAGGTCTTAATCACCCGCACTAGATCAAGCGTGGTTGGCTGTTTCGTTTCACTAAACTTGTATTCAGAAATAAGCGCTTTCAGAGCCTGGTTTAGATTTTCCTCACCAATGCGATCGCGCAAGGCCATCATTACCACAGAACCCTTCCTGTAATGAATGTATTGCTGGTTTTCACTTCTTAGCATTGGCATTTCTTCTAAATACTCATTCGCGCGACCTCGCAAATAACTATCTAGTTCGAAGGTTAGGAACTTGCGTATCTTTTCTTCGCCATATTTATTCTGCATAACTAACAAGGCAGCATATTGTGATAGCGACTCAGACAAAACCGCACTGCCCTGCACATTTGCGGCATTCAATTGATGTCCAAACCATTGATGCGCAACTTCGTGAGCCGTAACATAATAAACAGGGTCAATTTCCTTCTTATCCCTTAAGTCGGTTATAAACCCAATATTTTCCGAATATGGCACCGTATTCGCAAAACTTTGCGCGAAACTGCGATATCCCGGAAACTCAATGATACGTAACTGCTTGTGCTGATAAGGACCAAAGGCGTCAGTGAAATAATCCAATGAATCTTTTGTGGATTCGATCATCCGCTCGACATTCCAAAAATGCTCATGATGATAATAAACCGCAATTTCGACGCCCTTATAAATTTCCTTTTTCACTTCTAATTTTGCAGACATGAAGTTAAAAAAGTTAACCATTGGGCTATCCATTTCATATTCAAAATAACGTCGGCCATCTTGCTGCCATTCTTTTTTCAAATAACCGGGAGCGATAGCATGTTGATCGATACTGGTTGATAAGGTCGCTTTAAAATCGATAAGGGCTACATGAGGGCCAAAAAAGCTCTCGTTATAGCGACTGCTATCTTCAAGCGGGTATGCCCTGCGCGGCGGTGGTAAGTCTCTTTTCCTGCGCTCATGTTGGTCATTAATATAGTACTCTTGATTCACTCCAAAAGAAGGGTATAAACTAAAGTTTGAAATGAAAGTTCCGTTTTGTACTACGGTCGTATCTTCACCTCTGTCCTTAAACCCCTTGTGCTCACGCACAACTCTTATGCTTCCTCTACGTTTTTCACCAGGAAGCATAGGGGTGTCGAAAGTAAACCATGCAATATCAAAATCAACATCTCTTCCCCCTAAGCTACCACCTTCAATGGTAACTTCAGAGACGGGGCTAAACCGAGGATGGTTAACAAGGAACTTTTCAATTGCTTTACCAGAACGGTTTTCAATCTCAATGTTAGTGATGGTTTCAACTCGCCGAGCATCTGGAAATATAGCGACATCAGCATTTATCGAGGTAACCACAGGCACTGGTGCATCTTCATACTGCGCAAATTCTTTTTCATAGAACTCTTGCTTGGCTAAGCTTTGATCTCTTGAAGTGAAGTCATTCACTACTTTCGTGTTGTAATGAATAATCGTACCCGAAGCAACAAACACCAAGAAACAAATTGAAATAGCGGTGAGTCCACCGCGGCCAAGTTGATATGGCAATAGCTTAAAGCGGGACCGTAAACCATTATGCGGACCTCGATGCCACAGGCCATAACTGACAATACTCAATACAATCGCTAACGAAGACCAATACAGTAAATACCAATTTTGCGTCGTCAATGTCCAACCATAGCCGTTCATATCAGAATATTGCATTAAGGGAGCTTGCCCGTATTGGAACATATTATGCTCAATTCCAAGCTCGTTAAAGACAATGGATACAAAGACGTAACCAACGAACAGCAACATACCGATATATTTATTGGGGCTCATAGTCTGCAGTAGGAATGACAGCACAACCAAGAGGATCAAATTACTCGCTGCAAAATAAAACAGCGACACAATGTATTGCAGTAAATCAAGGTTGGTATACCCTGCAATCAATTGATTCGATATTGTCGCTAACATACCAAGGGCAAAGATGCTTACAATAACAAGGCATACCGCCAAGAACTTAGACAACCAGTAACTTGCATTTGCAACTGGCATGCTATCGATAATGTCCCCCATTCCAACCGAGCGTTCTCGCCACACTACTTCGGCGCTGTAGTAGGTAATGACAATGATATTAACTAGACCAAAAGCGCCTTCAATCAGTTGCACCATCGTTTGGGTTAAAGGCCAATTAGATGCTCCGTAAAAGCCCCTAGGATCAACGAATTGAGCAATTAAATTAAAAGCGCAGAACAACATCAATACAGGAAATGCGGGGCTAAACACCACTTGTTTCACTTCAAATTTCGTTCTGGCTATAAATTGTTGTAAACCAGAATTCATTTGGTATTTAGCTTTACTCAAACCGCCCGTTGGCGTTGCCATCTTAGTTGTGTTTTTACTTTTCTTTTGTTTATTTGATTTTAGCTTCAACGGCGAAAATAATCTGCCGAACGCAAGTAAGCTAGCAACGCCAATGCCGATCCAAATAGCTCGGTTGATCAGCACCTTTTCGCTTAATTGAACAGTGGTTGTGTTTCGATCAAAAGGCGTCCAGTAACTTGTAACTTCTCCAAATGTGCGCAGGCCAAATGGGTCAACCAAGGCGAGTATTTGTCGTTGATTTGGTTCATCAAAAATAGCGGCCGAAACAATATAAATGATGAACAAGCCCAATGCTGTCAAATAAACAGCCATGATGCTCCTGAATCGCAGGGCAATGGCGTAGAACAAGGTAGACAGCACAAAGATAGTGCTTACGGAGTAAATCAAAAAGGGAGCGGCGTAGTAGCTTAAAGAGAAATCACCTAACCTCTCTTGATCCAACCAAGGCATAAGTGAGCCAATAATAAGCGCAAGCGGCACCATTGAGAATACTGTGACACTAACTAAGAATGCCCCAAAGAATCGTCCTAACTGATAGGAAGTGGGCGGCACCGGCTTTGTGCAGACAATTTCTGCCATCATCGACGTGTCATTTCGACTTGCCGTATTTGCAACAAAGTTAACGACAACAAACATGGCAAACAAGCCAAAGATCAACATCGTTTGCGCGATGGCATATGGACTATTTAAATTAGTGTTACCGCCGCCACCAATTGACACTTGATCGATCGTCATTGCTAGATAAGGTAACAAGAAAAAGACTAAGCAAGTTACGATGAAAGAGGGTTGCTTGGTGTAGTAACGCCACTCAAAAGACAGCATTTTTAAAAACATGATATTTCCTTAAGCTGCGCTATTGCGTTGTTTATGCAAAGTGGAGAAATACACATCTTCCAAATTAGTGGGTGCAGATTCGAATCCTTCTGGCGCTGAATCGGCCATCACGTGCACCACGGTTCGACCCGCAAACAGTCGTTTCGATATTAAGGCCATGTTGGCCTCAACTTCTTTTGCTTCTTCCATGCTGACGGTTTTTCGCCATATTTTTCCAGCGAGATTATTGGTTACTTCTATTGGGTTACCCTGTAAAAGAATTTCGCCCGCACCAAGTACTGCCATATCTGCACATAGCTCGGATACGTCATCTACGATGTGTGTTGAAAGTATGATGACTTTATCTTCGCCAAGCGAGACTAATAAATTATGAAAACGATTACGTTCTTCGGGATCTAGCCCAGCTGTCGGTTCATCGACAATTAGCAAGTCGGGATCGCCCAACAAGGCTTGTGCAATCCCAAAGCGCTGACGCATGCCTCCTGAAAAGCCGCTCACAGCCTGCTTGCGATGTTGAAATAAATTAACGTGTGCCAGCAAAGCGTTTACGGCTTCGTGGCGTTCAGCTTTGTTTGAAATCCCTTTTAATATAGCGAGGTGATCGAGTAAATCGTAGGCACTGACACGCGGATATACACCAAAATCTTGAGGTAAATAACCTAAGCGTCTGCGTAGCTCGTTGGCTTGTGAGAGCACATCGATGCCATCAAAGGTAATGGTTCCGGCATCAGGCTGCTGCAAGGTTGCAATCGTTCTCATCAATGATGACTTACCAGCACCATTGGGGCCCAGTAAACCAAACAAGCCATTTGGTATGGTGATATTGACGTTATTTAAAGCTTTAACCCCATTGTCATAGGTTTTTGTGATACCTGAAATACTAAGCATTGCACTCTCTTCCTTGTCATTTTATTTGTGTCAGTTTGCGCTGGTTTCATTCGCGCAAATTTAGTTCACGCTGGATAAGTTCATACAGACTCTTTATGCAGACTCCTCATTCATGCTTCATATTCATACTCTTTCTATTTTATGAAGAAAAGCTCCAATGTGCTGCAGTAAGCGAACCTTCGTTTTAAGCAACAAACAATTAGCATTAGTACAAGCTAACAGTGTGAGCTTAGGAATTGAACAATTTACTGTCGAGTCAAACGACTAATTCGTTTCTAAATGTTTCGGACATAAAAAAACGGTCATTCCCAATGGGAAAAGACCGTTTTTATTAAGCTGCTGTGTATGCACGCTTCCTAATGAGAGAAGCTAGCGAAAGGCGCTAGCAAAAAACACTAGCGAGAGAGGCTAGCATACTCGTCGTAGCTACCTTGGAAGTAGTTCAGCTTCTTATCTTTTATTTCAATGATACTGGTTGCCAATGTTGAAACGAATTCTCTATCGTGGCTCACGAAAATCAATGTGCCATCGAAGTTTTTCAAGGCTTTGTTCAGTGCCTCAATCGCTTCCATATCCATGTGGTTAGTTGGCTCATCCATAATAAGAACGTTTACATCTAACATCATTAACTTACCAAACATGAGTCTATTCTTTTCGCCACCAGAGCAGACGTTAACTTTTTTATTCACATCGTCAGAGGTAAACAACAAGCGACCAAGTATTGCGCGAACGGCTAAATCATCGTGTTTGGGTGTGCGCCATTGTGACATCCAATCGAACAACGTAATGTCAGCTGAAAAGTCTTTGGTACTGTCTTGAGGGCAGTAACCAATTTGAGCATTTTCAGACCATTTAACGACACCACCGTTCGCTTTCAACTCGTCCATCAAGCAACGCAAGAATGTCGTTTTACCTGCACCATTCTCACCAATGACCGCCAGTTTTGAACCCGCTTCCAAGAGTATTTCTTTACTCTCGAACAATGTTTCGCCCTCAAAGCCGTGACTTAAATTAGTCAGTTCAAGCGCTAAACGGTGTAGTTTTTTATGTTGCTTATACGTGATGTAAGGGGTTTGGCGACTCGAAGCTATTACTTCAGTCAGTTCAATTTTTTCTAATCTTTTTGCTCGTGAAGTTGCTTGTTTTGCTTTTGAAGCGTTAGCAGAGAATCGCGCTACGAAGCCTTGTAGCTCTTCAATTTCTGTTGCCTTTTTATCGTTTTCACGATGTATTTGCTCTTGCGCTAAGGCTGCTGCAGCTTGATACGCTTCATAGTTACCTGGGTAAATGCGTAATTCACCAAAATCAATATCTGCCATATGAGTACAAACAGAATTAAGGAAGTGGCGGTCATGCGAAATAATCACCATGGTGCATTTACGTTGGTTTAAAACATCTTCCAACCATTTAATGGTGTAGATATCCAAGTTGTTCGTTGGTTCGTCGAGTAGCAAAATATCAGGATCTGAAAATAAAGCTTGAGCGATTAGCACTCTCAGCTTCAAGCCTGGCGCAACTTCAGACATTAAGCCGAAGTGATACTCTTCATCAATACCAGCTTCAACTAAAAGCTCAATGGCTCTTGTTTCGGCTGTGTAACCATCCATTTCAGCAAACTCTGATTCTAAATCTGCTACTTTCATGCCGTCGTCTTCAGACATTTCTGGTAAAGAGTAGATACGATCGCGTTCTTGTTTAACTTCCCACAACTTAGCATCGCCCATGATAACCGCGTCAACTACCGAGAAATTCTCAAAGGCGAACTGATCTTGGCTTAGCGTTCCTAACTTTTCACCCGGAGAAATAGATACATTTCCTGAGGTAGGCTGCAATTCGCCAGTCATGATTTTCATGAAGGTAGATTTACCACAGCCGTTCGCGCCGATAAGTCCGTAACGGTTTCCGTTTCCGAATTTGGCCGATATATTTTCAAAAAGTGGCTTAGCGCCAAACTGCATGGTGATGTTAGCTGTAGTAATCAAAGAAGTGTCCGAATATATAGAATTGTAATAGAGAAAAAATGGTATTTTTCACTATTGTTGAAAATCGCGCGCACTATACACGATTATTGCCTTTTATTAAACCTCAAACGGCCGATGAATCGCTTTGATTTAGGCGCTTAGAAACTGATAAGCGCTATAAACTTGCTAAGCCTTAGTATATACTCGCATTTTTCAATTCGTGACAGACAAACTATGATACACAACGACGTTCTACGCCGCATACGCTTCGCCTTAAAACTTAACGATGGCTCTGCGATTGATTTATTTAAGTTAGCCGGTTACGAAATGGAAACTGAATACCTGCACAGGATCATGAAAAAAGAAGAAGAGCCTGGCTTTATTCTTTGCCGTGATAAAATAATCTCACTTTTCTTAGATGGCTTAATTATTAAGAGACGTGGAAAGCAAGAAGGCGTTGAGCCAAAAATTTTGCAAGGCGATGAGCGTTTAAGTAACAACGATGTGCTACGTAAAATTAGAATTGCGATGTCTTATCGTGATGACGATATGATTGAAGTGTTGAAGTATGCCAACTTTAGGATTAGTAAAGGCGAGCTTTCAGCGCTATTTCGCAAACCTGACCACCGCAGTTACAAAGCATGTGGCGATCAGCTACTAAGAAACTTTTTACAAGGTATGGTCAAAAAGTATCGCCCTGACGCAAAAAAGTAAGCCGCTTCTTATGGCAATTTAGCGACGGCTATACTACTGTTTGCCAGTGAGCCTAAAAACAAATGACCTTCGTGTTCAGTGGCAGTGGTAATACTCTGATAGCCTTTGCTTGACTGCAAATTATGTACTACCTTGCCCTCAGAAGTCACACCTATGACGAAAGCATAATGTGAGCTGGCTTTTAACATTGCTTTGGGTAATCCACCTATCACTCTGCGCAAAAACGTGTTTTGAGCTAAACCTTCAACCAAAGGATCTCTTAATGTGATTAGCGATACCCAGAAGATCCCATCTTTAAAAGACAAGTTATCTGGCATCCCAGGTAAATGCTCTAAAAAGATATCCCGAGAACCTGTTTTATCCCCTTTCAACCAAAGACGATGAATCTTCGCTCTGCCAGTTTCATTGATTAAAACAAACTCATCATTAGGGGCGACTGCCACGCCATTAGCGAAGAATAAACCATCCATTCTGACTTCGGTTTCGCCAGTGGAAGGCTTGTAACTTAGTAAGCGGCCAGTAGATGTTGCTTCCAAAAAGTCATACATGAAGCCATATATATCATATCGCGCAGACGCATCGCTAAACCAAATAGTGCCATCTTCAGCTATGTCGAGATGATCAACTAACAGCAGCTTCTTGCCGTCAAATTCATCAGCCAACACACTGATATTTCGCTGTTTGTCGATTGAAATAAGACCTTTTAATGCATCAGCAACGATCAAATTACCTTGAGCATCGAAACGCAATCCAAGTGGACGGCCCTGAGTGTTTACAAACTCCTCATATTGAATGTCAGTCGTCGAGGCATTTTCGTTTTGATAAACTTTTAATACTTCCTCTACTAAAACTCTAACAATTCGACCATCTTGGTAACCCGTATATAAGTATCCGTCATCACCAATTACAATGTCTTCAGGCCCCTCGCCTACGTCTTGCAAATACTGCTTCTGCAAGGCAGTGTTATTGAGTTCATAAAGCCTTTCATTAGCTCCGAATTGTGCACTGAGACCCACATCTGGATCAGGCATCCAAGCCACCGGCCTGACTGGTGACATCATCCACGCAGTCATTATCAATAGGCCTAAAACAACGAAGGTAAGAAGAATTACCTTCTTCATTTAATATCATCAGCCGTTTGTTGGACTTTCGGGAAAGGCTTCGCTTCGTACGCAGGAATTGGTTCTGCTTTGATTTTTTCTTGCAGATAAGAAATTGCTTTCTCCAACTGAGCATCCCCACCAAGATAAGTAGCATGAGGCATATTGTTCACCTCGATATCTGGTGAAATCCCGCGGCCTTCTGTGATCCAACGTCCGTCCATTGCGAATACGGGGAACTCGGCTACACGCGCCATTCCGCCATCCACTACTGAGTTACCACCACTCAACCAAACACCAGCACCGGCAGTCTGTTTACCAATAACCGTTCCTAGTTCAAGCGCACGAATACCTGCGGTAAAAGTTTCACCATCGGAGTAAGTAAATTCATCAGCTAATACGACTAAGTGACCTCTAAATGCTTGTTGCATGTTAGTTGAACGGTCACCATTTGTGTTCTGCCAAAAGGACCAAGCTCTTCGCATCAATTTTTCGATAATGATACTGTCGATATTGCCGCCTCGGTTTCGGCGAACATCAATAATCAATCCTTGCTTTTGATATTGAGCATAGAATTCTTTTACGAAAGTAGATAAGTCACGCGACGTCATGGCATACAAATGTAAATAACCAATCTCGCTGTCTTCTTCGTTAACCTTAGTGGCATTTGAATAAACCCAGTTTTTATACCTAAAGCTTCCTTCACTGCGACTGGATTCAGGTTTCGCGATAGTATTTATAACCGTGCCATCGCGCTCTAAAGTTAATAAGACTTGTTTTCCCGCTTGGAACTTCAATTGTTTAACTAAATCGGCAACTGTTGTGATTGCGATATTATTGATCGCCTTAATAATATCGCCATTTTTAGCATCAACACCCGGACGCGCTAAGGGTGATGCTTCGTCAGGCAATTCTGGATCATGCAGATAAATATGTGAGATTAAAACGCCATCATCCGAATCTACGAAAGCCGCGCCTAGTGTTGATGAAGACGCAACATCATCATTCTCAGGAATATCGCCGCCTCTTACTTGTGAGTGAAGAGCGTTGAGCTCACCCATCATTTGCTTGAATATATCGTTCAGCTCTCTTCGATCAGTTAAGCGTGAGAGAAGAGGTTCGTATTTAGCTTTAGTGGCAAGCCAATCAACGCCTCGCATGTCGGAGTCAAATAAAGAGTCTCTGTGCATGAGCCACGCATCTTTGAACATTTGGCGCCATTCGTTTTGTGGTTCAATGCGGATTTTCCATCCTTGAGTATGCACCATATTGTCTCTTGCATCGCTTGGGAAAACAGCTCCAGCGGCAACGATATACATTGAAGAGCTGCTGCCTCGGCCTTTTTGAATTAGTAATGATTCACCATCATTTGAAAGCTCATAATTAGCGATTGCCGAAGTGAAGGTTCTTAATGAAGGACTCGTTTTAATGCGAATGGACTTCAAATTTGGCCTAGCGTTCGGCTCACTGATACGCTCAACAACGTAAAGGAACCTAGAATTGGCGCTGAGTTGTCTATAGTTACCAGCGCTGACCGGGACTTTCCAAAGTCTCTTTTGAATACCTTCCCAATTAATTTCCATTACTGACAATTCATCTGAATTGGTGCTTTCACCTGCAGTATCCGCATCAGCATCATCTTTAGATTCGTCATCTTGCTCAGATGCATCGTATTCTAAATCATCTTCGCCTTGTGATTCTGTATCAATATTTTCTTCAGGTTCTGCAAAAGGAAATTCTGCGTCTTCTTTCAACGCTATTGCGTATATTTCAGTTGTGCGATCAAATGCAGGGCCCATATTTCTATCGCCCCACGGGCTGCTAGGGCTTGCATTAAAATTACGATCAGATAAGAAATAAAGCCACGAACCATCGGCACTAAAAGCTGGAGAATATGATTCATATTTCTGACTAGTCAAAGTCTCTGATTTATTTTCGGAAAGTGAATACAATACGACCGAAGTTCTTTCCTCACGCAATTTAGTGTAAGCAAGCGCAATCGAATCGCTATCTTTGAACCACTTGAATGTCTCTAAACCTGAACCTATGTTATCAAGGATAAGACGGTTCTCTCCCGACTCAATATCGAGTACAAACAATTCTCCATGTTTTGTATTATGTGCCAGCTTCCTCCCATCGGGAGACAACCACATACTCAAGCGCGATGTTTTACCGTCATTTGTTAGCTGTTTAGCTTCGGTTTTACCATCTAACCAAAACTGCCAAATTTCACTTTCACCACTGTTATCGTTGAAAGCAAAGACTGACTCATTGTCGTTATTCAAAATTGCATGTCTATTTCGAGAAGTAGCACTGGTGTTTAATTCAATCAATCTTTTTTTGTCAGTACCAACCACCGCGATCCTGCCTCGGGCAGTCAGTGCGACTTTGTCCGCCTTTGGTGATAAAGAACCAAAGCTAAGGTGATCGAGTGGTTTTTCTATCCAGCGTTCGCGTAATTGAGGAAAGTCGGAGGTTAGAGCAATTTTTGCTTTTTCACTGCTATTTTGAACAAGATCTAAAACGAAAATATCGGCCCCCAACTGATAAGCAATCTTACCATTATGCATTGAAGCACTGCGCACGCCCCAGTCCTTATATTTGGTAACAGGCTCTGCGTCTTTGCCATCTAGCGTCATGCTCCACAAATTGTCTATGCCGCTCTGATTACTAATAAAATAGAGTCGACCATTAAACAACATCGGGTTTTTCACTGAACCTTCATGCAATTCAGTTAGCTTTTTCGCCTCGCCCGAGTTATCCAAATTAAATTGCCAAAGCTCACCCGTTGCTCCGCCTTTATAATGGTTGGCATTATCGGTGGAGATTTGCAGACCGTGTTGTACAAAGTAAATTGTTTTCCCTTGCTCATCTATCACGCCTTCCACAGCATCAGAAACTTCAATATTATTTATTACTAAAGTACTTGGATTCACCGTTTTCAGTACCCAACTGTTAGCAGGGCCAGTAATAGTGGTGGAAGTTGCATACAGAATATCACCGTTGGCAGTCCACCCCTTCACTAGTGCACGGCTGTTTTCAAAAGTGATGCGCTTCGGCGCCCCCCCCTTTACTGATGTTAAATATACTTCTGTAGTGCCTTCATAATTTGCAGAAAAGGCGATATCTGTGCCATCAGGGGATATAAATGGTGTTAACTCTTCCGCAGAATGCGTCGTTAATCTAACAGCTTCATCCGAAAGCAAACCACCACTGTGCTTCACTCGCCACAAATCGCCTTCAGCAGCAAAAACCAGCGTGCTTTCATGGATGCTGGGCGTCTGAAAATAGCCCACTTTCGAAGTGTCTACAGAAGCCAATACTTGACTTGAAAAGACACTGAAGCCAATTGAAAAAAGCACGATCTTCGACAGAGAAGATTGACAGAATTGTTTCATAGATTACCTTGCTTTTAGTTTTTAACAGCAGAGAATATTGCTCTTTCTGCATTTTAATTAATATGATTGAATGAAGACACTTAAGTCAATGAGGAAGGATTACCGTAAGACGAATACGTCCTTTTATTCAGCCCTTCAACAATTTTTATCTAGCATAAAGCCCTTGCGAGAGAATATCCAATTAATCTCAGTAATTTATACCTTCTCGGCATTATATATCTGATAGTCATTTACTAAGCTACCGGCATATAATAGCTGAAATTCTTTATAGGCCTTATCGACAAAACGAATGCTAAGAGTCTACTGTATCGTCGCCGCTTTCCTCGTCTAAGTGATTTAAGGTTTTGGTCTCATTGAACTCATCAAACCAATTAGGCAGTTCTGCAATCGTCATGGGATGACTGAAATAAAACCCTTGTGAACATGTGATACCAATATTAGAAAGCTGATCTGCTTGTTCTCTAGTTTCAACCCCCTCGGCCACGACGGAATAGCCTAGCTCATTTGCCATATACTGAGTGGCTTGAATAATCGCTTGACCACCCGTTCCCATGCTTGCGACAAATGAACGGTCGATCTTTACGATATCAGCAGATAAGCTCTGAAGTTGGGAGAGTGAAGAGAAGCCCGTTCCAAAGTCATCAACCGATACTTTAATGCCCAACTTTTGCAATTCATGAACTTGTTTCTGCATGGTTTCCATATTACTTGCAAACAGCGATTCAGTTATTTCTAGGTGCAGTTTAGGACCCGGAAAGCCAGAGCTTTCTAATACTCGTTTAATTATGTCAATGAAGTCAGAACGAATTAATTGAGCAACCGAAACATTGACCGATAGGTCAACCGATTCATCAAATATCCAATCTCCCACTTCATGACACGCGGTTTGTAATACCCACTCACCAATTTCGTGAATAAAACCAAACTGCTCTGCTATGGGAATAAATTCTTGTGGTGGCACTAGTTGTCCGTTCAAGTTCCAACGCAGTAATACTTCACAAAATGATACTTTTTTAGTGTCATTATCAATAACCGGTTGATAAACCAAATGGAATTCTTTGTTACTCAGCGCAACGGCTAAGCCTTCTTTAAGCTCTTGTTCGCGAATCTGAGTTTTACGCATTTCTTCTGAGAACACGCACACATCGGATTTGGAAATGGCTTTTTGAACATACATGGCAGTATCAGCCAAAGAAATTAATTCTGACTCTTTAGTGCCATGCTCTGGAAACATCGCAACGCCGATGGTTGCACCGACACTTACTTTGCTCATTCCAACTTGTATACGTTGAGACAGCGATTTAATAACATCGCGACCAAACTCAACCGCTTCATCCGAGGTAACATCTTCTATCACAATAATGAACTCGTCACCGCCCCATCGGCATATGTGAGCGGGTCCTTTTGCAATCAGAACAAGTCGCTGCGAAATAGCGACCAAGACCTTATCACCAACGGCGTGCCCTTGTGTATCGTTAACCGATTTGAAGCCATCTAAATCAACAAACAGCAGGGCTAGACTACGATTTTCCTGGCGGCAAAGACTTAAAATATCATCCAGACTTCTTGAAAACGCGGTTCTGTTGTACAGGCCTGTTAAAGGATCAATGTTTGAGAGCGCAAAAATTTCTTTGGTACGAGCATCGACTTTAGCTTCTAAGACTCGATTGACTTCCGATATCTGCTTATTCTTTACTTCCATCTCTTTTACAAGAGACAGATTTCTATTCTTTAAATCTATTGTGGATGCAGTGAAGTTTGCCGAACGAATGCTGGCAAAAATTAAAATAAGCGTAAAGAATATACCTAGAAAACCGAGTAAATTATGATTTTCGTCTGTACTAAGTAACATCAACACACACAGTGGCAGAAGTAACACAGTGGTATAAAAAACGGCTAGTTTTTTATCACCTGAGAGCACCGTTGCGCCGCCACCGGCAAGGGCTGAGAATAATATAACAGTCGTTGCTAATTCGATAATGTCAACGTGTTCGAAGATTACAATCGAATATACGGACCACATTAGCCCAGAACTGGCAACACCAACTATGAACCGTAATTTTGTATTTGCTGGTAGATACTCACAACCTTTAAGTTTTTTGTACCAATAGGCATAATCAAGTAGTCGGAAGATGAGGATGAGGAAAAAAGCAGTGGCCCAAACGTATTTGAACTCCATTAAACCTTCAGTGGGATAACCAAATATCAGGACTAAAACACAAAGCATGGATATAAGTAACCCGCCAAAACTGTCTGTATACAGCGTGGTTATTATATCGCGTTGGCAACTTAGTTTTTCTTCACTATCGTTTATCACTGTTTTCCAAATCCGTTTATATAAGTGAGGGCAATGTTTACTGCCTTTCGGCGCTAATGTGGCAACTCTTGATACTTTGCATCAACGTATCGACAATATAGTTTATCGACACTATAGGCTAAGTACTTAATTTGCGTATTTATTTAACTTAGTATAAAAGATGTTGCGAACAATTAGGCAACTAATAGCACGATCAGAGTATTCATTTTCATAACGAAGTATCGTGAGTTTTAATACTTTAAGTCTTGAGTTTCTGAGTTTCTAAGTTTCTAAGTTTCTGAGTTTCTGAGTTTCTGAGTTTCTGAGTTTCTAGCATGCATACTAGACATACATGCTAGCTAAGAGAAATAGTCTTTTTTTAAAGCACTAAAAACGACACCTAGGTCTTGTAGTGCCGTTGCAAACCTACAAACCTTGACTAATGTGAATCGAATTGTAATTGATGCTCGCGGATAGCATTTATTTCGGCGACACGCAGCGCTTCGCTAATCTGCTTTCCTTGTTTCCCTTGCGCAATCGCATGTTTGACAACTTGTTTTGCATCAACTTTTTTGAGAGCAGACAAATAAGACTTCGCAATATCTGCTTGAGGATATGCCTTATCGACCATTGTGGGGCCGCGCCCTTGAGAATCACACATGCATGCATCTAAAAATTGCACGAATCGCTGTTCGTTTTTAAGCGCATTCATATTGTCGACTAAGAACGCGTGTAATGTTTTGGGTTTTAGCTCGCGAATTTTATGGCAGCGGGTATGATTATCACTCGTTAGCTTAGCTAGCTCTGCTAATTTTTTAGGCACTTTCAAACGTTCACAAAATGTTTCTATCACCTGAATGCCCATTTGCTCATGTCCATGCAATTTGCCAAAGGTTTCAAATGCTACTGGCTTACCAAAATCATGAGTAAGAGCGGCAAACCTTGTAGGTAAATCAAATTTCAAATTAGCAGCCCGTTGCAATACCAGCATCGTATGCACAAAAACATCTCCCTCAGGATGATGCTGCACCGGTTGTTCAACACCTCGCATATTGGCTATTTCAGGAAAGATCTCGAAATCGATAAGTGTTTCGAAAAACAAATGCGGATAAGGCTCCATCAGCGCTCGTTCTGTTTCTTTCCAAACACGCTCTGCCACTAAGTGACTCAACTCACCTTTTTGATACATATCTTGCATCAGCTGCTTCGTTGATTCATGAATACGCCATTCAGGCCCAAAGCGCGCGTAAAATCGAGCTAGCCTTAACACTCTGACAGGATCTTCCTCGAAGGCGGAGGTTGTATGTTTTAATACTTTATCAGCTATGTCTTGTTGACCATTGTAGATATCAACAATCGTTCCGTACTTATCCATAGCCATTGAATTAACGGTAAGATCACGTCGCGCTAGGTCTTCCTCTAAACTAATGTTTTCATTTGCTTCAGCGGCAAAGCCTCGATACCCTTTTCCCGTCTTCCGCTCGGTGCGTGCTAAAGCGTATTCTTCTTTGGTTTTAGGGTGAAGGAATACAGGAAAATCATCGCCAACCGGAAGAAATCCCAATTGAAGCATTCTTTGCGGACTCTCACCTACAACGACGAAGTCTCTATCTTTACTAGCAACACCCATCAACTTATCGCGCACGGCACCACCTACAAGGTAGACCTGCGACAATTCATCAGGGGCTTCAAAAGATAAGGTCGGCATAGTGAATCAGTTTCCTAGCTTTAAAAATAGTAATAGTTGTTGAGATAGATGATATCAGGATGTTTATAAAACAGTTATACAGAATTAGTTTGAATTCTGACAAATTTATGCAAAAGTATTCTCAATATTTAAATTTTTCTTAGGTTTTGTCATGTTCTCGGCTGTATTTCTTCGTTCTAACAAAAATGCTTTTTATCAGAGCTACCTCCCAGCATTATTCTTAACTCTTAGCATTGTATTGATGTCATCAAACAGCAGCGCTGAAATAAAAGCAATGAACACGGCCAGCGAGACGCAAGCAAGTTCACCAACAAATGCAGAGAAAGAACAAATTAAAGCAGATATAGAATTGATGATTTCAGCTATGTTAACAGGTGACGTTGCTATTTTTGTTGAAAAAACACACCCCGCCCTTTTTCCGCTTTTGGGAGGTAAAGAAAATTTCACAGCCTTTACAGTAGAAGCTTTAAAGCAATTAGATTCCCTTGGGGTGAAAATGCTGAGTAACGACTTTCAAGATCCTGGGCCTTTTTATGAAGCTGGTAAAGAACGTATCAGTATCGTTCCTCGTGTATCCGTGATGGAAGTCAATGGACAGCAATTCAGAACTATCGGTTTCATGGTAGCAATAAAAGATACAAGAAATAACACTTGGAAGTATCTTGACGGCTCAGGACTTCGAGAAGACAGAGACATGTTGTGGCAGATGTTCCCAGAACTCGACCCAAATGTGATCTTTCCGGAAAATAAAGTTGAGGTAATTGAATAAGCGTTCGGCATTCAAGCTCACTTGCGTTTGCAATTCCCTCAGGTTCTACCTTAAGATTTAGCTATCGCGTTAAGCAAACGCATTGCACATGAATTTACTCATTAAAAACCTACTCATTAAAATAAGAATAAAACAGGATAAACCATGCATAAATTTAAAGTTGTCGCTCTAAGTGCCATCGCGGCAGTAGTCATCTCCTCCCTAACGGGTTGCTCAAAGCCAAGTTCTGAATCGAACACAAGCCCAGCAACTGATATGAAAAGTACCAGCCCAACATTGACTATCGATGAATCGAGACTCGACATTTATCATCCAGTTGAATTAACCGCAGATATTTCTTCTTACACAGCGAATCAGAAAGAAATGCTGAGCTTGCTCATAGATGCTTCTATCATTATGGATGATCTATTTTGGAAGCAAGCATACGGACAAGATAAAGAAAGCTTTTTAAACAGTATTGCTGACCCTAAAGTGAAAAAATTTGCAGATATCAATTATGGTCCATGGGACAGATTAAATGGTGATGCGCCATTTCTATCTGGCGTTGAAGAAAAATCTAAAGGTGCCCAGTTTTATCCTGCAGATATGACAAAAGAAGAGTTCGAGGCAGCAAGTTTCGAAGATAAGGAAGGTCTGTATTCTATCGTTGAGCGTGACGAAAATGGTAAATTGACAAGCAAGAAGTATTCAGACGTTTACAAGGCTGAACTAAGAAAGGCAGCCGACCTACTTATGCAAGCATCAAAGCTCGCTGACGATAGTAGTTTTGCAAATTATTTGAGCATGCGTGCAGAAGCATTGGTAACAGACAACTACCAAGCCTCAGATTTTGCATGGATGGACATGAAAACAAACCCAATTGATGTCGTTATTGGGCCAATTGAAGTATACGAAGATCAGTTGTTTGGTTACAGAGCGGCATTTGAATCTTACGTGCTACTCAAAGATCTATCATGGAGTGATAAATTAGCTAAGTACGCTGCATTTTTACCTGAACTACAAAAAGGCCTACCTGTAGAAGCTGCTTACAAAGCACAAATGCCGGGAACCGACGCCGACCTCAATGCCTATGACGTAATTTATTATGCTGGACATTCGAACGCTGGAAGTAAAACCATAGCAATCAACCTCCCTAATGATGAAGAAGTTCAGTTACAAAAAGGCACTCGTCGACTACAGTTAAAAAATGCCATGCGCGCCAAGTTCGACCATATTATGCTACCAATATCCGAGCAATTGATTGTTGAACAACAACGCAAACATATTACTTTTGATGCCTTCTTTGGCAATACTATGTTCCATGAAGTGGCCCACGGCTTAGGTATCAAAAACTTATTGAATGGCGAAGGCACCGTTCGACAAGCATTAAAAGAACATGGCTCAGCGCTCGAAGAAGGTAAAGCCGATATCTTAGGTTTATACATGGTTCGCCAATTGTTAGATAAAGGCGTCATTACTGAAGGCGTATTAGAAGATTATTATGTAACTTTTATGGCTGGCATATTCCGTTCTATCCGCTTCGGCGCATCAAGTGCTCATGGTAAGGCGAATATGGTTCGCTTCAACTTCTTCAAACAAGAAGGCGCATTTAAGCGAAATGAAGACGGCTTTTATTTAGTTGATATCGATAAAATGGGTAAAGCCATTGACGCACTTTCAAATAAAATTCTTGTTTTACAAGGTGATGGTGATTATGAAGGTGTATCAGACCTAGTTGACACTATGGGTGTGATTAAACCGGATTTAGCTGCCGACTTACAAAAACTATCTGATGCGCAAATACCAGTGGATATAACCTTTAAACAAGGTAAAAAGGTATTAGGCTTAAAGTAAGCTAAAAGCTAAATCTATACTGTGGCTTCATCAAGTTAAGCTACTAATAAGTAAATAAAAAGCGCCCAAAAACAGGGCGTTTTTTTTTGCTCGTTAGTTTTTTTAAAAACCATAATCTATAGTATTTTTTATACTTATTCGTCTCTATAGCCCACGCCGCTTCAAAGGTAGAAAAAACATTCAGTAATGAATTAGTAGCAATCTCCATCATAAATAACTGAATTCAACGAAAATTTTGTATTGAAATAATTGTAATTTGGGCTTAAGCGCGGTATATCTAATGTACAACGCCTAAAAATCGAACGTTAGAATTTGAAGTTTAAGCAAGCGTTGTAATAAAGATTGCGAATAATAAAATCAAATAACGCAACAGGTTTAAATTCAACAACAATATTTGGGATTACACATGAAAAATAACCTCACTCTATTATCAAGAAGTGTTCGTATAGGTTTGGCCGCTAGTGCCGCCGCGTCGCTCACTTTAGCATTACCAGCCGTTGCACAAGAAGAAGATACAAAGAAAGCCACTATGGTCGAGAAAATCGCCATCGTTGGTAGCCGTGCAGCTCCTCGCTCAATTGGTGACTCGCCAGTTCCTATCGATATTATCGGTGGAGATGAGTTATCTAAAGGCGGCAACACCGACATGCTAGAATTATTGAAAGGCACTGTCCCTTCTTTAAACGTGCATACAAACCCAATTAGTGACGCCGCTACTTTGGTTCGTCCTGCTAACCTACGTGGTTTATCAGCGGATAGCACATTGGTACTATTAAATGGTAAACGTCGTCACCGTTCTTCTGTTATCGCTTTCTTAGGTGGTGGTATCAACGATGGTGCTCAAGGTCCTGATATCAGCGTTATTCCTAGCGTTGCATTGAAGCAAGTTGAAGTACTTCGTGACGGCGCTGCTGCACAATACGGTTCAGATGCTATAGCTGGTGTTATGAACTTCGTTCTAAAAGATAGCTCTGAAGGTGGTTCTTTATCACTTCGTCACGGTTCTTATTACGAAGGTGATGGCGATACAACTCAATTATCAGGTAACGTTGGTCTGCCATTCACAAGCGATGGCTTTGCTAACTTAAGCTTTCAATACAAAAACGCTGACGCAACAAGCCGCAGTGTGCAACGTCCAGATGCTGCTGCATTCGCTGCCGCAGGCCTAGATGTTGAAGATCCAGCACAAATTTGGGGCTCACCTGAAATAAACGACGACATATCACTTTTTGGTAATGTCGGCCTTGATCTTGGTGACGACAAAGAATTCTATATGTTTGGTAACTACTCCGAGCGTGACGTTCGTGGTGGATTCTACTATCGTAACCCGACAACTCGCCCAGGCGTTTATGGCGGTATCGTCCGTAACGTAGATGGAACACCTATGTACCGTCCAGGTGATGATGATCCAACAGGCCAAGCAGCATGGGATGCAGCAACTCCAACCATCCTAGTAGGTTCTTTAGATGGTTTAGCGCAGCAATTAAACTGCCCAGTAGTTGAAATTGGCGCAAATGGTCTTCCAGATCCAACAGCACTAGGTCAACTTTCAGCGGCAAACTGCTTCGCACATAACCTAAACATTCCAGAAGGTTTTACGCCAAACTTTGGTGGTAACATCACTGATACGTCATTAACCATCGGTACTAAAGGCGAAATTAAAGAAGGCTTCGCTGAAGGTTGGTTTTATGATGTCAGCGGCTCAGTAGGTCGAAATGAATCACAATACTTTATTTACAATACTTTAAACTCTTCTTTGGGTCCTGATACACCTCGTGATTTCTCGCCAGGTAAATACATCCAACTTGAGAAAAGCTTTAACCTAGATATGGTTAAGCAGTTTGATTTTGACCTTTACAGTGAAGTAAACATCGCTGGTGGTCTTGAGTGGCGTGAAGAAAGCTTTGAAGTTATTGCTGGTGATGTAGCTTCATTTGAAAATGGTCCTTTGTTTGACCAAGGTTTCAGCGTAGGTTCAAACGGTTTCCCTGGTTTCAAACCTTCAGACCAAGGTATTTCAACGCGTCGTAACTACGCATTATACTTTGATACTGAAATCCCATTTACTGAAGCTTTCTTAATGGGTGTTGCAGTTCGTTATGAAGACTATGATTCATTTGGCTCAACGACTAACTTCAAGTTATCTGGTCAATTCCACGCAACTGATGACTTATCTTTCAGAAGTTCATACAGCACAGGCTTTAGAGCCCCTACTGTTGGTCAAGCTAACGTCAGTAACGTTCAAACTAACCTGAGCAGCGGCGTACTTGTAGATTCAGCCTTGTTACCACCAACAAACCCAATTTCAGTTGAGTTAGGTGGTACTGAGCTAACACCAGAAGAGTCTAAGAGTTTCACATTGGGTGCAGTTTATACGCTAGGTGATGTATTCATTACACTAGATTACTACAACATCCAAGTTGAAGATCGTATTAGCCAGTCTGAAAAGATTGTTCTAACTGAAGCAAACAAAGCAACTTTGAAAGCTGCTGGTGTACCGAACGTAGATGGTTTGGCACAAGTTAGTTTCTTTACGAACGACTTTGATACTACAACGACAGGTATCGATGTTGTCGCAAACTACGCAACTGAGTTAATGGGTGGCAATTCAACCTTTAGCTTAGCGTACAACTGGAACGAAACTGAAGTTGATAGATTTAGTGCTATTACTGGTGACTTTAAAGTTAAGCGTATCGAAGAAGATCTTCCTAACCATCGTGCTACAGCAACATGGGCACAAAGCATGGACGAATATTCATTCTTTACACGTCTTAACTACTATGGCGAATACCAAGGTGTTCACGTAGATTACGATGCAACTGCTATTACTGCTAGTGCAGCAGTGACAGTTGACTTCGAATTTAGTTACTTCCTAACTGAAGATTTCACACTAACAGCTGGTGCACAGAATATCTTCGATCAAGATGCAGAGCGCATTAATATTCCAAGTTCTCAAGGAATTCCAAACAACAACTGGGGTGGCGTATATTACGAAACTTCACCGTTTGGTTTTAATGGCGGCTTCTACTACTTGCAAGCAACTTATAGCTTCTAAGCAGTAAAAAGCATGTAAAGGCCTTGTCACTGACAAGGCCTTTTTTTTGTCTAGTCCTCGGCCAACATATTTTTAGACTGTACATAGATTAAAGCGATGAAAGAAATTCGCTTCATTATCTGAAAACCAAGGGAAAACTGTGGCAAAATTACGTAAGATGCCAGTTAGATATGGGTGACCTGATATTGGTCATTTTTATATTGGTAAATTAAAACGGTCACTCGTTTGAAATAATAACAAAGGAATTCATCGCATTGGATGTAGTAAATATAGTCAATAGGAACTTGGAAAATGCACAACTTGCAGTCCAACATGGTGACTACCAAACGGCATTTTCATTATTTTCTGAATCGCTAAAGATGCAGCCTCAACGTGGCGATATTTACTTTCATTTTGGTTCCGCACTTTTAGATGTTGAAGAGTTTGATGTAGCTATTCAGCAATTAAGTCAAGCATGCCAGTTGCTTCCTCAAGAGCACGCTCCATTATTCAATTTAGCAGATGCCTTTGAGAGCGTTAACTCCCTTGCCGATGTTAAAACTGTAATTAGCTTCGCACTTAATCAGTTTCCTAAACATCCCGAGGTGCTTTATAAATCGGCAAATTTCTACAGAGAAATTGGACAGTTACAAAAAGCTGACGAATTAGCAGAGCAATGCATCGAGCTCTCAAAAGACTTATTACTCAATGCTTATGCTTGGCTTTTACGGCTCAATCTTGGTCAATTGAAAAATCTCGATGAAGCACACCTTGGACTTCTTTCAATAAACGAGGCTTTAGCAAAACAACAGGGAAATAAACAAAAAACAAAGATGCTTGTTCATTTCGCCTTGGGTCGTTACTTCGAGTTAAAAAAACACCCATCCGAAGCTTTCGAGCATTGGAAAGTAGCGAATGATATTCAACTGAGCCTATGTGATTACAGAGTGAAAGGCCTTCGTCCTCTTTTTGAGGCAATCAAAGCGAACATACACTTAGATACTCAAGAGCATGAGCCATCGATTAGTTTCACGCCTATCTTCATTCTTGGCTTACCACGCACAGGATCGACTTTGTTAGAGCAACTACTTTGTCGTCATTCTGATGTGAGCAGTTTGGGTGAGCAGCCAATTATAGCGAACCAAGTAGTGAATTTCATTACTCACCATTGCAAGGAAGCCTACCCTCTGTTTATGTCAAAACTGAGTACAGAGAGTGGCATAGAATTGTGTCAGCATGCCGCTAAACTATATGAGAAGGCGGTCTTAAAACGGCAACTAAAGAGCCCATTTGTTATTGATAAGCTGCCAGCTAACTTTCAATCTATCGGCTTAATCCGTGCACTGTTTCCGCATGCAAAAATAATACACCTTAGTAGACAGTTTGAAGATACGGCTTTATCCATTTTCAAAAACCATTTTGCGGTAAACGAACCGTACTTGTGTGATTTAAGAGAGTTATCAGATTACTACAAAGAGTATCGTGATCTAATGCGGCATTGGCACAAAACATATCCAGAACAAATATTTGAGATCACTTACGAAGCACTGGTTCAAAAACCACAAGCCAGCATTGAAAGTGTTTTAACTTTTTGTGGTTTAGCGAATCAGGATCAGTGTTGGAACAATCAAGCAAGCAATAGTGAGGAAGCTCAATCGACAAGGATTGTGAAGACGCTCAGTTCAGCGCAAGTGATAGAGCCGGTGCATCAACGAGCGGTTGGACGACACAGTGACTATGCCGCCCTTTTAAAAATGAATGGTCTTGAAGACTAAACTCTATTGCAATGCTTCTGACTTAGCCGTTTTTGACTTAGCTGTTTTTTGGCCCAGCAGTTTTTCGCCCAGCAGTTTTTCGCCCAGCTGTTCTTGGCTTAACAACTAAACACGTTCTGAGTTTGCTTTTACCAAACACCGACAGCGATGCAAAATCTTCTTTTAAAATAGGAAGATGTTGATAGTCCAAATCGATATCTTCACTTTCGCCCACATCAGCCCGATTAGATGCATCTAAGCGATCCCCAGATTCAGAATAGAAGCCTTCACTCCCGTCTGGATCGTGCAAATATAGACAACGCTCATCTGCATGAGTGATGGCTACCCAATGGGGTGCTTTTTTACCGTCAAATTGATAAGTGCTAATTAGGCAAATAACGCCCCAACCCAAAGCCAATGCTTCTTCTAGTTTGCTCATATAGATTTCAGACTTATGAACTTGCACGCCCAATTCACTGGCTTGCTCTATAAATCCTTGCTCTACGATTCGCATAATGGATTTTTTATGTTCACTGCGAACACCATCAACAAACAAATCATTCACCTGAGTGCTATAAACTTCAACTTCAAAGCCGCGTTCATGAGCAGCGAGAGCCAAGCCTAATGGGTGGCAACCACCATGCCCAGAAGTCATGAATATCGTAGTGGCATGACGCCAAATATCAATTTCAGTTGTTTGATCAAAGCGCGTATCACTGTTTAGATACTTCATTGCCATCATCAAAGCACTTGGGCCGCATGTAAATTCGGTTGTCTGTTTGTACCATGGGTAAAAACGCATGCTATCTGCAACAGTTGATTGCTGAATCGACTTTTGAAAACGTAAGGCATCTGCCCCAGTCTCGTAATAATGCCGATAGATCCCAAATTTATGGTAGCCCAGTTTTTTGTACATTTTGATTGCAGATAAGTTATCTTCCGCAACTTCCAAGCGCATGAACAAGCGTTGCTTCTCTACTGACAGTTCCTCTAGCTTTAACAGCAAGTCACTGGCAATATTCTGCCCTCTTGCTTCTGCGCGCACAGCCAGTGAATAAAGCCGCGCTGAGCGACTGCCTTTGCGCAGAATCACTAAGCCATATGCCAACACCTCGCCGGCCTTTTCGGCCAAAACCAAAATACCGTGTTCAGCTTTAATCCAAAAGCTGAGTCGGCGGCGAGATAATCTATCTGTTTCAAAACAACTTAACTCTAGCGCTTCCAAAACATCTAGGTCTTTGATAGTCGCGAGCCTTAGCAATAGATTTGCTTCGCTACTCTCTTTATTAGCGGCCACGGGCTTCCAACCTGTTAGCAAACTCTTGCATAATGATCATATAAAGTTCTTTGCCTAAATAGACGTCTTCAACTTTTGATTCGATACTAGGGTTATCATTAACCTCTATCACATAAACTTTGCCGTTTGCTTGTTTGATATCTACACCATATAAACTTTTGCCTATGATTGAGCAGGCTTTTATTGCCGCATCAAGGACAGGCTTGGGCACTTCAAAAGTTGGCAATGTTTCAAAGCCACCTGAGGTGTTAGTTTTCGAGTCATGGTTGTAAATTTGCCAGTGACCACGCGCCATGTGATAGCGACAAGCGTAAACAGGACGTCCATTCAACACTCCAATTCGCCAATCAAATTCGGTGAAAATATATTCTTGCACCAATACCAATGCCGATTCGTTAAGCATCTTTTCAAGCTTCAATTTAAGCTCTTCAATATCCTTTACCTTAAATACGCCCATCGAAAAAGAGCTTTCAGGTAACTTCAATACCATAGGAAAGTCAAAATCAGCGGCTAGCTTTTCACACGTTGCATCTTCGTTATCGGAAATAAACTGACTGCGCGGCGATGGTACTTTGTGATAACTAAACGCGTCATGCAAAAACACTTTGTTACAGCATTTCAAAATGCTCGTTGCGTCATCCATAACTACCAAGCCTTCCTGCTCTGCCTTTCGAGCAATGTGATAAGTTGGATGGTTAATAGCAGTGGTTTCACGAATAAACAAAGCATCATAATGACCAATGTTAGCCGCTTGCTGTGAGTTGATAACTTCAGCATTAATACCCACTAACTTAGCGGCTTTAATAAAGTTCTTGATAGCTTTAGCATCACTTGGCGGTGTCGCTTCATGCTCATTGCACAAAATTGCCATATCCCAGCGCGCTTGCTTTTGTTTGCTGCTGCTTCGCCATGTTTTCAACATAAACTCATGTAGCGCATTAGCTAACTCAGTCTTATCCATAGCCGCGCCTGATTGCCATTCTCCGAAGCCAACTGTCATTTGCGTTGCGTTGGTTTGCTTGCTAACGGAAACACGTAAGAATGGCGCTGGGAAACGTTCAAAGGCAAACTTTGCAATGCCACTCATAGACGCAGATTTAGTAGTACCAAAAAACACATCACAGTGACTACCATCTTGCACTTCATCGCTCAGCGATTTCGGCAAGGTAATGGTTTTCATTTGCAATGCTTGTTCCTGACTTTCAATAATCAAGTCATTGATCGTATTTACGCTTGGCAATACTTTATGTGTTCTCGCCTCTGCTAATAGCGAGCAGTAATAGCCCTTACTCAAATATCTGTCTGTAGCGCATAAGTTTATAACACGCATTTTGCCTTCCCCACGTTTCGGGAACTCCGACAAATATCTATCAAAATCAATTACTAAGCAGTCACGTAAATCTAATTGACTGAATTCATTAGGTGAATCAACAACGATTAAAGTCGTTATCATTTTTATTCCAAGTATTCGTTAAAATTAAAAGCTAAAGTTCGCGCGAAATATAGACATTAACTGTAGCATATCAAGATAAATAGTCGGTTTTTTGAACGAAATAAAATGTACTTGAAGAACAATTTATTTAACTCGCAATTACCTGATTCGCGCATAAACTGAGCGAAATTAATTATTGTGTTGATCTGGAGCTTTTATGAAATTTACATTTTTAGTGGCAGCTTTATTGTTTGCTGCTTCAACCGTCGCTGATGATCGTCCTGTTGCCGATATCGAATTGATTAAAGAACTTAAACAGTATTGTATGGAAGTAGCTGAAGACGAAGGAACTGGCGAATTAAGCATGGAAGCATTTTTGCTAAATTGCGTTAACGAAGAACTAGAGTCTGAAGGTTATCAGCCTATTACTAAACTACCCAAATAAGCAAAATGCGCTAAGTAAGCAGCATAATTGCTGAACAGCCTTCTCTGCACCTTATGCGTTCAAAACGTGTAAGGTGCAGTTACTCTAGCTACTGCTTACGGCTTCACAGCCTTTTTCATGAATACAAGAACATCCTCTACACCGCTATTACTCTGATTCTTTAACTGGTTTAAGTACACTGGCACGCTAATTCCTTGTGGTAACTCATTTGCATCAAAAGATGCAATGCTTTGCTTCAGATTGTCGTCCAAAAAAGGGTGCGTTTTTACAGGTAAAACAAGTCGACTTGGCTCAGCTTTAGCCACGGTTAAAGCGACATCAATGGATGATGTTCGAAGTTTTGCCTTTCTCAATTCTGGATACTTCTTAGCGATTTTTTCATTGGCAGATGCAGACCACTCAATATTGATATCGTTGATCACTTCGCTCGTTGGGCTATTCGTTAGGTAAATACACAAGGGGACTTCAAACAATAATGTGCTCTCTATATCATCCGATTTAACCTGCGAACTAGTGAGTGCAAAATCAATACTGTGCTCGTGCAACTGCCGTGTGATTTGCTCTATTGTCGCAATTTCATGTCGAAAACTAACGGAATTAAACTGCGACAGCATGCTTGGTAGAAGTGTCGAAAGGAATAACAGATAGGCACTTTGAGTTGAGCCACAACTAATATGCTGGCACTCCTCTTCCGCCAGTGACTTTCGTGCTTTCGCAATTGTATCAGAGAGCTCTTGAGCATAAGGGATTAGTTTTTCACCCGCAGGGGTTATTTGAATACTATTTCGATTTCGTATGAATAAGGCGGTATTAAAATATTCTTCCAATAATTTAATGCGAGCACTGACAGCAGACTGTGTTAAATACAAGTTTTCAGCTGCTCGTCCGAAGTGCCTCGTTTCCGCAACTTCCAGAAAGGTTGTTAAAAATCTAATATCCACAAAAAAACCAGTAATCAAATGATTACTGGTTTATATCGTGAATTTCATCTTGAGTGCAATGCTTAATGCATCTTCTCAGTAAAAAAACAGACTTAATGCATGTTTTCGTTATCGTCGCTGTGCTTGCTTCGCGCATTAGCCATTTGCTTGCTAGCGCGTTTTTTGCGCATCAACTCAGCTTTAGTCTGTTCAGCTTTGCTTTCGTCACGTTGCTTGCCTACGATCCAATCTTGATGGTCAAAATCTTCACTTTCTTCTTTGCGAAATCTGTAATCTTTACTCATAACAATTAGCCAAATATCAGGAAATTGCATAATAGAAAAAAACAGCCCAACAAGTACAACAAAATATTTACACCGTGACGGCAAAAATTATTAATTAAAGTACTGCCCTTTCATGACTAATTCACATAGCCTTCGTTTGCGTGCACAGTTAAAGGGTGATAACCGGGTTTTGCTTCTTCAAAGGCTTTTTTCGCAAAAGCTTTTCCATCCGGTGTTTTCGACAATTCGCGATACAAAGGCTTAACCAGCTTGTTGCGGCCAATACTGGTCAGATACTCATATAAACGCTCGTAAGCAGGCTTATATTCGTTTCTTACCGCTATCATCAACCAACTGTGTGCAATTTCGTTATTCTTACTAGCGGTTAGTGAGAATACTTTGTCCAACTCGTTTAACTGTTTTTCGTGTAACTGTTCAGGCATGTTATTCAAGAAATACAACCATTGATGAACTGTCCAGTCATCAGTTTTAATTGTGTTTGCGCGGCTTTCACCTGCTAACCAAGCCGCTCTTGCTGAATCAACTTTAACGAAAGCATCAGAATCAGGCACTGGTGCTCCTTCTGGAATACCTGGCTCAAAAATCCATTGTTGAATGCGTGCTTTATCGAGTTTGTCGGCATATTCTTTCAGTAGAGTTTCATCTAGGTAAGCGATAAATTGATCGGTCGTAATGCTCTTGAACGAGAAACGCTCAAAATAACTTAATAGAAACTTATCAAAATTATCTCGTCCTATTTTGTGCTCTATTTCACGAAGGAACAATGCCCCTTTTTCGTAAGGGATATTTGAGAACACATCATCAGGGTTTCTGCCGCGCAAATCGATTGCGAGTATTTGATCATTTGGCTCTAATGAAGCTATGTCAGCCTGCAAATCTTGATAACCAAGAACGGCTTCCATATTGTAGCGATCTTCACCATAAATCATTTCCATTATTCTGTAGGTTAAGTACGTCGTGAAACCTTCGTTTAACCATAAGTCACGCCACGTTGCATTCGTCACTGTGTTGCCAGACCAACTATGTGCTAGCTCATGAGCAATCAAAGAGACAAGACTCTTATCACCGGCTATAACAGTCGGCGTAATAAAAGATAAACGAGGATTCTCCATGCCGCCAAATGGGAATGATGGTGGCAAGATTAGCAAGTCATAACGATCCCATGAATATGGACCATATTTATTTTCAGTCGCAATGAGCATACTTTCCGTATCTTCAAACTCTGCGGCAGCCGAGGCTAAAACCGAAGGTTCAGCATAAACCCCTGTGCGCTCCCCCATTGCTTTGAACTGTAAATCACCTATGGCTAATGCAATCAAATATGAAGGAATAGGTTGAGGCATATTGAATTCATATACACCATCACGCTCAGTATCAGGATCATTTGAGGCACTCATCACGGCCAATAGTTCTTTTGGCGTTCTGATGGTTGCGTTATAAGTCACTCGTACCTGAGGTGAATCCTGTAATGGAATAAAACTTCTAGCATGAACCGCTTGTGCTTGAGTAAACAAGAACGGATGCTTTTTGCCCGCAGTCTGGGCAGGTGTTAGCCATTGTGCGCCGGAAGCAGACGGTGAAGTTTCATAATTGATTGTTAGCTTTTCTGCATCATCAGGTAAGTTGATATGCAAAGCTGCACCTAAATTCTCATCTGCTGGCTTTAAGTCGAACGAAACCGGGTTACCATTACTCGTTACGCTTAAAATATTGAGTTCGCGCGTATCCAAAATCAATTCATTTGCATTTTCTACTTGGCGCTTAACATCTACTTGCACACTGCCAACAAGCTTTTTAGCTGTGAAATCAGCTGTTAGGTCAAGATTCAAGTGTGTCACTAACACTTGCTCAGGGTTTGCATAAGAATGGTAATCTTTACTTACGTCAATGGCAGAGTCGGCGGTCACAGTCGCGCTTTCTATCTGACTAGGCGTATTATTGTTTGTTATCGAGTTAGTCTCTTCCACCGGCGAGCAAGCCGACAGAGTGACAACTAAAGCTAGAGAGCTTAGTTTAAAAAGGTTTTTCATTTATTTGTTCCATCTGTCTATTTTGAATTGTTATATTTTGTTCTATTTTCAAAAATAGGGTTTTACCCATGATTTATTATAGATGATTACGACCGAAAGAGTGTGACATAAAACCACCGACAAAAAAACTCACACCGACTATTCACTTGATATAATGCAGGGTTTAGGTAGGCTAAGTCTTCAATTTCAAGTCCAAACTAGGTGTAAAAAATGAATAGCTTTGGATTTAGGAATAACAAACAATGCCGATACATAGGGAATTGTAAGTCAGCTTTAAATAACACTGAGCAAATTCACTTCATTTCATAAGGTTTCAATTTTCTATGTTAGATATTTCGATCAGGCAAAAAATAATTCTCGCGCTGTCATTATTTATTGTTGTGACTGCTATTCTTGTAGGTTCTATTAGCGTTATCACGGCTAAAAACAACATTTCTGAACGTGTTTTAGAGAAAGAGTTGCCTACACTGGTCACTAGCATCGCCAACGAAATAAACGCAGGCATCGTCAAGATGCAAACCATAGCAACAATGGTGGCTTCTGACCCCTTTATATTGCAATGGGCTAAGAACGGTTTTGATCCCAAAGAAGAAACATTGCTAGTCGAAAAACTGCAAAATGTTGCGACAACAAACAGTTTATCTGGCGCATCATTTGCTGATAAAAAAACGGCCAAATATTGGAATAATGAAGGCTTCTTAAGAGTCTTGAAAGATGACAATGCTGACGGTTGGTTCTTTGCATATTCAAAAAGTAATCAGGATTACTCGGTGAGTGTTTATGATGATCCAAATTCAAGCGCTGTCGATTTATATGTCAACTACCAACAAGTCGATGGCCGCGGTTTAGCAGGCACATCACGCTCATTTGAAGACGTTGTCACTATGCTGAAGAACTTTAAAATTGAAAAAAGCGGGTTTGTTTACCTAGTAGATGGCTCAGGTAAAGTTCAATTGAATAGCAATAGCGCTATCAGCAGCAACACAAATATTTCTGATGTTTACGATTTTTCATTCAACGATGAGCTCAAAGCAAAGCAAGCGTTTTCTGTTGTATCTGTAGAAAGAGATGGTAAAGAGTTGTTATTGGCACTGGGTTATATTCCAAGTATGAAATGGTTCGTCGTTGCTGAAGTCCCCACTAATGAAGTGTTTGCAACGGTTACTCAAACAAAGTGGCGAATATTCTTTTGGTCTGCATTAATTGTTCTATTAGGCGCCGTTGTTGCTTTCTTTATCTCAGCATCAGTGACTAAACCCATTGTAAAATTAGCGTCCTTGTTCGAAAACCTTGGGCAAGGCGACGCAGACCTCTCATATCGACTCCCGTCAGAAGGCCAAAAAGAAATTGTCGCCGTTGCCAATGGCTACAATAGTTTTGCGGATAAACTCGAGCATGTATTCAAAGACATTGCTGAAAATGGACAACATTTAAGAAAAGTAGCAATTACACTGGAAAACGATGCCCAAGCGACTTTGATTAATGTGGAGTCGGAAGCACAACGCACCTTTAAAATAGCGCAAGCACTGGATGATGTGAGTAGTCAATCGGCCATGGCCTCATCGAATGCAAAAGATGCCAACAATATTAACCAAGAGGCATCTCAAAACGCGGAGAAAATGCGCAATGTCATTGATGACTCACAAAATGACATGAAGCAATTAAGTGAAAAAATACATGAGGTTGCTGATGTTATTAAATCACTCACCACCAATACCGATACTATTGCAGGTGCACTATCTACGATTCAGGCAATTTCTGACCAAACGAATTTGCTAGCCTTGAACGCGGCGATTGAAGCAGCTCGAGCTGGTGAACATGGCCGCGGTTTCGCTGTTGTTGCTGATGAAGTAAGAACCCTTGCAAGAAGAACCGCCGACTCGACACAAGAAATTCAGAACATCATGGAAATACTGAAAAAGTCTTCATCGAACGCGACACATGAAATTGGACAAATAGTTGAACAATCTCAAGCCTCATCTTCATCTATTGCAATCGCACAAGACATATCGATGAAGAATAAAGGGCTCTTCGACAAAATAAGTGTAAGCAGCACGCAAGTCGCTAACTTGGTTCAAGAGCAAAGTCATTCAATTGATACGATTAACGACCATATGTTGGAGATAAGGGAAAGTGCCAGTGCCAACACCGACAAGGTTAAAGAGATTACTCACGAAACGATGGAATTAAATGCACTTGCAGAAAGGCTCGATCAATTAATCGCGCAATACCATCGATAGAACTAATTGCTATTGCGAGGCCTGAAAGCCTCGCAATATAGCGCCTTTAAATCATTTAGTTTTTGATATTGAACCTGCCTCCCACTTACACATGTGATAACAACATTCATTTTTAAAGCAGTTTATACTAGAAACTGCTATGATCTTGCTATTCAGATTACAACTAAGCAGTTTGATAATAAGTCATTCATGAAACTTTACATCACACCTCTAATAAAACTGACTTTTTTTACTTGTTTAATCTGCATTTCCTCCTTCATTCAAGCAAGCCTTGCGGTTCAAGCTGGTGATAAAGATAAGCTCATATCCAGCGAAGTTAATTATAAGAATAAAAAGGCTGGGCAAGCTAGGATCGCCGTAGCATCCAACTTCATAAAGCCAATGCAACAATTATCATTAGCGTTCGAAAAACAAAGCGGACACTCTTTGATCGTCTCATATAGCGCTTCAGGCAAGCTATACGCTCAAATAGTCAATGGTGCGCCTTATGATGTATTTCTTTCTGCTGATCAAACAAAACCAGAAGAGTTAATCAAACGACAAAAAGCCAAAGCTAGTCATCGCTTTACCTATGCCATTGGTAAACTTATTTTATGGTCATCCGATGCTTCACTTATTGATGGTTCCGACGACATTTTAGTAACAGGCAAATTCAGGAAGGTTGCGCTTGCCAACCCTAAATTTGCGCCCTACGGTTTGGCGGCATTGAGTGTTCTTGAAAACTTAAATTTAAAGGCGCAAACCAAAGTTAAATGGGTGCTAGGTGAAAGCATATCTCAGACTTACCAATTTGTTGCTACAGGCAATGCTGATATTGGCTTTATCTCCTATTCACAATTACCTGAAAGCGGTTCATTCTGGGAAATTCCTAACAATTTATATGCTCCAATCAAACAAGATGTGATTTTGCTCAATAAAGGTGAAAATAATCCCGCTGCAATCGCATTTTTTGCATTTTTAAAAAGCAATGAAGCGAAAAACATCATACAATCACACCATTATAACGTTGATTAAATTTTGCACGGAGCAAATAGTGTTGCTTTGCTAACAAGGAACAAGCGTGGGACTTACCGATTCTGATATCAACGCCATTTGGCTAACAATCAAGCTCGCTTTTACGGTTACCTTAATATTGTTGATTATAGGTACACCTATTGCCGTGTGGCTCGCTAAAACCAAATCGTGGTTAAGAGGCCCGATCAACGCTATTGTCGCCCTTCCCCTTGTATTACCGCCAACTGTGTTAGGTTTTTACTTATTAATTGCGATGGGCCCTAATGGTCCTATTGGCCAGTTCACCGAACAGCTAGGTTTAGGATTGTTACCCTTTACCTTTTGGGGTTTAGTCATCGCTTCCTTGTTCTACTCTTTACCATTTGTTGTGCAACCGATTCAAAACGCGGTAGAAGCTATTGGTAGTAAACCGATAGAAGCTGCCGCGACTTTACATTCAAAGCCCCTAGATACATTTTTCCACGTCATTCTTCCCTTAGCTAAGCCTGGCTTTATCAGTGCAGCAATACTTGGCTTTGCGCATACCGTGGGTGAGTTTGGGATTGTGTTGATGATCGGTGGCAATATTCCAACTGAAACCCAAGTGGTTTCTATTCAAATTTATGACAAAGTGGAAGCCTTAGAATACGCTGGCGCTCATAAACTATCGGCGATTATGTTGGTGTTCTCATTCATTGCCTTGCTATCGCTTTATAGTTTTCAAAAACGTGGTATCGCGAGTAAATTTAGAGTGGGACGCTAATGATAAATAGTAATAAAGCCGTGTCTTCCTCCATCATTGCGAAGCTAAAAGCTAGCTTGCATAGCGAATCTCAGGTGTTTGAATTAGAGGTTTCTAGCGAGTTTCCTAGTCAGGGTATCACCGCAATCCTCGGCGAATCCGGCAGTGGCAAAACAACCCTACTTCGCTGTATTGCCGGTTTAGAGAACAATGTACAAGGTCAATTGAAAGTTGAGGACAGGATTTGGCTTGATGAAAAGCAAAACGTACCTACTTATGATCGAGAAATTGGCTTTGTTTTTCAGGATGCCCGCTTATTCGAGCATTTGAATGTGCATCAAAACTTGCAGTTTGCGGTAAAGCGTAGCCACGAAAAAGTTAAAAGAGCATTTTACGAAGAGGTCGTTAAAGCGCTTGATATTCATCATTTGTTGCGACACAAGCCCGAACAATTATCGGGTGGTGAAAAGCAACGAGTTGCTATTGCACGAGCTTTATTGATTAAGCCTAAAATGTTACTCATGGATGAACCGCTTGCTTCATTGGACGATGCTCGAAAACAAGAGGTCTTGCCCTACTTAGCCGCCTTACAAAACATGTTTCATCTCCCTATCCTATACGTCAGTCACTCCACGGACGAAGTGTGTAAATTGGCTGACCACGTTATCGTATTGCATCAAGGAAAGGTGATTATTCAAGGAGAAATCAACGAGGTATTTTCCAGCGCCGAGCTACCATCAATCTATAAACGAGAAACGAGCACCATCGTTGATGCAAAAATTATTGAGAAAAACGAACGTTGGCACCTCCTGAGAGCTGAGTTTGGAGGCAATACAATTTACTTACAGGACAACAAGCAAACCGTCGGTAAAACAGTCCGCTTACGCATCCTCGCAAACGATGTCAGTTTGTCTTTAAAAGACGAGAAAGAAAGTACCATCTTGAACCGACTTGAAGGTCGCATTGCCGGCATTGAAGTAGATAAAAATGGCGCGAGTGCCTTAATCACTCTTGAGGTAAATCGCACAGAAATTGTGGCACAAGTCACCCGTAAATCAGTTGATGACCTATTTCTCATGGTCGGTATGACTATTTGGGCTCAAATAAAATCCGTTGCTATCTTAGCTTAGTCATTTATGCACTTATGCTAAGAGCTTGACTATTCTTCACTATCTATTTGTTGAAAACTACTGGCATTAATTTTTAAGCTTGCTGTGGCTACACTCACTTCAAAGAAAAATGCAATAAGCCCTCCGGTTAGAAATAACATACTTATCATAAACACGACTAAGATTGTGGTATCTAAACTGGCGCTAATTAAGCCATTTATCATCAGCAAGGAAACTTCAAAACAAATAGTCAAGGCAGAGGCAATTAAAAAATTAATAGTCCAATTCGCTAGCCTTAGTCGCTTCTTCAAAGATCGGATTTCACGTTTGGCGTGGCGGTCAATACGACTAGGTTGAGTTCGAGCCAATTGTTCAAACCAACGTGCCCTATCAATGATTCTTGAAACTCTGCCAGTCGCAACGTTGACCAAAGTACCAATGCCCACTATTAGGAATATAGGAGCGAGGGCAAGTTGAATAATTTCGACAGCATTTGGCGTAATAATTTCTTCCACGTAAGTCTCAGTTTTTTGGTTAAGTTTTATTTACTTTTACTAAGCATATCATCTGCCAATCCAGCAATGAAATGAAAATAAAATTTGTCGTTTTTAAATATGCAGAGACCCTGCGAACGCAAACAAGCACAGACTTTTGGTAACGATAGGTTTGCTCAAGTGTTTTTGTCGATAAAGAAGATAGGTAGAGGATGCTTATGGGCTTACTGACTTGAAGATTTAATTGGTCGGTGTGATAGGATTCGAACCTACGACCCCTTCACCCCCAGCGAAGTGCGCTACCAAGCTGCGCCACACACCGACCGAAGCGCGTATTATATTGATCACTTAATATAATTCCACCCTTTTTTGTTTTAATCTGCGTTTGCTCGCATATATGTCTTGTCAAAGCACTCAATCACCTGTAAAAGTCTGTTTTTTATTCAAAAGTAAAACGAATGGAAGTTTTAAACCTTCACCAACTGCAAACGACTGCACAACTTGCTGATCAACAAAACCAAGCTCTTTTTGCTCAAGTCGCCAATGACCTGACACATAAAGGCTACAGCATTCAGCCCTTTGCTTTGCCATTAGATTTATCTAACCGTTTATTAGCACAAGTATTGTCAATGTCTCCACAATCTTTCATTGAGGCGGGAATTGGGCGCTCTACTGAGCATATGCGCAATGATTTCGTGCGTCGTGATGAGATATGTTGGATTACTGGGAACAGCGAAGCTGGTGCACAATGGCTAGACTGGACAAGCCAGCTTCAAAGCTACTTGAACCAGCATTTATTTTTAGGTCTATTTTCTTTTGAAAGTCACTTTGCTCATTATTCTGCGGGTTCGTTTTATAAACGTCATTTAGATGCATTTAAGGGTGAGGCTAATCGTGTATTGTCTTTAGTCGCGTATCTAAATTCAGATTGGCAAATTGACGATGGTGGAGAATTGGTTTTATATCAGAATGAACAAGATTTGCAGGGCTTAAAAGTGGTTCCTGCGCTGGGTACTTTAGCAATATTTCTTAGTGAAGAATTTCCACATGAAGTACTACCAGCTCAGCGTGATCGTTATTCAATTGCTGGCTGGTACAGAATTAACAGCAGTTCGGCAGATCGTGTTGATCCGCCTAGGTAAATTAGTCTCTGTCGTTCTGATCGTCAGAACTGATGCGACTTGCGATTGCGCCTGTCTGGCCTTTGTATTTGGCATCGAGTCTAGCATTGTAAGGCTTTTCAGCACTGCCACTTAATATTTCGAAACTGATGGCTCCAATTTTCATTTTGGGCTTAAGCGCAAGTGGCAATTTACCGCTATTGAAAAACTCCAATACTATTTGACCTGACCAGCCTGGATCGATGCGATGCGCAGTCACATGTACCATCAAACCCAATCTGGCGAGCGAAGAGCGACCATCCAACCAACCTACCATATTATCTGGCAATGTAATTGACTCATGAGTAACAGCAATGGCCAACTCACCTGGATGCAAATAGAACGAACCATCATCGGCAATCGTAATCTCGTCACTCATCACTGAGTCGAGCGCTTTTTGTACGCTTTCCTTCTCACCACTTAAGTCAATGTAAGGAGCGGCATGGTCTTGAAAGACTCTAAATTTATTACTTAAGCGAACATCTACCGTGACGCCGCTAATTTGATCATAATCAGGTGTTGGGTCAATTTTAATTTTCCCTTCTTGAATATACTTATAAATATCCTTGTCACATAAACGCATGCTGTATTTTCCCAAACTATGTTGTCGATCGCGAAGAGTTGCAGGCCTGTATTATGATCACTGTTGGTGCATGTTGCAACAGGCTATTAGTAGTCAATTCGCTCAATGCTAGGTCTTATTTACAACCTGAATATTGACACTGTTTTTACCGTCCTTGCTACTTTGCTCTCTCGTTAATTGATGTGGCCTTAATGTGGTCGCAATTTTGAGCGATACTTTACGCGCTATACTCTTATATATTTGACTAACATTACTCTCCGGTAGCGCAGTGACAATGGGTTTGCCTTCATCAGCATGTTCTCTTATGAGGTTGCTTAGCGGTAATTCTCCAAGCACTTCAGTACTGTGTTGCTCAGCTAATGCGACAGAGCCACCCTGAGAAAATGGATAAGATTTTTCACCGCACTTACATTCAAAGTAACTCATGTTCTCAACTATGCCCAATACGGGTATTGTCAGTTTCTCAAACATCGCGATACCTTTTTTTGCATCGGCCGTAGCGATGGTTTGCGGTGTCGTTACGATGACAGCAGCTGAAAGTGGCACTTGCTGGGAAATGGTCAAGTGTATATCCCCTGTTCCAGGCGGCAAATCGACGATCAGATAGTCGAGCAATGGCCATTTAGTTTCGTATATCAGCTGTTTCAAAGCTTTCGTCGCCATCGGTCCACGCCATATGGCTGCGCTATCACTATCAACTAAATAACCAATGGAATTAGCCGCGACACCTTCCACCATTAATGGAAACATCGTGCGCTGATCTTCACTATCAGGGTGAGCTTTAGGATTACCTAACATGATAGGGACTGAAGGACCGTAAATATCAGCGTCAAGAATACCCACCCGAGCACCTTCCTGTTGTAAAGCAAAAGCTAAGTTAACACTAGTTGCTGACTTGCCTACTCCACCTTTCCCCGATGACACCGCAATAATATTCTTAACATTTGGCACAGGCGGCAGTTTCGCCTCGCTAATTGGCACATTGTATGAGATTTCGAATTGACAGTTTGCAAGTTGAGCTAGTTGTTGCTTCAAAAAGTCTAACAACTCCGATGCCGTGCTTTTTACTGTAAACCCCAAACTTACTTCAATAGTTTGCTTTTTACCCGCTTCAAACTTCTCCCGATTGCCCAATGCGACAATAGCATCGGAATTGACGCAAGGAGTAGCAATGGAATAAAAATCAGCGATTTGCTGTTCGATTTCATGAATTCTTTCTTGTTTGCTTTTCGAAAAAAACACACTTAACTCCTTAAACACAGTAAAACTGCTCAAAACAAGCAATTTCGTAATGCAAATTAACCTTGTTTGGGCTACCATCTGCGCATATTTATAACTTTGTGAAACTGACTAAAAACAATCTATGTCTACTACTTCAGCACAACCTGCTTCAAAGCGTCGAATTCTGACCACCAGTGCCCTGCCTTATGCAAACGGCTCTATTCATCTAGGTCACCTATTGGAACACATTCAAACTGATATTTGGACTCGCTTCCAACGAATGCGCGGTCATGAATGTTACAGCGTCTGTGCCGATGACGCACATGGCACTCCCGTCATGCTTAAAGCTCAAGAATTAGGCATAACGCCAGAACAGATGGTTGCACAAACTCGCGATGAACATCATCAAGATCTGATTGATTTTCACGTAGATTATGACAACTATTATGTGACTCATTCCGAAGAAAACAAGGAACTTTGTGAATTAGTCTACAATCGCTTGAATGATGCGGGTTATATTAGTAAGCGCACGATAAGTCAATTGTACGATCCTGAAAAAGAAATGTTTTTACCCGATCGTTTTATTAAAGGCGATTGTCCAAGTTGTGGTGCTGAAAATCAAAACGGTGATAACTGCGATGTATGCAGTGCAACCTACAGCCCAACAGAAGTAAAGAACCCGCGTTCCGTGGTTTCAGGTGCTACACCAATTCTCAAAGATTCAGAGCACTACTTTTTCGATTTACCTAAATTTGAAGAGATGTTGAAAGGCTGGATCCGCTCAGGTGCGATTCAAACTGAGATGGCAAACAAGTTAGAAGAGTGGTTTGAACAAGGCTTGCAGCAATGGGACATCAGTCGTGATGCGCCTTATTTTGGTTTTGAAATACCCAATGCACCAGGCAAATATTTTTACGTATGGGTGGATGCGCCTGTTGGCTATATGGCCAGCTTCAAGAACTTCTGCAACAACAATGGCCTTGATGACGCTCCATTCTGGGCGAAAGATACCGACACTGAGCTGTATCACTTCATCGGCAAAGACATTATGTATTTCCATTGCTTGTTTTGGCCGGCAATGCTTGAGGGCGCAGGTTTCCGCAAACCAACAGGCGTTAACATACATGGCTTTGTGACAGTGAACGGTGCAAAAATGTCAAAATCGACAGGCACCTTCATCAAAGCAAGAACTTATTTAGAACACCTAAACCCTGAATATTTACGTTACTACTTTGCTTCTAAGTTAAATGATTCAGTCACTGACATCGACTTAAACTTTGAAGATTTCGTGTTAAAAGTTAATTCCGATCTTGTAGGTAAAGTTGTCAACATCGCGAGTCGCTGTGCTGGTTTTATCACTAAGCGTTTCGATGGCAAGTTGTCAGATAACATTGAAAACCCAGAACTTTTAGCTGAGTTTCAAACTGCTAGCGAAAGCATCGCCAGCCACATTGAAGCGCGTCACTACCATAAAGCAATTCGCGACATTATGGGTCTAGCCGATAAGGCAAACCAGTATATCGACGCACAAGCGCCTTGGGTAACCGTTAAAGATGAAAACAAACAAGCTTTGACTCATGACGTATGTTCAATGGGCATCCACTTATTCAGAATATTAGTCGTGTATTTAACGCCGGTTATGCCAAAGCTATCTGAGCAAGCACAAGCATTTTTGAATGATGAGTTCACTTGGGCAAGCGCACAAGAAACGAAACTTGGTCACCCAATCAACAAATTCAAAGCTTTGTTACAGCGCGTTGAGATGGACAAAGTGAATGCGATTATCGAAGACTCAAAGGATAACTTAGGCACAGCAAAAGCTGAAAAGCCTAAAAACGAAAAGCCTAAGAATGAAAAGAAACAATCCAAAGAAGCTAAAGTGATGAAAGACGATGGTTTGAGCCCACTAGAGCGTGATCCTATTGCAGAAGAAATTAGCTTTGAAGATTTCGCCAAGATTGATTTAAGAGTAGCACGTATCGCAAAAGCCGAGCATGTTGAAAAAGCGGATAAATTACTACGTTTAGAACTCGACTTAGGCGGCGACACCAAGCAAGTTTTTGCTGGTATCAAGTCAGCTTATCAACCAGAAGATTTGGAAGGAAAGCTTACCGTTATGGTGGCGAATTTAGCGCCTAGAAAAATGCGTTTTGGTATGTCAGAAGGCATGGTGTTAGCAGCCGGACCAGGCGGAAGCGACTTGTTCATTCTTGAGCCACACGATGGTGCACAACCTGGTATGAAGGTTAAATAGTAAATAATGTAGTGGCTAATTGAATGATTGGCCTTGCTCAATGCCGCATTAATAAGGGATCACTGAGATCCCTTTTTGCATTTTAAATGCTCTCGTTTTGTCATGTCAGCTTATGAACACAACAGCAAGTTGAGTATCCTTACTTTCAGCTTTGAAATACGAGTTAAATTATAGGATTGATTTTGAATATTGAAGTACTTGAAACCCCTGAACCACAGTTAGTCTCTTTCTTGGATGAAAAAATTGCAGAATTCAATTGGGCACATTGGGAAGTCAGCGAACGCAAGCCTCTTGCTGTTAGGTTATGCGATGAAAACGGTGATGTGATTGCTGGTTCTGCGGGAAGAACATTCGGTGACTGGCTGATGATAAATACCTTGTGGGTGTCAGACACTTTACGTGGGCAAAATATTGGCAGTCAAATTTTAGCTCAGATGGAATCAGCCGCAAAAGCACGAGGATGCAATAAAGTCTTACTCGACACATTGAATTTTCAAGCAAAGCCGTTTTATGAAAAACACGGTTATCAAGTGCAATGGACACAACAAGCTTATCCGAAAACAGGTTGTCGATATTACATGATGAAAAACCTGTGAGATGGGAAGTATCTATTAAACGTCGGTTTCACCTTAATTTACTATTCCCTCTTGCGAAGTTCGTAAAGCGAAAAACCCAGCGCCAAATGTTTTAGCGCTGGGGATCAGTTTATTCTCTTCAATAACTACAGGTTTTTAATCCTGCGTCTGCAACTCCCATTGCATGTTAACCTCATTATCAACTTGAGCATCCTCAGTTAGAATTAAGAACAGTGAATCACTGTCTTCATCAAGGATTAAATCGTCTTGCGTTAATATAATATCAGTACCATCAATTTCAGCTACGGCAAAAACCTGATATGTATTGTTTCGGAGGTACAGTGTTTGTTGATTTCCGAAGACCACAGAAGCATTCGATTCTGCCGTCGAGATAATTTCATCACTTTTAACGAAGTACACTTTTATTCTGGTGAAATCTTGACTATCAACTAAATTAACCACTTTAATTTGATGTTCAAAAATACTGCTGCCATCTGTATTAACGCTTTCTAAGGTACGCAATATTGGCTTGTAGGCATCTACTACACCGTCATCATTCTCATCAACATTGCCATCACCATCTTCGTCTACGGCTTCTTCTTGAATATAATAGAATATAGTTTTGAAGGTATTTTCAGGTAAGCTCAATAGCTGATTAGAAAACATTTTATCGTTGGTACTCGCATCTACTAAACGGACACTAAAGTCGCCATTATCTTTATTGAGGGAAACGCTGAACTGGTTCGATGAAAGATCGGTAATTTCAGGGTCTGTAGACGCAGCGCTCGCATAAATATTGACGCTTCCAGAGTAATCGGGCAATAAATCACTTGCTTGCATGCCATTAAAAAATCTAACTCTAGCTTCAGAGTCATCGTCTGGTAAATTTGTGGTGGTGTTGCCTGAGATCAAATCTAGCACTATCGGCGCACTGCCCACACCGGTATTGTCACGCACTGAGAGAACATATTGAGTAGTGTAGATAAACGTGACTTCACTCGACTGGTAAACAACTTCAGTTTCGCCTGCTAGCGTTGCATAAAAGACGTATTGAGATTGTTCAAATTTTTGATTTTCAGATAGTTCCTCTGGACTAAATGAGCCAATTAATTGGGCTTCATTAAATGTTTCATCTGAGTCTGATAGATAAATATCATAGGTTTCCCCTTCATTGGTAATATTGAGAACTCGAAGGTTAAATAAGTCCAAGTCGTCGTCCTCATCATCATCAATAACAGGGATTTCATAACTTAATATTTGAGGTGCGCGAATATCACCTGCAAATACTACAAAGTGAATGTTGTCACCGGCAATCCTTACATCTTCTTGACTCAGTAAGGTCAAATCAGCTCGCGCGGTGCTATCCTCCTCTTGCCAAGCTAACTCGACAGTATAGGTGTTTGCTGGGATTTGTTTGTTGGTGGTCGACTCACCAAATCGAACAGACGAATATGTAATTTCTACTTCATCGTCTGGGTCAGCGTCTACGTCTTCATCTACCGTAAGGTATATAGCTGGTGCATTGGGAGAGGCATTGTATAGTTTGATGTAACCATCAGAATCTTCAGAATCATCTGAGCCGCATGCTGCAAGACCGGTAATTGAAAGAGTTACTAACAATAATTGAGTAAAACGCGTTAGTGCGCGTGTCTGAATTCGTGAACCTTTCTTCACTTGTTCACTATTCTGTTGATTGAATTTCATTTTTTTTCCTATGATTGAGTCTGTGACTTCCTTGATTAATGCCTCACCGGTATAGCCATTAATCAGAAAGTAAGTATCCGATGTCGGGTTTGCTCCAAGCATGAACCTGACATCGTCACATCATAGGTCAACCAAAAGGCCGATAAGTTTGAAAGCTTTACAAATCTTTACACTTCTTTACACGTGGTGTTTTATCTTTACTGTGCACCAACAGCTAATCACCCATCTACAAATAAAAAAATGGACAAAATCCTAGTATGGCTTTCATATGAGAGGGTGTGACTAATTTATGTAGGTCTACAAAAAGTTGTTAACTGCCATTATTGATAACTATCGGCTCTTTTTGGTTGCTAACAAATTGCACCGTAACTGCGGAAATCGCTAGTGTTACGCCAAGTAAAACGCAAAAACGAGATGCTTGCTTATATCGATGTTCGTTATTTCTTTTGTCGTAATGGTCAGCGATAGTGATGAATAAGTTTATTGCTCCAATTACGGCTGCTGCTATGAAAATCCAAAGCGCGGTACCTTCAAGCGTAACGCCATTTGAAGGGCCTTTTCCGGGTAAATGAAACGATTGTTCCGCAAAGCCTACATTAGCAATAACAAGCAGACCAACACCCCAAGCTAGGTTGAATAGCCTCTCAGCTACTGGAATGTGATTAGCCTGATATTTATCCTTGCCTCCCTTGGCACTTAACAGCTTATTATTCGGCATTATCACTAATTACCATAATACTCATCAACTTGACTTGCTAACCCTCTAATTGGTTTAGCGCCATCAAAATGCTCTGAACTTTTACTATGAAATTCAATAAAACCTAGTTTAGTTGCAACGTCATATTCACCGATAGCTTCATCTAAAAATAGAAAACCAAGGTTGCCATATGCTGTGTGTTCTTTATCGCTGTAATGATCAAAAAACAAAACAACGCCCAATTTGTCTTCATCTTTATATATATTGTAATAAACATCATCCGCTTTAATTGACACACCACCAAAGGTAAGGTCATTTAGCGGAGTTCTTCTCGGACGAAACTTTACTATTGTCCATTGTTTGAAGTCAGGTGCTGAGTCGAATAGCAATTCAACCGAAGGAAAGGAGTTTTTTATACCACCTGCGCTTATAACAAAGTCTCTTTTGCCGTTTTCACGAATAGGACTAAACTCGAAAGTAAGCTCTGGATCTACTTTAGCAAGAGCTAAAGATAATTTATCAAAAGTATTTTCAGTATCTTTTTCAAAGTTGAAGATTATATCTTCATTCTTTTGAAACCATTTCCAAAAATCAACTTCTACTGAAGCATTCGCTTTTGAGCCAAATATTGAAAGTATACCCATAATTAGTAATTTAACTCCGTGCTTCATAGTATCCTTGCCCTATAACGCCGCCATTACGCGGCTACTCTTTAGTTGTGTTTTTCTGGCAGTCTTTTCTCAGTGCCATTTTTCGCTGCTTCTCTTCAGTCATGAATACTTTAACGCCAAATTAACAGGCAAAAAATGGTTGGCTAAAATAGCGACGAAGGAGCAAAAGCCAACTGTTTTTTGTCCTTGTTTAACAGCTTGTTAGGCTACGATTTCGGTAACAATTTCAGTTTTAACTGAGTTAGCAATGAAGCATTGCTCATGTGATTGATGGTGCATTTTTTCAAGTTGTTCCATCGTTGGTTTTTTATCACCAGAAAACTGAACATGTGGTCTAAGTGTAACTTTAGTCATTGAAATTTTACCATCGCCATCTTTCTCCATAATACCAACAGCATCGTCTAAATATGAATCTACAACATATCTTCTTTTGGCTGCAATTGATAAGAAGAACAACATGTGGCAACTAGAAAGAGACGCAACAAGTGCTTCTTCTGGGTCTACATTTGCTTCAACGGAATAAGGTAAAGGAACAACGTGAGGTGAAGAAGAGGCTTGAACGGTTGCACCACCATCAAAAATCCATTTATGCCCTCGGCTATATTTGTTATCAATATAACTTTCATTACCATCTCTAACCCAATTGATTTTGGCAAAATACTCTGACATTTAAACTCCGTTTATGAAAGTAGCCTAACACTTACAATAAGTGGTTTTGGCCACTATTGCCAAAGTTCGGTTTATGTATTTGTTATATTTCATTGCTGTTTAACCCTCAGCTTCCTGTAAGCAAGAACTAGTAACAATAATAGAATTATCGCTGACAAACCGCCTAGATATTTCTGCAGGTCAGTCAATGCAACTAATACTTCATTCTTATATTCCAACATTTCATGTTGAGTGCTCACATAGTCGGCTAACTCTGGTTTATCGTGCACTAATAATAGTACCTCTTCATACTCAGCTTTTTCTCTATTCAACTTTTCAGCTGATGGGCTCATTACGACTGCAACCCAGATCTGTAAAAGACTTAAAACCAAAAGCCAAGTAAGAGGGCTTTTATAAAAATAATCTATTGCCTTCATCTATCCTCCTTGAAGTATAACGCTTTTTATAAATGACGCTTTTTTTTGCGCGTCCAGTGAAGGCCGTTTTTTGGCCGTAACGATATTTAATAAACTTGTTAGGTTGCGCTTTATGCCCATTCTTTAGTAACCATTGCACGCCACTCTTTATCAAGTATGTTTTCTGTAATGAACTCCAAATAGAAGTCAGCGTCTCTATCAATTTGGTCGTAGGTAACATCAACAATCGAATATGGTGATCTAGCTAAATGAGAATACAAGATGCTAAAAGTACAAACACCTTTTTCAACAATCTGAAACTTTGAAATGAAAGGAAAAGGCTGCGAATGTTTAAATTCTATTTCCGAATTTTCTGTGAGCCAACTTTTTTCACCAGCAGAGAAAATTATGTTCTCATCCTCTCTATAGATTGCAAAGTTTACTTTTGAGCCAAATATTCTTTTTTCGCTATGAGCAAAACCCGAACAAGGTTTATCCGTGTTTTTGGCAGTGCTCAAGACTATCGTCTTAGCCTGACCTGTCTCCGGATCGAATTCGACCAGCTTTCGTTCGTGAGTCCAATGATTTAGCAGCATCTTCCCTAGCAACCTAACGCTTTGAATAAGCGGTTTGGCAGCGCTTTTCTGACAAATCCGTCTTCATGCTATTGTTAGGTATCTTCATTGTCTTCCAATTCATCAACCGTATCTATATCTCGGAGAAAGAAGCACGAACTCTCATCGATAGCATGAGTAAACTCAAGTTTATCAGCAAATGCCAATTTCATCTCGTCAGATATACAAACAACTTTTTCAACCACTGAAAAACTCGAAGCATAGGCCGTGGCACCAATTTGTTCAGAGTTCGTTTTATTCTCAAAGTCTTCTAAAACAACAAATACATCTTTCAAAGAATCACCGATGCGCTCACCATGCTGAAGTCTAGCGAATCTAATTTTCTCAGAACTATAATCGCCTGAAACAACATCTAAAATTTTAGCTGTATAGATATACCAAAAATGAAATGGAATACAAACTTGGTCGTCAGCCAAGTCTTTGCAATCAATGTATAAATCAGTACCCTCTTGAGAAAGTACCTCGACTCTTAAAACCAACTGTTCAGCTTGAATACATGCGCTAAACATTATCAAAACGAAAAGAGCTACAGACTTAATCATGTATACCTAACACCAATTTAAGGGCCGCTGCGTGCACTTGGCAGTGTCCGCTTCAAATTTCTTGTTAGGTGGCATTTGCGCGCCCCCCCACGAAAGCTATTAAAGTACCAGAAAGTACGCCTGACAAAATCGCAGCAATCTGCCATTCTATTTCGCCTGAAAATAGCATTGGAAGACTACATAAAATCCCAGCCACAACAAAATTACGCCTTCGATAAAACCTAAGCTTGCGCATTACAATTAATGCAGTTCCGCCTACCACTACAAAGTATATAGCTATAAAAATACCAGTTAAAAGGAATAAGGGGATTAATTCAGGAACATCTGAAACAGAAAACTCTATCCCGTCCCACTTAAATGCAGCTGAATGAATTACGGTCGCCACTAGCCAACTAAGTAAAATCGAAAGAAATAATCTCAACGCTGACACCTAACGCTTTGCATAAACTGCGAAGCAAGTTGCGCGCTTATTTTGCGCCGTTTGCTTTTTGCAAAAAAATCGCCCAACTTTTGGAGTCAGGTTTAATGCGTTTTTTATATTTCGCCACCTTGTTACACCTTTCTAGTTAACCACAAATGTATGCATTGGATTGTCGCTATTGCTGACGCAAAAAATACTAATACATAGATTAAATAAAACACCTTATTTGTGACAAAATATAATTCTTCATGAGTATTCTGTTCCAAACAAATCATTTTCGTTGAATCATAGTGACCATTAGCTAAATAGCAGAGAAAATTTAACTCAAACTGAGCGACTATTGCAACAACGACGCTAGCTATTATTATAGCTATTGAATATTTGATTCGCTTTTTCAATTGAGCCTACAAGAAATATAACGCTTTAAACAGCGGAAAACGCGAGCGTAGCGAGTGTATTTCTCCTGATTGAAGTTGCTATATTTCATTTGCCATAAATAACGATTGGGTTACCTAACGCAGACCAAATATCTGCTAGCATAGATTGCCACTCTGCCTTTTCTTCTGCGCTGGCTGATTTTAGTTCTGAGTTAACTTGGTCAATGTTCATAAACGTGCTGCAACCTCCCGTCTCATAAATACCATCATCGGTTTTATGTGCAAATACGAGGTAATGGCTCTGTATTGTTGGCGCAGGCCCACCGCAAGAATTATTTTCCAAGGCTGTTTTTATAAACACAGTTCGAGGTATACCTTTGTTTCTGTAAACTTTATCAACTTTCATCTCTGTTTTGTAAAAACCAGAACTCCAGTCACCAGGCATCCTTTCTACATTCATTGCTGAAGCCATAAAAATCGCATCGTACCTATTGAGCTCTTCTTCATAGCTTATAGCTTCGCTGTAGCATGAGCAAGACAATGCACTTGAAGAAAAAATTAACAGCATCAATAATATGAAACTTTTCAAAAGCGTTTCCCCACAGAAATGTAACGCCGCGTTAACTGATAAAGTGATTTTGGCGACTTTGCTGAGTGTCTTTGCAGGAAAGGTAACAAAATTACTAAGTCCATTTGAACGCCTTGTTAGGCGCAAATACTCTACGGAGAACAAAGTAACTGCCATAAAGCAAAACAAAAAGACCTAGTAAACAAATTGGTATCCTTAAAATTGATACCGCCCAATACTCATAACCAAACAATAAACTAACATGTAAGAGCTGTGCAATAATAATTGAATTTATTACTATGGGCTCTATGACGAGATTAGTAGTGAATACTTTATAGAAAATATTAGTTAAGAATAAACCTACAAAAAATAGTGCCGAAATTGAAACGGTTATGGCAATAAATGGTGCTGAATGCATAACTGAATAAAATAGCATTTGAGAACCACCTAAAGTAAGGATGTACATTTCAAATGCTGTCCAAGCAAAACTTGGCCAAGCAGTTAATAATAGTATTTTGTAGAGTTTTAGCATTTAACTATGGCCATATTCTTTGACGCCTAACGCCCAGCCCACCGCGCGCAGTAATGTTGGCGACTTTACTGCGTGTTTCTGCAGGAAAGGTGCAAACATTACAAAGTCAGGTGGAGCTTTTTGTTAGGAATTTATTCATTGATTACCAAGCCATAATACTCAATTATTTGCTTCGATGGGTATAGAAAGTTTTTGTAGCCCGCCCACTCAGGGTCAAGTTTTACATTTATACATGGTTTACAGCCTTGGCATGACGTTGAGTAAAAACTATTTATAGCTTGTTCTGCTTTTTCCTTATTTTGCACGTAAATATAATGCAATTGCTCATTTTGATAAGTAAATGTGCCTGCATATTTAATTGGTATTTTTGATTCTAGGTAAGCAACCAAAGATTCCTGAAATGCATTTAAACTATCAACTTGACTTGGACTAGGAAGGCCTTCTGCATTCTGTTTCTCATAGGTTATGCCAGTTACCACAACAAATGGATAATCACTGACCGGAGCCAATTTGTTGAAACTCAAGTCTACACGAGTAGAGCTAGGGCCACTTTCCTGACCAGATAGGTATGACCACCATTGTTCCTCTGCTACCACATAACCTGAAATCATCAGGCCGACTAATACAAAGATTTGGGATATTCTGAGTTTCATTTTATTCCTAACGCCCCAATGAGGGGCTAAAAATTGTTTGCTAAAATGTTGAGGAACGAAAACAGCAAACTGTTTTTAGTCCCGCTTAATTGGCTTGTTATACAACCTTTGACCTAAGCCAGTGTATTGGCCTGTGTAAAATAGCAAAGAAAACAAAACCAAAAAATATGCCTTGTAGAATTTGCATACCTATAGAGTTTTCAGAATATAAACTTTTCCCAACGCGAAGTTCAACTAACAAATTGTTGGATTTTAAGTACTTCCCAATAATATTTTTACCATTCATCAATGCTTTAAACTCATCACATGAGCTGTAGTTATGAGAGGAAAAATAGCTTTCTCCATTGAGGTGATAATACCCTGAGTAGTTTTCATGTCTTGCGTTGAATTTGCATGAAAGTTTACTATCGGTTAAGTCAATATCTACAACATTTTCATCCGTTCGATTAGATACCAAATAGATCGTGGTAAGGACAATGAAAATAGTTGCCAGAACAACATCGAATAAAACCTTTGATTTGACTCTACTCATTACGCCTCGGGTTGCATAACGCCTTACTAATGGGCGCATAAATGCTTGGCTAAAATTAGCGAAGAAGGAGCGCAAGCCAAGCGTTTTGCGTCCTTTAAAGTAACTTGTTAGAGAGCACCAAACCACTGCTTCATGATGCCAATATCATACTTCAAGAGCCAACTGTAAAACTGTTTATATATTCTTGAAAGCATGAATTTATTGCTACCCACAAGATCCATACCTCTATCGTCATATGGATGAGCCAAAACGCCTAACTCAATATCAAATATGTAAACATCAACCCAATATGATGGTCTTATCCCTAGTTCATTTGCCAACTTACCAAAGAGTAATTTATGCAATTCGGTTTTAGCGATTTTGAAGAATACGTAGTTTCGATGCCATTCTTCATCTTCGTCCCATTCACTGTGAATATACCTTGCTTTAGGAAATTTGATTCCTAACTGGTGTAGCTCACGAAATTGAGACAAATTTGATAGAAAAGAATCTCCGGCAAAAGAGATACAGATTGATAGTTCATTGTTTTTTTCGAATACAGTTTCGATAACTTCAGTTGACCGCTCCAAAGCTGTTGTGAACATCGAAATATGAGAATCATGCTTAGCGCCTTCGGACAACTCAAACCTTAAACAGTTTTCGTTGCTATAGAAAATCGCATGTTGAAAGGAGTTCTTCCCAAATTTATCGAACGCTTGCTGAATCATCCCTGTGCTCTCTAACACTAAATTAAGCGGCGTTGGCAGCTCTTGCCTATGTCCGCTTGAATTTCATTGTTATGTGCGACTAAATACAATCTGAGCCTACACTACATGCAATTATTAAAGCAAAAAATGGGAAAGCAAGCCCCAGCACTATTGACAAAAAAGCAGCAATTACGTGCCTAGATTTTTGCGACAACGCCGAACTAAAAACAACTACTAGAGACATTATCGTCAATGGCATTGCAAAAACGATAGCGTTTACCAACAACAAACTTAATAGCCTATTTTCCCTTCCAAATTCTGAAGCCTCAAAAAAATATGCGTAACAATATAAAATAATAAATACTAACGCAGAAAAGGAGATTAACCCCCTGAGTTTTAATCGTTTGAATATTTGAAATCCCGATTCAATAAATACTAGACTGATTAGACAAACAGTAACTATTACCGGTAGCAATTAATATCCTCGCTCAAGCACATAACGCTTCAAATATGGGGCGCGGCTTTTTCGCGTCCCTGACATAATTTGTTTGTTAGGTATACTTTAACCACTATGCTTGAGGTACTGTTTTTCTGAAAAATACCACGTTAACGCGCCAAACAAAGCTCCCGCAGTAGCCCAAAGTGCTGCTTGCCAAATAAGGGTAAAGCCTAATGCTTCTGACCCGCGGAAGGCTGGTAACACAGCCATGATAATATACATGAATGAACCCCAACCTATAACACCGGTTTTAAGTATATATTTAAGTTTCCCTTGTTTTCTTGTTTTGCGCCATTGCTCTAGTTTATCTTTTTTGTGAGCCGTTGGGGTTGCAACAACACTATCTTTTAACCAGCTACTAGGTACGTCAGAGTTTAGATAAACAGCGTAAATTTTTTCACGACTCCATCTAAAAATAACAAGTGCGAGCAAAGCATTGATTAGCCACCCAGTAATATAGCCAAGTATCATAAGCACGACCATAGCGGACAAAAATACACTTAACCAAAGCCAGCCATTTTCAGCGTCTTTAATCGGTGTGCCTTCTTGAATTCCAAAAAAAACTGATAGGTATTCAGCTAATAACCAAATTGGAACAAAAGAAAGAAACATTAAACCAATAGGAAAGATCGCTAGAAATATTGAATATCTGGCCTTGAGTAAATTGCCAATATGAAGATTAAACGCAATATTATTCATGTATACCTAACACTTTCCATAACCAGCGCGGCGTAGCCGTGTCCGGTTGATGGTATTGTTATTTTCCGTTGTCAAATCAAACACCTGATTTACCATCGTATTTATTTTTAAGCTGATTGAATAAAACATTTCCCTTGTTAGTAAAATCAAACTCGGGGAAATTTTTACTCAAATACTCATGTAGTTCCTGATTACCTTTTAGCAAGCTCATGACCGCACTCTTAACTCTAGTTTTTTCGTCCTCAGTCGCAGAAGGATTATGTTTGATGGTATCTATTGCTTTCTCACATGTACGACTGAGTGGCGAATCCATTCTCGCCAGAGCATGAAATAAATTGCTCCCATCTTCCCGATCCATCTAATTACCTCCGAGGAATATAACGTCCTTAATAAACGGCCAAAACTTGTTGGCTAAATTGGCGAGGAACGAGCTCCAGCCAGCGAGTTTGGGTACGGTTGATTGGATTGTTATATGGCATCAGCTAAAAAAGAATCCAAAGGAACCATTATCCGCAGTGTAAGATCATCATTATTATCCAGAGGACTTTGAATTAATTGCTCTCTCACTTTTGAAATCAGATCTCTATCCGCTTCCTTTGCATTCGATAATACCCTAGATATTAAAAAAAACATTTCAAAATCTAAATCGCGCTGAGCATTGATTGCATTATCTGAAATTATGCTTGCTCTTATTTTCAAATAAAAACGCAACTTCAAAACTAGCTCAGAATGCTTATATTCGTCAAACTGGTTATTTATGTTAACTCTAACTTCGTCTGTAAAGCAGTTTCTATCTGGGAAATCGAATGCAAAGCTGGGGTCAGCTTTTCCATGAGCAGTGAAACTGAGAACAAAGAAAGCTATTAGAAAAATTTTCATAAATACCTTGGATGACATATAACACTTACCATAAGCGGCTATCCCGCTCTCTTTGGGAACGTCCGACTTCATGGTTTTGTTATTTGCCGCTCCAATCATCTAAGAACTCCCTTGAGAATATTTATCTATTAACTCGGTATTTATACCTTTGATAAAAGGCCCCACCCCGTTCGCCCAATTGAGCCCAAATTGCCGAGCTTCATGTCCAGAAATATAAACTCTGATTGTTGTAGTGTGTTTGTCAAAACTTTCAATTATTAAATCGGCGCATGGCTTTATCCGTTGCTCATCAATAAACATATGTTCGGTTAGGAACTCAATAGAATTTTCCCAACCAGAAGCCAACTCATCGTTTAAATTAATTAATCGAATGTTGTTTTTCGGAACGTCACTATTTAAATGCAGACGAGCTTGGTCAATCGCCTCATTTAAAGAGCCTTCGACTATAATTCTAAATTCATCCTTAGTCATAAACCCCTACAGGCAAATAACGCTTAACATATGGGGATTTTAGGAGCGCTTTTTCAGCGAGTAAAGCTCCCACCATGATGTTTTTGTTATGTGTGTTTACGAAAAATGACATAGATTGGCCGCTTTTATGTAAGGCGCTAATTTGGTTATTGCCTGCTCATCTTTATACCAAATGATATAGGTATAATCCCATTCTTCTGTAATAACACAATCGAGTTCAGGAATTACAAACTTTGAGAATTTCGAAGCGTCTTTGTTCATTGCCTCGTCGTAGCTAGAGAGCGCAGAACTTATATTCCCAATAGGCACTAATTGTTCTTTAGCACAGAAGGCTTCCTGAAGTGGATAATCCTGACTGAGTAAAACTAAGAGCCGGTTAAACCTTTGCCATTCATTCTCAGTAACTTCGTCCAGCTTGTGTAAGTTACCCTCACCTAACCAACCAGACCAAAGAGATATGAATTCCTTTTTGAAATCGGGCCTCACTTCCCAGTCTTCAAAATATTGGTGATACATCAGGTTCCTTGAGCACATAACGCTTTGCTAACGAGTGAGCTTGCAAATCTCTGTTAAGCATCTTGTTATAAGCCAACTTTTGGGAGCTTCTCAGTTTTACTCATTTCAAAGCTTTCTAGATTAAGTATTGTTGAGTAAGACATACCAGCTTTTTGATATATAAGAAACAATTCAGTTTGATTCAACAAAGTATAGTCCACGACTCTTTCTAGTTCATTTATTAATTGTTTATATCCCGAACCATCCGGATTAGTTATTGCCACTGTAGATAGGTCACTGGCTGACAAACGGTTATCTTGATCCGAATCGAGTTGAACTAGTTGATACAGAATCGCAATCACCGGTTTGTCAGAATTAAAATCACCGTATCGTAGTTTATCACTACTCTCAATTAGGTAATTTGTATGGTTGAATAGCCATTTTTTTTCAGACGTCTCGATATCGATAAATAAAAAATTCCGAGTCGAGTTAGATGATTTACTAAAGTATGCCCGATCAAACGACTGGTCTGAATAAAGTGGGATCATTAACGTCTTGTTATCATTAAACTTCGATAACTGCCCAAACCTCCAATTTTCTTTTACCTCAGAGCTTTCTTCAATATTTACGATATTTCTGGTGGTTCTATCTCCAGTAACATCTTGAAAAAGTTTATACGTTACGAATACGAGGACAGCGACGGCTAAAACACCAGCGACCGAGATTACCAGTCCATTGAATCGCCAAATTAATTTAAAGAATTTATTTTCTTCCATGATTCTCCATACCTTTACCTTGGCTTATAACAACTTATCACGAAGACCGCATAGTAACCACTAGATAATTTCATTACACAAAGCCTCCTTACTCATTTAGTTTCAATAGCTTACTATTTTTTAGATGACAATTTCTACAATTTTTATGCGTTTACTATGCATGCATAGTAACAACAGCATGCAAAACGGCGCTGAGCCTAAGTTTTATCTGAGCAAGGTTACATGTTGAATTGTTTTAAATGCAGATCACTATGACAGTCCTTCAGACGAACGGCAGCTTGTTTAATTAAAGTTGGGATGCTGGAATTCGAATATGTGAAACAGTTTATTAATTCTATTCAATCTCACCTTGTCAGTGACTGATTGACTGTGGGATTGAACTGGTTGACTGTGTGATTCACTAACTGAGTGACTAAAAGTTATCAGTTTACGCGTTTCTTTTGCAAATATATAAAACCCTCATCAAATGAAGTTGCTCATAACTGCACTTTTCGCTCAGAGCTTCGTAAACTGGCTTTAGTCTTTCCGTACCATGCGCATCAAATGCAACAAGGCATTCTTCAATCTGTGCCTCATCTAGCTCAACTTCCTGTGTTATCCGTTCAGGTTTGTTAAGGCTATTTCCTGCTTGAGCGTATTTGTAAAGATGGTTGAAAATGGTGTTGTCCTTTACTTTAAGCGAACTCGAAAGCTCTGCAATGGATTCGCCGCTCTCGAATCTTTCAACAACTTCCTTAGTTTTACTGCCAATGCTGACGGATTTTGTGACTTCTTTCTTTGATTGCAGACTAGCACTTTGCGAGTTTTCGATTTCTTGTAAATCATGCTGTTTACAGAAATCGATGACAAGAGACAAAAATATATCGCCATACTTAGCTAGTTTTGCGCTGCCTACACCATGAATTTTCAATAAACTTTGCTCAGAGTGCGGCAAGTAGTAAGCCATTTCTTGTAAACTTCGATCAGCAAATATGGCGTACGGTGGCACATTGGCTTTATCAGCTATTAACTTCCTTTCAGTTTTGAGAATGCTAACTAGCTCAGTATTTCCAATCACATCAGATTGTGAGGCTTTGCGCGTTTTCTCTGGTGTTGCCTGTTGTAGCATAGCGAAGAATGGCGCCTTTCCTTTTAGCACATCTGTTGCCAATTGGGTTAACTTCAAACCTCCAAATTGCTCATCTTGACGCAGCAGCTTCTTTTGAATGAGCTGTCGTGACAAGGTCATCCATTGCTTTTTATTCAGTTCTTTACCGATGTTGTAGGTTGACAACAAGTTGTGTTGGTTTTGCAAAACTTTCTCTGCATTCGAACCTCGCAATACATCAACAATGTGCGCTGCGCCAAAACGTTGTCCCGTTCTATGAACACAAGATAAAAATTTTTGAGCGGGTACCGTTAAGTCAGACTTCTGCTTGTCATCACTTAAACAATTATCACACTTTGCACAAGTTTCGCTCACTTCTGGCTCACCAAAATACTGAAGTAAAGGTACTCGTCTACATTCTTCAGTTTCAGCCAATGCTAGCATTTGATTTAAATGCATGGTGGCCAGTCGCTTCTCTTGCTCATTATTCATTTGGTCTATGAAGAAGCGAATCTTTCCAGTATCGCCATAACCGAACAGTAATAGACAGTCGGCATCTTGCCCATCACGTCCTGCCCTACCAATCTGTTGATAATAACTTTCTATATTTTTTGGCAGATCATAATGCACTACATAACGTACATCTGGCTTGTTTATGCCCATGCCAAAGGCAATCGTTGCAACAATAATATCGATATCATCGCGCACGAATTTTTCCTGATTCAGTGCTCTCTTATGATTATTAAGACCCGCATGGTAAGGCAGCACCGAATAGCCGTCTTGCTTGAGTTTTGTGGTCAATTCATCCACGCCCGAGCGTGACTGGCAATAAATAATGCCTGATTCTTTGGCGTGCTTATCAATAAAAGCTTTAGTTTGCAGATACGCTGATTCTTTCGGTGCAACTTCAAGGTATAAATTTGGTCGGTCAAAACTGGCGATGAATTCACTGTTTTGACTGATATTTAGCTGGCGTTTTATATCTTCACGCACTCGCGGTGTAGCTGTTGCCGTTAACGCAATAGTGACCGCGTTTGGAAAACAAGATACTAGTTGATCAAGTTGCCGATACTCTGGTCGAAATTCATGCCCCCACTCTGAAATACAATGCGCTTCATCAATTGCGATACAAGAGATATCAATTGTTTTCAATAATCCTAAGGTACTTGACTGAAGGGCTGTCTCAGGTGCTAAAAACAATAACTTTATGTCACCGTTTTTAAGCATTACGAGATTTTCTTGATACTCCTCTGTACTCAATGAGCTATTGAGCACTACAGCAGGAATGTCTAATTCTACAAGTTGCCTAACCTGATCCTGCATCAACGAAATGAGGGGGGAAATAACAACTGTGAGCCCATCAAAAACGATCGCAGGGATTTGATAACACAAAGATTTACCGCCACCAGTGGGCATAATGGCTAAGGTGTTATTCCCGTCTAATACGTTCTCAATAATATGTTGTTGCGTGGAACGAAAATTATCAAAACCAAAAACATCTTTAAGGATTTGGTGCGCATTTTGTATTTGATTAGGCTTCGACGATGACATATGACTTAAAGTGCAATCCGTGGTTAGTTTAATTTCGCTTTAATAAACGCTGAGTTGTGATTCGTTTTGACACGATGTTTATGATGCTAGTTGCTGTAAATAGCTATGCAATTTACTTACCTATACGAATTGCGTAGCTATGCATTTTATGTAGCTATGCAAAACAATTAGCTTAAGCAAAGTAAGAATCAAAGTAAGGTACGAAGGTATTCAACAAAGCAGGCACACTAATACGCCTTTAATTGTCTTACAAGCAACATTACATACTATGACGTTCTTTCTTTTACTTTGACGAGCTTCCTTTTACTTTGACGCTCGGCCTTGTGAGTGACCTATCCTAGCGCTAGCCGGAGCAAATCGCGGTTTATTTACTTTCCATTTTGGTTTAATTGTTGATAAGGGTATTTCACGCTTACGAGCGACCAAGATATACATAGATGAAAACGCGGGTAAATAGCGCTTACAAAATTGTTGTATTTTTGAACCCGGCAAAAAGCGAGTATCCGCAAAAAGTGACGAATACATGACATTCTCCTGCTCTACAATTTCAAAACCTAACAACTGCAACCAATCTTTAATTCGCGCGCTAGTAAAGAAACGCCCCTGATGTAAAAGGTTTCCCTTGTTGATTGGGAAGTACTTCAACACTCCAGCTAAACTATAAGGGTTAAAGCCTGCGATGATCAACTGGCCATTAGCCGTGATTGCTCGATCGACTTCGCGTAAAATTTGATGAGGGTCTTGAGCAAAATCGAGCTCTGCCGCAAGCAAAAAAGCATCGACTGAATTCTGTTGTAAAGGTAATTCTCTTGAAACACCGCGGACATTCGCTTTTTCATGCTCAGCATCCGTGATATTCACTACATGCTTAATAGAGCACGCGGATATGTTAATATCACTGCTTAAACTACCTAGTCGCACAAAGTGATAGCCAAAAAAGCGTTCTACAATTGGCGCACATGCATTTTCAAGCTCAGCACGAATTTGCTCGCCTTGACTTAAAGACGACCATGAACTGGGATATTCGGGCTTGATATCACTGAGCGCTGACCGCATCACCTAATGTTTACTTCCTGAAAAATAGTAAAATAAAGTGTAGCAAGGTTATAGTGAACGCACATTGCTTTGCAAGCGTAATACAATTTAATTAAGTGTCGTATCAAATATGCTTGAAACTTAGAATCATCAAGCGTATTCCAACAGTGAGCGATACCATTATTGAAGGAGTTTTAAGAAGTGGCTATGAATAATATTTTTGCTATTCCAGCATTCAATGACAACTATATTTGGTGTTTACATGACGATAAGCATGCAATGGTTGTTGATCCTGGTGATGCAACGCCAGTCAAATCAGTATTGGACGAGCAACAATTAACGCTCACATATATTTTGATTACTCACCACCATTACGATCATACCGGTGGCATTGAGGCCTTAAAAGCAGCTTATCCTGATGCTATCGTTTATGGTCCTAAAAACCCGAGTATTGTTGGTATAGATCATGGTTTGAGCGAAGGTGACAAACTTTCATTGCAAGCACCAAATGTTGAGCTTCAGATCATGGAAACGCCAGGTCACACGATGGACCACATTGTGTATTTTAATGAAGACATCTTATTTTGTGGTGATACTTTATTCTCTGCAGGTTGCGGTCGCATGTTTGAAGGTACTCCGGAAGTCTTTCACAAGTCACTGCAAAAACTCGCAAGATTACCCGAGCGAACAAAAGTATATTGCACCCACGAATATACCTTGGCTAACCTCGCCTTTGCTACGCATGTTGACCCTAACAACCAAGCGCTAAACGAATATCATTCTTGGGCTAAAGAGAAACGCAGTCACTCTCAAATAACACTACCGAGTACGATTGCTGAGCAAAACAAGATTAATCCTTTCTTACGAAGCGATGCCCCTGAAATAAAACAAAACATAGAAAAAATCATGAACTTATCTACTCAATCAGACGTCGAAGTGTTCGCAGCGTTGAGAAGCTGTAAGGACAATTTCTAATCAACAGTGAAATTTGCTATGATTGGCGTCCAAAAATGGTCATAAAGACCGAGCGATAAGCACAGAGATGCTTTGTAAAATAAACGATGAAAGCAACAAAAGATTAGGAACGAATGAAATATATTACAGCTTTATTGCTGCCGCTGATGTTAAGTGCTTGTGTGTTAACTGAGCAAAATAATTCAGCAAAATTAGAAGAATCAAGTGCATTAGAAACTGAGCACGATGAAATTTCCTGCGGTGTTGCTGCTGATCCCGACATTACTATGTGCGAATCCTCGGAAGATGGTGTATTAACAGTCATACATCCAGTCGAACCTCTCGATTTAGAGCTTGTAGAAGACACTGTACCTGCGCCGATTGAGATACACGATACATGGGACCGAATCAGAAAAAACTTCAGTTTTCATATTCCGAATGAAAAACGTGTTAACAATCAAAAAGCATGGTATTTACGCCACCCTTCATACATGAAACGTGTTTCGAAGCGCGCTGAACCTTTTTTATATTATATTGCTGAAGAGCTAGAGAAAGCGGGAATGCCATCTGAGCTAGCTTTGCTGCCAATCGTTGAGAGTGCTTTTGATCCCTTTGCCTATTCACATGGCCGTGCTGCTGGCATGTGGCAATTTATTCCGGGCACTGGCAAGCATTACGGAATGAAGCAAACTTGGTGGTATGACGGTCGCAGAGATGTCATTGCATCTACTGAAGGCGCTATCAAATATCTACAACGTTTACACAAGTTATTTGATGGCGATTGGTTACACGCCCTTGCTGCATACAATAGTGGTGAAGGACGCGTCATGCGCTCCATCCGCAATAATAAGCGCAAAGGTCGTCCAACCGATTTCTGGTCTCTCGACCTGCCAAAAGAAACACGCGCTTATGTACCAAAGCTTCTCGCCTTAGCAGATATACTAGCTAACAAAGAAAAGCTATCGTTTGACTGGCCAACCGTTAGTAATCAGCCCGTCATCGAAATTGTAGATGTTGGCTCGCAAATTGATTTGGCCGTTGCAGCGGCAAAAGCGGGTTTAACGACCAAAGAGTTACATGCGTTAAACCCTGGTTACAATCGTTGGGCTACTGATCCGGACGGTCCTCACAGGCTCGTTGTTCCGCGCCAAGTTGCAAGTGACTTTAAAGCGGCCTTAGCAGAAACCGATGCTGAAGACCGATTAAATTGGGTGCGACATAAAGTAAAATCTGGCGAAAGCTTGGGTTTAATTGCAAAAAAATATAATACGACTATTGATGTCATTCAAAGCATTAATGGCATGAAAAACAATGTGATTTATGCAAATGATTTCCTTTTAGTGCCTATAGCTCTGAAGAGTATGGAAGAATATTCCTTGTCCGCAGATCAAAGACTAGCTCGCAAACAAGCGGAAAAGAAAGGCGCTTACCAACTTACTCACAAAGTTCAGAAAGGCGATACTTTTTGGGACTTATCTCGCTCATACAAAGTGAAGATAAGAGATTTAGCTAAATGGAATGGCATGGCACCCCGCGATCCACTAATGCCTGGTAAGGAACTTGTTGTCTGGGTGAATCAAGTTTCCGAACAACAAACTGATAATAGCATCATGCGCAAACTCACCTACACGGTGAGAAATGGCGATTCATTATCTCGAATCGCTAATCGCTTTAATGTGAAAGTGAGTGATATTTCAAAATGGAATGGCTTGGCTGGGAAAAAGTATTTGCAGCCGGGACAGAAACTTAAGTTATATGTGGATGTTACTGAGACGTAGTAGCGGTAGAGTTGGCATTTTCTGGTGTTTGATGGAGATTCCTTCCTTCGAAGGAATGACGGTTGCTTAAACGAGCTTCCTTCCTGCGAAGGAATGACGGTTGCTTTAACGAGGTTCCTTCCTGCAAAGGAATGACGGTTGCTTAAACGAGGTTCCTTCCTGCGAAAGAATGATGGTTGCTTAAACGGGGTTCCTTCCTGCGAAGGAACGACGGGTGCTTAAACGAGGTTCCTTCCTACGAAGGAACGACCGAATAAGACCTTATGCTTTACGCCAAGTTGTCCCTTCAGGTCCATCTTCAAGAACAACACCTAATTCATTCAGGCCATCACGAGCAGCATCAGCCGCAGGCCAATCTTTATTAGCGCGAGCGGTGTTGCGTTGCTCAATTAAGGCTTCAACTTTAGCGGCAAACTCATCACCCGCTTCGCCAGACACATTACCTTGCAAATAATCTGTAGGCTTCATTTGAAGAATACCAAGAATACCACCCAGCTTTTTCAATACGCCTGCCAAATCATTAGCTGTGCTTTCGTCTGTTGCTTTATTCAAGTCTTTTGCAACGTCAAACAAAACTGAAAATGCCACAGGCATATTAAAGTCATCATTCATCGCCGCTTCAAACCTGGTCAAATAGCCACCGAGAGCAAGATCAACGTCCATATTCGGTTGCGCATCACGCATCGAAGTATACAAACGCTCAAGACCTGCTTTTGCTTGAGATATACTGTCTTGTGAATAGCTCAACTGACTACGATAGTGAGCCGACATCAAGAAGAAACGCAAGGTTTCAGGATCGTGTACTTTCAGAACATCGCGCAAGGTAAAGAAGTTACCCAGCGATTTGGACATCTTAACGTCATCAACCTGAACCATACCCGCATGCATCCAAGTATTAACGTACGGTGTATCAAAGGCGCAGCAGGATTGTGCAATTTCGTTTTCGTGATGTGGGAACATTAAATCTGAGCCGCCACCATGTATATCAAAGTGTTCACCCAAATGTTTGTGGTTCATTGCTGAACATTCAATGTGCCAACCTGGACGACCATTGCCCCACGGTGACTCCCAACTAGGTTCCTCAGGCTTTGCGGATTTCCACAGCACGAAATCAAGCGGATCATCTTTATCGCTACTTGTTTCAACTCGTGCACCTGCATTTAATTGAGATAAATCCTGTTTACTCAAGCGACCATATTGTTCATATGAACTCACATCAAACAAAACATCACCTGATGGCGCTTGATAAGCATACTTTTTGTCTAACAAACGTTGGATTACATCAATAATCTCAGGCATATGTTCGGTCACACGAGGCTCAATATCAGGCTCTAACAAATTTATAGATGCGAAGTCTTCGTGCATCATGCCTATTGTGCGTTCTGTTAGTTGATCGGGTGTTTCATTGTTCGCAATTGCTCGTTGAATGATTTTGTCGTCAACATCTGTGATATTGCGCACATAATTCACTTCGTAACCGGCATGACGCAGATAACGAACCATAATATCAAAGCTCAAATAAGTTCTAGCATGCCCCATATGGCACAGATCATACACGGTGATTCCGCACACATATAAGCCAACCTTATTCTCAACTAAGGGAGTAAAGGGCTCTTTCTTGCGCGTCAAAGTGTTGTAAATCTGTAGCATGTTTTAAGCTTACCTTATGGTTATTTTGTTTCGTTTTGCTATGTAGCAGGTTTCGATCGGTGGAATTCTAGCATTGACACTCTAAATGTGAACTGCTTTTGTCAGCTTTTCTTAACTTTACCTTAAAAACATTAGCATCTCGTTGGTCTTACCTGCATTTTACGCTACCATTGCGGCAATTCAATTTTAAGTTTAAGGAAACACACATGGTTATTTTAAAAACGAATCACGGTGACATTAAAATCGCAATGTTTGCCGACGCAGCCCCAAAAACAGTAGCGAATTTTTTAAGCTATGTTGAAGAAGGTTTTTACAACGGTACAATATTCCATCGTGTCATCAGCAACTTCATGATCCAAGGTGGTGGTTTTGAGCCGGGTCTTGAGCAAAAAACACCAAAAGCGCCTATTGAAAACGAAGCTGATAATGGCAAAAGTAATAAAATGGGTACGCTTGCTATGGCTCGCACCAATGACCCTCATTCTGCAACAGCGCAATTTTTCATTAATGTAAAAGATAATGGCTTCTTGGATTTCACTGCAGCAAACTCACAAGGTTATGGCTACTGCGTTTTTGCAGAAGTTGTTGAAGGTATGGATGTTGTAGAAAAAATCAAAGGTGTTGCAACAGGTAACATGGGCATGCATCAAGACGTTCCACTAGAAGACGTTATTATTGAATCAGCTGAAATCGTTGAAGAATAAGAACGAACCTAGGTAAAACAATGTCTGTCACCTACTTCATCTCTGACCTGCATTTAAGTGCAGATCGACAAGATATTAGCGAATGCCTTTTCCGTTTTCTTGAAAACGAAGCCATTCATGCTGATGCTCTTTATATACTGGGCGACTTGTTTGAGGTGTGGATAGGTGACGATGACATAAGCCCCTTCTCAGAGAGTGTAGCAAGTGCACTAAAAACCTTGAGCCTCAGTGTTCCAATCTACTTCATTCACGGAAATCGTGACTTCGCAATTCGCCAAGCATTTGCTGACAAAGCTGGAATGACGATCCTGCCAGAACAGCATGTTATCGACCTATATGGGCGCCGCGCTTTACTAATGCATGGTGATGAATTGTGTACCAGAGATATTGAATATCAAAAGTTTCGCAAAAAATCACGAGGCTGGTGGTGGCCGAGATTGATGTTAATGCTGCCATTAAAGACCCGTCAAAAAATCGCTAAAAATGGCAGAGAGACAAGCAAGAACAATCAAAAGCAGCTAACCGCAGACATTATGGATGTTACGCAAAGCGAGGTTGAATTAGCTATGCAGCACCATGACGTTGACTTGTTAATCCACGGTCACACACATCGGCCCGCGGTGCATGAGTTTACTGTTCTAGAAAGAAGAATGACTCGAATTGTTTTGGGTGATTGGTATGATCAAGGCAGCATTTTGATTGCAGGCCAAGAAGGCCTTGCACTAGAAAACCGCGTTTTTTAGTGCTTCATCAAGTAAACCATAACTAAACATCCTCAAAATCTTCTTTTAATCCGGAATCAATCATTAAAAGGTTTGTAAAGAGTCGCATTCATCTTTATCATTCCTATATGGGTTGTGTTGAAACAATTCATTTCATGAAGCGTTATTAAGGTTGTTTCCGCTATCGTCTAATAAGAAAAGATAAGGACATCCCAAATGTTCAACCGCAGCATCAAGTACCTTGTACTGGTGATTATTAATATAGTCGTAATTACTGTATTAGTGATGGGTGATGACAAAAATGCAGATGTATTCGATACCGACTACGTCATTAGCCTGTTGGATAATAATAAACAGCTCGAAAGAAGAGCGGCAGAGCTCGCTTCCCAAAATAAATTTTTAGAAGAATCTGGCGATGATGTTCAACGTCAGATCATGCAAACTCGAGCGATGCTCGATTCAAATCTCGAAAAATTAGAACAATGTAAATCCGACCAAGTCGCGGCTTTGGAATTAGCAGAGCAACAAGCAGCACAAAGAAAACGAATTGCGACATCTCAAACATACAGTGCTGAAGAGTGCAGTGACAATGCTGTTCAAGTCAATTTCTTAACAAAGCAAATGGCTTCCTTGAAAGAACAATTGACAGTTGCCAATGAAGCCGCAAGAAATGCAAATACGGAAAAGCAATTAGTGCAAAATCAAGTAGATAAACTTCAACTTGAAATCATGGCTTATGCGGACGAAAAGCTGCTTTTCCAAGAAACAATAAAACAGCTCGAAAACGACCTATCTAGCCCAATTTATATTAAACAAATATATACGACCCCAACATACTGCCAGCCCCCACGCTTTTCAGAGCTTGTGTGTGTTCAGCGCTTATTAGTGCGTCCGCAATTTAGTAAAAAACCAGTCACCGATGTGCAAACCACATTGACGAACCCCAGAGGCAAAGTGATTGGCAAATTCAGTTTTGATGCAAGTACAGCGAAGTTAGTGAACTTTCCTTTCCCTGAGAATTCCGAACAACCAGCGGGTGAGTACACCGTAACGTTCGCAGTTAACCAACAGACATTAGTACATAAAATCATGCTAAAGCACTAGCAAGTGCTTCGAATTACTGGTGATGTGAAGACGGCTTATCTGCAAGTGCAATTGCAATAATGGACACACCGTAAACCCGAGTTTTAATGGTAATAGTGATTTGGATTGTTGTTGATCACTAGGGCCGCGTGGCTTTTTTGCAAGATGCCAAATAGTAAGGATGGTAATATGAGGGTTATCACGTTTTGAAGAGGATTATCTTATGGCCGACCGTTCTGCTTTTCAGTACCCTTGTTCTCGCCAATGAGAAACAAACAAGCTTACCTATAAGTTGCCATTCTATACCTAATTACACGGATTCATTGTGTGTGGTAAGCACCGCTTCGCCTGACATGCCCGTGAACGATGTGGTATTTTATCGCCAAAACGACATTGGCCGTTTTGTTTTTTTAGAGGCGATTAAGGGTGATGTTGCACATGTGTTCGTAAAGAACTTTTCAACAGGCGGCAAGTACATCATTACAGGCTATGCCGAAGAGGGTCACCCAAGTTTTATCGTCTATGAAACCGATACCTTTTTATTTGCTTCTCGCCCGATTAAAAGCGTGGCTTTAATATCAAACTATTTCATTACCAATATTTTATCGCTTGATGATGATGGGAATGCCATCATTGAGCTAATGCATTCACCCAGCAATATCAAGGTCAACGAATCCTGCATACCTACTGAGCAGCTTCCCAAGTTTAGCAATACCGATCGATGTCACATTCGTTATTCAATCTTTAATCAACCATAGCAACATGTATAGAGACGCAACTATGGCTGACTTACTTTGCAACACACAAGAAGGAAAGTGCCCCCTTAAAAGCAATTAGAGCTTATTCAGGTCATCTGCGCAAAATTGCGACGTTTTCCTCTACGGTGTTAGTTGTAGAGTGAATTTGCAGCCCTTGAGAAGTAAGAAGATACAATACGCCAGTATCTGATATTGCTAGACTATTACTCGTGCTTGCGCCAACAGGGAGTTCATAGCTAATCGCGCAGCTATTTAGGTCATACACGAACGTGTTATTAGCGTCAGAAAATGCTAAAAATTGAGACTTAGGTGATATCTGCAATATCCTCCCAGAAATGTTTCCATTATTAAGTAACTCGCAGTTATCGCTTCCTGCTAACGGTAAAATAGCGTCATCGGAAAGCAAATATTTAGTATCATAACTAAGAAACCCGTTGTACCAATCAGTTTGCGTAATAGTTTCACTTAACAACTGCCCCTGAAAATCAAATTTCTGTGCGTATTTGTAGTCTGTTACAACATATATATGATCAGAGTGCTGTGGAAGGAGAAATTCCTGACCAAAACTATCCTCCCAACCCGTAGCAATGTCTAACATCTTTAAATCCGCATTAATTTTTTGAAACTCCTTCGGTTTGTCATAGCGAATGTCCCATTCAAGTAATGCAGAATGTTTATGTTTCATAGGTATGACTTGCAACGACTGAGCTTGTTTACTTGCTAAAACTTGTAATTCTTGCAAATCAGACGAAAGCTTGTAGAGAGTAATTACTCTGTTGTCTGGATCATTCGGTTTATCGGATGCTGCGATCACAATACTTTCTTCTAGAGTAAACACTTCAAATGGCGTTTGTTGAGATGGAAAGTCATAAGTCAATTGTTCAAACGATTTAATATCGATGACCTTAAGAAGTTTATCCTTGATAAGTGCTATATGATTTTTGGTGTGTGGGGGTACTTCTTTAAACATATCGCTCACATCAAAACTGTATAGCAATTCACCTGTGTTTATGCCGATTAAGCTAACATTTATTTGCTTACTTCCAAAGGAATCTAAGTCTTCGGCATCGGGAGCTACGCTAGCGACCGCAATAACGTTATTTGGATACAAGTAAAAACTAGGAAATTGATCAATCCCTTCTACTGTAAAAGACTTGATGCCATCAGAGTTTTCAGGGTTTATCACCCAAAATGTGTTTTGCCATTGCCCATTTTTAAGCTCCTTAGCTTCTTCATCTAACACGATAATAGAGTCGTCAAGCACCCATACTTTGCTGTTATACAAAGATATTTCCATGTTATAACGCTGCTCGCTGCCCCGATAAATGAAATTACGAATGCTTCTATCTACAGATGCGTACCACAACTGCCCAAACTCATCATCAAATGCTAATTGCTCTAATTGCCCAGCGTCATCGGGTGGTGAAAATGAATGATTATTTGCAATAATAACGGACTCGTCAGCGTAATAGGTTTCATTGCTCATAATTACGGAACTGACCGGTGATTTATTTGCTGCGTAGAAATCGCCTGATGGTAAGCTGTAAACTAATAATGGATGAGTCGTGAGGGCTGAGTCTAAAACTTCTTTTTCAGCTTTATTTAATTCAATGTCTTCAGCATAGTCAATGGCGACCAAGGATGATTGACTGAAATCTTCTAATGAAAAGCTTTTTAAACAAAAACGTCCTTGGCTATAGCTTGGCTTCCACATAGCTACAATAGCATTAAATTGATCGCTGGTGCTGACAGATAAATCAGCTCTATTATCGTCGGCAGCTGATTGCAATTTACCATCTCGGCAAGCGAGCATTTCGTTTGATTGCCATAGTGTTGTTGTGTTATTTGAAGCACTTGATACATGAATTAATTGACTTAAATAAGGCGTATTTTCGTCTGCGTATCGTGTTTGTAATACAACGAAGTTTTCATTATCGATAGCCAACACGCTTCTAGGATAATGATTTATAGGGGCCTCAAATATGAACTCACCGCTGCTCGTATCGATAACGACGAATGAATATGTGGTGTTATCATCACTGTAGTCTTCTTTGTAGGCTAAATAGCGACTTCCGTCAGGTGAGAAAATACGCTCCTCAGAAAAGCTAGCGAATATATTGCTATAGGAGATAGATTGCTCGTCTAACTTTAATTCTATTTCATTTAATATTTCTCCTGTATACAAATCTAAGGTCTTAGAAACGAAGTAATCTACATATTTTGTGTCTGCAATAGCGCCTTCTGGTGTAGGCTCTTCTCTATTAATGATTGCAGCTCCGACTAATCGTTGATTGTCTTGAGTAACGTGCATAAGCATCTGAGGAGCGAAGGTCCATTCACTTACCAATTCACCTTGCTTTGTATATTTAACGACTCGGTTTTTATCCGAAACAGCTAACAAATGCCGCTCATCTATTACTTTAAGTAGGGAAAAAGTGTCGATATCAGTTGCAATAACGACACTGTTTATCTTTTTTGCGATCGCTCGGTTAAGAACAGCCGCGGTTTTATCACTAATGGGCCATTCTGGCTTGTAAATATTTTCGGGAATGGCATCGTTTAATCTTTCTAATGCCGCAGTGGCATTTCCGTTATCTATATACTCAATCGCTTCATTAGTGAGTCGGTTAGCGTCGGATACTTGCCTTTCTAGCAGTCGCTCTACAGCAACTCGTTCATTTTCCAACGCGACTTGACGTTGGGTCCAAGCCCACACCCCAGTTGAAACAGCTACAACTGCAAGTAGACCTATTGCAGTTAACCATTGTCGTAGTTTCTTTGCTCGTTCTTTTTCTTGCGCTAATTGGTAAGCCTGATCTCGTTTAGTTAAATGCCCCAGTGGGATCCTAAGAATACCGGCGATGATTTTTAGCTTCATTAAATGTAACTGACTGGAATAGGCTTCTACTCTTGATTCAATTTCAGACCTACTAAAATTGTGTTCAAGCAATTTCGAACGATACGCTTCGGGTGACGTCCAGCCTTCTTGCGGCCTACCGTCTTCATTTATTCGAAAGTCAGCAGCGATGGGCTCTGCTTTTTTATCAGTTCTACCTTGTTCGTTGTATTCAAACTGGAGAGGTATAGGAAAACATTCATCCTCAGGTTTAAAGCCTAATGCTTCTTTACTCTTATCCCAGCTACAGTTGGGCTCGCCATCGATAATAGCCGCAATTAATCTATCGGATTTCCCTACTTGCTTAAAATAATCAATTTCCTCTGCGACGTAAGTAGATTGAACCGCATTGGGAGAGCATATAACTACTAGTGTTTCAGTATTATCTAACGCTAATGTAATCGCATTTCCAAGATCAGCGTGAGCAGGAAGCTCTTCTTCGTCTCTAAATATAGGGAAAATACGACTTGGTATCTTTTCACCACTTTGATTGGTCGTGCCAACTAAATCATCCGGTATCTCGTATGTTTCAATTGCTTGGTGCAGCCATGTGGCCCATTGTCTACCAGGAATCTTATTGTCAGCGTGACGATAACTGATGAAAGCTTGATAGGTCCTGTCTAAAGTTTCTGTATCCATACTTTTCCACTTCCGCGCTTTGAGGAGGCTTTATGCAACTTCGAAAACTATAGCAAACACTAAAGGCTATAACAAACCGTGCACGGCAGTAAGGTTTATTCCAATATAACAGCACTTTGTGGAAGCGCCCCAAACATAAATGAGGTCTTAACTTATAGTTTCATTAGTAAATGAAAAAATGGCAATTTTAAGTTATTGTTAGTTTATAAGCATTTCAGTTAAATATTATTTAATAATAAATATAAAGGTTATATTCTAAATGGTAGACAATGCAATTGATCAAACGTATCAATTTCGTTTAAAAATACTTAAAAATATGAGTATTATTTTGAGTATTGCAGGGTTATTACTTGGAGCAATTAACCTTTTCTTATTAAACGATTATGTAGCGGGCGTATTCGATATTTTGTTGGTCCTCGTTTGTATTTTCGTTTGCATCAAGATTAAATACAAAAAAGTAAAGTACTGGTATTTTTTTCTTATACCTTATGCTTACATTTTGACTGTTATTTTAATTACCTACGCAAAAGATGTTCAAGCCGGTATTGTTTATTGGACGTTTACCTTCCCCATTGTCATCTATTTATTATTGGGTAAAACTCAAGGTTTTATTGGCAGTTTTGTTGCCGTATGTATTCAAACAAGTGTTATATATTTTAAACACTTGACTGAACCCGATGTCAGCATCATTTTCGTAGTGAATTTCATTTTCACATACGCAGTTGTTTGGGTCGTTTCCCATACTTATGAGACTTCAAGGGAAGTGGCACATGATAAGGTCATTAACTTGGCCTTAAAAGATCCACTGACAGGTGCAAATAACCGTTTAGCATTAAAAGAAATTTTTCATAAGGTTATTCAGGCAAACTCTACAGTCGCATTAGGCCTAATAGATATTGACCATTTTAAAAAGATTAATGATGCCTACGGCCACGATTCAGGTGACTATATTCTGTTAAAACTCACTGAAATTTTACATGAGAATATGGGGGCCAAGAATGTTTTCAGAATAGGTGGAGAAGAGTTCGTGGTGCTTTTTCATTCTGATAAATTAGATGCGAAAATTCTTTTAAAATCAATTCTAGACGATACCGAGAAACAAATATTCAATCATCGTTCTACGCCTATAAGCATCACTTTTAGTGGAGGTATTACCCAAATTAAAAAGGATGAATCGCTTTCAGAATGCTTAAAACGTGCTGATGTAAAACTTTACCAAGCAAAATCCAAAGGACGTAAATTAGTTATCGCTTGATAGAAAGTATGGGTGATGACAACAGTGCAGATGCGTTCGATATGGCTTCCCTCACAAGCGCGTTGGATAGCATGCAGCAAGTAAGAAGTGCAATTAAGCTATTGAATACTCCTTTACCTAGGCTAATAGTTTGATCTATGAATCAGTGCCTAAAGTACAAATGTGGTTAACTGGTGATTGAGCTGCTCTTAATATTACTATCGAAGCTCATGATTTCATCCACTGAGCCGATAAAAATAAAGACTGTGTCAAGCTATGCGTGACAAGTAAAGTGACTCTCCGCTTCAGATTTTCTGACTGCGAAAATTCAAACGAATGCGAAGTTCGAATAAGTGCGTTACTATTTTGCGAGTTAATCGTGCTTATCATTGCTGTTAAGTAAATTAATAAAATGACTACACAATAGTATCTGCGGAAAGCATAAAATTAAAAGGTTGTAATATGTCTCTAAGAATACAACAGAAGCTACGAATAATTGGAGCTTTGGTATTGGTTGGTTTTGTAGGATTTTATGTACAAAGCACCGTCAATCAAAGCAGTTTGAGCAAAATGGTTTCAATTAATAGCGAGCTTCAGAAAATTGAATCCTTAATGTTACAACTCAGGCGCAATGAAAAAGATTTTTTGATGCGTTTGGATCCCAAGTATCTGACTTCATTTAATACAACAGTTGAACAAATAAACCCGATTTTAAACTCGCTTGAATTAGATTTGGCAGAGATTGGTATTTCTGAAGGAGAAATCCCAAATATTGGACCGAATATAGAAAAATATAGATTAAAGTTTGAAGCTTTAGTTAATGAGTCTGTAAACAAAGGCTTGGATAAAGATTCGGGCAATTACGGAAAGTTAAGAAGAGCAACGCATGAACTCGAAGAAGTCTTAGCTAATAACAATAATTTGCAAGCACAAGTTTACTTGCTTACCTTGAGGCGTCATGAAAAAGACTTCATGCTGCGCAATGACGAGAAATATGTCGGAAGACTTAAAGATGTATCTGCACAACTTGATAAGCTCTTGAGCGATACGAACAGCAAACGACTTTTAGCGACCTATGTATCAGAGTTTGAGAGTTTTCTAAATATCTCTAAAAATATTGGATTAGACTCCAAGTCTGGTTTAAGAGGTGAAATGCGCAGTATCATTCATACTGTAGAAAAAGATCTAAATACCGAAATCCCTCGCATCAGTGAGGAAGTAGAAGCGAAACGAAGTTTCAATCATATTGTCAGCGTCATTGGCACGCTTGGTTTATCAATTATTATTTTTGGTGCCGTTATGGTTGTAGCTAAGCAAATTCTAGATCCTCTGAGAAGTTTTTCACGTCGAATTTCTGCCATTCGTCAAAGTAATGATTTATCCCAAAGAGTTGAAGAATCTGACGATGAAATTGGTGACATAGCCAAAGAATTTAATATTTTTATGTCTCATTTCCAAAATTTGATTAAGAGTATAAATAAAACGGTTGGAGCACTGGAGGAGTCAACGTCTATTGTTTCAAATAGTGTTTTGAAGACCTCGGAGAGCTTACAACTTCAAGCGAAAGAGAGTGATATGGTTGTTAGTGCTGTATCGGAAATGGGCATGACGGCTAAAGAGATCGCACGCAATGCGCAAAGCACCCAAGAAAGAACGGATAAAGCATCACTTAAGGCAGACGAAGGAAAGCATAAACTCACAATTACTTTAGCGCAAATAGAAGACCTGTCGTCTGAACTCATCGAAGCTGGTGATAATATCGTTCAACTGAAAGATAAGAGTGATGGTATTAACTCTGTGCTAGAGGTTATTAAAGCGATTGCTGAGCAAACAAACCTTTTGGCACTCAATGCAGCTATCGAGGCAGCAAGAGCCGGTGAACAAGGCAGAGGATTCGCAGTAGTAGCGGATGAAGTCAGAACCTTAGCTGTGCGGACTCAAGAATCGACTGCGGAAATTACTAACATCATCAGTGAACTACAGACGACAACATCTGACATTGTTATCAAAGTTAACCATTGTAAAGATCAGGGTATTAGTAGCCTAAGCCAGGCAAGAGAAACAGAAGATGTACTTAACGAAATCATGACTGACGTGGCAGGTATTGCACAAATGACTATTCAAGTAGCGTCAGCCGTTGAAGAGCAATCAGCGGTAGTGACTGAAGTTGATAAAAACCTTGTTAGTATGAGGACCATCAGTGATCAGGTCGCGGCCGACTCTCAAGATAATGCCAAAGCCAGTCAGCAAGTTGAAGAGCTAGCGAAAACATTACATAAAGAAGCAAGCATTTTCAAGATATAGCTGTATGAACGCACTCATTTATGAAAAGCGAAAATGCAGCTGTATGTAAAAAGCTGCTGAGAGTTTGGAATGCTAAAATTCTTGCAGTAAACAGCCAACAGTATTAGGCGTAAGTAGATATACTGTTGGCAGTGTGTTATCAGTGGATTGCCTTAATTAACTATAAAACGCCTCAACGCCGCCTTTTAAAGTAATTAGCATCGGTTGGCCACGGCGATCCAAAGACTTTGGTGAAGGTATCTTTACCCAGCCTTCACTAATACAATATTCTTCAACATTGGTTAGCTCTTTGCCATTTAAACGTATACCAATCTTATGGTGGAAAACTTCTTCAACATAATGTGGGCTGCGAGAGTTTCCTGATAATCTATCTGGTAGTTCGGGTTTTGAATCAGTGTCAGTCATAATGATAATCGTTATTAAAAAAGAACGTCATTGTAGGCAATATGAAGCGTACGCTCAAGGACTGTGTGCGCGATAAACACCTAATGTTTTGGGACGCCACTGTGAAATTTAAAATCACTATCGCTTGAATTTATTAAGTCCGCTTCAACCTTGCCAAAATACGCAATTCTCTCTGAAATGTCAGTACCACTGATTGATTCAGCCAGCGCTAAATAATCTTGATAATGTCTTGCTTCAGAACGAAGAAGAGATATGTAAAACTCCCCTAACTTTTCATCTACGTGCGCGGCCAGCTTCGCAAATCGTTCACAGGAGCGTGCTTCGATATAAGCGCCACAAATCAACTTATCAACTAAACCTTCCGGTTCATGTGTTTTAACATGCCGAAGCATGCCTTTAGCGTACCTTGAGGGAGTGATGCTTTTGTATTCAATGCCGTAATGCTCCATCATTTCTAGCACCTGATAAAAGTGATGAAGCTCTTCTTTGATTAACAAAACCATTTTATCAATTAAGTCTTGGCCGTATTTAGAGTCTGAGCGCGGAATAATAGATTTCGATAATTTGTTCTTTGATGGTAGCTCACGCCAGTCACCCTCGCGTTTGTAAACATATTGTTCAAACGGTTGTAACCAAGAAAGTAAGGCGTCACCGCCCTCTTTGTCTAAAGCATACTTTCTGATTAGGAACATCGCGGATTGCGAAGCCTTAAGCTCGCAAATTAAGTGATCAATTAACAAGACTTGAAAATTTTCAGATTTAATTGCTTCTTCAAGCCATTCATCTGGCGTTTCGGTATGTAAAAACGATGCTATTGGTTGAAGCAATTCTGTGATTGCTTCTTTATTTAAACTTAAATTCTTCATTAAACTAATTAATCTCAATTAAACGTCCAAATGATGCTGAATTATTTAATTTCTAATAATTCCACTTCAAAAATCAACAAAGAGCCCGGTTCAATGCTACCCGTTGCTCTATCGCCATAAGCCAATTCTGATGGAATATAGAATTTGAATTTATCACCAACTACCATTAATTGAACACCTTCCGTCCAACCTTTTATCACTTGATTTAAAGGGAAGCTGATAGATTTTCCGCGATTTACCGAGCTATCAAAAACAGTGTCGTTTAATAAAAGACCGTGGTAATGCACTTCAACTGTTGAATTTGCGCTTGGATGAACATTACCCTCGCCTTTGTTGAGAACCTCATATTGCAAACCTGAATCGGTTTCAATAACGCCCTCTTTTATTCTATTTTCGATTAGAAACTGCTTTCCTATCTCAATATTTTCAGCAGCTAGCTTTTTATTATTTGCGCTTCTGAAGAAGAAAAATGCAAGCATAGCAACGATAACTGCCAAAACAACAAACTTCATAACTCGTCCTTTAAATTTGGGTAGGTGGGTATTCTATCACTCCAATCCCACAGATTCTGCGACTATTGAGAGCAATTAAGAAGTTTTTGCTGCTTCACTAATTTAATGACTTAGCGAAGCAGAAAAACTTTGTAGGTGTTATTACGCAGGTTTAATGATTTTAGATACTATTTGCTTGCTATTAGTGATCATTTCTACCGTTGCACGACGCAATTTCAACAGCAGCAAGTAAGACAAAGGAACAAGGAATAAACTTGTTATCGTACTAAATAGCAATCCACCTATGATGGCAATAGCCATAGGTGCGTATGGAGGACCATCACCGCCAATACTGGCGCCGCCCAGAGCTAAAGGCAACAAACCAAGCACTGTGGTCAATACTGTCATCAGTATGGGCCTAACGCGACTTAAACAACCTTCGATAATCGCATCAGGCACACTCATTCCTGTGCTGGTGAGTTGATTAATGCGGTCAACTAGCACAATGCCGTTGTTTACGACAATGCCCATTAAGATAAGCATACCAATCATTCCCATCACGCCCATTGGATTCCCGGTTATCAAGAACGCCCAAAATACACCTGTTATAGAGAATATTAGCGATGTTAGTACCGCAGTTGGCAATAATAAGGATTCGAACAATGCGGCCATTACAATATAAATCATAATCACAGCCAACATCATATTGGTTAACATGATGGCTTGGTCTTCATCTTGGCGCTGAAAGCTCCCTTCAAGTGACCAAGAATATCCAGAAGGCAGCTCAATGTTTTGCATGATCAATTCTATGCGTTCTCTAGCTTCACCAACGGTAATGTCACTTTCCAAATTACCACCAATGGAAAGTGACGTTTGACGTGAACTTCGTTGAATTTGCGACAAACGTGGAGCGATCTTCATGTTAGCCACCATATCAAGTGTCACGTTCTGGGTTTCATCTCTAAAAATTGTGAGGTTTCGAAGCTTCTCAAGGGAGCTTTGTAGCGACTCGTCATACATTAATTTGATACTAATTTCGCCATCTACTTCGCTTCTAAATGTCCGTAAATTTGAACCTCTTAATGCTGTACTCACTATGTTCGCGACTTCGTTCGAGCTAAGACCAAAGCGAAACGCTTTGTCTCTGTCTATACTGAGCTGCAGCTCAAAGTCTTGGCCATCAACATCTGTTTTCACATCTGTTAGACCTTCAACGCTGTCCAGCACAGGTACTATTTGATTGGCTAATCGAAGTAAGTTTTCAGAGCTTTGACCAAATAAAGTTAATCGCACTCCACCACCCGCGCCTTGGTCCCATTGAAATGAGGGTTTAGCTCTAGCAAATAATGGAAAGCCTTCTTTAATCTCTTTCTTTAGATCTTTTAACTTAACCGGCAGGTTCTCATTCAAGGTAATACCAGAAACGGCGAAACCGGCGGTGTAGTAGCTATAGACTTGCTTGATATGGAATTTTTCTTGGTTGGCATACAAGTATTCTTCCATTTTCGTAACAGCCATTTCTACTTCTTCTAAGCTATAATTTCCTTGGATATCGTAATTTAGCCAGATACGTTCTTGGTTATTATCGTTGTCATCATCACTACTTAGCATATTCATAGGAATACTTGTGCTCAATAGGATAACAATCGCGATTACTGAGGTGATTTTTTGGTGTGTAATCGTCCAAGTGAGTACGTTTTTATACATGGCCTTTAATTTAGATGGCTTTTGCTGCACCGGCTTCGCTTTGATTTTTAGCTTAGTTGTCAAAAGTGGGATTAGTGTCTGGGAGATAATGAGAGACGCGACTAATGATATGCAAATCGAAACAGCGACATGTTCTAAAAATACGGTTAACTCGGCTTTCACGCCAACAATATTGGGTAAAAATACGATGATTGTTGTTGCCGTTCCTGCAATAACTGCAAGGCTGACAGAGGCTACGCCTTTTTTTGTCGCTTCAATAATGTTGTCGGACTTCTCGCGTTCTTGAAAAATACTCTCGGTTACAACAACCGCATTATCTACCAACATCCCGATGGCTAACATTAAGCCCATCAATGACAAGATATTGAGCGTGTAACCCATAAAATACATGCAAGCTAAGGTAATACAAATAGCGAATGGTACAGACAAGACAACCACAAAGGTGGTAGCTAAATTTCGTAGGAATATATACAAAACAATCACTGACAATAAGCCGCCGATGAGTCCGGAATTAATCAGGTCTTGTAATGATTGGGTCACACTTGTGGCTTCATCCTGCATGATGAAAAGGTTGATGCCATTGAATAGATTACTGTTTTTTGCTTTTTCTATTTCTTCCATCACCGCATCGGAAACTTCTACTAGATTGGCGCCCGACTCTCTAAAAATATTGAGTCCTATTGCGTGAGTTTTATCTAAGTGTCTTCCTTCTATTGCCTTGGGCGTTTCGTATTGCACTTCAGCAATATCGCTTAGGCGAACATTACGCATCACAACGAGATCTGCAATTTCCTCTTTACTCTTGTATTCGCCAGAAGGGTTAACCGTGATTTTTTGGTCTAGGTCAAAAAACTGCCCAGCGGTCATTGAAAAATTAGCTTCACGGAGTTTTCTCGCAAGCGTGCCTAAATCTACATGCAAGGCCGCAACTTTATCTGGGTCTAATCGAATGGATATTTGCTTTTTTTGGACACCGTAAAGTTCGACTCTTGAAACCCCCTTCACACGTTCTATAGGCATTTTCAAATTACGTTCAAGTAGGTCATATGAATTCGAAATATCGCGGTCACTAGATAAGCGCAGCTGAAACACTGGCATATCCGATAGATTGAATTTAAACACCATGACCCGCTCTACATCATCTGGTAGTAAGTGGCGAATAGCGTCTATTTTTTCGCGAGCCTCTATGCTTTTTGCCTTGATATTCGCATCCCAATCGAAGCGAATATTAATTTGAGCATTATTCTCATTAGAAAACGAGCGAAGACGCTTGATACCTGACATTGTCGCCAATGCCTCTTCCACTGGGCGCGTAATCATTTTTTCTATTTCAGTTGGCGTAGCACCTTCATAAGGCACTTGAATGAAAAGCTCTGGAAAATCTATTCCGGGAAACTTTTCTAAGGGCAAATAACGACTCGCGCCTAAGCCCATGATCAGCAGTGAGAAAAACAACATCGTGATTGTTACAGGGCGACGTATGGCGAATGACGCAAGTACAGCACCGGCGTGTGCAAACTTATCCATTGTTTGGCTCCTCGCTAAGCATGGTAGTTACGTGTTGCTCCTGCTTCTCGCTTTCATTAGTTCTCTCGAACTCTTTGCGGTCAAATAAGCTATACAGCACCGGTATCAAGAGCAAAGTAAGTAACGAAGCAAACAGTAAACCGAAAATAACGGTAATTGCCATGGGCGTTCTTATCTCTGAACCTTCGCCTAACCCTATTGCCATAGGTAATAAGCCAAGCACTGTGGTTAAGGTAGTCATGATTATCGGGCGCAATCGGCTTTGTGCCGCTTCAATAATGGCTTCGCTCTTCTGTATACCACTTGCGCGTAATTGATTGATTCTATCGACCAACACAATTGCATTGTTCACTACGATGCCTGCAAGCATGATTAAACCAATGAACACTACTACGCTCACGTTGGTGCCTGTGAGCACTAATCCGTAAATAGAGCCCGCACATGCCATCGGCACGGTAAATAAGATTAAGAATGGATGCAGGAATGATTCAAACTGTGAGGCCATCACGATATAAACCATAAATACCGCCAAGGCTAGCGCGATATAAAGTGAATCAAAGCTCGCCTTCATCTCTTCGCTTTGACCAGCGACTTTGGCTTGCAAGCTGATCGGTAGCTTAATCTCATCGATAGCTTTTTGCGCGTCAATAACAGCTGCACCTAAGTCACCATAAGCTAAGTTTGCGGAAATTAGGACAACACGCTCCTGATCAACTCGACTTATTTCACTTGGCCCTATCGACATTTCCAAGTCAGCAACTGCCGACAAAGGAATAGCTGGCGATGCACCAGGATTGACAATGATCTGTCCAATGTCAGCAATTGAGTTTCGTTGCTGAATTTGATTGCGCACCAAAATATCAACTTTTCTGTCATCGACACTAAATTTACTCGCTATTTCACCGCCGACTTTAGTAGCAATTAATTTAGAAACACTTGGCGCACTTAAGCCGAGTTGGGCTAATTTCGCATGATCAAAATTAATCTTCAGCTCTGGGTTTCCGCTTTGTAATGAACTCTTAATATCTGCGAAACGTTTATTCTTTGTTAACTCCTCCGCCAACACATCGCCATAGCGCTTCAAATTAGCTAAGTCATAGCCAATAATTTCAATTTCTAAGGGTGTAGAAAAGCTGAACAATTCAGGCGTACCGAACTTACTCTGTACACCGGCTTTTTTACTTAGATAGTCACGCATTGCTTCAAGCACTTGTTGTTCTTGCTCGACACTCGCATCTTTTAGCATGACGACATTGAGTTTTCCCCAATGATCCCCGCCTTGAGCCGGTGATGCGTTCATTAGGCTTCCCGTCCCAGCCAAAGAATAAGTGCGTTCAACGCCCTGCTGTTGTTTAGTATATGCAGCTAGTTCTGAAAGTAGCTTGTCAGTAGTCTCTAGTCGAGATCCTGTTGCTAATGTCACTTCCACGTCGAACTCTCCTTGTGACATGGGTGGGATCAACTCAATACCAAGTCGCGGTATGAGTAAAAGTGACAGTAATGACACAGATATAATCGCTGAAAATACCACCAGTCTAGCTTTCATCGCCCACGCTAGCACTTTGAAATAACTGAGGGATAATACTTCATAAATCTTATCAAACATCCACAAAGCGGGTTTGAATAGCCAAGTTAGTGCGATGCTAATGAGTCTAAAGACTGACACTACGAAACCGACAAGCACGGAAGGAATAAAGTAAAAAATAGTTGTGAACAGCCATTTGAATGGCATTCCAAGGTACCAGAATAAAAGCTTCACTTTTCCTGTGGGTTTACTTTTACTAACACGAGGACCCAAATCTAGTTCAGGTTCAACGACAGTATTAGTTATATTGGTTTTGTCACGGGCTGCTAGCATTGGGATGAGTGTTAACGCAACCACTAAGGAAACGAGAAGTGCAAATGTAACGGTAAGGGCCTGATCGCTAAACAATTGACCCGCAATGCCTTCTACAAAAACCAAGGGGAAGAAAACCGCCATTGTGGTTAGCGTTGATGCAACAATTGCCATAGATACTTCTGACGTGCCCTTCGCAGCGGCATCATGCGCATTCATTTTATTTTTCTTATGACGATCTATGTTTTCTAGCACCACGATGCTGTTGTCTACTAACAATCCAATTGCCAAGGCGATACCACCTAAACTCATGATGTTCAGACTGATGTCATAGCTATACATAAGGTTAAAGGTAGCAATAATCGACACAGGAATTGAAATTGAAATGATCAATGTTGGCCAAATATTTTTTAGGAAAAAGTATAGGATGAACATAGCTAAGACACCGCCTATGATAGCGGCAGATTTCACTTCATTGATGGCACTAGAGATAAACTGCGATTGGTCATAGACTTCTTGCAATTCATAGTTATCGGGCAAGCTAGTGCGGATGCGCTCTAATTGTTTTGCTACGGCATTAGCCACATCAACGGTATTCGCATCGCCCTCTTTGTAGATCGCAATTTCGACGCCTTCGAAGGCGTTAAAGCGCGTTATAGAATCACGCTCCTTATATGAATCAACGACCTCAGCTACGTCATTCAATTTGATGTATTTGCCTTCACGAGTTGCAATAAATAAATTACGCATATCATCAAGCGTTTCAAATTGGTTGATAGTGCGCACTAGATATTCTTGTGAGCCGTCTTCTATTCGTCCCCCGGAAGCGTTCACATTTTCATCTTTAAGACGTTGAATAATGTCTGATACGGGTATGTTTAGTTGGCTGGTTCGTTGCTGATTAATCAGAACCTGAATCTCGTTTTCCAATCCTCCGCCGATGCGCACTGATGCAACACCTTCGACTGATTCTAGTTTGCGTTTTATCTCTTCTTCAGCGTAAGTTCTAATTCGTTTTGTGGCGTTGATGTCCATAGCAATAGAGCTACGTTCATCCGTTTGTGTTTGATTGTCAGTTTCTGGCGTAGCCGATTCAGATTGACTAGAAACAGCCCCAAGACCGAGTCGCATCACTGGGTCAAGACTTGGATTAAAGCGCAACAATAATGGGCGTTGAACATCTAAAGGGAGGAGTAATACATCGAGCTTTTCGCGAACTTCTAAGCTCGCCATGTCCATTTCAGTCCCCCATTCAAACTCAAGTACAACATCAGATTGCTCGGCCTTCGAAGCTGAGACGACCTTACGAACGCCCTTTACTACACCAACGACTTCTTCTATCGGTTTAGTGACTAACTGTTCCACTTCACCAGGCGCAGCACCAATATAATCAGTACGAATAGTCAACGTTGGATACGATAACTCGGGAAGCAAGTTAATGGACAAGCGTGACAGCGATACAAAACCAAACAACAACACTGCCAAGGTAAACATCCACACGGTAACCGGTCGCTTCACTGCAACATTAATTAAGTTCATGATAAATTCCCTATTATCCGTTAACGATGTCTACAGTTGCGTTGTCTTTAAGGTTTTGATGACCCGTGATGACGACAGTCTCATTTCCTAATAAACCGTCGAGTACCTCTACAAAATTGCCTTCTTGATAGCCTGTTTTGATGGCGATCTTTTTAGCGATACCTTTTTCATCGACTACAAATACGTTCACCTTATCATCCATGGCGAGCATTGCTTTTCTTGGAAGAAGCGTCGCATTATCATGAGTGTTGTAGTTTAAGCTCACTTGGGTAAACATACCTGCCATCAACTTGCCATCATCATTTGGTACACGAAGCGTCACCTTAAAAGTACCTGTTTTTGAGTCAATCACTGGGCTAACTCGTTCAACAAATGCGTTTATTTCTGCATCATTCAAGGCTGTAACTGTAAGACGTGCTTTTTGATTTTTGTGTACTTTTGAGAGTTCTTTTTCAGGTAAATGAACGATGCCATAAAGTTCTTTTTGCTGAACAATGTAAAACATTCTTTCGCGTTGAAAAGACTCCGTGAGGTTACCGACTTTTGCATTTCGTTCTGCAATGTAACCGCTGATTGGAGCGACAATCGTTGCTTCTTTTAAATCTAACTTTGCTAAGGCTAAGGTAGCTTTAGCCGATTCATATTGTGCTGTTATCTTATCGTAAGTGTCATCACTCACTAATTTTTGGTTATACACCTTATTGATTTTAGCCAGTTCTTTTTCGATGCCTGTCATATCTGCTTGAGCACGTCTTAGATTAAGCTCATATCTTTCAGGCTCTAACTTAGCGAGTATTTGACCTTTCTCAACGTAGTCGCCCTCTTCAACCATTATCTGTTCAATGATGCCTGAAGCTCTACCTACGACAAATGCTTCTTCTTTTGCTTCTAAAACCGCAGTTGTGGTGTAATTTGAAGAAATACTTCCTTTTTTAACCATCCCCACTTCAACTGGGATAGGAATGACTTTCTCTGCTACTTTTTCGGCCTCCGCTCCTTCGGCCTTGCTTGCTCCTGCTTGGCCGCAGCCATTCAGTAACAGAACAGTGCTCAGGAGAGTCCCGAAAATTGCCAGTTTAAATTTATTGCTCGTAAAGTCAGTTTTATTTTGAGAAGTTTGCGCATTCATGGTCAGTTCCTTGATTGAACTTGTTGTTTTAATTCATATACGCGAAGGATTGCATTGACTGTGCCACTTTAAAATAAGCATAAAATTCAACAACTTAAGATTATTGCAAGTACGAGGCATATGGTTCGCGCTAAATGAGTTGGCGAATTTGCCTAAATTTTCGTAGATTTGTTAAATTGGTAGGGAGTTCGAATGGAATATAGGCGCTTCAACACCACGTGAGCAAGTAGCGTGGAGTTGAAGTACGTAAAGTGACTATAAGATCTTATTTATTACCGACGCTAAGTTAGCAACGGTTCGGTCAATGTTATGTAGCTTATCCAAACCAAACAAGCCGAGACGAAAAGATTGGTAATCAGGCCCTTCGTCACATTGTAAGGGAACACCTGCTGCTGCCTGTAAACCCTGAGCGGCGAACTTCTTACCACTTTGCATCTCAGTATCAGATGTATAGCTAACCACAACACCTGGTGCCTTAAATCCATCCGCAGCAACACTTTTAATGCCTTTGCTTTCAAGTAAGACGCGTACTTTTTGCCCCAACTCAATCTGTTCAGCGCAGACTTTGTCAAAGCCGTATGCTTTCGTTTCTAACATTGCATCGCGAAACTTAGTTAAGGCATCTGTTGGTAAGGTCGCATGATAAGCATGACCACCGTTTTCATAAGCTTGCATGATGCCGTGCCATTGTTTGAGGTTGCAAGCAAAACTGGAACTTGTCGTATTTTCCAACTCAACAATAGCCCTGTCATTTAGCATAACTAAGGCTGCACAAGGAGATGCACTCCAGCCTTTCTGAGGTGCGCTTATTAGCACATCAATACCGATGTCTTTCATATCAAGCCAAATCGCTCCTGAAGCCACGCAGTCCAGCACGAACAAACCACCAACTGAATGCACAGCTTTAGCAAGCTTTTGTAAATAGTCATTTGGCAAGATCATGCCTGAGGATGTTTCTACATGCGGAGCAAAAACCATATGTGGTTTTTCTTGTAAAATTGTCGCTATCACTTCATCTATCGGCGGCGGTGCAAAAGCACCCTGAGAGTCTTCTTCTACTCTACGAGCTTTCATGACAATGCTATCAGAAGGAATATTGCCCATATCAAAAATTTGTGTCCAACGATAACTGAACCAGCCATTGCGTATGACTAAACATTTTTTATCTTGTGCAAATTGGCGTGCAACTGCTTCCATGCCATAAGTTCCACCACCGGGAACAACGACTGTGGCATCAGCATTGTAGACTTCCTTAAGTGTGCTAGAAATGTCATTCATCACTTTTTGAAAGGTTTGTGACATATGGTTAAGCGAGCGGTCAGTAAAGACGACAGAGTATTCTAGCAAGCCATCAGGATCGATATCGGCTAATAAACCGGGCATGAATTATCCTTGTAAAGTAAATATATAGTATCTATTAGAGAATATTGAACTGCGAGAGTAAAGCCGATTTTAGTATTAGATATTATGAAGAGCCTAGTCACATATTGCTTAGTGTTTTGCTGCTATTTATAGCTCATTACTATTCACACTATCATAGCCTCTTTATGACAGCCGCTCTGGTAATATTACTTTTTTGAAACGGCTTTATTTTATTCACTTTGCTATCACTCCATTGCTGAAGCTCCTTTGCTATAGCTCCTTTATAGGAACAGCCGGCACGCCAGCTACGACCGTATTGGCTGCAACTGATTTTGTTACAACAGCGCCTGCCCCAACAACAGCATTTTCGCCAATAGTTACGCCTGGCAAAATTTTTGCGCCCATACCTATCCAAACACTGTTGCCAATCGTAATGGCATGAGCCGTCTCAATACCTTTTCTTCGCTTATCTGGGTCTAGTGGATGCGTAGCGGTTGAGATCAGCACGCCTGGTGCCAACATAACATCATCACCTATGGTCACTGGAGCGCCATCAAGGATCACACATCCATGGTTCGCATAGAACTGTTTACCTAAATGAATATTGTATCCATAGTCACAATAAAACTGTGGTTCAATCCAAAATGACTGTGTGCTACCAAAAAGCCCTTTCAATAACTTCATGCCTTGCTTAAATTCGCTCGGCGGAAGTTGATTAAATTGATGACAAACCGTCTTGGCATTCATGCGATCGCGTTGCAATTGCTTATTACTGGGAAAGTATTCCTCCCCCATCATCATCTTTTGTTTTTCTATTTTATCATTTACCGTCATTATCACTTGTTACTCAAACGTACTAAAAATTAGGCTTGTAGTCATAAGACTCAACGGTCCCCGACTGATGGAAGTTAAGCAACGGTTCTTTTTTCGCAAACGCACTGTTCACAAGATTATACGGGATCATTTCAATCGAGTTATTAAAGTGCTCGACGCTTCGGTTATAAATGGTGATAGCGGCAGCCACATTTTCATTTTTATCACTAATTTCGTCCATCAGCTCCTGAACGATTTTAGTTGCTCCTAACTCAGGGTAACTCTCTGCTGTAGCCTTAAATGAAGAAAAAACCGCCTTCGATTTAGTTTCTACCTGAGCCAAAGCTTCAACATCAATTTTGTCTTCGTCTAAATCGTCAATCGATTCTCTTAGAGCAGTGACTTTTTGAATAAAATCACTTTCAAATTCTTTAAAATTCTCAGTTAGTTCGCTTAACTGTGGAATAACATCCTGCTTTAGCTTTTCGTAGGTGATGACGTCGGACCAAGCTCTTTTAGCTCTGTTTAAGTTAGCTATAATCTGATTGTATAAAATGACGATAGCGATAATAACGACGACAGCGATAATGAGTGAAGCAATCATATTAAGTCCTATTTGTTTTCGTTGATAAACTGTATCAGTTTTTTCGCACTATCCAACATTGGAATTCTGGCGGGCTTGAGCAATTGTTGCACAAAATCATTTGTATTGCGTAACGATGGTTTTCTTACCTGACTTGGAAAAACACTATCAGGTAACTCCAAACAGGCAACAGAATTCGCATTTACATCCATAGACTTTAAGAAACTGAAGTTATCTTCAAAGCCTAAAACCACTTTCGGATCAAAAAACTTCGCTGCTTGGATTTCAGACGCACACCTTACTTTAAATAATTTATTAAACGAACGACTTGCTGAATCCCATTTTGTCGCGAAGCGGCGTGTGTTTATGCTTAAGTAATTAAAGTCATCAAACTGCACCAGCATGCCATATTTAAAATGCGTGCTTCGAGTCTCAGTTGTGCGTGTACGACCTTTACTATCTGTCGAAGTGCTTCTTGTTACCTTCACATACTTGAATTCAAAAAGCGTAAACGGTGTTGTGTCAACGCCACCTAAATAACGTTTGGTGATACTTTGACTCTCGTCACCACATTTAAACAAGGGAAAAATATGCCTTAACTCTTTCCAATAGGCTTTAGAATCGAAATTATAATCTCTCTCTATACCCGCGTTGATGGCCACCGAACGCACATAAAGTTGATCGCCAACTCTTTTAATTAATGCGAAGCGTAAGTAGATAATCACGATGCACGGAATGCCAACAAGCCCACTACCGATCCTAAGCCAAATACGTTGTTCGTAAGTCAAATCCATCTGTGACCAAAAACTCAATAATACAGCGAGTACTGCCAGGCCGATACCAATAAAAGTAAGCGTATGATTAAATTGATATTTGTTCTTCCTAGCGAAGTCAGAAATGTGTTTCGCAACTCTAGAAATATCTTGTTCTGTTTTTGCCGTTATCGCATGTGCCTTTAATTCTTCCAAATGGTTTTTAAGCACTTTGTTTCTTGAATTTTGTCCCATCAATCCTCTCTGCATATAAATCAACAGCAAAGCTCAAGCATATCACAAGCTCGCTTTACTCTGCTTAGCATACTTACTTTGTCTCTACTTTCTGTTTTCAAAATGATGAGACGCTCTGCTGTACGTGCTTATGATTTTTACTTATTGATAGCCTTGATGAATAGCGTAGTAGAACATAATCACCGACATGTATTTGACCCCGATATACATTTACGCGAAACTCTTGTTAAAGTGATGTTAATAAATTATATTAATATTAACTTTTTGGTAACACAAACAAAGTAATGTAGGTCACTTTGTCATCCTAAGGATGAAGAATAAGTAAACTTGCTTGGCGCTATTATCGGTGGGCTGCGCTGCAAGGCCATAATTAATATTTAGAACAACCTTGTTGTAGTAGGAGTCACAATGATTTTGAATCATTTATGGGGTATTTATACCCACCCGAAGGAAGAATGGCAGACAATTGATAAACGTCATGAATCTTATTTTTACGCTTTAAGCCATATTATGCTCATAGCGCTTATTCCATCTGGCATGGCATATTATGCTTCTGCTCATTTAGGTTGGGATATTGGTGCTGGTGCAACTGCCGATACAATTAAGCTAACACAACAAAGTGCGATGCAAATGGCCGTCGCAATGTACTTTGGATTGATCATAGGTGTTGTGGCACTTGCGGTTTTAATTAACGAGTTAGCAAAATCATTCGACTCCTTCCCTACTTACACACAATCATTAGAGCTAGCAGCTTATACCGCTACACCAATTTTTATGACTGGATTTAGCGCTTTCTATCCAGAGCTATGGTTTATTATGTGTGTAGGACTTGTTGGCCTCTCATACTCTGTTTATCTTTTATATTCTGGTGTGCCAATTATGTTGCATATACCAGAGGAGAAAGGCTTTATTTACAGCAGCTCTGTAGTGACATGTGGCCTTGTTCTACTTGTTATTTTAATGGCCTCTTCAGTAATACTATGGAGTGTTGGTGTAGGCCCTCAGTACATGTAATTAAGCATACCCAGTTCGGTAAATAGAACAGTAAAATGACAAAGCCCGCAGTTAAGCGGGCTTTTTTGTGTTTAGATTTTTTTAAATCTGGGCTTTTATATGTTTCAGTTTTTAGCTCCAGTTTGAGCTTAATCAGCAGAGCCCATGTTGTGCATTTCAAGATTACTTAATTCTTCCTGAATTACAGGCGACTTAATTTTCTCTCCTCTGGATTTATCGATGCTCTCTAGATAAGCCTGATCAACATCACCGGTAATATAAGTACCATCGAATACAGAGGTTTCAAATTTACTAATGCTCGGGTTTTCTTCGCGAACGGCATCAACAAGGTCAGCGATGTCCTGGAAAATCAAACCATCAGCTTTGATGCACTCGCTAATTTGCTCTATCTCACGACCATAAGCAATTAGCTCATTCGCAGAAGGCATATCAATACCATACACATTCGGGAAGCGAATCTCAGGTGCTGCCGATGCAAAATACACTTTGTTTGCGCCAGACTCACGTGCCATCTCAATAATTTGTTCTGATGTTGTGCCTCGTACAATTGAGTCATCAACTAACAGTACGTTCTTACCTTTGAACTCAGATGAAATCGCATTTAATTTACGACGAACAGATTTTCTGCGCTGGGTTTGACCAGGCATGATAAACGTTCGACCAATATAGCGATTTTTAACGAATCCTTGTCTGTAAGGCTTGTCCAAGGTATTCGCAATCTGCAGCGCAACATCCATTGATGTTTCTGGAATAGGAATAACGACATCGATATCAAGGTCTGCCCATTCTCTAGCAATTTTCTCGCCTAATTTACGGCCCATATTGACGCGTGAAGCATAAACACCAATACCATCAATAAAGGAATCAGGACGGGCAAAATATACGAATTCAAAGATACATGGGCTAGTCTTTGGATTCTTCGCACATTGCTTAGTAAATAATTCACCGGCTTCGTTAACATATATTGCTTCACCTGGCGCTACATCACGAACAAATGTAAAGCCGACTGAATCCAATGCTACGCTTTCAGAAGCGACCATGTATTCATCACCGTGCTCTGTTTGACGCTTTCCGAGTGCAAGTGGCCGAATGCCAAATGGGTCTCTAAACGCCACCATGCCATTACCAATTATCGCTGCTACCACTGCATATGCACCTCTAATTTTTTTGTGCACTGATTCAACGGCGGTAAAGATTTCTTCTGGCTTTACTTCAAAACTTGCGGCATCTTGTAAGGCGTGAGCAAATATATTAAGCAATAGTTCTGAATCAGATGTTGTATTGATATGCCGTCTTGCGATACTGAAGACTTCAGCTTGAAGTTCGTGTGCATTGGTCAGGTTACCATTGTGCGCAAAAGCAATTCCGAAAGGTGAATTTACGTAGAAAGGTTGTGCTTCAGCAGAACTTGACGAGCCCGCTGTTGGATAACGGCAATGACCGATACCGACGTTTCCTGTCAGTCGCTTCATATGGCGAGTGCGAAAGACGTCTCTAACTAAGCCATTCTCTTTGCGCAAATGAAACATGCCGTCATCTATTGTCATAATACCTGCAGCATCTTGCCCACGATGCTGAAGCACCGTTAGTGCATCATAGATGTCTTGATTAACCGGACCTTTACCCACGATTCCAACAATACCACACATAAAAACTTACCTTTTATTCGGTAGGAGAAAGAAAACTAGAGCTTTCCTTCACATATTCAAAAAACCATTCGATAATGACTGAGAATTCAGGCACCAGTATAGATTTACTCCACCACTCGCTTTCGGCAAATGGCGTAAAAGTGTCCATAAAGAAGAGTAAAGCACTAATAATGAGAACGCCTCTCAAAGCACCAAAAACGGCGCCTAGCGCTCTGTCAGTGCCGCTGAGACCTGTTGCTTTAACTAATTGTGAAAACACATAATTGATAAGTGCGCCGACGATTAAGGTCGAGATAAATAGGATAGCGATTGCGACGCCATTCCTGAACATTTCATCAGAAATACGAGTCAAAAAATTTGCAAGTTGTGGATAAAGTTGACTAGAAATGATAAAGGCTGAGAACCAAACGACTAAAGAGATCGCTTCCTTTACAAAGCCACGAATGACGCTGATGACGGCAGACAAGGCGATAATGCCTAAAATAGTGAAATCAAACCAGTTCATATAAGAATTGCATCATAGGTTGAAGTTCTGTCAATAAGCTTTTCAAAAAATTGACATCAGCCAAATAGACCTAGACAACATGAAAGGGGCTTTCTAATTTGCGGCGCATTCTACCAGAAGCAGACATTGTGTCCAATAACAAAATCGACAAATCTAATGCTTTTTTAGCTCAATCAGAGACCACATTAAATGTAGTTACTTTACCGGTCAAGCCAGTAGTCTCTTTCAAGTGAGGCAAGGCTAAATCTAATTTTTCTTTGTCTAACTCTGGTCCAACAAAGACTTTAGTTAAGCGACCAGCACTTGTTTGCACTTTTCTGCTGAATGTACGATAACCCGCTTTTTCAAGTTTGCGTATTAGATCGTTAACATTTTTCTGATTTCCAAAACTACCTAGTTGCACTACCCAGCCAGCATTATCATTCGCGCCTGCAGCTTCGGTTTTCACTACAGTTTGATTGGCTAATGAATTATCTTCACTTGCATCTTTGGTATTGGCGTCTTTATTGTTTGCAGCTTGAACGTTCTTAGCCATTTGCTCTGCAATTCGACGCTCTTCAGCGGCTTTATCATTCGCAGCAGATACTTCGTTGCTAGTGTCGTTATTAGTATCGTCGCTATTGCCGTTTTCCATGCCATCGGTCGCACCGTCATTGCTTTGTGATTTTTCTAAAAGTGCGTCGGACGCTTCTTCTTCAACCACAACAATTTCTCGACGTGTCGCATTCGCAACTTCTTCTGTAGGAAAGGTATCGGGTGCAACAGCGGATAAATTTGATGTTGATTGCGGAAAATCAACGAAGCTTTCAGTGTTAGTTTGCTTTTTCCCATCCAAATAATCAGGCAGAAAAATAACCGTCACGGCTACTAGGATAACCGTTCCCACAAGCCTGTTTTGTAACGCATTCGACACTGAAAATTCCTCAACAAATTAATTAGTAATGTTAGTTAACTGGTGATTATGCACTAGCATGGTATTTGAGAACAGCCGCAACAGTCAAAAAAGATCCCATAACCAAAATAATATCATCCGCTTGAGCATTCTCTAAGGCTTGCTTGTAGGCAGTTTCAACATTATAAAATGCTTCAATTGTCGAATGTATATTTAGCTCAGTGCCATGTTTTACAGCATCTGCGAGTCGCGTAGCCTGAGCCCCTCTACTTGTCGGTAGTGATGCGCAATACCAATGTGCTTTGATATCAACAAATGCTTGAAGGCTAATCTCTATATTTTTGTCTTTTAACATACCCGCAACAATATGACATTTATCAAAGCTATAAGTTCTGATTAAGCGGCTTAATTGTTGCGCACTATCTTCATTATGAGCGACATCAAGGATCACTGCGCAATGAGTGCCCTCTTCTTTCTGACGCAATATATGGTGACGGCCCATCACTTGGGTGTTATCAATAATTTTTTGAATAGTGTTGGTCGAAGTTATAAAAGGATTACCATCAACTAATCTATTGGCATGACTAAACAGTTTGTTCAACATTAAACATTTGCTAAGTGCGTTTACCGCCGCTAATGCTGTCGCCACATTTTGCTTTGGTATTTTAGCTTTTTCTGTGGAAAATTCATGTCCTTGAATGCTCACCAAATTACTTGTCTCATCAAAGATAAAGTCAGTCCCTCTACAGACGAGTGTCGCACCAATAGCATTCGCATGATCTAACATCGACTGTTGCGGATTTTCCTCACCGATAATAGCCGCCTTATTTGCTCGGAATATGCCTGCTTTCTCAAACGCAATTTTTTCCTTTGTGTCTCCTAACCAATCTTGATGATCAAGTCCGATACTTGTGACCACTGCTACATCTGCATCTATCACGTTGACGGCATCGAGTCGCCCGCCTAGACCAACCTCAAGAATAATGACATCCAATTTTTGATCAGAGAAAGCCTTTAACGCTGCCAGGGTTGCGAATTCGAAGTAAGTGAGTTCAATAGGACTTGAGACAGGTGTATTTCTGCTAGTATCAATAGCTGAAAAAATATCGCATAAATTATCTTCTGAGATTTGCTCGCCATTCAAACGAATACGCTCACAAAAACTGACTAAGTGAGGTGAACTGTAAACACCGACGGTAAGACCAGCGCTCAAGCATACTTGTTCAATAAGAGCACATGTTGTTCCCTTGCCGTTTGTACCGGCAACCGTAACAACACACTGCTTTGTGAAGTCAATATTTAGACGATTTACTAGGTCCTTAGTACGCGACAAGCCCATATCAATTTCCTTGGTATGGGCTTGTTCGATATAAGTCAACCAATCAGATAGACTTGTGTTTTTATTCATTACCGATGCATTTCAACTATAAATAAATCTACTATAAAGAAATTTACTAGCCTTTAGCTAGCAAGGTGATGATGGTGCAATTTTGAAAGCACTGAATACAATTTATCACGCATCTGTCGGCGATCAACAATCATGTCTATCGCGCCTTTCTCAATAAGGAATTCACTGCGCTGGAAACCAGCAGGTAAGGTTTCTCTTACTGTTTGCTCGATAACACGAGGACCGGCGAAACCGATTAAGGCTTTTGGTTCAGCAACATTAATATCGCCTAACATCGCTAAACTTGCTGAAACGCCACCCATTGTTGGGTCGGTTAAGACCGATATGTATGGAAGACCTTTTTGACTCATCTTCGCCAACGCAGCACTGGTTTTAGCCATTTGCATTAAGGAAAGCAATGCTTCTTGCATACGTGCACCGCCACTTGTGGAAAAGCACACTAAAGGCGTATTGTTTTCCAAGCAAGCATTAACCGCCGCAACAAATTTCGCGCCCACAACAGATGCCATTGAGCCACCCATAAACGCAAACTCAAAACTAGCAACAACTACTGGCATGCCGTTCAAAGTACCTTTCATCACAACTAATGCATCTTTCTCATTTGTTGCTTTTTGGGCAGCTGTAATGCGATCTTTGTACTTTTTACTGTCTTTGAATTTGAGGATATCTTGAGGTTCTAGATCAGCTGCAATTTCCTCACGACCCTTTGCATCCAAAAATGCATTGATTCGAGCACGCGCTGTGATGCGCATGTGATGATCACACTTCGGACAAACTTCTAATTGTTTTTCTAATTCAGTTTTGTAAAGCACTGCATTACAAGAACCACATTTAGTCCAAATACCCTCTGGTACATTACTTTTAATTGAAGACTGCGTGCGTGGAAGTATTTTCTCAATCCAGCTCATTGAACATTCCTATTATTAATTCTTTTCAAGTCGTTTTAATGCTTATTTGCTCGCGATAACACTAACGTTTTTAGTCGTTAGACGCTTTAATTCGTTTTTCTTAGTGACATTCGACAAGTCTTAGCCGCTCATTAAATCATACATTTGTGAAATGACGAAAGTAAAACTGGTCTAAGAAGTACTTATGTCGATATATTTATTACAAAAATATAGGGCCAAACGGGCTCTTGGGCATATCAAATTCGTCAGGATACACAACATTAACCAAGTATAGACCATTAGGTCTGGCCGTTGTACCTGCTAGCTTTCTGTCTTTGGCCTCAAGCGTCTCCTTCATCCAAGACACGGTTTCTTCTGAGGTGCCTACACGCACTAAAGAGCCGACGATGTTCCTAACCATATGGTGTAAAAACGCGTTTGCAGCCACTTCAACAATCACATAGTCTCCCTTTCGTGTGACAGTGATCTCTTCCATTCTGCGAACTGGCGAATGGGATTGGCAATTCGCAGCACGAAATGAGCTGAAATCATTTGATCCGACAAGACACTGTGCAGCTTCGTGCATTTTATCTGCATCTAAAGGGTAGTAAACATGCGTGATACCCGCATTTAAAATTGCCGTACGCAAAGGGTGATTATAGATGATATAACGATAACGTCGCGACGTTGCCGAGAATCGCGCATGGAAATCGTCCGTTGGGAACTTTGCCCATTTAACGCTGATGTCTTTCGGTAAATGAGTGCACACGCCCCGCGTCCATGCCTTTTCTGGCCTAACAACTTCCGTATCGAAATGGACGACCTGATAAGTTGCGTGCACTCCAGCATCGGTTCGCCCCGCGCAGGTAACAGCCACAGGCTCCAACGCAATTTTTTCCAAGGCCTCTTCAAGTTTTTGCTGAACACTGATGAAATCGTTTTGACGCTGCCATCCAAAATATTTGGAGCCGTCATACTCTATGCCTAAGGCTATTCGCATGGTTTTAAAATCACTTTAATCAAATTACTTTTTAGTTCTTGTTTGAGTAGAATGTCTTCTGCCCTGCCCGGCTTTATTCAACTTATGCTTTTTAACTGAGCGACGCATTCTATTGAGACGAACATGGTCTAGTTTTTCTTCTTTTACATTTAAAACCGTTTCAGTTTCATTTGGCAACTGAACCATCTTTCTCAACTGATTAACTCTTGCAAGGTCTAATTCAAGCCAAGCGCCTTGAGGTAAGCGCTTTTGTAAATCTAGGTTGCCGTATCGAACGCGCATCAAGCGGCTAACTTGAACGCCTTGAGATTCCCATAAACGTCTCACTTCCCTATTTCGGCCTTCTGAAAGAGTCACGTTGAACCATTGATTTTGACTTTCATCATCAGAGGGGCGCACATGAATATGAGTAAATTTGGCCATACCATCTTCTAGTTCAACACCTTTCTGTAAAACTCTGAGCATCTGAGGTGTCACTTCACCGAATATTCTAACCGCATATTCACGTTCAATTTCATGGCGAGGATGCATCAAGCGATTCGCTAGTTCACCGTCATTGGTGAACAGAAGAAGTCCACTCGTATTGATATCGAGTCTACCAACCGCTATCCAACGATCATCTACGATTTTTGGTAAACGCTCAAAAACAGTTGCTCTGCCCTCTGGGTCATTGCGCGAGCAAAGTTCGCCTTCTGGTTTGTTGTACATCAGGACACGACAAACCGACTTTTCATTACTGCGGGAGATAAGATGCCCATCTACACGAATTTGATCAGTGAGCGCGACACGATCGCCTAAAGTCGCTTTTTGGCCATTCACCGATATACGCCCTTCTTGGATCCAACGTTCCATTTCTCTTCGAGAACCAATACCGTTATTGGCTAGGGCTTTTTGTAACTTTTCTGTTTCTTGACTATCCGTCATAATTTCTTCACTTTATTTAATGTAGCTGTTCGTTGTTAGACGAACTGTTTTCTGTGCGCTTCTCAACGCTCGAATTTGTTGGCTGCTTGTCGCTAATGCTGTCATTACCTATTTCTTCAGAGCTCACTTCAACATTCATGTCGGAAGCCGCCATAGCTTGCTCCAAGCTTTCTGCGAAATCTTCTGCTGAAGGCAATTCGGCTAAAGTAGACAATGAAAAGTAGTCCAAAAATGTTTTGGTAGTCGCTAAAAGCGATGGCCTGCCGGGTACTTCTTTATGTCCAACTACCTTCACCCAATTTCTTTCTGTCAGTGATTTCACGATATGGCTACTTACCGAAACACCTCTAATTTCTTCAATTTCACCGCGTGTAATCGGTTGTCGGTAAGCAATTAATGCCAAGGTTTCCAACATCGCCCGACTGTATTTAGGTGCATTTTCTTGCCACAATTTACTTAGTAAGACACCCAAAGCCTCATCAGACTGGAAGCGGTAACCACTTGCAACTTTTACTAGATGAATTCCACGCGGTGCATAATCTAACTCAAGCTCAGCAAGCACTTTTTTAATCTGTGCCGTTGAAACGCTAAAATCGCTTAAAAACGTTGTTTTCATCTCATCAATGCTAAGCGCTTTATCTGCAACAAAAACTCCAGCTTCGATCAGCTGTTTAAGTTGAGTTTCATTTATTTTTTGCATCTACATTATCCACCATATGCACTCATTTTATGCACGTGCTTTATGCATTAAACTCGGCAATTCGTATAGAAAGACTTTGCACGGCTAAACTTGCTTGCCGTATTTTACCTTATTTTCAAGTAAACGACGTAGGTAATTATGTGCAATAAGCTAATTTCAAATTTCGTCGTATTCAATTTCGCCCAATTTAACGTATATAGGGGTGAAAGCGCTTTCTTGTGAGCTCTCTCTTTGTGAACTTTCCCCTAGTGAGCCTTCACCTTGTGAACATATTATCAATCCACTCTTCACCAATTCCAAAATAGCGATAAAAGTGACAACAACGCCAGCCCGCCCTTCTGAAAGGCTAATAATGCTTGAAAGTTCAGTGTAGGTGTCATGCTTGAGTTGCTGGAGCAAATATGACATCCGTTCGCGAGTTGATAAAACTTCTTTTTCAATCTGGTGGTGCTCAAAAGCCTGTGCGCGTTGCATTGCGGAATGAAAGGCAAAGGCTATTTCTTGTAAGGAAACTTTAGGGAGATGCTTTATTGCTTGAACGTTGTCGCTTGGTTGTGCAGAAGCGCTAAAATTGTCACGTTCCATTCGGGGCGCTAAATCAAGCTCTTCAGCAGCTTTCTTAATCTGCTCATATTCTTTTAAACGTCGAATAAGTTCGGCGCGAGGATCTTCTTCATCTTCAGGTGCATCATCGCGTTTAGGTAGGAGCAGTCGGGACTTTATTTCTGCTAGCATTGCTGCCATCAGCAAGTATTCGCCGGCTAATTCCAACTTTAGATCAGTCATTACTTCAACATACACCATGTACTGTTTGGTAATTTGTAGAACAGGCAAGTCTACGATATCAAATTTCTGACGGCGTATGAGGTAAAGCAATAAATCGAGAGGCCCTTCAAAGCTGTCGAGAATGACTTCAAGGGCATCAGGTGGAATATAGAGGTCTTCGGGCTTTTCTATCAGCGCTTCACCATTTACAAAGGCTAATGCGAGAGGTTGTTGCTCTTTAATTTGAGTAAGTTCTGACTTAGCTTTTACTATATCCACCGGCGTGTCGTTTTGGCTCATTCAAAAGGCGAAGGGTCGCCATTTCCAACTCGGATTATATCCGTATTACCTTCGGACATGTCAATGACCGTTGTGGGCTCCTCACCTAAATAGCCGCCATGAATAATCAAACCCACCAATTTTTCAAGCTTGTCTCTGATTTCTTCAGGATCTGTTTCAGCCATAGAGGTATTAGGTAAAATTAAGGTAGTCGACATCAAGGGCTCACCGAGCTCTTCAAGCAAGGCAAGTGCAATAGGATTGTTTGGCACACGGATACCGATAGTTTTGCGTTTTGGATTTTGCAAACGCTTTGGTACTTCTTTCGTTGCTTTTAAGATAAACGTGTAAGGACCCGGTGTGTTGTTCTTAATCTGCCTAAATGCGGCATTATCGACTCTTGAATAGACTGATAACTCTGACATATCTCGGCACATTAATGTGAAGTTATGATCTTTGCCAATATCTCTGATTCGACAAATTTGTTCCAGCGCTTTCTTGTTTTCCATCTGGCAGCCGATCGCATATCCAGAATCTGTTGGGTAAACTATCACTTCTCCCGACTTAATAATTTCGCAGGCTTGCTTGATTAAACGAGCTTGCGGGTTGTCAGGGTGGATGTAAAAAAACTGACTCATTAAAGCCCCTCTTCAGATGTCGCTAAATTCCAATTATGCCATACCGGTGTAACGGTTTGAGGTAGGTCCAAACGTCGACCCAATTCTGTAAATCTGCTTGGGAAATGAAAATCTGAACCAGCTGATGCAAGTAAGGCATTGTCAGACATTATTCCCTGCAGTAATTTTTTCTTATCCGCCGCCATATTTGGATGTGTAATTTCCATCGCATCGCCGCCGCTTTCTGCAAATTCAGCGACGAGCCTTCTTAACCACTTTGTGGTCATATCATAGTGTCCGGGATGAGCTAATACGGCTTGTCCACCAGCGTCATGTATCCATTCTATCGCATCTTGAATACTAATCCACTTCGGCGTTACGTGCGCCTTTTTGCCCTTTCCCAAATATTTGCTAAAAGCCTGTTGAGCATGCGTACAAATTGATTTTTGAACTAATGCACGGGCTATATGATTTCTTGATATTTGAGCACCATCGGCGATTTCTAATGCCAGTTCATAAATACCAAGGTGTCCACACTTAGCTAATTTTTCGCAAATACGCGCGGCACGTCTGTCTCGTTCAGCGAGTTGACTCTCTAGACGTTGCAAAAAAATGTCACAGTCCTTATCGACTTGCAAACCCACAATATGGATATCAAAGCCGTGCCAGGAAGTAGAAAGCTCGACTCCTGCAATCAAATTTAATTTGATATTGCTGTTTTCAAGGTATTCACGGGCGATATTAATACCGGATACGGTGTCATGGTCGGTTAAAGCTAGCACGTCCACTTGCATTTGTTGTGCACGCTGAACCAACTCAATTGGTGTTAGCGCTCCATCAGAGCACGTTGAATGACTGTGTAAATCTATTTTCAATTCATTTTCTTCTTAAATATAACAACTAAAACCGTCATTAGGCTTGACATAAAGACGCTTTTGTTTTCTTCTATGCAGTATACATGAAAGCAAATCGTATAAATACGGATTACCGAAAATACGAAGCATCAATAAACAAGATTAAGAGAACATGTTAAAAACGATTCAGTCACTAACAGTTAATACAAAATATGCTGCATTGCTTGCAGATATGAGTGCCGCAGTTCCTGCGAATAGCGCTCAAAAGAATGTTTGGTGGTGGCACGAGCTCAACTAAGGGCTGTGCAAACGTGTTCGTTTCACAATATTAAAGCCCGTTTAACGGGCTTTTTTTTTGATTCGTTTTTGCCCGAAAAATAAATAAAAAAAATCTAAATAATAAAAAATAATAAATCGAAACCGCTCGTTCGGTTTCCAATTGCATTACAACGAGAATATAAATGAGTTTAGCAGAGTTAGGACAATTACCTGGTCAGGTAGAAAGTATCATTATCGATGGACCCTATGTTTCCGACCCATTATTAGCGTATCAGGCGCTCGGAAAGGAAAATAGCTTACTACTTGAGTCAGCAGAAATTGATAGTAAAGCAAACCTAAAAAGCCTTTTACTGATTGATGCTGCCATTCGCATAGAATGTAACGACCAAAGCGTGACCATTACAGCTCTATCAGCAAACGGCTACTCAGTATTCCCCTTATTGATTGAAGCACTGAAGCCATTCCACTCGGCACAAGAAGTATCGGAAGATAATATTCGTTTTGAATTTCCGCCAGTGGACCAAAACTTAGACGAGGATTCTCGCCTCAAACAAGCGAGTGTGTTTGATGTATTGCGAACTATCACAGAAAAAATTCAAACCCTACGTGACCATCCAAACGCATTATTTTTAGGTGGTGTCTTCTCTTATGACTTGCTCGGCACATTCGAAAAGCTGCCAGAAGCAATATTTGGTGCAAATAACTGCCCCGAGTATGTTTTCTACCTAGCCGAAACTTTATTACTCATCGATCACCAGAACGCGCACACACAAATAATTGGCTCTGTATTTAGCGGTGCGCATGTCGCTCAACACTATTTCAGTATTCATCAACGTTTAGAACAAATAAAACACCAATTGGCATCACTTCCCTCTGAGATTTCAGAAGCTGAATTTATTGAAGATTTGGAGCTTAACGTTGATAAGTCCGACGCTGAATATTGTGCCGATGTGGAAAACTTGAAAGAGCATATTTTGGATGGTGATATATTCCAAGTTGTGCCTTCACGTTCGTTTAGCTTACCTTGCCCATCGCCACTTGCTGCTTATCAGAAACTGAAAGTACAGAATCCATCGCCTTACATGTTCTATTTAAATGATCAGGACTTTACGATGTTCGGCGCATCACCTGAATCGGCTTTAAAATATGAAAAAGAGACAAACGTCGTCGAAGTCTATCCAATCGCAGGTACTCGGCCTCGCGGCAAGCGCGCGAATGGTGCCATCGATTACGATTTAGATAGCCGCCTTGAATTGAATTTACGCCAAGATGAAAAAGAAAAAGCCGAACATATCATGCTCGTAGATTTAGCTCGAAATGATGTCGCAAAAGTAAGTAAAGCAGGCACAAGGCATGTCAAAGATCTTTTGAAAGTTGACCGCTATTCGCACGTTATGCATTTAGTCTCTCGTGTTGTGGGCGAACTGCGTGAGGATTTAGATGCATTACATGCTTATCAGGCATGCATGAATATGGGCACCTTAGTTGGCGCTCCAAAAGTCAGTGCAGCATCACTCATTCGCAATGTAGAAAAACAAAAACGCGGCAGTTATGGTGGTGCCGTAGGTTATTTAAATGGAAACGGTGATATGGACACATGCATAGTGATCCGTTCCGCCTTTGTTCGACTAAAAACGGCATATATTCAAGCGGGGGCTGGCGTCGTTAACGACTCGGTTCCACAAGCGGAAGCTGACGAAACGCGCGCTAAAGCTCAAGCTGTCATTTCAGCAATTATTGCAGCACATACGCCAAGCGTCGACACAGACCGAACTTGCGAAGAGGAAGAAGGGAAACAACAAGGAGAGTCTGTATGAGCCAACAAATCAATCTAGTACTCATCGATAATATCGATTCATTTACTTACAATCTCGTTGATGAAATTCGCAGCTTAGGGGTAGAAATGACGATTTATCGCAATACGGTTGATACCACTACCGTGTTGAATAAACTCGCAGAGTACGAAAAAAATGGCCCAACGATACTGATGCTATCACCCGGTCCTGGCGCGCCATCAGACGCTGGTTGCATGCCCGACTTATTGAAGAAAGTGCGCGGCAAGTATCCCGTATTAGGGATTTGCTTGGGCCATCAGGCGATTGTTGAGACTTATGGCGGTGTGGTTGCTAGAGCGCCGGAAGTAATGCACGGTAAGGCATCTCATATGAGCTATAGTGACACCCCCGAGACTAGGCTTATATTTGCTGGCCTAAATCAGCCTCTCTCTATTGCTCGTTATCATTCATTAGTAGCAACTCAAGTGCCTGATCAACTACAAGTTATTGCTAACATAGACGGTTTGGTTATGGCAGTTTTACATACAACTGATAGAATGCTCGGCTTCCAGTTTCATCCAGAATCAATACTCACCTGTGATGGCAGCGTATTGCTTATGCAAAGTATCGAAATTTTAGCGGGAGTTGAGCCAAATGAACACTCAAAATAGGCAAGTTGACTTTACTTCTCAAGATTTTCTGAATGCCTTGGAAAAGGTTTATGCGAAAGAATCCATGAGCTTCGTTGAAGCCGAATCAGTATTTAACCGAGTGATGCAAGGTGAAGTCGCTGAAGTCGAATTAGCCGCATTATTAATTGCTCTAAAAATGAAATCTGAATCGACGGATGAAATTGCTGGTGCAGCATCAGCGATGGTGAAAAATGCCAAACCATTTCCTCGTCCTGACTATCAGTTTAGCGACATAGTGGGCACAGGTGGTGACGGTCATAACACGATTAATGTATCGAGTGCAGCCGCAGTGGTAGCAGCCAGCTGTGGTGTAAAAGTAGCCAAGCACGGAAACAGAAGTGTGTCGAGCAAGTCTGGCTCTTCAGATTTATTTGCCGCCTTTGGATTAAATTTGGAGATGAGCCCAAATACAGCTCGAAAATGTCTTGATGAAGCAAACTTGTGCTTTTTAGCCGCTCCTGCGTATCACTCTGGAGTAAAGTATGCGATGCCGGTGCGCCTTGCATTAAAAACAAGAACCTTGTTCAACATACTGGGTCCATTGGCAAACCCAGCTAAGCCAACACACAGTTTATTAGGCGTATATACACCTGCATTGTTAGATACCTATGCGCAAACGATGGTAAAACTAGGTCACAAAAAAGCCTATGTTGTGCACGGCAGCGGTTTAGATGAATTAGCCTTACACGGCGAGAGCCAAATTGTAGAAGTAAATAACGGGATCATTACAAAAACTCACGTTAGACCAGCAGATTTTGGTTTAAGTGAATATCCCTTAAGTGAAATTGAAGGCGGTGAGCCAGCGCTCAACAAAGCACTCATTGAAGATGTATTTAACGGCCGTGGAAAACCCGCTCATACGGCAGCTATTGCGATGAATGCTGCGGCATTATTAAGGCTAAACGATTTAGCGACTACTTATGCAGAAGCTTGTGATATGGCGATGGCATCAATTGAATCAGGCCAACCTATGCAGACAATTACGAAAGCTGCACAGTTAAGCCAAGTTAACCCTAACTAAAGATGTAAGAGAATATTGTGTCGAAAAACGTATTAGAAACAATTGTTGATGATAAAAAAGTAGAAATTGCCAAAAGAAAAATTGATTTTCCTTTGCACTCTTTCATCGACACATTAAAACCTTGTAATAAAGATTTTTATGCAGCCCTTGCAGCACCTAATGCTAGTTTCATTCTAGAGTGCAAAAAGGCCTCGCCGTCGAAAGGTTTGATTCGAGAAAATTTCGATTTAGATGAAATTATAGAAGCCTACGCGCCGCACGCATCCTGCTTTTCAGTACTCACTGATGAGAAGTATTTTCAAGGTAAATTTGAGTATCTCGACTATGTTACCTCAAGGGTAAAGCAGCCAGTTATTAACAAAGATTTTTTCGTCGACGAGTACCAAATATATTTAGCACGTTATCACAATGCTGATGCGGTTCTTCTCATGTTGTCAGTATTAGATGACGAACAATTCACAAAGTTAAATGCTTTAACTCACCAGCTAGGCATGAGTGTATTAACCGAAGTGAGCAATGAAGAAGAAGTGCAAAGAGCACTGAAACTTGACGCTAACATTATCGGCATAAACAATCGCAACTTACGCGATTTAAGCACCGATTTGGCGACAACAGAACGCTTAGTTCCAATGATTAAAGAAAGTGGCTTCAAAGGCGTCATCCTGTCTGAATCAGGCATTTACAAGCATTCTGAAGTACAACGATTAAGCCCATTGGTCGATGGTTTCTTGGTTGGTAGCGCACTGATGTCAGAAGCCAATTTGATCAACGCAGTAGAAAAACTAGTGTTTGGCGAAGTTAAGATATGTGGCATTAATTCTGTTGAGAATGCGCAGAAAGTAATGGCAACGCCTGCAAGCTATATGGGCCTGATATTCGCGACTAAATCACCGCGCTACGTATCGCTTGAGCGTGCAACAGAAATAACAACTCTTTCGACTAGTAAAAAGTTCGTTGGGGTGTTTTTGGACAACCCAATAGAAATGGTCGCCGACTACGCACGTAAACTCAAGCTTTCAGCAGTGCAATTACACGGTAATGAATCCATCGATTACATGCAAACTTTGCGCACGTTGCTACCTGAGTCTTGTGAAATATGGGCCGTCGAATCGGTACTACAATCAGAATCTGATTTATCTGACTTAGCAACTCAGACCTTAGTTGCGAAATTGGCTGTCGCCGACAAAGTCTTGCTTGATTGCAAAGTAGGCGAACAAGTTGGTGGTACAGGCGAGTCCTTCGATTGGCGATTGTTAGAGGATGTGCCTCAAAAACACAAATTGATATTAGCGGGCGGCTTAAGCCCGAGCAATATCCAAGCGGCGAGAAACACTCAAGTCGCAATATTAGATGTAAATTCAGGTGTGGAAAATGCACCTGCTGAAAAATCAGAATCCAAACTAAGCAGTTTATTTAGCGCTTTACGAGCGTACTAGAAAACTGTTTCGTTAAAATTAAAAGAAGTGAGCATTAAAATGAACAAGTTAGATAGTAAATTTGGTGATTTTGGTGGCATGTATGTCCCTGAATTATTAATCCCTGCGCTTGACCAATTAGAGCAGGCATTTTTAGATGCAAAAGAAGATCCTAGTTTTCAGAAAGAATTTATGGATTTACTCAAGGATTACGCCGGCCGTCCCACAGCGATGACGCTGACTCGCAATATCGTTTCCAATCCTTTAGTTAAATTGTATTTGAAGCGTGAAGATTTATTACATGGTGGCGCTCACAAAACCAATCAGGTACTTGGCCAAGCTTTGCTTACTAAACGCATGGGTAAAACCGAAGTGATTGCAGAAACGGGAGCCGGCCAACATGGTGTTGCGACCGCTTTAGCCTGTGCCCTTTTGGGCTTAAAAGCACGCATATACATGGGCGCAAAGGATGTTGAAAGACAATCACCAAACGTCTTTAGAATGCGCTTAATGGGTGCTGAAGTGATTCCAGTTAATTCAGGTTCAGGCACCTTAAAGGATGCTGTCAACGAAGCCATGCGCGACTGGTCAGCAAACTATGACAAAGCACACTATTTGCTGGGTACCGCAGCTGGTCCGCATCCGTTCCCAACAATTGTGCGCGAATACCACCGAATGATTGGTGAAGAGACCCGTGCACAAATCATGGAAAAAGAAGGTCGCTTACCAGATGCTGTTGTCGCTTGTGTTGGTGGCGGTTCGAATGCCATTGGTATGTTTGCTGATTTCATCGATGAACCGTCGGTGCGTTTGATTGGCGTTGAACCAGCAGGTAAAGGTGTTCATACCAAAGAGCATGGTGCGACTATTGTGACTGGTACAAAAGGAATACTGCACGGTGCTTTCACTTACATCATGCAAGACCAAGATGGACAAATTGAAGAGTCATATTCAGTCTCTGCTGGGCTTGATTATCCTGCAGTGGGTCCGCAGCATGCCTTTCTTGCAGAATCTGGTCGAGCAGAATATGTCGCTATTACAGATACCGAAGCCTTAAATGCCTTTCAGCTTCTAGCTAAAAAGGAAGGGATTATTCCTGCCCTAGAATCTTCGCATGCCCTTGCTCATGCATTAAACATGGCTGATGAAGCAACTGAAGAAATGATGATTGTCGTAAACTTGTCGGGGCGTGGTGATAAAGACTTAGCTCATGTGACTAGCATTTTGGGAGAAAACCTATGAGCACAACTCGCTACGCAGATATGTTTGCCAGCCTGAAGGCGAAAAAGGAAGGTGCTTTTGTTCCATTCGTTATGATTGGCGACCCAAACAAAGAGCAATCAATCGCAATAATAGACCAACTCGTTAAAAGCGGTGCCGATGCGTTAGAGCTAGGCATCCCCTACTCTGACCCAATTGCTGATGGTCCCACTATTCAAAAAGCGAGTATTCGAGCATTAGGTAGCGGCATTAGGCCACAAAGCTGCTTCGAAATTTTGGCGGAAATTCGTGAAAGACACCCTAGCGTTCCAATTGGATTGTTATTATACAGCAATCTAGTATTGGTTAACGGTATCGACGACTTTTACGAGCGCGCTTCTGCAGCTGGCGTTGACTCAATCTTGATTGCCGATGTTCCTTTGCGTGAGGCTGACCGTTTTATCAGCATTGCTAAGCAACACGATATTCAACAAATTCTTATCGCTCCTCCTAACGCAAGCAACGAAACCTTGCAAGCAATTGGCGAGAAGTCAGATGGTTACACATATTTACTCGGTAGAGCCGGTGTAACTGGAGCTGAAACCGCTGTAGAAATCCCTGCAGCAGAACTTATTGCTAAGCTAGCACAATATGAAGTTGCACCTCCTTTACTTGGCTTTGGAATAAGTACTCCTGAGCAAGTCAGAAATGCGATTGAATCTGGCGCAGCGGGTGCAATATCTGGTTCCGCTACGGTGAATTTAATTGAAGCGAATTTGGCAGATAATGAAAAAATGCTGAAAGACTTAAGTAGCTTCGTCATTACCATGAAAGCGGCTACGGTGTTGAAGTAGTCGCATTTAATATGGAAGAAGGAAAAACATCATGTGGTACCTTATTTATGCTGAAGATGTTAAAAACAGCTTAAACAAAAGAATGGCAGCACGACCTGCACATTTAGAAAGAATACAATCTTTAGTCGACCAAGGAAGAATTTTAGTCGCTGGACCAACACCAGCCGTTGATAGTGAAGATCCTGCTGAAGCTGGCTTTACCGGCTCACTCATTATCGCGCAATTTGAATCCCTTAGCGACGCTAAAGCATGGGCTGACAACGATCCTTACGTGACATCTGGCGTGTTTAAATCAGTCACTGTGAAACCTTACAAAAAAGTGCTGCCCTAAAAAGGCGTACTTTTTTGTATATATAAAAGCTTCGGTTTAGACTGAAACCAAAAAAGAGACATTTCAAATTATATGGCTATATTTGTGAAACATGACATCAGTATCGATGAAAGCGAGTTCAGCTTGTCAGCTACTCGCGCTCAAGGTGCTGGCGGGCAACACGTTAATAAAGTAGCAACAGCCATATATTTGCGTTTCGATATACGGCAGTCCTCACTTCCAGACAAGATAAAATCAAAACTCCTAGCCAGTAACGACTCTCGAATTACATCCGAGGGTGTTCTCGTAATACGCGCCCAGAACCACCGCACTCAGGAACAAAACAAGCGAGATGCGGTCCAACGACTTGTGGAAGTAATTAAAGAAAGCACCTACGAAAAACCCGTTCGAAAACCAACAAAACCCAGCCGCTCCTCACAACGAAAACGAATGGATAGCAAAACGAAAAGTGGTATTCAAAAACAACTCAGAAAAAAGATAGATATGTAGATACCTCCTTATACGCCCAGCAAATTGCAAGCACCAATGATTTAGCTAACGAGAGTACAGAAAAAGCATGGAATTTATCGAACAAGTAAAACACTATTTCAATATCCATTTATTCAATATTGCTGACCATCCATTGAGCCTAGGGCAATTAATACTTATTCCTATTGTCGTAATTGTAGGTGTTGTCCTTACTCGGAAAACAGTAAGAATAACGTCCGAACGCTTGATTAAAAAAGGGGTGCAGCCCGATTTAGTGCATTTAGTGAAGCGTATTCTGTATGTTGTCGCTATTTTAATGTTAGCGATCACAACGCTTGAGTTCTTAGATGTCCCCATCACGGCCTTCGCTTTTCTCTCTGGCGCCATTGCGATTGGTGTTGGTTTCGGCGCACAAAACATTATTAACAACTTCATCAGTGGTTGGATATTAATGTGGGAGCGACCTATTAAGATTGGCGATTTCCTTGAAGTCGACAATGTGAAAGGTAGAGTAGAGGCTATAAACACACGCTCTACCAGAATTCGACGTGTCGATGGTGTTCACTTACTTGTGCCAAATAGCAAATTACTTGAAAATACAGTCACAAATTGGACTTTGATAGATCAAAGAGCGCGCACTTCAGTGCGTGTAGGCGTAGCTTATGGTTCAGATTGCAATTTAGTGCGCGATCTAATCGCACAAGCAGTTAACGAACAAGACGGAGTATTAAACGAACCAGAGCCCGTCGTAGTATTCGATGATTTCGGCGATAATTCTTTGGCATTTGAGGTCTACTTTTGGATTAATGCCAGTATTGAAGGCCAACTACGCAATATCAGAAGTAATATTCGCTTTCGAATAAATGAGTTATTTAATGAAAACAATGTTGTCATCTCATTCCCTCAACGTGACGTGCATTTAGATGGCTCACTTACCCTTATACAGCCGAATGAAAAATGACACTTCAACGCTATTGGATGTCGTGATAATGTAGCCCCATTAATCATGTTGCGATCGCCCAAGGCATTGTTTTAGGTATGTGCAAGTCTATATTCAGCTTGAGTTCATCCAAACACGACATAATTGACAAGCTAAAACAGCGAAACCCGTTTAATCAACAAATGAGTAGGTAAAAAATTTGATCACCTTGCGTTCTTTCTTTCTTGCTGTCACCTTAATTTTTTCCAGTCAATTGGTCTTGGTACCCGTTGTTGTTGCAAAAGTTAAACAAGAGCAGAGCATAATCAGTGAATCACAAGCCTCACGAAAAGCACAAAAAGCCGTTGCTGGTAAAGTGCTGAAAGTAGAACTAAAGGGCAATGTTTATAGAGTAAAAATTTACCAAGACTCTGGGCGTGTTGTTTATGTCAAAGTTGATGCAATAACCGGGAAAATTCGCAAATAAGATCATTTTTTATCTAAATGTCTTTTTCACAGCATGTCAAAAATTTTAAACGGAGTTACTTATGCGGATTTTGATAGTCGAAGATGATAGCAGATTGCTACTTCAACTTGACCAATATATGCAATCACAGGGGTTCAGTGTCGACCTTGCGGACGATGGCGAAAAAGCCTTATATCAACTTAACGAATATGACTATGATCTTGCGATTATTGATGTTGGCCTACCAAGCATGGATGGTTTTGAAGTAGTTCAGCGCGCCCGTGCGAATGACATCACCTGCCCTATTATTATCTTAACCGCTCGTGACCGCTGGCAAGAAAAAGTGAAAGGATTAGAATGCGGTGCGGACGATTATCTAACCAAGCCCTTTGTTCACGAAGAGCTTCTAGCAAGAGTGAAGGCTCTCATTCGACGCAGTGCAGGACAAGCCAGCCCTATTGTACAAAAAGGCCCTCTGTCACTCGATACAAGTGCGAATCAGTTGTATGTCAACGAGCAGCCTATTGAATTAACCGCTTACGAGTACAAGGTTATCGAGTACTTAATGATGAACCCCAATAAAGTGGTGTCGAAAACAGAAATGGTTGAGCACATCTACGACCAAGACTTTGACTTAGACAGCAATGTGATAGAAGTTTTTGTGGGCCGTCTTAGACGCAAAATTGACAAAGATAGTAGCATTAAACCAATTGAAACATTGCGTGGCCGTGGTTACCGACTCAATGCCAGTTTGCAGTAAAGTAGACAACTAATGAAAACGTGGTCGATTACTCAACGGATTTTCTTTACCTGCTTCTTGTTTGTTGCGATCTTTTTCCCTGCCATCATATTGTCGATGCAAAACGCTTATGAACGCAGCTTAACACAAGCAAAGAAAGAAGAGCTTTCGACCACCGCCTTCGCAATGATTTCAGAATTTGAGTTTGAAGATGGCCAAGCTGTTATGCCTCCCCGCCTTTTTGTAGAAGACTTAAACTTACCCGGGTCTGATTTAGTTGCTGTGATTAAGTGGAGAAAGCAACAAGTGTGGCAATCTCAATCGTCTATCGATAACAATATTAATGCCAGTATGTTTAACCTATTGTTTCGTCAAACAGACGGGCACTCACCTCAAGAAACAATCTTCCTAACTGACTTTAATGAGGAAAATCCACATTTTGCGCTTTCTAAAAAAGCAGAGTTCTTTATTGATGGTGAGTTTGAACAAGTAAGCTTCTTAGTAATCAACAATAAGAATGTTTACGAAGGCGAGTTAAGCACATTCATCAACAGATTGTGGGGATGGATAGCGGTATTGGGGCTTGTTCTTCTTGGGCTAATCGCCCTTTCCCTGCGCAGTGTTTTTATGCCCATGCAAAAAATTATTGCGCGAATAGGTGAAATTGAAGAAGGCAAAATAGACACCATTGATGACGAATACCCGCATGAGTTGAAGCCCCTACAAAACAGCATTAACAAACTTCTCAATAGTGAAAAACAGCAAAGGGAACGCTACAAGAAGAGTTTGGATGACTTAGCGCATAGCATCAAAACGCCATTAAGCGTTATATTAGGCCAGGCAGATTTGAGTTCAGATATAAAAGAGCCTGTATTGCATATTGATAATATTGTTAAACGACAACTCAAAAGAGCCACTATTAATGTCGTCGGTTTTTTACCCAGTATCGACGTTTTTCCTGTGACCCAATCACTTCTTGATGCGATGCGTAAAATTCATCAGCAGAAATCTTTATCATTTGACTTAGAGATGCCTCAGCCGGCCCCCGTATCGATTGATCAGACTGACTTTATGGAAATTATCGGAAACTTGCTCGACAATGCATGCAAGGCCGCAAGAACTTCTGTAAAAGTGGTTTATGAAAAAGGTGAAAAGCTCACGTCAATTAGTGTGATAGATGACGGTAAAGGGATATCAGCATCAGCCATTTCTGCCATAACTGAACGCGGTAGACGCTTAGATACCTATTCTGAAGGTCAAGGCCTTGGCCTCGCTTTAGTTGTTGATATGCTTGAAAGTTATGGCGGAGAACTTAACATAGAAAGTGACGCGAGCAAGGGCAGCGTTTTCCGCATCCAAGTGCCCCACCTTCGTGCCAATAAATAAAGCTAAACGTCTTTTCACCTTGTCTACTAGAAGGCCTATTTTTCGTCCTTCGCTTCAAGCAAGGGAGTATCGTCGCTAGACAGCAGAACGGCTAACCACTTGCTTTCCTCTCGTGATTCGAGTGCTATTTTAACTACCATTGTGAGTGGTACAGACAACAACATTCCAACACTACCTAGCAACCATCCCCAGAATATTAAGGATAAAAATACAACCAAGGTAGAAAGCCCTAAGCCACGTCCCATGTAGCGCGGTTCAATAACATTTCCCATTACCATATTAACAACAACAAAGCCTAAACCAGCAAGCCCAGCCTTTGCAAATCCAAACTCAACAAAAGCCATTAATACCGCAGGCACGGCAGCAATTATGGAGCCTATATTTGGAATGAAATTGAACATAAAAGCCAATACAGACCAAAGTAAAAAATGATCTACACCAAGAATGTACAACCAAATAGCAATGCAAATACCAGTACCTAAACTCACCAAGGTTTTAATCCCTAGATAGCTATTCACAGATAATAAGAAACGATCAATATGGGTCATCTTCATGTCCGGATCTGCCATCGCAACATGGATGCGTTTAGGCATACTTTCGGCTTCAAACAACATGAAAATAACCGTCAATAGTATGAGCACGAGATTAGATAGTGCACTCCCCATACCGCTTAAGAAGCCAGTCGCTACTGACATTGCGGCTCCCGGGTCCATATAGGTTAGCAGTAATTCTTTGTCGATATTAATGTTGAGTACATTTAGTTTATTTACAATCCAACTAAACTCATCGGTTAGTTGTTCTCTATAAACTGGCATGTTCAAACGAAATTCGCTGAGTGACTTAGTAATTAAGCCAGCGAGCATAAATCCAATAATCATTATTATCAGTATAACTAGGGTAACAGAAAGCCAACGTGGAATTTTATAGCGGCTAGCCCAATTGATGAGTGGGCTACAAGCAATTGCAATAAAAGCGGATAATAAAAACGGGACCATAATCACACTCGCAGCCTTTATGCCAGCCAGTACGATTATGACACATGCCATAACAATCATCGTTTTAGCGATGGGTGATTTTATATCCATAGTTTTTTATCCAAAATAATAATTGTCAGCGAAACAATCTCAGTGTCTATACTTATAAAGCGCTAAATTAAATGCTTTATAAATGAATAAGCTTGTAGACAAGTGAATAAGTATCGTTGATAGTTTAATTGAAATACCTGTTTAGTATGACAATTTTTTAAAAACAATCACATATAAAGTTTCAGTAGAAGAGAATAAAGGGAAATATTGAACAAATGAACCTGAATCAAGCCACAATCAGAATTAAAAATTTGAGACTTCGCACCTATATTGGTATTAACGAAGATGAGATAAAGAATCAGCAAGATGTAGTGATAAACGTCCTTATTCACTACGATGCAAAAAAAGCTACCGATTCGGACTTAATGGACCATGCTTTAAATTATAAAACCATTACTAAAGCCATCATCCGTTTAGTGGAGGATAATCGCTTTTATTTACTTGAAAAATTAACTCACGATGTATTGAATATAGCGGCTGAACATCCTTGGGTAAGTTACGCTGAAGCTGAAGTTGATAAACCCCATGCACTTCGTTTTTCTGATTCCGTTTCGCTCTCATTATCGTGTTCAAAGGAGTAAGGTAACATGTCAAAAAGCATATTGATTACTGGAGGTACGGGCCTTATTGGACGCAATTTGGTGGCAGCTTTAGAAAAGCAATATGCGATAACCGTCGTAAGTCGCGATCCAGCGCGAGCAATACGTTTATTAGGTGACAATGTTAAAAGTATAAGTGCTGAAAACCTCGTTTCAGTTGATGAGTATGATGCTATCGTCAATTTGGCAGGCGAGCCAATAGCCGATAAACGTTGGACTGACAGTCAAAAAGAGCAGATATGTCAGAGTCGTTGGCATATAACCACACAACTGGTTGAATTGATTAATTCAGCCAAAGATGCACCTAGCGTCTTCATCAGTGGCTCAGCGGTTGGTGTTTATGGACGTCAGGGCGATACTGTCGTAGATGAAACATTTACTGATTTTCACGAAGAATTTAGTCGCAAGGTTTGTCAAAAGTGGGAGGATATTGCTTTAAAGGCAAACACTCGTGTGTGCATTATGCGCACAGGCGTAGTGCTATCTGATGAAGGTGGTGCTTTAGCAAAAATGCTCATGCCATTTCGCTTAGGTCTAGGTGGTCCAATTGGCACAGGTAAACAGTTCATGCCGTGGATCCACATTGAAGATATGGTGAAGGGCATTCAATACTTGTTAAACACTGAAGCGGCCAAAGGTATCTATAACTTTACCTCACCAAACCCAAATACCAACCATTTCTTTTCACTAGCCTTGGCGAGGCGCTTAGAAAGACCGTGTATTTTTAGAGTGCCTGCTTTTGCGATAAAAGCACTAATGGGTGAGTCTTCAGACTTAGTTTTGTATGGGCAAAAAGTTATCCCACAAAAACTAATAGATGAAGGGTTTTCTTTCGGGTTTCCTACTTTGAAGGAAGCTTTGGCGGATTTGGATCTTTGACATTATTTTAAACTAAACAGGAAATGTGACTGAACTAAACAGGATGAATCATTGAGCTAAGGTTAGTAACTCAAAGCACCGATTTTATTTAATATTTAATGTTTTACCTGTATTCCTTCGTAGGAACTTTGATTCAAACTGACAGGCAAGAATGCCCCACTCCTACCTGTCAGCGCCTCGAGAGTGTCACGACCGAGAGACTGTCACTTTCGCGAAACCGTAAAGTTCGAGAGACTGCAAATTTCGAGAGACTGTCACCACCGCTAAATTGTCACCACCGCCAAACTGTCACCACCGCGAAGGCGGTGGCCTCCTTGGTACGATAAATTGCTCTCCCAAAAAATATCGTTTCAATAAGCCGATAACCTCCCCAAATAACTTGGATTTTGCAATGTTAAACTTACAGCAAGCTAACGATACTCTATTGCACAAACTTCTGCTGAAAGTGACGCTTCCCATGAACATCATAAACACTCAATTGATAAGATGAGCCTTTTTCAACATTCTCAATCTTAAAATAATCATTCCAAGTGCTTGATTCTTTTCCGGTTATCGGTTCAATCTTAATGCTAACTAGTTGCCCGTCTTTATCAAATTTTTTCCATTCAACCAAGATCATCGTTATCTCGGAACTAGATAGAAAGCTACCGAACTCAATTTCAAAGTCGAAACCAAGGTAAAGGTTTTCCTCGGCAAGTATGGCCAATAGTTCACCTGTGCTCGGCTTAGTTAAATAGTTAAGCTCTCCCTTTCTACCGAACACAGCACTTTTGATATATTCAAAATAACCCACGTCTTCTACTGACAGCTCAAAGGCAAATGACTCTATTTTGTATGCCTCTGTCACCAGCCCAATCAACAAATTACGCTCTTGCTTAGTGTAATTATCCTTAACAAGTGTTCGAGCAAGCGACTGACTGAATAAGCTCGCGTCTTCTCTATTGATGAGCTGTTTTGATATAAGCCTAAATTCATCAACACAGGCTTGAACATCTTTCACACTCTCATCCTCTGCAAGGCATCGTAGCTGAGCAAGGGCGAGTTTTACTTTTAGTACGTCACTTTGCTGTTGTACTTGAGTGAACAAATCCAAGGCTCGTTTATCATTAGTTGGCGCAAACCATCCATTCATATAAGCCGTTCCTAAACGAAACTTCGCATTAGGGTGTCCGGCAGCCACTGACTTTTCTAGTAATTCAATTCCCTTTGCATGGTCAACTTTAACATTATCACCAGACAAATATCGCACACCCATCGAGTAGCTTGCTTCCATAGAATCAAACGGTTCGGCTCTCACCAAATACTCGGCAGCAAGCTCAAGGTCTTTATCAATATCATCTCCATTTTGGAGATACTCCGATAAAATTGTAAAGTCATAACCGTACGCTTCTTTATTATGATCATTCTCGAAAGCAATATCAGGAATAGGAATGTTGAGTTTCTGATGTAAAAAATCAACTTCTAACGCTGCTTGGTGACGATCCTCAGACCAAGTTAGGTGTCCATGTGCAGCATACTTGTAAGCAACGAGACTTACGTCCTTGTTGTGTTTTTCCAACATGTAATGCATTCGATTTGTGTGTTCGTAATGCGCTATCCTATCTAATACACCACCGATCAATAAAATAGGAATATTGAATTTTTGTGCATAATAGACCGGTGATATAGCCTGATTTTCCGGCTTATTTTCACCAACTACTCGAGCGACTTTATCTCTAAACTCATCAGTCGTGTTGCGGTTGGTGCTATTGAACAACAAAGGAATGTCGTAGATACCAAACGAGGCGATAACACAATCATAAATTTCAGGGTGTTTAGCCGCTAATACCATCGATGAATATGCACCATAGCTGGCACCAATAGCACACACCTTATTGAAGTTATTGTTGGCTAGCACACTGTCAACAACAGCACTTATATCTTGTTCGATAAGTTGACCAAATTGACCGACGCCTTTCTTTCTAAAGCTTTTTCCGAAGCCCTCAGAGCCCCTAAAATTTACCCTTAAAACAGTAAAACCACGATTGGCTAAAAACTGCACTTCTCTATTGAATAAATTATTGTCTCTAACACCGATGGGACCGCCGTGAGGGCGCACCAAGAGCACGTTGGCATCGTAACCCTGAGGTCGTGTAATAAACGCTTCAATCTCAACCCCCTCCTCGTTTGCGACACTAAACGATTCTGAGGGCGCAAATTTGTACTTATCCAGTTTAGGATACACGGAGACCATCTTGGTCATTGAATCATTTTTATAGTCGTATACGTAGTACTCGCCTGCATTATCGTCACCTGTAACAAAAATAAGCAAACGCTTAAACTCTGAACTCTCGTCAATAATATTGGGAGAGCCGCTTTCAAAACTCGACCGTAGTCGTTCGACAATCTCATTGGTTGTCGCGCCTAGCCATTCTCTGAAGGGCAAGCCGTTTTTAAAGTATTCCACTGAATTTAGCTTTCCATCAGCAGTTACATATGCATTTATCAAGTCATTATTGCTGTTTTCATAAAGAATGTCGCCTAAGGTTTGAGAGCTAATATTGAAGGTTTGTAGTACCACTGTATCGCTTTCTTTATTCGTTAAAACAGCAAGGCGATCTGGCCCGATAAAACCAACCGGTTCAATCGTCTCATCTTTATTTGGCTTAGTGAAAAGAGGAAACCAATTGCTCTTTTCTAAAGTTCTGTATTGAACACTAACAAGCTTAGTTTCATCTGAGTAGAACTCCCCAAATACGCGCTTGAATGCGACGTCATATTTATAACGTATGAGGTTTTTGTTTGATTTATCTATTTGCTTAGCATTTGAAAAATCATTTCGTTTTAGGTCTTCAACACTTACTTTGTAAAGTCGTTGAATAGTGTATGAGTTTATTCGCTCGGTTTTTGCGAATAAGACATTAACGGGATCATTGGCCAAAATATTAACCAGATAGCCTTTTTCCAAAACAACTGCTTTAGTTTTAAATTCGTTACCTATGCGCTCAAAGGTTAACAAAGTCTGTTTGTTCCGACCTCTTTTTGAAGATGTTTCTAAATAGATAACATCTTTATTTACCCAAGTGAAATTGAGTAGGCGCACATCTTTTGCGATGGAGGCAAGCGAGAATATGCGTTGTTCACTGATATCAACAAGCTCGATATAAGCTTCTTCTTTTGTTTGTAGTATGAAAGAAAAATATTTTCCTGTTGGGGATAACTGTCCTGAGCGATGTTCGGCTGCAGTGAACAATTCTTCAGCTTTAATAAAAAGGTGATTTTCTTGAGCAATTGAGGTGTTAACAAGGCACAAAAATATGATAGTGATAATGTGCTTCATTCTGTCTCTCCCTGCTGCTCAGCAACAAAAGTGAGGAATTCATCATTTCCAGTACCACCAAAAACAAGGCTGCGTTTGTTCAATATTGTTGGGTAGCTTTCTTGCATGAATTGAAGCGCTTGGCTCGATTTATTCACTAAATCAACATAGGTAGAAGGTCGGTAATATCCTCGTGTGAACATTTCTAAGTGTCCAATATAGTTAACCTTACCTGCCTGAATTGTGAAATCCCAAATGAGATCTTCATCAAATGAAAGGTAAAAATACTTACTTAGGTCAATTTTTCTTATCTTGTAATCGCCCGCGGGCAGATTAATTAAGATATAGTCAGCATCAGCTGATAAGTCTTTGTGTGTAAGTTCAATTCCAGCTTGACCTGTCAATAACATTGACTTTAAGTCATGACTAGTTTGAATGCCAATAAGGAGATAGCCCTGGTCGGGTGATGTGATGAGGTCGTTGTCGACTTTTATATTTTCTACGGTTGATTTACAAGCAAATAAAAACATTGCAAGCAGGCAAACAGTTGCGTATTTCATAGAATTCCATTTCCAAATAATTTCAATGGATGAGTATAAAACAAATCAAAGCTATCGACCAGTCTCTATGATCGCTGCACTTAGAAGAAGTCGATAGCTTGAATTTGTCCTAAACTCACAGGATCGGCACTCTTTGTTTATTACTTCCCTTTAGAGCCTCTAGTTTCAGTAATTAACTAATGACACTCACATCTGGAACTTCAATTACCGTTTTAGCATCCGCTCTTTCAATAATTTTAACTAACGTCGTTTGAATGGTTTCGTCGTCCCTTGCATCTGACTGGCTTGCTAAGCGTTGCTCTTGAACCTCTGCGCCCTCTTCTAAAATGAAGCTAACAAGCACTGAACTGGCGCAATCTTCCTTTTCTCCGAAGTATTCTAGAGTGATTCGAGGGTAGCCTTTGTCGCCCTTTTTTACTTGCTTGGCAATTCGTTTTTTAGCTTTATCTATGTGCATTTCCCTTCCTCATTCTTATCGCGTTAGCTGCGTGGTACAAGTCTTAGCCTGATTTTATTGTCCAACGTAACATATCCTTCAACGTGGGCTCCTTACCATACATGATCATGCCCATTTTAAACAATCTTCCAGCGGTTCCTCGCACCCAAAAACATAAGATAAGCATTAAACCTAATGAAATGAGTGGCTGCCAAATAGGTACTTCTGTTAAAGACATCCTTACAGGCATAGCCGCAAATGCGGTAAGTGGGAAATAACTCAAAAAGCTCAAAGCCCAGCCCGAAGGACTGTCCATGCTCAAAAACGTTAAAATCATGGGAACTAAAGGTAGCAGCATTAAACTGGTCTTCGCACTGTGGTTAGGATCGTCAATGGCGGCTGCAATGGCTGCCATAAACGCGGTACATAAATACAAGCCTGCTAATGCAAAGACAAATAACCAAGGAAGTAGCGACCAATTAATAAATGCGAGACTAAGGCTTTGGTTATTAATGACGACACTGAAAAAGGCATAACTAAGCAAACCGGTGATCGCGCTGTTGGTCATGGCTTTTAGTCCATGTAAAATCTGCCCTAAAATTTTACCATCAATCCATGTTTGCGCGCTCACACAGGAGTAAAGTTGCTCCGTCACTCGCTGCTTTTTTTCACCTGTCACGCTGGCAAAGAGCTGACCAAACGCTGCAAACACACCTATCGTTAGTAGTATGATCATAGCGATAGCACTTGTAGAACTAACCCCGTCGTCTGTTCTAATGCTCTCATCCATGTACTTAAGTTGAAAAGTAGCTGGCGTAGTTAACACTGTGAGTTGTTGCTCTTTCAATCCTAGTTTTTCAGCAAATGTAATTGAGTAGTGCTTAGAAAGCGTTTGTTGAAGTGTGTTTAGCCAGGCTAGTTTTTCATGGCTAAAAATGCTTATTTTACGTTGGCCATTTATGTCAACTTCTTGCAGCAAAACTGCATCATAAACTGAATCCTCATTTAGCTGCCCCGTGAGGGACTCCAGCGAGTCAGTGCTGGGTATAAAAACAAATTGCCCGATATTTTCTGGCAACGCATATTCCGAATTAGAAGCCATGATTGCTATCTGATAACTTGGCTCACTATCGTCTTTGACGTTTTGCCAAATAAGCACCATCGCAGCAATCCCCACCATAATGAGCTTAGAAATAATCTCTTGCTTCCATTTAAAGAACTGCATGAACTCCCATGTTGTGACCAAGCGAAGTTGACGCATTTTATTTTGCTGGGATTGATGATTATTATTCATGCGCAGGCACTCCATGCTTAGTAATTGCTTGCAAGTAAAGTTGATGCAAGTCCAACTGTTCACTTTGCACCTTTAGCACTTCGCCCAATTTAGGCAAATCAGCCAATAAGTCATTTAGGCTACGATCTACATTAAGTGCTATCTCAAGTTTGCGTTCGTTTAACCATTGATAGTCGAATGTTTCTAATATAGATGTAGCAAGATTTTCATCAATATCGGCGGAAAATGTTACCCTAACCTTCGTTTGACCTGCTTCTTGCTCCTGAAAATCAGCTAAGTTACCGTAAAATACAGCCTCGCCTTTGTTCATGAGCAAAATGCGTTTTGCCAGTTTTTCAACCATCGCCATTTGGTGTGCACTTAAAATAACCGTCATACCTTTAGCTGTTAGTTCTGATAAAAAGTCGACAACTTTTTCCTGATTCACTGGGTCAAGACCAGAGAAAGGCTCGTCTAATATTACCCAACTCGGGTTATGAATGACGGCAGTGATCAACTGAACTTTTTGTTGATTGCCTTTCGACAACGACTTTAGTTGATCATTCTTACGTTCAAGCAAATCAAAGCTTTCTAACCATTTATCTGCCTCAATTAGCGCAGAATCTTTGTGCATGCCATTGAGTTGTGCGAAGTACAATATATTTTTGAGAAGAGACTTTTCTGGATATAAGCCGCGATCTTCAGGCAAATAACCAAGCTGATGGGATGGAATCGCATCATACACTTGTCCATCTATTTCTAGGTTAATTTTGCCAGAATCGGGTTTGGTGAACCCTGTAATCATTCGAATAATAGAGGACTTCCCCGCGCCATTCGGCCCTAGTAAGGCAAAAATTTCACCTTGGCTTACTGAAAACGATAAGTTATTTATTGCGACGACATTCGCATAACTTTTACTTACCTGACTTATAACTAATTCCATGTAGCAGTCCTTTTTCTATGCGTGTTCTCAGTTCTCTTTACAAGATTTCCGAGTTAATTTGCTGGCTCCTATTGCATTACATAGTATACACTTAGAATCGAAATATCGATGTAAAACAACAATTTGTTACAAAAAGGATAGAAAAGTGAATATTGAATTATCTGGTATGTCGAGTACGGCTGTTTATCACTTGATGACACAAACGGTAATACCACGTCCCATTGCATGGGTGTTATCTACAAACGACGATAGCTCACTCAATCTTGCGCCGTTTTCCTATTTTAATGCTGTTTGTAGCGATCCTCCATTGTGTATGCTGTCAATGGGAAAAAAGCCCGATGGAAGTAGCAAAGATACAGTGACAAATTTAGTTGAAGACGCCTTTTGTGTGATACACATCGCACACGTCCAGCAATCGGATCTAGTCACGGCGACGGCGGCTACCTTAAACTATGCGGAAAGTGAAGTTGAAGCCAACCAAATAAAACTGATAAAACATGAGAATTGGCCATTAAAACGCATAGCAGACTGCCCTATCGCTTACTTGTGCAAGGTGCATAGTACTCAGCAAATGGGCAAAGCCCCACAACAGATAGTTTTTGTAGAAATTATAGAAATCTACATTGATGACAAAGTTATCGATCAGAGCAACAACCGTATCCAAGTAGATGCGCTAAAAGTGAATCCGCTTGCTCGTCTTGGTGCAAGTCAATATGCAAGCTTAGGCGAAGTGTTTACTCGTTCTCGTCCTAAGTAACATGTTAGGAGGCTAGGAGCTTTGTGCCTAGGAGCTTTGTGCCTAGGTGCTTAGTGCCTAGGTGCCTAGTGGCCGGGCACTTCAACATTTGAGCCGATAGTTATTTAAGCACCAGGACAAAACCCAAGCACTATATAACATAAGTGCTTGAGCCATCATTACTTGAACCATCAGTTCTTGTTGAATTAGCGCTTAAACCATCTTTCTAAGTAATTCACTTGTGTTTAAACTGAGTAATCGCCAGCAGCCGAGTGCGCCCAATATACCTACAGTCAAAGCGCCAGCAAGTGGGGCGATTAGCCAGTACTCGAAGTGCAAGCCTGCTTCCATGTTAAATACATTGGTCTGTAACATATACAAACTAAACTCGTTGGCAATGGCCGCCATTAATCCAGCAACAAGCCCAACAATAATAAACTCGTTGATTACGCTAAAGCGTATTGTCCATCCCTTCGCACCGAGTGTTCGCAGTATCGCTAATTCTTGTAAACGTTCATCCATGCTAGCCTGAACTTGTGCAATTAAGACCAATCCACCTGCAATAAGCACCAATATCAAGATGAACTCTACAGCCATTGAGACTTGGTCGATTATATCTCTCACTTGATTTATTCGGGCATCAATATCGAACAAGGTGACACTGGCAAAAGGCGCCATTAGTTTGGTTATTTCAGCTTTGCGCGACTCATCCAAAGTGAAGCTCGTAATGTAAGTAGCTGAAAAGTTTTCTACAGCTTTAGGGTGTAACACAAAGAAAAAGTTTGGCTGCATGGTTTGCCAGTTTACTTCTCGGAGACTTGTAACGGTTGCTTTCACCACTTCACTGCCGATGTTAAACGTAAGTTCATCGCCCAACTTAATGCCCAAACGCGATGCAACTTCGGACTCAATGGAAAGTGGAAGTGCCTCTCCTTCCTGCCATTCATCCAGCCATTCACCATCAATGATCTTGTTGCCGTTTTGCAAGGTAGTGCTCCAAGTCAAGTTGGCTTCTCGACCTAAGCCTTGCCTTCCCTCGTCTGCAACCTTTTCATCTTCTTTACTCACTTCTGTTCGAATTTTCTCATCATTGATCGCGACAAATCGACCTCTAGCTACAGGATAAAATCCACCAGTGCTTATGTCGTTTTTGGCAAACTGTTCTTCTAGACCAGCACGTTGACTTTCGGTGACATTTGATACGAAGTAATTTGGCGTTCCTTCAGGCAATTGATCACGCCATTGAGCCACCATGTCGTTGCGCATTACTAACACCACCAGCAAGAGCATGATAGTGATAGCAAAGCTAATGAGTTGCACGCTGTTACCCATCGCCCTGCGACGAATACGAGCCCAAGCAAGGGTCCACGCTCCCATACTGCCGCTACCTAGTTTACGCCCCATGATAATTAAAACATGCGTAACGCCCAGCAACAGAGCAACGAGAATAATGCCCGAAACAAATAGAATCGCGCTAATTTTTAAATCCTGGCTATACACCCACATGAGTAAAAACACGGCAATCCCAGAGGTCGCAAATTGCAATGCCTTAGACGATAAGGTAGTACTGATATCTTTTCTTAATACACGTAATGGTGGCACTGAAAACAGTTGCAATAAAGGGTATAGCGAGAAGAGAAGTGCACATACAATCCCAGTAAATATCGCAATTGCTAGTGGACGCCAATGCCACACATCGAGTGACACCTCAACAACATCCGCAAGTAACATTACAACGCCCTGTTGAAGAACGAAGCCGGCAATAACTCCTAGCAAAATTCCTAAAAAAGTAATGAAACAAATTTGTAGCAGGTATATGCGTTGCACTATAGACTTCCCTGCTCCTAGGGTTTTCATAATAGCAACAGGGTCGAAATGCCTTTGACTATATCGTTGTGCTGCAACCGCAATAGAAACTGCTGCAAGCACAATCGCTAATAAGCTAGCCAGTAAAAAGAATTGTTCTGCACGGGCAATCGAGCGCCCAATGGCAGATTCATCATCTTCAATTGAAGTCCAGCGGTGCAGCTCTCGATTCAACTGAGGGCGCAGCCAATCATAGTAATCATCTAAATCAGTCGTTTCGCCGGTAAAGTAATACTTGTAACTCACACGAGAGCCAGGGCCTGTGATGTTAGTTTGTTGTAAATCTTCTGCAGACATCAAAACAATCGGGTCTGTATTAAAAACGCTAAAGCCAGCATCGGGTATTTCACTGAGTACTTTGCTCACTTTGAGGCGGGCATCACCGATATCAATGCTATCGCCCAACTCAATTTCTAACAGTTGGAAGAGGCGTGAATCTAACCAAGCTTCACCTTTCAGCGGTGACTCATCAGTCGCTTCGGCAACACCAAATGCTTGTGAAGCAACCTTAATCTGGCCCTTCAAGGGATAGTTGCCATCCACGGCTCGTAAATCCGATAAGGCTAGTTCTTCCTCACCAAACACCATCGAGCGAGTGCTAACTTGATAAGCCGTATTGAGGTTGAAGTCAGCGGCTTTTAATATCCATTCCTCATCAACCACGGCTCTTGAACGCAATTGTCTATCGGCTGCGATAAACTCTGCTGAGCGCTCAGTTAGCGCACCTTGCAATCGTTCACTGAAAAGAGATAGTGACAGCACCGAGCCTACCGATAACACGATAGCTAAAACAATAATAGTAAGTTCGCCACGTTTTGCTTCGTGTTTGAATAAACGCCACGCTAATTGAAATACAGTTGACATTCTATTCTCCAGAAACAACTTTTAGCGTTTTTGTTTGTTCCGTCAACTCACCCGCGTGCATGCTCAATTGACGTTCGCAGCGCTGTGCAAGTTCATTGTCGTGAGTGACGAGCACCAAGGTTGTGTTCGATTCTTTGTTTAAATCAAACAGAAGGTTTTCTACTTTTGTGGAATTTGTTGAGTCGAGGTTTCCCGTTGGTTCATCAGCAAACAATATTTTTGGATTGGTAATGAATGCTCTTGCAATAGCTACGCGCTGCTGTTCTCCACCTGATAACTGATTAGGGAAGTGATTCGCTCTGTGCTCCAAACCCACTTGTTCCAATATTTTTTGAGCACGTTTTTTTGGATCAGATAAACCAGCAATTTCTGCTGGCAGCATTATGTTTTCCAAAGCAGTCAAACTCTGAACTAACATAAAACTCTGAAAGATAAAGCCTACTTTTTCACCGCGCAAACGCGCCCTTTGCTCTTCGTCCATAGCATGTAGTGGCTCTCCATCCAACATGATGTGTCCACCTGAAACTTCATCTAAACCCGCTAACAAACCAAGAAGAGTTGACTTACCTGAACCTGATGCGCCTATAATAGCAACCGATTCACCAGGTTTTACCGTAAAGCTGATAGGATGAAGGATCTGTAATTCACCTTCGCTCGTATTTACTTTCTTTATAACGCTTTTCGTCTCAATCATTGCAGGAGCTGTAGTCATAGTGTTTTCTTTTTCAAAGTCCGTAAAAATTATGCAAGTGGGATTAATATTATGCCTTTTATTCCCTTTTTATAGCCATTCAGATCAGCATAAATTACAAGAGTACAAGTTATTAGTACTTGGTGATAGCTTAAGCGCCGCTTATGGTCTAACACAACAACAAGGTTGGGTTTATTTGTTACAAAATGCATGGGAACGCGAAAACAAAGCCATCACCGTCGTAAATGCGGCTATCAGCGGAGACACAACCGATGGTGGATTGTCCCGACTTCCGCGTTTATTAGATTTGCATAAACCCACTCACCTTCTTATTGAATTGGGTGGAAATGACGCATTACAAGGTCACAACCCAAAGAAAATAAGAGCTAATATTGAGCAAATGGTTCAATTAGCTCAGAAAAACAACGTTGAAGTGATGCTTCAGGAAATGCAGATACCCACCAACTATGGGCGCCGGTATATGGAGTTATTTATGCAAGTTTTTCAAGATGTGGCGACTAAGTATGAATTAAAGCTTATTCCTTTCTTTCTAGAAGAAATTGCATTAAACAAGGAATTAATGCAGAACGATGGCATTCATCCAACTGCAGAAGCGCAACCCATGATAGCTGAGTTGCTTAAACCGCAGTTGGAAGCGTCCATACTGAAGTAGCTAGAGAATCTTGGGCTTCTATTTTTCAGTTTAAAATAGATAGATGTAAAAACTGAATTTTAACAACGTCCGGACGCTGTTTATAAGCTATTTAAGAAGGCTAATAAAGCGTCCTTTTCGGTCTGTGACATGCTCACATATTCGTTTTTGGCTGCCTCTGCTTCACCACCATGCCACAAAATAGCTTCGTTTATAGTTCGAGCCCTACCATCGTGAAGATAGCCTATACGGTTAACGTCATTCACATTGCCTGACAACGAAATGGTATCGTTCGCTTTACTGTCACCGAGCATAACACTTCGCGCATGTCCTAAACCCCACAATGCAGTTGTTCTCCATTCAGCTCCTGACGCAGAACCTTGAGCCAAGTTATCCGCTAAGTCTGGGCCCATGTCATGTAACAACATATCTGTATAAGGAAATATTGTTTGATTGCGTAACTCTGCCAAAGGATGAAATTCACTGGTTGTCATACTTGGGCGATGGCATTGTGCGCAGCCAGCATCGGTAAATAAATTCTCACCAACTTTATTGTCGTAGTCACGTCTTGCGCCGACACCTAATAAACTCAGGTACTTCACCAATTTATCTAGTTCAACATCACTAAGTTCTGCCCCTGAATCACCACATTCGGTTTGTTGTGAACCGCAATCAGGACTTGGCAACATAGTGGTCATTACACCAATGTCTGTATTCAAGGCTATCGCACTTTGATGTTTTACACTGAATGAAGATGCTTTGTAACCAAAACGGCCTAATCTTTCTTCATCCGTTACAGGGTCGATTACAACTGAAGCTCTGCCTGATATACCATCATCGTTTTCGTCGTTTTCATCAACCCATTCTATGATTGTGTCTTCTGGCACAGCCTCTAATAAACCCAAACCGACTAGTTGCGGTGCAATACGGGCTGAGAACTGACTTGGGGTGATACCTGAAAACTCATAATTTGGTGAGCGCAAGCCGGAAGCAAGCTCTGTCCAAGGCCCAAGCGAGACTGAACCTTCGTGAGTACCCGCTCCAGTTTGCTCACTTTGCAAAACGCGTCCCAGTTGCGGATGCGGATTACCTTCTTCATCACCGACTAAAAACACCCAAGTATCCAAGGAGTCACCAACATCTTTAACTAAAGCTTTACCGTTTCTAACATGACAAGCGGCACATGAATGGTTGATGTATCGATTTCCCGCTTTTCCTACTTGTTCTTGCCATATTGGGTTTTCATTTCTTTCATCATGACGTCCATCTTCAAAGTTTGTGTGATGAACACGTCGGCCTTCAACGAATGCTTGGGCATTTTTGGCGCTTAAATTAGTCGCCATTTGCATGAACCTGCCAGCCGGCTCTTCACTGTAGTTATAGCCTAGAGTCGTCTTGCCACCTAAAAGGCCTTGTTCTGGTATTGGCGTGCCATCGTTAGAGCCGCCCTGATTTTCCACGCCGCGCTGCCACTCAAAAGGCGCAAGGCCTAATTCTCCAATGACATAGACAAATGATGTTCCATAATAGTTAAGGCGTGAACCTGCAGGAGGTGATAACAAAAACTGACTGACTTCAAACTCCATATTAGTTCCCTCCTGCAACGCAGGCTGAAATTGGCCTCCATTTTGCCATTGATTGACAATATCTAAGGTGTATCTATGCTGAATACCTTGGTCGCTTACTTTCTCAAAGTCGTCATTAAAAGTGCCTTTATCAACAAAAACTACGCCAGTTTCATTCGGGTTTACTTTTTCTTCTTCCTTTTGCGGATTAAAGTGAAATTGACCTGTCGCATTTCGCCCCCAGAACCAGACACGAAACTCACGCGCTCCTAGTTCTGCTTCAGTAATAAATGTTGCTCGCACGAGGCTTTGACCCAATGGGACATAATCTTCTAATTGAATACGAGCCGTTCGGTACTGCCAATAGTGCGCAAGATAATGATCGTAGTGATCTTGAATAGTGATGTCCTTTGCATGCCTATCGCGGCCTCTATCACCTATTCTTGTTACCAGAACGCCACCTGAACGAACGAAGCGGCTAGGCGCTTCCAATTCAGTAGTGTTGTCATATAAAGCTTGGATGTTTGAGAGATCAGTCTTGGGATCTTCTGGTTGCTCTTGGGGTGGTGCTGGCGGTGTACTAGGAACCTCTGGCACCGGAGTCTCTGAACCACCGCCGCCACACGCTGTTATTGTCAGGGTACTTATCAATACAACAAGGCTAAGCTTAGTTAATTTCAATTTAGTGCTCACAAGTTTTTTACATGATGTAAAATATTTGTATCAAAAATGCTAACAAACACACAGTAAGTTTCGTTGGCTAGTGTTTAATTTGCGGTGAAACGGTTTTTAGGTAGTAAAAGCTGAATCACACCGAGTTAGCCACTTATTGTGTCAATCCGATTAAATTGCAAAAAAATTGATTTACTTGTAGTGTTCTAAGTAAGACAGAAAAAACAACCGCGAGAACAAATTCAAACCTACAGAGTTAGAGTTTATATCATGTTTCACAGCAGTTTCTGCTCGGGATGTTATACACATTCCTAACTTGCATAAATTGCCTCACTAGGAAATGTGCAATGACGTCTGAAGAACATAAAGGCGCAAGGCCGAACAATAGTAATGAAGAATTCGATCCTGATAATGAGATGTTTCTTCGCGCTATCTTTAGAAATACAGGCTATCCAATATTCGTCAAAGATGAAGATTTTAAGTTCGTCCTCGTAAATGACGCCTTCTGCAAGTTTTTTAATGTTAAGAGAGAAGCAACGATCGGATCCACGCTTGCTGAAAGTTTCCCGGCTAGCGAAATGGAAGGCTTTTTTTCTATAGATAGAGAAGTACTAGAGTCAGGGAAAGAAATTACAATTGAAGAAACCCTTTCTGCGAGCGGTATGCCGATTAGACGTGTGCTCACAAAGAAAAATCGATTCGAAGATGCCGAGGGTAATTATTACCTACTTGGTGTAATTCACGATATAACAGAACGAAAGCAAATAGAGGAAAAACTACAACGCTCTGCAAGTGTATTCACCCATGCTCATGAAGGAATCATGATTACTGATGCAACTACCAAAATCACCGAAGTGAACGATGCTTTTATTCATATAAGCGGTTATTCCGCAGAAGAGTTAATTGGACAGCACACCGAAATGTTGTATTCAGCTCAACACCCTCCTGAATTCTACACGAACATAGGGAAAACAATTCAAGCTCAAGGATATTGGGATGGTGAGTTTTGGAGCCGCCGCAAAAATGGAGAAACCTATCCCTTGATGATGACAATCAGCGCGGTGGATAACAGAGAAGGAGTTGTGCAGCACTTTGTCACTTTATGCACTGATATTACCTCGATAAAAGAGCATCAGAAGCAATTAGAACACATTGCTCATTATGACATTTTGACAAATTTACCAAATCGCGTCCTTTTAGCTGACAGGCTTTCTCAAGCGATGTTGCAATGCAGTAGAAACCAGCAATCATTAGCTGTCGTTTTCCTTGATTTGGATGGGTTCAAGCAAGTAAATGATGTCCATGGTCATAATGTTGGAGACCAACTTCTTATTGAGCTCTCTCATAGAATGAAAAAAGCCCTGCGTGAAGGTGATAGTTTGGCTCGAATTGGAGGTGATGAGTTCGTTGCTGTATTAACAGAGTTAAGCAATGTTGCATCATGCAAACCAGTGTTAGAAAGACTACTGCAAGCTGCTTCACAGCCAGTTACTGTTGATAACAAGGTATTGCATGTTTCGGCTAGTATTGGTGTCACATTCTACCCTGAAGATAATGTCGACGCCGACCTTCTTATGCGCCATGCTGATCAAGCAATGTATGTCGCCAAAGAGTCGGGCAAGAACTGTTATCACTTCTTCGATACTGCTCATGACGACGCAATTAAAGTACAGCGAGAGAGCCAAGATGATATTCGCAAAGCGCTGGATAAACAGCAATTCGTGCTCCACTACCAACCTAAAGTGAATATGCGAACAGGAACAGTAATAGGCGTTGAAGCTCTTATCCGTTGGCAACACCCTCAACGTGGTTTGTTAAATCCAATTGAATTCTTACCCATCATCGAAAATAGCCCTTTGAGTATCGATATTGGTGAGTGGGTTATAGACACGGCTCTGTCTCAGATTGGCCAATGGCAACAAGTGGGAGTAAACCTTCCTGTCAGTACTAGCGTTAATATTGCTGCAGTGCAATTACAACTTCCTGACTTTACACAACGATTAACCAAATTGTTGAATACACATCCTGACGTAGACCCTCGTTTCTTAGAGTTAGAAGTACTAGAAACATCGGCCTTAGATGACGTAACTCATGTTTCAAGCATAATGAACAGTTGCATGGCCTTAGGTGTTAAGTTTGCGCTAGATGACTTTGGTACAGGTTATTCATCTTTAACGTATTTGAGACGTCTACCTGCTAATTTAATAAAGATTGACCAAAGCTTTGTGCGTGACATGCTAATTGATTCTGACGACTTAGCTATAGTGGAAGGTGTAATAGCCTTAGCCAAGTCATTTAAACGAGAAGTAATTGCCGAGGGTGTTGAAACTATAGAACATGGAGCAGCTTTATTGAAATTGGGCTGCGATTTAGCTCAAGGCTATGGTATTGCGCGTCCCATGCCGGCTTCGGACATACCGGAATGGGTCGCTACTTGGAAAGCTGATGACTCATGGCAGCAGTGAAGTTTATAGTTCACAAGGCCTATCTTCGCGCACTCTCCACACTACTGGTTTCCAATAGTCACCGGTCCTCTCCTTAAACCTAGCATTTCGATTAAACTCAGCAGCTAAGTAATAAGTGGTATTTTCTTTCACTTCAATTTCAAAATCTAAAAATTGACCTCTGTGCACTGTCGAACGAGTATATCGTTTAAAAAATGGGTCATCTATTGCTTCATGTACGCGAATAACATGTTTTCCAGGAGGTAGTTTATAGCTTGTATTACTACTCAAAATTTTTCTTTCTCCAATCTGACTAATAAAAACGGAATATAAGTTTCTCGTTTCAGGTGGCTTAAAAAATGTTGATATCACACCGCAAACTGAACTCTCTGACAGCGTTTCGTTATCCTCTATTTTATTAGATGCAGAAGCCTCTTGTTCCTCTACACTACTTTCCTGTTCATTTTTTGCAGAACTTTCACCTATCTCAAGTTTGATTGCAGGTGTGTATTGCCCCTCAACCAGAGCCTCTATCCTTTTGGTTACGCCGTTTCTGTAAACATCAAATATTATGGTGTCGCCAGGTAAGGTATTCTCCAACTCAGCAAAGACAACTTTCTTATCACTTGAATCCGGTGATACTCCGTTGATTGCTGCAATGAGATCTCCTTGCCTTATTTCTAACGATTCCGCCAAACTGCCCGGAGTGACATTAAGTACTCGAAACCCCTTCTTGTCATCTACATTTAGTATCAAACCAAGGTTAGGTGAATGCTTACCTGGAATATCTAAAGTGATGTGTAAATCGTTAACGTCTTTACCTGCTTTCTTTTCAGCGTCGACAACTGCAATCATTGTTGAGCTAATTTGTTTAACTAACTCTTCTATCAACGCTTCTGATTCTGGTGTTGTTTGCGTCGCGTTACTAACACTCGAAAACAACACTAATACTGCAAGCAAATTAAGTGATTTAGCTTTTATTAGTTGTTTATATATCATGTCGCACCTCATTAAATTAGTTCCCTATCAGCCTTAAATTATGATCAACGCCGGCTGTGAATCTTCCTCGAGTGATTTCATTAATAAATGCTTTCGCTCGTTCCATAAGTTAATTTTTTCTTCTATCGTCAAATCATCCAAATAAGAAAGTTGAATTTCTTGATCAATTTTTTGCAGACTAATTTGAGTTGATTTAAGCAAAATCAATTGCTTCAAACTTGCTTGCTTTATTGAAGTAAACTCCTGTTGCAAAGCATAATTTTCCTCTATTAGAGCTCTCAATTGTTGCTCCTCTTGGCTATGCATTTGCTTATGCAAGTTTGGGTAAAACAATACAATAAGAAATGTAGCTGCTAAGGCTACGAAAGTTAGTTGAATATGCTTTATTTTTGTCTTGAGCACTCTCAGCTGTGTTCGTGTACTTTTCACATCAAGCTCATTTTCGATTGCAGACCAATTAAGCTTTGGATGTACGCAGTGAGTATCGTCAAAGAGTTTTTGGCGGAAATGAGACAAATTTGATAATCGTTCTTGGCAAACCAAGCATTCTGCTAAATGCAACTCAGCTTTTTCTGACTCTACTAATTTCGCAATAAAGCTAGCCTTATTTTTCATATTGTTCGGCGCATCTTTTCTATCGATTTCAATGTCTTGCAATTGTTGGTCGCTAAGGTGCATGCTAAACCTCTTTTTCTTGGTTTATTCTCTGAAGGTAGTGCAGTGTTCTTGCTAATGACTGCTTCGAAAAACTTTCAGACTTATCAAAAAATGCCGCTATTTCCTTATGCGAATACCCCTCGATTTCATGTAAGAACAAAACTGCTCTCGCTTCTTCGGTCAATTGTTCAGTCAAATTAGATAAATCATGGCAGTTTTCCCACCACTTGCTATCAAACTGAGAAACATTACTCGACACAAACTCTTCAGGAAGCTCTATATCTGCTGAGTACTTCGCATGTTGTCGAATATAGGAAATTGACTCATTAACCGTCATTTGTCGTAACCATCCAGCAAAAGAGCCCTTAAAGTTAAAACTTTGAATATTATTTAATACCTTCACGAAAACAACGTGCACGATATCTTGAGCCTGTGTCTGATTTGCAATAATGCGATTAACCAGACAAAAGCAAGAGGAAGCGTACATGTTATAAATCTTTTCCATGGCAAGCCTGTCTCCTTCTTGAGCCAATTTTAATATGCTGTTTTCTATATTTTGGCTAAAGCCTGTATATTCGTTCATATGCTAATAATTGTGACTCGTTAATAATAAAGACGAAACAGCGAACAAAAGCGTTACATTTTTTTAAAATAATTATGACTAGGCATTTTCTGCTGATGCTGTTGCCGAGCGTGAATTTAAAACAATACTCGTTCACCAGCTTCCTAAAAATTGCTCAAGTCCATTTTTTATCAACAATTACTTTACCAATAGGTTTTTATTAACACATACTTTTTAAGCATGTAACTTTTTCAACACGTGCTTTTTTAATATGTGATGCGTTTTAAAAATATACATTAGTGAAAAAACAAGGATAATCCAGAGAAATTACCGATGAGTAGTTTAAACGTCGCTGTATCCTTTTTATTAATATAGGCTTATACAAAACATGATTTCAAAAAAATTAATCACACCTTTAGTTGTCGTGTGTGCATTCAGCTCCGCAGAGACCTTTGCAAATGAGTCGGAACACGATGTTAGCTTTAGTGCAAGTGCATTCAGCCATTACCTATGGCGCGGTTTCGATTTAAATGACGGTAATTTTGCAATTCAAGGTGCAGTCAACTATGAGAACACTGCAGGTCTATACGCCGGTGCTTGGGCCTCGCAGTATGATTTTGGTGGTGGCGATGACGGTTTAGAAATTGATGTTTATGCTGGTTATGTTTTGGCTCTTAATAATGAATTGAGTCTGGATTTCTCTTTCACGAATTATCAATATACTGGTGATACCGATAGCTCTACAGAATTCAAAGTGGGTGCAAGCTTCAATATTGCGACCATCAATTTACATCGTGATGTCGATTTAGGTACAACTTATATCGAACTTAATTTGCAGCATGAAATCAATCAAGACTTCAGTCTTTTTGGGCATTTTGGTATTGACGACGATGGTGATGACGCTTACAACGACTATGGCGTAACGCTCAGTTACAACAAGATTGAGAATTTAGAACTCGTTGTGGGTGTTTCGGGCCACGAGTTTGATGTTGATGGTGCGGATACGCAAGTTTTTGCTGGTGCAACTTATCACTTTTAATTTATAGAAACGAAAAAAGTAAAGAGCGTAGAATAACAATAAAATGGCCCCAGAAAGTTAGACAAAACCTTCAGGGGCCAATACACAAAACTAAGATTTCAAATCGACCCTATACAAGCTATCGAATCCTGATGTCTAAGGTCTAGTATATCCAACTGGTTTCTCGGTATCTCGCTTGAGGTAACGATCACGCAATTTAGTTTGACGAGATGTCATGTCAATTGCTTCACCACCAATGAAAACTTGTTCAGCGGCTTCTGTGACTTCAAGCGGATCACCTGACCAAATAACAAGATCAGCAACTTTACCTGGCTCTAAGCTACCTACTTGTTCGTCCATACCAAACAGCTTGGCGACGTTAATGGTCAAAGCGGCGATACCTGCAGAATGCGGTAAACCGTTGGCAACTGCGTTTCCAGCATGCTGTGTTGCTAATCGGATATTGTGGGTATTCATTCCAACAACAACCGTAACACCAGCCTTGTGCAGTCTTGCAGCATTTTCTAAAGTCGCGCCAACTTGATCAAAACCACCTGGTAAATTAGATTCAGGATCAAGAATCACTGGTATTTTGTGTTGCGCCAATTCATCAGCAACACGCCATGCTTCTATGCCGCTCCCCAAAACGATATTTAAATTTGAATAACGTTCTTTCAATGCCATTACTTGTAGAATATCAGCAGCTCTGTCAGCTCTAATAATCAAGGACATATTGCCATCAAGCACTGGAATTAGTGCTTTTGCGTCAGCCATCGTTGTTAAGCCATGCCAGTCAGCGCTTGGGTTCAACGAATATGACTTCGCAAACTTCGCTTCATCAAATGCTTGATTGATTGCTACCCAAAGAGCAGCTCGACTGCCGCCATTATTATCAGCACCAGAATTGCTCACATCTATTTGCATAAACGCCTTCGCCTTCAATACTGGTTGATATGTGCTTGCCAGCGTAATGAAAGCGCCTTGCCCAGCGAATAGTTTGCCAGCACCACGTAAACCTGTAGCAGCAGAGGTAAAGCCTTCAATGCGAGTAATAGGTATTAACGTTGAGCCACTATTTAGAGCATACTGCACGTCAAACGCAGCGCCTACAGACGAAATAGCATGAGATTCTACACCTGCATCTACCGTTCCGGCTGATGAGCTCACTTCTACCAAACCCAAAGACGTAGATGCACCAATTAAGCCAGGTGTGACTACTTTGCCTTTAGCATCGATTTCTCGATAACCGCTAGGGACAGTTGTTCCTTCAACAACTTGCTGAATACGGCCATCTTTAATGAGTACTGTACCTTCATCAATGACACCAGCAGATGAAACTGTGTGAATTTTTGCGCCTACAATAGCTATATTTTCTGCAAAAGCTGAGGCACTTAAACTAAGACCTAAGGCAATACTTGATGCTAATGCAACTTTTTTAAATAAACTCATTTCGCATCTCCTTCAGCTATTTGTCCTAACTCAAAATCACTCACAGGCCATGACGCCGGATCAGTGCGGTCGTATACCATTGCACCATCAATAAATACTTTTTCAGCTTGAGCGTATGTAGAGAAAGGGTCTGCACTCCACAATACAACATCCGCATTCTTACCTTCTTCTAACGAACCCGTTTTATCAAAAATACCGAGTGATTTTGCTGGGTTCGCAGACAGCCATTGCCATGCATCAGCTTGACTGATATCAATGCCAGCACGCTTACCGTTTGCCCAAGCTTTTGCCGCTTCTTGATTTAAACGTTGGATACCTAGATCACTGTCAGAGTGAACAATTGCACAGGCTTTAGCTGCATGAACCATTGGAATATTTTCTTGTATACCGTCATAAGCTTCCATCTTGAAGCCCCACCAATCGGTCCACATTGCAGAACAAACTTTGTTTTCCGCTAATTTATCTGCAATTTTGTATGCTTCGACTGCGTGATGAAATGTACCAATTTTGTAATCAAATTCTTTCATAACATCAAGCATCGTGCCCATGTCATCGGCTCGATAACAATGCATATGCACGATAATGTCACCATCAAGAACGCCAGCTAAAGTATCTAGGTTTAGATCTCTCTTGGGCTCTTTTGGTGAACCGCCAGCTTCTAAATCTGCTTCGTATTCTGCCCACGTAGTTTGATAAGCTTTGGCGTCTGCCCAAGCTTGACGATATCCAGCGACATTACCCATTCGAGTCATTGGCCCACCCTTGCTGCCATAAACACGTTTAGGGTTTTCACCACAGGCCATTTTTATACCGTAAGGCGCCTCTGGGAATTTCATGTCTTGAATTGTTCTATTTGGTAAGTTTTTCACCGTTACACTGCGACCACCGAACAAGTTTGCTGATCCTGGTAAGATTTGCAGTGACGTCACCCCACCCGCTAATGCTCGCTGAAAGCCAGGGTCTTGTGGCCAGATAGAATGTTCTGCCCATACCTCAGCTGTTACTGGCGAAGTCATTTCGTTACCGTCTGAATGTGAACGAGTCGACGGAGAAGGATAAACGCCTAAGTGGCTGTGGTTATCAATAATACCCGGAGTAACCCACTTCCCTTTTCCGTCAATTTCAATTGCGCCTGATGGCGAACTGACACTCTTACCAACTTCTTCAATAATTCCGTCCTTCAGAAGTATTTCACCATCTTCGATTTTGTTACCCACGCCATCTAGGATTGTCACATTTGTAATAATGATAGGTTTACTTTCAACCTTTTTATATGTGCTTGGAAAGGGATTTTTGTCGATGCCAGCAACGCTTTTTTGTTCTTCCTCTTTCTTGTCACTACTGCAACCAGTTGCTAATGCAACGGTCACTGCGAGTGCAAGTCCGAGTTTTAATTTTGTATTAAGCATATTTTTCCTTGTCATATGAGATGTACAGGTTTGATTGTTATTAAAGCTAATAAATTACACTATAAACTGCAATCAACTTACAACATTTTGATTATTTATTATAGTGATACCAGCAGAGTTAGTTAGGTTAATTAAACTCACTTTGATATAGAAATGTTATTAAAAATGAAGTAACAAATATTAGGTTTGTTCAGCAAATAATATTGAAAAAAATGTTGCGAATGAGGACTATTTACTTTCAGGATAAATTTTTCAATGGTTTATTTGGAGGCTTAGCTGTAATTTTCTAATTTTGAAGAGGCCAGAAATAAAAAAGCACTAACCAAATTGTCAGTGCTTTCAAAAGCTTGATTGTTTTGAACCTGAAATTACTTCTTAAATTTACGAAAAGCTAATCCAAATAAAGCTAAAGCAAAAACAGCTACTGTCGATGGCTCTGGCACTGGCGTTATCATGTATGCAAGTGAATCACCTAATAACTGCTCTCGCTCCGCCTGTTGAGCAAGCATATTCAGATCAAAGCCCCAAGTCATTGCAGAGTATATCTCTGTTTCATTTACTGCTGCAATGAATGGACCACCGGCCGGTGAAGTCATCATACTTTCAGCAGTACTAACATTGAACGCTGACATCATCGTTCCACCATGTGTCGTTGGCCCGGGCATTACTTGTAAATCAAAAATATTAGAATTAGTTATAGAGTGTCCGGTACCAGTACTAACGCTGTTATTGTTAAAGTAAGGCATATTAGAATGGTAATTTGTTAACCCTAAATAAGTTGAAATAAAGCTACTTGCAAAAGCTTCTTGGTAAACGCTGTGTCCACCAGCGTAGAGAAGGTTACCCCCAGCGTTCAGATAAGAGCTTAACGTGGAAACATTTTGAGAAGTTAAGTTCTGGTATGCTCGATCACCAATAGACCATATAACAGCATCGTAATTATCAAGCACCGAGAGAGGGTTTCCATTGACACCGATAACTTCGAAATCGTAGGAGTAACCTAGGTTGTCTAAGCTATTTAACCATGTACTAGACGTCCCTTTTCCATTTGTATCATCGACAAATAGGATCATGCCAGCGCTTGCAAAACCACTCACAGCTAGAGAGAAGCTTAAAACTAAGCTCTTTATAAATTTTTTGTTCATTTGAGTTTTCCTTTTTATACCGCTTCATTAAGAAGGATTGTATTTAATACAGATAAAAATAAATACTAATATGCCAAAGCAAGTTTCAGACCAATAAAACATAACCATAAAAATCAATTTGTTAGACATCTTCTTTGATTTTATATTTACATACTTGTAAAATAATCTGACACTTTATATCGTCTCTCGCTTAGTGATTCGATGGTTGCTATTGACAATTTCTCAGTGTAGTTGAACACCAAGCGCTGGCAATCAAAAATAGTAGCTCAAAATAGACCCACTAACCCGCTGCGAATTATAGTTTTAGTTAAAAGCAGATTGCGAACTAATGGAAACTTAAGCTGACAACATCCGAATGATATCATCGGCGTCCTTAAGCCTTCTCAATTCAACAAACATCGTTTCCGCTTCAGGATATTGTCTTTTTAAGTAGTTGAACCATTGCTTAATTCTATTTGGATAATACCTACCTTTGTCGGAATAGATTTCATAACCCGAATATGACACAAGCAATTCTTTGGTTTGATCCCAAGACATTGCTTGATGGTTCAATTTAATGGTTTGAGCTAAGTTTGGCATGGCTAAGGCACCACGGCCGAGCATTAAATCATCACATCCACTGCGCTGCTGACAAAGTTTTGCATCCTCTGCGCTCCAGATTTCACCATTGGCGATAATCGGGATAGATGTGACTTCTTTAATTTTCGCGATCCACTCCCAATAAGCAGGCGGCTTGTAGCCATCAACTTTGGTTCTAGCGTGAATAGTTAATAGATCTGCGCCAGCTTGTGTAATTGCGTCAGCATTTTCAAGCGCTAAGGATTTATCTTCAAAACCCAGTCTTATTTTTGCGCTAACGGGCTGATCCTTTGGCACAGCATCACGAACGGCTTTAATAATTTGATAAAGCGTTTCAGGCTCTTTTAATAGGACGGCTCCACCTTTACTCTTGTTGACGGTTTTAGCTGGGCAACCAAAATTTAAATCAATTCCAGGCGAACCTAATTCGACGGCTCTAACTGCGTTTTCAGCTAACCATTGAGGGTGTTGGCCTAACAATTGAACCCTGACTGGTACACCAGAGGGTGTTACTGCACCGTGATGCAATTCAGGGCACAAGCGATAGAATGTTTTAGGCGGAAGCAACTGCTCTACTACACGAACGAACTCAGTAATACACAGGTCAAAGCCACCCACACGCGTTAGCATGTCTCGCATAAGGTGATCAACAACACCTTCCATAGGGGCTAGTACAATTTTCATAGCGACAAGTATGCCTCAATTGTTTTCGTTTGACGTGTTTCGTAATGACTATATTACAGATATAAAAAAACCACCCTATTGGGTGGTTTCTTTAATTGGCGTCCCCTAGGGGATTCGAACCCCTGTTACCGCCGTGAAAGGGCGGTGTCCTAGGCCTCTAGACGAAGGGGACAAAAAACTTTTCATCAAAGCTAAGCTTCGATAGTTTTTTGTTGAAAGAACTAAGACATATAAGATGCTCCACTCTTCCAACCTAGACCAAGCCACGACAGCTTGGATTTTTTACTACTGCTCCCAAATTTACCACTGGGAAAATGGCGTCCCCTAGGGGATTCGAACCCCTGTTACCGCCGTGAAAGGGCGGTGTCCTAGGCCTCTAGACGAAGGGGACAAAAAACTTTTCATCAAAGCTAAGCTTCGATAGTTTTTTGTTGAAAGAACTAAATCATACAAGATGACTCCATACTTTCAACCTAGACCAAATTTCGACATTTGGATTTTACTATCACGACAAACCAGCGTAAAGCTTGGTGGAGCTAGGCGGGATCGAACCGCCGACCTCTTGCATGCCATGCAAGCGCTCTCCCAGCTGAGCTATAGCCCCGTGTCCAATTGGACCTGCGAGCTATGTTTGTTGCTACAGTTCCGTGACAGCGGGGCGCATTCTAGGCATCTGACTTAATTATGTCAACGATTTTTTTAAGAATTTTCTCTATTTGCTATGTAAATAAGCGCCTTGTCTATTCTTTGAGCAATTTTGTCTTTATTCATGAGGTTTAATGTCACATCTAAAGACGGAGAATTACCAGAGCCTGTCGCTGCTACACGCAAAGGCATACCAATTTTTCCCATACCCACTTCTAATTTCTCAGCTGTCGAATTGATTGCTGCTTGAATATTCTCTGGTGACCACTCATCTACAGCTAATAAAGCTTCTTTAACTGCTTGCAGAGGTTCTTTAGCCACGACACGCAAATGTTTCTTAGCGGCCTTCTCGTCAAACTCTTCAAAATCGCTATAAAAATACTGACTAATTTCAGCTAATTCTTTTAATGTTGTCACGCGATCAGCTTGCACAGCTATTACACTCTCAAGACTGGGACCGTTACTATAGTCAATGCCCTGTTGGTCGAAGTGCCACTTAGCGAACGGTGCAACTTCTTCCGCCGGAAGTGTCTTTATATAGTGTTCATTTAACCAATTTAATTTTTCCGTATTGAAAGCACTCGCCGACTTACTAATTGCGTCTAAGCTGAAGTGTTCAATCATTTCTTCCAAACTGAATATTTCTTGATCACCATGTGACCAACCTAAACGAACTAAATAATTCAACACTGCTTGCGGCAGATAGCCGTCATCGCGATATTGCATTACGCTAACAGCGCCGTGACGTTTTGATAATTTCTTACCATCATCCCCTAAGATCATAGAGACATGCGCATATTCTGGGATAGGCGCACCCAATGCATTAAGAATATTAATTTGGCGAGGCGTGTTGTTTATGTGATCTTCACCACGAACAACATGCGTAATGCCCATATCCCAGTCATCTACTACCACACAAAAATTGTAAGTAGGCGCCCCGTCGGTGCGTTTAATGATTAAATCATCTAATTCAGTATTAGAGATTCGAATTTCACCACGAACGTGATCTTTAATGACCACCTCACCTTCTAGTGGGTTTTTGAATCGAATAACGTAAGGCTGGCCTTCCGGATGATCCGTTTTGTCACGCCAAGTACCTGGGTAACGCGGCTTTTCACCCTTCTTTTCTTGTTCTTCACGAATAGCGTCAAGTTCTGCAACTGACATAAAACATTTGTACGCTAATCCCTTTTCTAACATTTCGTCGATGATTTGGTTGTAACGATCGAAACGTTCGGTTTGATAATAAGGCCCTTTGTCGTGATGTAAGCCTAACCATTCCATACCATCTAATATGGCTTGTTTTGCCTCTTCAGTAGAACGCTCCAAATCCGTATCTTCTATTCTTAATACAAATTCACCACCTTGACTCTTAGCATACAACCAAGAATAAAGTGCTGTTCGAGCACCACCAACATGTAAATAGCCAGTAGGGCTTGGAGCAAAACGAGTTACCACTGTCATTATAATATTTTTCCGAAAAATGAATTGCGCGTAGTTTACCGTTTTATGCCGCCAGTAAAAAGCCACGTTAAAGAAAATAACGGTTTATTTGGGCGAATTTTGAGCGAACAGCATTATTTTTTTAAATTGCTGTTGACAGATTCGGTCTCAACTCTATAATACGCCTCCACTTACCGAGGAACACTTCAGTAAGCTTGTTAGACAAGATGGACGCTTAGCTCAGTTGGGAGAGCATCGCCCTTACAAGGCGAGGGTCACTGGTTCAAGCCCAGTAGCGTCCACCACCTCGACTCTAACAAAATCAGATACATCGGACGCTTAGCTCAGTTGGGAGAGCATCGCCCTTACAAGGCGAGGGTCACTGGTTCAAGCCCAGTAGCGTCCACCACTTCCCCTACATGAAAAAACAATACTGAAACTCCAACTCAATTAACTTATTGCTAGTCGATTATAGCGCCCACAACTTCCTTATATGACAATATTCATTGAGGTCGCGAGCTCTCGCATTGCCAACATATTAAAAACTGGCCCTCATTAGCTTCTTGGCAGTTCTCGCATTGCCACACTTCTTCTGAATGCTCACTCAAGTCCTGTTCCATTTGTTTCAATAACTCGTTAGCCTTTGGTAACCAGCTGTCATCTACCAGCCAAACTTCTGGTAAAGTCTCATGTGGCGGTATTTCACCGCTAGCACCTTGAATATATTCATTCTTAACGAAACAAGGAATACCGGCATCGTCTAAAAGACATTTTACTTGACGCACTTTTACTTGATTATAATCGCTGTAAAATTTTTGCATCTTACGCCTCCCTAATTAAACATTATTTAACTACATATTATATATACTTACATAGACAGTAATAGTTATCACTTTTCATTCAGGGCGCCCAGAATAAACGCTCGGCTCAAAAGAGCGAGTAAAGGACGGAATTTAAAACAACATTGTCAGTAACTATTCGGAAGAAATTTGATCAAACATCTGCAAAATGTAATTTTATTACAAAACACCAATAACCTGCAATATGAATTCAATGTTAAACAATAAACCTATAAAAATAACATTTAATCAACATTAACAACAATATAGAGCATTAAAGAATAGCGATGAACTTGTGATCGATGTTAATATTCGTTTAATTCCAATGAATAATTGTGAATAAACGGTAACTAAATTACATATATACAGTTAAAACCAGATATAAATTGCAATTTTATGTAATTTAATTACAAATTTAATAGATTTTTGTTTTTAAATCAGTAGTATTTATCACGCAAAAATGTTGTTGCAGAACATTATTACTGGGAAATAATTATGAAAACGTTATACACATCACTCGCAATCGCTTCAATCGCATTTACATCATCGGTTTCAGCAAACAACCTACAGCTTCGTCCAGCGGATAGCTCATTCGAGTCCAAAGTTTGTTACGTCGCTGCAACTCAGGGCTTGGATTCAACCTACAACTTAGTAAGAGAAAGTGACGTAAACTTCAATCGCTTTACTGAAGAATTAAGCTGTAACGGTAAATCGCTTCAACGCGCATCTCGATTACTGAACATAATGCTTAAACAAGCGAATAATGAAGAGCTTGCCGCAGAAGAATTTGACATCAAAGAGCAAAACGAGAATGAGACAACACGCGTTAGATTTGTTACGGATCAAAATGCAGAATCACAAGTCTGTTTAGACGCCGTTGTACTAGGATTAGATGCTGCATTAGAAAAACACAATATGAAACGTAGTAATATCATTTGTAATGACATGTCTATCAATAGATTTGCTAAGAAGTTTGCTGGTAAAACAATAGAATTGTAAAACAGATATTCGGAACAGGTGAGTTCCCAGCAAATCCTGAATTGGCAGGAGATAGTGCGACCTTCATATGCACTGTTTCCTGTCATCCAGTGCCCTACTTCACTATTTATACATACTAAATCAGCGCGAATTCGGTTATATTAGCTAGATAATAAAAATAAATTCGATTTTAAGAATTAGTAGTAGATATAAATGGACCTTGCAGACATCACAAAGATGCGCATCCTCATTGTTGATAATGTGGCTAGTGCAAAAGAACATCTTAAAGCACCCTTAGAGCAAATTGGTTTTGTCGACCTTCAATACGTTGAATCAACTAGCCGTGCCCTGCTTGCCATTGAGAAACTCCCCTTTGACCTAATCATCTGTGCCTACAGCATTCAGACTGAGCATGATGGTTTATATTTTTACGAACAAATTCTACAGTCAAAGTTACTGAGCCACGATACAGGTTTCATTTTTACTAGCCATGAAACTAGCTTCGAGATAGTACAAAGTATTGTCGACTTGCCGCCAGATGACTTCATCGCAAAACCAGTCAATGCGGAAAAGCTATCCAAACGCATCAACCGTTTGTTTCGCAGAAAGCAAAGAATGAGTCAGGCCTGTGAGTTTATTGAGCAGCAAAAATACAATGCCGCACTAACCGAAGTGAACAAGTTACTCTCTTATCAAAACAATCGAGATATATTCTCCGTTGTACTCAAAACGAAAGGTGAGTTATTTTTACTCGCGAAGGAATATGCCGATGCTCTCGACTTTTATCAATCGATGCTCAAGATACAGACCTTTTCATGGGCTAAAATAGGACGTGTAAAATCACTCATTTCCTTAGATCAAGATGCTGAAGCAGAGAAAGAAATTCTTAATCTAGCATGTAAGCGCGACACAAAGACCGCAGCTTATGAGCTTTTAGCGATGCTAAATCTGAAGCATGATAAATTTGAAGATGCCTTGGAAAGTGCATTAATGGCGTCAAAGCTGTCACCCAAAAGCTTCCAGCGTCAAAACACAGTTAGGTTATTAGCTAAACTGTCACACGACCACGAGACAGAATTTGACATAGCAAAGCGAATGTTAGCCTTTGCCAAGAATTCTGTAAAAGAGTCACCACAACTCTATAAAAATGCAGTTCGTGCTGGTATTGACTATGCAATGACCGCAGAGCCTCAGCAATTGCAAGACGTTGTGAACGCAACCAAACAATTCCTCACACAGTTGAAAAAGCAGTTTTCCGTAGAAGAACACGCCGATGAAGTGAAAGTGATGCAAGCACGAATTATGTATTTGCAAAATGAGAACGATAAAGCTTTGCAAATTGTCGATCAATTCAATAGAGACAATTCTTTAATGTCAGACGAAGCGCTCGTTGATAAAGCGAAAGCCCTTCATGAAATTGGTTTGAAAGACGATGCAAATGCCCTTTATAAGGTCTTAGATGATAGAGCGCAAACTCGCAACGACTATATTGATGACCAACTTTCCGACCTTTCCTTATTCTCAAAGTTAGTACACAAAGAAAAACAAGAAAAAGAACAAATTACACTGAATCCGAAAGAGTTAAATAAAGCAGGTGTGCAAGCCTTTAACACAGGTAATTTCAGCAAAGCCTTTGAAGTGTTTTCACAAGCGTCGGCATTGATGCCTAAGAATACAGCCATTGCTTTGAACATGTTGCATGTTATTTCAAAATTGGAAGTCGGTAACACGATATCTGAACTCTCTACCCAAATTGGTCGTTGTATAGATGTATTGGATCTTAAAAACCTGAATTTTGAACAATCTCAAAAGTATAGAAAATTGCGTAATATTTTGAACGTTTAACGCTGTTTTCGAGTACTATCTTAAATTCAAATATTGTCTCTGCGACTAAAGGTAGTACTTTAATAACATGCGCCCTTCCCGATTTAATGAAGCGAATAACGATCCTGTCAACTGGCGTGTGCTTAGCAAGTTATGGCCATATTTAACTGAATTCAAAATGCGCGTTTGGCTAGCCATAGCATGTTTAGTAGCAGCAAAACTTGCCAGCGTTGGACTTCCCTTCGTATTAAAGCACACCGTAGACAACCTAAACTTAGACACAACGCAAGAAGCAATTATGGCTGCCACGCTAGGCCTCATCGTTGCCTATGGTGTTTTGCGTTTGGCGAATGTTTTGTTTGGCGAAATAAGAGATACACTTTTCGGTCGAGTTACTGAGCGAGCCATGCGCCGCTTGGGACTGACAGTTTTTAATCATTTACATAGGTTGGACTTAGACTTTCATTTATCACGCCAAACCGGTGGTCTATCGCGTGATATCGAAAGGGGAACCTCTGGTGTTAGTTTCTTAATGCGCTTTATGATTTTCAACATAGGCCCTACTCTGCTCGAAATTGCCATGGTGGTTGGACTGCTTTTTTACAACTACGGGGCGAGTTTTGCGATAGTCATTTTTGTGTCAGTTATTCTATATGTTTTCTTTTCAATGAAAGCCACTGACTGGCGCACTAAATACGTTAAACAAGTTAACCAGGCTGATAACAACAGTACTTCACGTGCCATTGATAGCCTTCTTAATTTCGAAACAGTGAAGTATTTTAACAATGAGAAATTTGAAGCGAAGCGATACGACCTTGACCTTGAGCAATGGGAAACTGCGAGGCGCAAAAACCGTTTATCTTTGTTCGCTTTAAATGGCGGGCAAGCGTTTATCATCGCAGGTGCGATGACTTCGATGATGGCATTAGCCGCCATTAATGTGGCCAAAGGCAATATGACCATCGGTGACTTCGTATTAGTGAATGCTTTTACTATGCAAATATTCATGCCTCTAAACTTTTTAGGATTTGTGTATCGTGAAATTAGAGGTTCACTGACAAACATTGAGAACTTGTTTACTTTGTTAGAGAAGCAACCTGCCATTGTCGATAAAGCTGACGCGAATGAACTACACGTAAGTAAGGGTGAGATTAGTTTTGAAAATGTTGGTTTTGCCTACCACAAAGAACGTCAGATATTACAGAACGTAAGCTTTACAATTAAGGCTGGCACAAAAGTAGCAGTTGTCGGCGAAAGCGGCGCAGGTAAATCGACCTTAGTAAAACTCCTTTTTCGTTTTTATGATCCGACACAAGGTTGCATAAAAATAGATGGGCAAGACATCTCGCAACTTACACAAGACTCTGTTCGCAAGCATATAGGAATAGTGCCTCAAGACACGGTCTTATTTAACGACACATTGTATGAAAATATTCGCTACGGCCGACCTGATGCAAGTGCACAAGAAATCGAAGAGGCCATTAAACTAGCCCATTTAGATAGCTTTGTTACACGTTTACCCGATAAAGGTAATACCCAAGTTGGTGAGCGAGGCTTGAAACTCAGCGGCGGAGAAAAGCAACGAGTTGCGATAGCCAGAACCATTCTCAAACGACCTCCTATAATGGTGTTTGATGAAGCGACGTCGTCACTTGATTCACAATCAGAGCAAGCAATACTCAGTGCCCTGCGTGAGATAGCAAAAGGGCATACTAGCTTTATGATTGCACACAGGCTGTCCACCATTGTTGATGCTGATAGCATCATTGTGATGGACCAGGGCATGATTGCGGAACAAGGTTCTCACGATGAACTTATGAAGCTAAATGGTATCTATACCAAACTATGGCAAGCTCAACAAAAGAATGAAAAATAGCATTGCTCTTATGGAGGATCAGTAATGAACATCGATTTTGGTAGCGAATCCCAAGAGGCTTTACTAAGGCTAGTGAATACAGTGATGCCTTTTGGCAAACATGCAGGCACTAAACTATTGAACTTGCCTGAGCCCTACCTCGTTTGGTTTCATAAACAAGGCTTTCCAAATGGTGAATTGGGAGAGCAGCTAGCAACGATGTATGAAATAAAACTAAACGGCTTAGAGCCCATTTTGCAGCCGCTACTTTATGAGAATAGACACAAAAGCCAAGCCGCATTTGCAAAACCAGAAGATATCAACGCAATGAAAAAGCGCGATCAAAACCGTTTTTAATATGAGTTCATTTCAAAGCCCTCATCGCGCAAAAAGAAAGCGCAAAAAACAATATGATAAAGTGCCGGTGAAAGACCGTGGCATCGATAGCCAAATACTTGCCTTGCATGAGGCTATGGCTGAAAAGTGTTTAGCTGATACTAGTTTATTAGCACCGATAAGTGAACGTATAGAAATGCGCTACGCCGCAAAACAAATGAAATACGGCGCTTATTTAACCTGGTTGTCCATTATTGAGCTGATTGATAAACCTGAACAATTCAAAGAAGCTCTGTTGGAGAAGTCGGTTAAGATGCGCAGTTTAAGAAGAGCTACCGTGTTTACCCAGATATTGAGCGAGGAAGAGCGCGTTGTGATTATCAATAACCACAATGAAAAAGGGCTCAATGAAGAGCCCTAGGTACGTACTGCAATTCTTTATACTTTCGCAGACTTGAGATGATCGGCAACTAAGAATGCCATTTCCAACACTTGGTCGGCATTTAAACGCGGGTCACATTGTGTTTGATAAGCTTGCGACAAGTCATCATCACTAATCTTATACGCGCCACCTGTGCACTCAGTCACATGTTGCCCCGTCATTTCTAAATGTATGCCACCAGCATGCGTTCCTTCCGCTTTGTGCGCATCGAAGAACTGCCTTATTTCCGTTAGGATCGCATCAAAGTTGCGTGTTTTATATCCACTAGATGAAGTAATTGTGTTGCCATGCATCGGATCAGAACTCCATACGACGTTACGACCTTCCGCTTTTACACGACGCAACAGTCTAGGCAGGTTATCACCTAGTTTATTAGCCCCCATTCGAGTAATGAGTGTTAAACGACCCGGAGTATTATTAGGGTTCAAAGCATCTATCAAACGAATGAGCTCGTCTTCTTGCATACTCGGACCAACTTTCACTCCAATCGGGTTATTGATGCCACTGAAAAACTCAATATGAGCATGATCTAATTGACGCGTGCGCTCACCAATCCACAGCATATGTGCAGAGCAATTATATGGCTTGCCAGTAAGCGTATCGATTCTTGTTAGTGCTTGTTCATAATTCAACAACAAAGCTTCATGTGAAGTAAACAAGGATGTTTCATGCAATGAATTGTTATTTTGAGCATTAATCCCGATGACATCCATAAACGCCAAGGTATCTTGAATACGATCTGACATATCCTTATAGCGTTCTTTTAATGGATTGCTCTCTAGGAATGCCATATTCCAGCGATTCACCTGATGTAAGTCAGCCAGACCACCTTGGGCAAATGCACGTAATAGGTTTAGAGTTGCAGCACTACGATGATAGGCATCGACCAAACGATTTGGATCTGGTTGTCTTGACGCTTCGGTAAAATCAAAACCGTTAACGATATCGCCTCTGTAACTGGGTAATGTCACACCATTAATAGTTTCAAAGTCTGCAGAGCGTGGCTTGGCGTACTGTCCTGCCATTCTGGCAACTTTCGTTACCGGACAACGTCCAGCGAAAGTGAGCACAATCGCCATTTGCAGAATAACCTTGAATGTATCTCTAATCTTGGGCGCGTTAAATTCGTCAAAAGATTCAGCGCAATCCCCGCCTTGCAATAAAAAACCCTTCCCTTCGCAAACATCACCAAGCTGCTTATACAGTTGACGCGTTTCCTCAGCAAAAACTAAGGGAGGATAGCTCGCTAGCTTTTCTTCCACTTCTTTCAATGCTTTTTGGTCTTGGTAAGTGGGTTGCTGAAGGATCGGTTTGGATCTCCAACTATCTGGTTTCCATTGACTCACGGTTTTTCCTTTTAATTCATTAGCGTTTCTGCTCGATTTTCATCGATGTTCGTGACTAATTATTTGCTACAAATATTGATGATGTAAGCATATCATAAGGCTATTTAAAGTGGGCTTCTAATAAAGAATTTGTCTGAGTTATGCTGGTTTACTAACTCCTCAAAACGATAGTCGTAAAGCTCGCTAATATTCTCTGCGCTCATAACCGTTTTCGCTTTCCCATAGCGCAATTCTCGGCTATTTTTTATCATCAACACATGGTCGCAATTGGAAATCGATAAATTGACATCATGAATGCTCAATACAACCAAATTCCCAAATGTGGCCAACTCCCTAAATAACGCTAAAGCTTTTTCTTGGAAGACTACATCTAGGCTTTGAATGGGCTCATCTAATAAGATTAAAATATCCCCTTGTTCAATGCCTTGCCAAACTTGCATCAATACTCGCGCAATGTGAACACGTTGTTGTTCACCGCCACTAAGATTATTAAGATTACGCTTTAACAATGGCGTAATTGATAAGGCTTGCTCAATCAGCTTGGGGACAAGGTGATTACCAGTATAGAATTCAAGAGTTTCTTGCACTGTTAGTGGGAATGACAATGTAAAGTGCTGTTGCAAATAAGCAAGCTTGTTGGCGATATCCGCTATTGAGAGTTCGTTAATTTCTCTCCCATTAAGAATAACAGTGCCCGTATCTGCTCGTTCAAGCCCAGCTATTAATTCAAATAGTGACGTTTTTCCGGCCCCATTCTGCCCAAGCACGTGCCAACACTCACCTGAGTGCATTTCAACACTGATATTGTTTAAACGATTTTGAACGGTGACGTGTTGTACGGATAACATTTGGAACTAAAATCCTAAAATATAAAATAGCGCTGCATCAGCTTGGATACTAGTTTGTCTATTTAACATAGCTAAAGCAAGCAAAGTCTAGCGAATATGAGCGGACTTCGACTGTTCGAAAGAAGTGTTTAACGGTTTATTTAGCTTGAGCTACTGGCGCGTCTGGATAGTCTTTAAGCACAGCATCCACATACTCTTTGCGCTTTTCTTCTGCTTGCTCACCGAATAGGATTTTACAAGCTTCAATGATCCCTGGCGTATCTATGATCTCCGTCTTTCTTAACACCATCTCAATTTTCGAGCGCCTTCGTAAAAAATCCTCAAGTTTGGTGATCATTTCACGCCTAGCGGCATAGTGAACTTCAGCACGCAAGTATTCCGCATTACGCATGAGTTGCTCTGCCTGTGCCGGATCACGTTGAATTTCGTCTAAAATTTGCAAGGCATGAATATCGTAACGGCGCCATAGTCTTACGGTGAGTTTTTCGGAACTATATTCTGGTGTCATTTTATCGAGCTCTAACAATTCGGCTCGATATTCAAACTCTTTCTTTATCTCGTCTGACGATTCGCCGTACCAAATAGCATCCTTGTACAGCAATGGAATGCCGATATCTTCAACTAGATCTGCAATCTCTTCGCCCACGTTAATACAGTCAGTTAATTTGCCTCCAAAAATACTTAAATACTTATCTTCCTTATTCACATCCACTGCATGTTTGCGAGATAACTGAACCCAATCAGCCTCACCTCCGCTATCTTTTACGGCTAAAGGACGCACACCACAACGCTCCGAAATAATATCGTCACGAGTCAAAGGTATGTCCAAATCCAGAAGTGAATTCACATTGTCGAGAATGAAATCGCGATCGTCTTCTGTAACCGATGTCTCTGGATTTTCAACCTGATTATCGGTTGTGCCAATGCAGGTGCGCTGCCCCATTGGAATAACAAAAAACAAACGTCCATCGGATGCGAAAAATGCGAGAACTTTTTCCTCTTTCGTTAGCTTATTTACGATTAAATGCACGCCCTTTGAAAATAAGTGGCAATGTTCCGTTTCTTGTTGAATGTCATCGTTATATTTGTCTACGAGAGGTCCACAGGCATTAATGATCGACTTTGATTGTATAGTAAATTCCTTCCCACTCTCCTTATCGAGTGCTTTCGTGTGCCAAATGCCATCGATTCTTTCGCTGCCTTTGGCTTCAACATAGTTACTCACGATTGCGCCGTTATCCATCGCACTGCGCACAAAGTTAAAAACAAACCTGGCATCATTGTCATGTAAAAAAGCATCCGAATATTCGAAGCCTCCTTGAGCATTGCTTACATTAATAACAGGTTCTGCATTCTTGATTTTTTGCGATGACATGAATGTAGGCCGTTGAGTTAAGAAGCGCCCCATTACCCAATACAAAATGGTTCCCATGAAAACAAACCACGCCGGGAAGCGAAAACCAACTTGCAAGGTGGTTAAAAATCGAATCTCTTGCACGGTCGATGGATAGCTACGCATCAAGTGATTGCGGCTTTTACACAATTTATTGACTAATAGAAACTCGTTATTTTCGAGATATTTAATACCGCCCCAAGCAAGATTAGAAGAGTTAGAAGAGGTATGCCCTGCGAAATCATCTTTGTCGATCATAGCAACGCTCGCCCCTTTCCTTGAGAGCGAAGCAGCCGACACAGCGCCGTTAATGCCACCACCAAGGACCAATACATCGAACACTTCCGCAGAAAGTTTCTCAATATTTGTTTCTCTGAGCATCATAAATTAGCACCTCTGGCCTTTGGTAATTCAATACAAATATGCGATGGTGTTAGCAATCCATTTGCAAGCTTGTGTGAAACTGCTTAATCTAAAGCACAGCTTACCTTGAACAAGTTTTTTGTAAACAAGAGCTTCATCAACAATACAACAAAAGCGAGAGCATATGTCTGCATCATCAGGGATCTTGTCGATAGACCAAGGCACAACGTCATCACGAGCAATCGTCTTTGCATTAGATGGTACAAAGGTAGCGTCTTCACAAAAAGAATTTACACAAATTTATCCTAACAATGCGTGGGTAGAACATGATCCTGAAGAGATATGGCATACCACTCTCGAGACCTGCAAAGCAGCCTTACATGAGGCCAAGAAAAAAGGCGTAGATGTTGCTGGAATAGGCATCACAAATCAACGTGAAACTAGCGTTGTTTGGAATAAGGAAACAGGAAAGCCCATTTATAACGCCATCGTTTGGCAGGACCGTCGCACAGCCGAATTTTGTAACAGCATCAAAGATCAGGAAAGCAAAGTAGCAGCGAAAACCGGCCTTTTGCTAGATCCCTACTTTTCGGCTTCTAAGCTTAAGTGGTTACTAGATGAAGTCGAAGGAGCAAGAGAGCTCGCAAATGCTGGCAAACTTGCCTTTGGTACCATTGATACCTTTCTAATTTGGCGTTTAACTGGTGGTAAAAAACATGTCACCGATACAACCAATGCTTCGAGAACAAATCTATTCAACATTCACGATTTGAAATGGGACCCTGAGTTACTTGAGCTGTTTGATGTGCCCTCCAGTGTTTTACCACAGGTATTGGAATCGTCAGATGATTTTGGGATGACTGAAGCAGGCATGTTTTCCGCTTCATTGCCTATCGCTGGGGTTGCAGGCGATCAACAAGCTGCTTTATTCGGCCAGTGCTGTTTTGCCCAAGGTGATTTGAAATCAACTTATGGAACTGGTTGCTTTGCCCTTTTAAACACGGGCAGTGAAGCGCTCAAGTCGAAACACAAACTATTAACTACCATTGCTTATACATTGAATGGGAAAACGACATACGCGCTGGAAGGTTCAATATTTACTGCTGGTGCAAATATACAGTGGCTACGCGATGGAATTGGCGTTATTAAAAACGCAAAAGAAAGTAAAGTACTGGCTGAATCACTTGATTATGATCATGGTGTTTTTTTAGTACCTGGATTTGCAGGTTTAGGTGCTCCGCACTGGGACCCGCACGCCAGAGCAAGTTTATACGGCATGACTCGAGACACATCACAAGCTCACTTCGCTCGCGCGGCCTTAGAAGCCGTTTGTTATCAAACCTATGATCTGCAACAAGCAATGGAAAGCGACGGTATTGCCTCTTCTAAAGTATTAGTTGATGGGGGCATGGTTGAGAACGATTGGCTGTGCCAATTCTTATCGGACATGCTACAGGTTGACATTGAACGCCCTTACAACATGGAAACAACGGCTATAGGAGCTGCTTATTTAGCAGGCTTACAATTAGGTTTGTATAAAAGTTTAGACGATATTGCTTCACATAAAAAAATAGAGAAGCGATTCACACCAAGCATCGACAAAGGCATTCGCAAAAAGCTGTTGTCATTGTGGCAGAAAGCCGTTGAGTCGACCTTAGCGTTCAGCCGCGGCTAGTGCTCTAGGTTGCTTTAACAAACTATAGATGAATAGCGGCCCACCAATACTCGCGGTTAACATAGATACTGGCACAATCATATCAAACAGCCATTCATTGAGTAGCGCTGTCAATATCAGTAATGTCGCACCCATGAGTCCTGAAACAGACAATACAACCCGATTATCATGCCCTACCATATGTCTAACAAAGTGTGGCACTAACAAACCAATGAACGCGATGCTGCCAGCAATTGAAACGCTGGTCCCTACCAACAATGCTGCTAATATTAGAATTCTACGTTCGAACTTTAGCGGGTCTAAGCCTTTTAACTGCGCTGCCGTAGTGCCTAAATACAGCCAATTAAGGCGCTTTGCTTGAACTAGTAACAAGGCCATCGATACTACGATGATAGGCACCGCAAAGGCTAAACTGGTGAAGTTGGTATTGTGTAAACTTCCCATCAACCAAAAACTCAAGTTCTTAATTGATTGCGGAGGTGCGTAAATGAAAAGCCAGCCAATGATGGCCCCTGCGATAGTAGAAATACCTATGCCAGCTAGGATAACTGCACTTATCGAGGCTTGTAGTTTTCTAGCCAAGGCATAAATAATGAAACTACTAAGTAAGGCGCCAAAAAAACAGGCTAAGGGTAGTATGTAATAGGACATTGAATTCAATGCACTTGGCATCAAAGCGAAGCTACCTGTAAGCAACACAATCGCCGCCATTAAGCTTGCTCCAGCACTAATGCCAATAATACTTGGGTCAGCTAAGGGATTTCGAAGAAGAATTTGCAGAGCTCCTGAGCTCATTGCTATAGCGGAACCAACAGCAATCGCTGTTAACAGCACAGGTAGTCTGATATTAAGAAAGATATGCAGCTCAATATCTGAGCTTAGCCAGTCATTACCGCCGGCAAAAATAAACGCGATAACTGCGCAAAAAAATATGACTAGAGCCCAATAAATAGCGTTTCGCTGACTCATTGATACACTTACTTTGTTAAGCTTTTTAAAAGACCATCTGAAGCATCTTCAATAAGATCTAAAACAAGCTCGAAACCACGCTTGCCGCCATAGTATGGATCAGGCACCTCATCAAACTCGGCGTTGGCATAATCTAAAAACAGTTGTATTTTTGCATGGTGCTCTTCAGGACATTTACGTTTTAAATCTCGGACATTAGCTGCATCCATACCAAGAATGTAATCGAATTCATGAAAATCTTGTTCTGTTACTTTGCGGCACTTTAAACGCGATAAATTGTAACCACGAGCTTTAGCAACATCTTGAGAACGCTTGTCTGGTGCCGCGCCGTCGTGATAACCGGCTGTGCCAGCTGAATCAATCTTGAAATTTAAGCCTAAATCCTTGGCTTTATGGGCAAAAACGCCTTCGGCTGTTGGCGAGCGACAAATGTTTCCTAAGCACACAAATAGTACGGAGGTTACTGGCTTATTTTCAGACACTTAGGATATTCCTATATTTCAACTAAACAAATTTAGGCGATTAAAACGAAAGTAGCATTCTCTGCGAAGTCAGTGAGGCTTGCCCACAAACTTTACTATATCGAATGATGCCAGAGTTCATGATTGTTATAAATAAAAACTTATTTTTAAAGCCTTAAATTTGGTAACAAAAAGTCTTACTAAACTTATTCGATAGCACCTTGTATTGTCTAACTTAGCTAACAGCCCCCAAAACTCTGTTCAAAACCTTTCAAACAATATGAAGGCACCCCATCTAAATAATACATGCTTGAAGTTGAAAACCGCGTCTTTATTGTTAAGCAAGCGTTCACTTGTTAACATCCCCATTCATAATTACCCAGCAGGAATCTATTCAATATGCACGAACTGACTAAAGTTCTAATGCTTAGCAGCTCCCGACAAAACGATGAACCATACTTAACGCATGCTAAAGAGATGATAAAAAACCACTTGAACGGAGTGTCGGAAGTTTTATTTATCCCTTATGCCGGTGTCACGGTTTCTTGGGATGCTTATACTGCAAAAGTACAGGAAGCACTCCCAGAGCTCTCTATTACTGGCATTCATGAGCATGCTGATGCGAAACTTGCGATTCAAAACGCACAAGCTGTGTTGGTTGGAGGTGGAAATACTTTCAACCTACTTAATGAAATATACAAACAAGACTTGCTGAAGCCAATTCAACAACGTGTTTATGAGGGTATGCCTTACATCGGGTGGAGCGCAGGTTCAAACTTATGCGGTTTGAGCATCAAAACTTCAAATGACATGCCTATTATTCAGCCACAAAGCTTTACAACTTTTGGTTTTATTAATGCGCAAATAAACCCGCATTACACTGACTATGTAGCCCCAAATCATAATGGTGAAACACGCGATCAACGTTTAGCTGAATTTTGTACTTTGTATCCTGACGTGCCTGTCATAGGTATTCGAGAAGGCGGTGCTTTATTCCGTGAAGGAAGCAAACTGACACTTATAGGCGAGCATGATGGCGTTGTATTTATTGGAACAGATAGAAAACTGATTTCAACGGGAAGTGATATCTCGGTTTATTTATAATTATTGGATTAGGATGCGTGTTTCTATATTCTACATACCAGACAAAAACAAAAAACCGTTTCAGCTGAAACGGTTTTTTTTGTTTTGCGTTAAGTATTTTTCATTTTTTGTAACGCTTAGTAAAAGCAATGCCTATTATGCCTAAGCCCATAAATGCAAGTATCGATGGTTCTGACACTTCAACATTTAAGTTATCGAAAGATGAAAACCCGCCGTTGTTTTGCAACTCTATTGACGAGACATATAAGTAGTTGAAATTGAACTCTCCTCTACCAATATAGCTATCGTTTGCAACCAAATTACCTAAACTGTCGAATGCACGAATATTCCAATTTGCATTATTTGTATCGTTGTCAAACCATCCCATATTAAAACTCTTAAAATGAAATAGATTTCCAGCAATATTTGTCACTCTAAAGACAACACTTGTATTCCAAGTTTCTAAAAAACGGCCTGCTGCTCCCCATCCAACTGCGGCTGTTGATGCACCATAGCCAGCATTTGCCTCTACTGTGCTGAAAACATTTGAGCAGTTAGTGCAGCTTGCGGCAATGTTATAGCCCCCTTCATTGTATGAGGGTAAAACTTGAGACCTGAAATCTAAAGGGATGTCGTTTAGCGTAATAATTGTAGCCATTGCAGAACCGCTATTACACAGTAGTAGAATCATTGCAGAGAACACAATGCTTTTTATTTTAGTTATTTTCATAGGTACTTCTCACGAATAATAAAACACAACTTAGTGTAAGCAATATATAAGCCAAACAGGTAACCCTATAATTATCATAACGTTATAAAAAAAAACAAAATACGAAATTAGTAAATGTAAATTTTTCTGACAGTCAAAATGATGGATTTAGCATTATCTAAAAGTCATTAGAAGACAGCTACATTGATTACTTAAGCACTTGCTTATTATATGCCGACTTTAATTAGGTATAGTTGAAATAGTCCAATTTATCTTACTTAGTCCGTTGATGTAATGTACAGTTGCTTTGTTAAATATCTATTACAAACCAGAAAGAGACTATTTTGAAATATCAAATTGAAGTTGAGGTAAACGCTACCAGAGACGAAATGATTGCTTTATTTGATAACTCTGAAAATTTAAAGGAATGGATGCCAAATCTAGTCAGTTTTGAGCACTTGAGTGGCGAGCCTAGGCATGTTGGTGCTCAATCAAAATTTGTTGTTAGCCATGGAAAGAGTAGTTGCGAGCTCATTGAAACTGTCACTGTTAGAGAATTACCAGTAAGATTCGAAGGAACTTACGAAACCAAAGGCATGTGGAATGAAGTTAAGAATGAGTTTATTGAAATAGATAATTCAAGCACTCGATGGATTGCTCACTCTGAATTTAAAAGCGATAAATTAATGATGAAACTGATGATGATTTTAATGCCCGGCGCCTTTAAAAAGGAATCATTAAAATTTATGAATAGTTTTAAAGAGTTTGCTGAATCTCAAAACAAATAAGTGTCAGCAATTCTTCGTCTGCTTAGAAGTACTAAAGAAAATACTAAAACTCAACTGAGTTTAAGTTTGCAAAACTCAGGATTAAATATAAAAATATGCGATGCAACGATAAATTAGCGATTAAAAAGGCCCGTTCATGAGCATAAAACAATCCCTTCCGAGAATGTCAGCAACTTTGTTGGTAGGTGCTTTGTTAATTATCCTATTCAATGTCTCCACAATGATGTCGAGCGCCTTGAGTGATAAGTCAGCTCCGAAAGCGGTAAAAGGTGAGCTTGATTTAAGCGAGGTAGATTTATCGTCGATAAACTCTATCCCTCTTGCAGGAAATTGGGAGTTTTATTGGCAGAACTTACTGACGCCAGCAGAAGTAGCGGAAGCTGGACTTGAACCTAGCTTTATTATAGCACCGAAAGTGTGGACTAGGTCTCCAGATAATGGCGAAGGAGTCGCTTCTCAAGGTTTCGCAACTTATCACCTAAATGTGCGCACCGACAAAAAATACGCTAACTTGTCTCTAAAAATTCCCACAATAGGTACCGCCTATCGTTTATATATTGATGACAAACTGATGTCTGAAGGTGGGCGAGTCGGTGAAACAGCCGAAACATCTGAACCGGGTTACAATTCCAATATCGTTCTATTCCAGCCAAATTCAGAGAGCTTTTCTGTTACTGTTCAAGTATCTAATTACGACTATTACGCTAGCGGAATGTGGCGCTACCTTCGAATAGGAGAACCTCAAAATATTCAGCAAGAGCAATATCAACTGATAATACGAGCCGCTTTTTTGTTGGCGATTTTTTTTAATTGTTGCTTTATTTAACCTCATCCAATTTACCTTACGTCCAGTCGATCCTTTACCTATTATTATCGCCATTACTTGTCTCATGCTGGGCCTCAGAGAAATTGGCACTAGCCAAGTTTTAGCTATTTCGCGGTTGGCTGATTGGTCCTTTTATACCAGTGCTCGGATTAGCTTTTTAACATTTTACGCCACCACACCTCTTTTGCTCGCTTATTTTCACATGACATTTCCGAAAGACTATAAAAAATCCGTAATGGCGCTTATTTATGTTGTCTGTATTGCGGCGTCCTTTTTGGTTCTATTGAGTCCACCAGCGGTGTTTAGTCAATCGCTACCCTATTTCCAAGGGTTTTCAATTATCATCATGCCATATGTTTTTTGGGGGCTCATTCAGGCCGTCCGTCACCATCGCAATGGAGCTCGCCTCTTAATGTTGGGCACTGTGTTTTTGTTTGCATTAGTGCTCAATGACATTCTCTTCCATTTAGATTTAATTGACACCACATTGATGGTCAGCTTTGGCTTAGTTGCCTTTGTGCTTTGTCAAAATTACCTAACATATATTCGATTCATCGAGGCAGGTGTACAAAATGAATTGTTGTCGGAAACTCTAGAGCAGAGAAACCTAGAGCTACAAAACTTTAGTCACTCATTGGAAGAAAAGGTCTCTCAGCGCACAGATGAGTTAGCTAAAGTGAATGAAAAACTCGAGCTCTTAGCACACCAAGACATGTTAACTGGTTTACCAAATCGCCGCGGAATGATGGAGTTTATTGAGGAATCAATTGTACAATTTGAACTAAACAATACCCCCTTTTGTTTGTTGATTATTGACTTTGATAAATTTAAACATCTGAATGATACGCTAGGTCACGAGTTTGGAGATCAAGTATTGTCCGAAGGCGCAACACTCATGCGACAGGTGTTACGTGAGCAAGACAAAGTGGCACGTTGGGGGGGAGAAGAGTTTTTAATTTTGCTGCCAGCCACGCCCATTGAAGGTGGGCAGCTTCTTGGTAAAAAAATTAACGATAAATTAAGAGTCACTTTATCAAAAAGCATTGGTAATAAAGTATCAGTAACTGTAGGTGTTGCAGAATTTACCGAAGGGGACACATTGAATTCTTGTTTTAAACGAGCCGATGAAGCCTTGTACGAAGGTAAAAACACAGGCCGCGACAAAGTCGTACTAGCTAAAAGCCCCACTAGCAAAGACCAAAGAGAAGCTATTGAGTAAGGTTTATTTGAATTTTAGATAAGCCTTACTGTAATCCTCACCAAGAAAGTATGCGGCAACGCATAGTTAAATTTAGGAAGTTGCTAAAGCGCCGAATCAGAATATTCTCTCTCTTGTATCACTCAAATATGCCCTATGAAAACAAGCGTTCAAAGTCTTTTTCAAGCAATGTAATATCGCTTTGGTTGTGCCTTACTTCACCAATAAAGGGCGCATCAAGGAGTGCATGCAATGACTCAAGGTTTTGCGCATAGCATTGCATATTGGGATCGACTTGATTCGCAATCCAGCCAATAAGGTGACAATTATCCCGCTTAATTTGCTCGAGTGTTAAGGCCGCATGGTTTAAACAGCCAAGCTTCATACCAACAACCAAAATAACAGGCAGTTTATTGTCGGCCACAAAGTCAGATAGGTATTTCACCTTTTCTTTGTTGGCACTCACACCGTCACTTGATGACACGTTATTATTCAAAGTCTTTGGTATAGATAATGGTATAGAAATAGGTAAACGCCAACCACCCGCCCCTTCAACAAGCAAAACATCAGCATCTTTGCTCTGAAGATCGTTTAAGGTTGTTTGCACTAAGTTCATGTCAATCTCATTTCCCAATTGAGCCGCTGCGATATGCGGTGCAATGGGCGGAGCGAGAGCAATTGGATTGATCAGTTCATAAGGTAAGCTGACGTTTGCTGCCGATTGCAATTTCAAAGCGTCGTCGTTTCTTAAGCCTGTCGGCGTTTGTTCACAGCCAGCGGCAATGGGCTTGAACCCAATCGTTTTAAAGCCGGCATCGTTGATGCTTTTAAGTAATAAAGTACTGACATAAGTTTTGCCAGCATCGGTGTCTGTTCCGGTAATAAATATGCTTTTCATTGATTATTTTTCATTAAATTCGTTTCATTGTTTACTTTGCTTCACTTCTAGTGTGTTTTTGAATGTTCAAAAATAAAATCTGATAAGTTAAAGGTAAATTTTTAGTTAGCTGGTTTTCATTGTTTATATGAGCGTTTTTGCTGGCATTTTCGTCTAGTTGCTTGCGCATCTCATTATCAAGTAATTTGAGCTCATGTTTACTGATAGGCTTTGATGTACTCTTTGTGCATTCTTGCTCAGATGAATTGAAGGGATTGCGCTGTTGCATGTCTTCATGTGTTTCACCCTCAGTTTTTGTCGCGGCGCCAATTTTCTTTAATGCGCGAAGCATATGTAAGCTACTCTTGTGGTACTCTACAAAGCGTCGAGTTTGATGTTCAATCGTAAATTGTGTTTTTGAATCAACTTTTCTCTGTTTATTTACGACTTCTTGCGTTGCATTTAGCCATTGTTCTTTCCCAAAAAACTCATTTACTCTAGGCTCGAGGCCAATAGTTTTCCAAGCGTTCTTTAACTCGCCCAAAGATGAATCCAACATAATAGCGAGCTGTGCCGAAGCATTATTTGATAATACCCGAACGATTTCGTGTGTAGCACTCTCTGGCGAAGAGCACCACTGCAGTGCCATCGAAGAATGTAGCACATCGATAGAGCCTGAACTAAGAGGCAGGTTATCCGCATCGCCGTTGCAGTATTGAATCGCGTTATCCTGTGCAGTTTTCGAATTTAAATTAAGCGCTCTTGCTGCCGTTAACATGCCATGTGAAATATCAATCGCCAGACAACGCTCTGATAAAGCGGCGAGTGATTTTGTGTGGATCCCAGTACCACAACCTAGATCCACGGCTTGTTTTGCATTGGATAAGTTTGACTGTTGAAGCAGCTCTAAATTAACTTCAGCAATTTGCTTTTGAACTTGAGCATATTGGTCGTAGCTGGCTGAAGCAGCAGAAAAGTGATCTGCTACTTGATGTTTATTGAGTGTTTGAGTGTCATTAAGTGTTTTGTGGTTGCTGTTAGCCGAACGAGAGCCTGCTTCTAGAGTGTTCAATACGTCGGCAGAGTCTTTTTTATGTTCATTGAAATCTACATCTGAATCTGCAGACGAGGCAGTATCAGCCGGCAAAACATCATGCAAAATCACATCTTCCGATAATAGATTCATTTATTAAAGCCCCTTCTCATTGGATTGCTCAGAGAAGTCTTTCCCCATGATATTACTCATACTGATACGCAAAGCATCCACAAGCGCTTCAATATCCTTGACTTGATGCATTGCACTTATAGTAATGCGTAATCGGTCGGTGTTTTTTGGGACTGTCGGGCTTCTAATCGCGTTTACCCAAATGCCTAAACTTTTAAGGTGCTCACTCAACGCTAGGGCTTTCAGCGGATCACCAATGATAATACCTTGAATCGGGCCATCTACATTTAGAACTGGCAAGCCAGCTTCGATTGCGAGCTTCTTAAACAAGGAAATATTTTCAAGCAATGCCGCTCTTTCGACACCTTGACGCATAATCTGGAGGCTTGTTCTAGTCGCACGCGCTTGGGCTGCGGGCATCGCAGTACTGTAAACATAGTGTTTTGAGAAATTCACCATGTATTCAATCAAGTCATTCGTTCCGGCTAAAAACGCACCTTGAGTGCCAATCGCTTTGCCAAAGGTACCCATTAAAATATCTATCTTTTTATTTTTTTCAGTACTTGCGAAATCACAACTCCCCATCCCATTGTTGCCAATAAAACCAATGGCATGAGCATCATCCACCATTAGCCAAGCCTTTGACTTTTGAGCGCTTATGGTAGACTGAATTCCTTGAATATCGCCTTGGTCGCCATCCATGCTGAAGACCCCTTCCGTCACAATTAATGTGTCTGAATTGGGAACAAGCTTGCTTGCTAAATGGGCCATATCGTTATGTTTGAACCGTGAAAATACCGTGTTGTCTTTCTCAGGACTTAGCTGCATGGCGCTATCCACAAAGGATGCATGCATTAACTTATCAACTATCACATTGCGAGCTAAGTCTGTTTGTTTCTTGTTAGTTGGAGTGGATGTCTGAAATAGCCCTTGGCAAAGCGCCTGATTAGCCGCAAAACCGCTGGAAAAGAGCAAGGCATTCTCCATTCCTGTATGTTCGCAGATATCCTCTTCTAACAATTTATGCTCACGAGAGTAACCCGTGACCACAGAAGATGCACTGCTACTAGCACCATATAAGCTCAACCCTTCCGCAAAACTTTGCAAAACGTCTTGATGTTGACTTAAGCCTAAATAATCATTGCTTGAAAAGTTTATGTAGTGCTTACCAGAAACCTCAATAATCGCTTGGATATTATTGGTAACTTCCACACGTTTTCTAAGCAAAGACTCAGCGGCTCTTGATTGAAGTGCCGCTGTAATAAAATCAAAAGGCATTAGCTTATCGATTTCTCTGCTTTTTTACTCGAGTTAGTTGTTGCAGAAGCATCAACATACAATGACTCATTTTGCTTCTGCGCAATCTCTTCTGTTAACGCTGCTTCAAACGCTTCATCTGAATAGTCTTTGGTTTGCTGCGAATTAATGCCTAACTTTTTAAACAACATAACATCTTCATGCGTTTCAGGGTTTGAAGTGGTTAAGAGTTTGCAACCATAGAAGATACTGTTCGCGCCAGCCATGAAGCACAATGCCTGCATTTGTTCATTCATTGATTCGCGACCTGCTGATAATCTTACGAATGACTGCGGCATCATAATGCGCGCAACAGCAATAGTTCGTATAAATTCGAAAGGCTCTAAATCTTTCACTGAATCAAGCGGCGTACCTTCAACTTTCACCAACATATTAATTGGCACGCTTTCTGGGTGGTGATCTAGGTTAGCAAGTTGAACTAGCAAGCTAGAACGGTCATCGCCTGTTTCGCCCATGCCCACAATGCCGCCAGAACATACATGCATGCCAGCTTCACGCACATTATCAAGGGTTTCTAAACGGTCTTGATAAGTTCTTGTTGTAATGATGTCTCCATAAAACTCAGGCGACGTATCCAAGTTGTGATTGTAATAATCTAAACCGGCTCGTTTTAAAGCAATAGCTTGATCACGAGTTAGCATGCCTAGGGTCATGCATGTCTCTAAACCTAACTTTTTCACCTCACGCACCATATCGGTAACATACGGCATGTCACGTTCTTTCGGATTGCGCCAAGCTGCGCCCATACAAAAGCGCGTTGAGCCAGCCTGTTTCGCTTCCTTCGCTCGCTCAATCACTTTGTTTATTTCCATCAAACGTTCTTTTTCAAGGCCGGTATCGTATCTCGCACTTTGAGGGCAGTATTTGCAATCCTCTGGGCAAGCGCCTGTCTTAATTGACAATAGTGTGCTGACTTGCACATAATTTGGGTCAAAATGTGCGCGATGAACCATTTGAGCCTTAAAAAGTAAATCATTAAATGGCATTGCATAGAGCGCATTTACTTCAGGAATAGTCCAGTCATGTCTGGGTTCAAATTCATTATGTAGCGCGGCTGCTGAAGGCACAGAAGTATTCATGTGTGGATATTTCCCTTATTGGTTCTATAGCGTATTATCATGCATATAGGGTTTACTATTCTTATTATGTCCACTAGTCTATGCCCCCCGACAAACTTGTCAACTTTACAAAAACCAAAAACTGTACAGCAGGTTAAACTTTGAACAATATTGAATTTGACAAACGCCATATATGGCACCCCTACACTTCTGCAACTAACCCACTCCCTTGCTACGAGGTAGTCGCAGCCAAAGGTGTAGAATTGACTTTAGCGAGTGGTGAAATTTTAGTCGATGGTATGTCTTCTTGGTGGGCGGCAGTTCATGGCTATAATAATCCAGTATTAAATCAGGCGGCTCATACGCAAATTGATACATTTTCACATGTTATGTTTGGCGGTATTACTCATCAGCCTGCTATCGATTTATGTCGTAAACTCGTTGAAATCACACCAGATGGTTTGAATCGTGTATTTTTAGCGGATTCAGGATCAGTATCCGTTGAAGTTGCCATCAAAATGGCATTGCAATACTGGGCTTGCCAAGGACGTTCGCAAAAATCTAAATTAGTAGCACCACGGAATGGTTATCACGGCGATACTTTTGCGGCGATGTCTGTTTGTGATCCTGTCAACGGTATGCATAGCTTGTTTCAAAAAAGCTTAATTGAACATTTTTTCGCACCTGCTCCGCAAACTCATTTTAATCAAACATGGAATGCTGATGATATATTGCCCATGCGCGATATCCTTGAAAAGCACCATCACGAAATAGCAGCCCTGATTCTTGAGCCAGTCGTGCAAGGTGCGGGCGGTATGCGACTTTATCACCCAGAGTACGTCAAAGCTTGTCGTCAGCTATGCGACGAATTCAATGTCTTGCTTATTTGCGACGAAATTGCCACTGGTTTCGGTCGAACAGGCAAACTCTTTGCGTGTGAACATGCTCAAATTAGCCCAGATATATTATGTTTAGGTAAGGCACTAACAGGTGGCTACTTAACTATGGCGGCCACTATTTGCACTGATGAAGTGGCTGAGGGAACATGCGTCGGTGAGCCAGGCGTGTTTATGCATGGTCCAACTTATATGGGAAATCCACTGGCTTGTGCTGTGGCTAATGCCAGCATTGATCTCATTCTTGAAGGGAATTGGGAGCATCAAATTCCGCAGATAGAAAAACAACTTCAAGACGAGTTATTGCCTTTGCGCAAATTCAAATCCGTGGCGGATGTTAGGGTGCTTGGTGCAATTGGTGTTGTTGAAATGAAGCAGCCAGTAAATGTAGCTCAGATTCAAAAAACATTTGTCGAACAAGGTGTTTGGATCCGCCCATTTGGAAAGCTAATATACATCATGCCGCCTTATATCATTGAGGCTAAGCAGTTAAGTAAATTAACAAGCGCGATAAGCTGTGCGATTGAAAGCTTGTATCCAAATTAGAAGCATAATTGAGTCCCTTTAATTATTTAGGGACTCGTTACTTAATCTTTATTACCACGAAAATCGGCAGCGTTTAGACCATGCTTTTTAAGCAACTTATGCATGTCGGTTCTATTTCGACCCGCTAAGTCTGAAGCACGTGTAACGTTACCATCTGCTAATTGTAGTAAACGACTCAAGTATTGGTGTTCAAATGAATCTCTTGCTTCCGTAAGCGTTGGCCAATTCTGAGAAAGTTCAGATAAAGCTTGTTCCACTAAGCTAAGAGGAATAACGGGCGTATGTGTTAGCGCAACACACTGCTCGACTACATTCACTAATTGACGAACGTTGCCAGGCCAATCACTCGTCACCAGGCGATTCAGGGCATCAGTAGCAAAACGCGTTACTTTCACTCCATGCCTTTCAGCACTTTGCTTCAGCAGGTAGTCGGTTAACAGTGGAATATCTTCAAAGCGCTCTTTGAGTGAGGGTATGCGTAAGTTCACTACATTTAATCGATAGTAGAGATCTTCTCTGAAGCGATTCTCTTCCATTTCATGTTGCAAATCTTTGTGTGTGGCGGAAATAATCCTAACATCAATATCGATGTTGCTAGCGCTACCGACAGGCCTAACCGTGCGCTCTTGAATTGCACGAAGCAGTTTAACCTGCAAGGAAGTAGGCATATCACCTATCTCATCCAAAAATAATGTACCACCATGCGCTTCTCTAAATAAACCGGTGGACGACTGCACTGCCCCAGTAAATGCGCCTTTCGTATGTCCAAATAACTCTGACTCAAGTAAGTTTTCTGGTAAAGCGCCACAATTGATTGCAACAAAGGGCTTATCAGCACGTTCGCTTGCTTTGTGAATCGCTTTTGCAAGAAGCTCTTTACCTGTGCCACTTGCCCCATTTATCAGCACGCTCACATTCTTACCGGCAATGCGGTGAGCTTGATGCAGCAATTTCAGCATTTCAGGTGCACGAGTAACAATATCTTTGCACCAGTCGCCAATGTCACTAGTCGTATTTTTTTGTGTTGCTCTTGATAAGACTTTTCTTAGTTCATCATGATCGATGGGTTTCGTTAAAAAGCCGAACACGCCTTTTTGTGTCGCCGCTACCGCATCTTTAATTGTGCCGTGCGCCGTCATAAGTACAACTGGAAGATTAGGATAACGATGAATAATTTCATCGAAAAAACTCAAACCATCTAAGCCTGGCATACGAATATCGCTTAAGACTACATCAAACTTATTGTTAAACATCATGCGCAAAGCTTTTGTCGCATTTTCAGAAAAAGTCACCTCATAACCTTCGCCTTGAAGTCGAATGGTTAAGAGACGCAATAGGTTTTCGTCATCTTCGACTAATAACAAACGTGGTTTGTTTTTAACTTGGCTAGTGTTCGAGTTTGGGATTTCTGCAGTGCTTGTGATCATTTATTATCAATCCTATTCTGATTCACCATCGACGCTTCAATGTCGAGTAATTGTTCAACCTGTTTGCGTTGATCTTCTATCTCTTTATTTTTTTCAGCAATTTGTATTTCTTGTGCCGTAATCGTTTTTTCTTGGCGTCCATTCACCTTACTTAGAATAGTAATCGCAGACTCCATCTCCAATAGCTGTTGGCTTGGTTGGAATATTAATATATCGAGAACTTGGGTCATTGATTTATCAGTCATCGTCTGCAACTCTTCTATCCACTTTTGAGCACGTAGGCGATTTCGATATGGTGTGTCCTCCCCTTGGCTTAATAACACTTTCTCTAAAATGGATTGAGGATCCTGACCCAGGGCATCAATCAACTCACTTCTTTCTGGCCATGAAATAGTTGAAGCTAGAATAAGTTTGTCCGCCCAAGTGTCGAGTTCGCAGTAGTCACTAAAACGCTCGATTGTTTCTGCGCTTTCACAGTATTTGCTCGTCATTATATCAACGACCTCGCTTGGCTCACTTTTTAGAGGCTTTAATAACTCACAGCCCGAGAGAGATAGCATAACTAACAGCACAAAGAGAATTTTCACGAAAGATCCTTTTTAGGTAATCTAATTCTAAAACAAACTTCAGCATAATCGACGTCAACAATAGTGGCATTGCCACCTAGCAGACGAGCACAATCTGCGACTATCGATAATCCTAGTCCTGCACCAATGACTTTATCATTCCGCATATAATCGCCTCGTTTGAAGGGCTCAAAAATAGTCGCTCGTGCATCAGCTGAAATTTGATTACCATGATTTGCAACATCGAGAATGACATTATTGGCATCAAGCGACATATTTATGTAAATCTTGGTATGTAAAGCACCGTGGGCTATTGCATTGGAAATTAGGTTGTCCAATATGCGCCTAAATAATTCAGCATCACTTGAGATTATTTTAGCTTCTTCACTTAAATGTAGCTCAATGACACAGCCAGACTGCTTCAGCGCTAAGCCGTTTTGAGTCAAACACTCTTGTATAATTATAGCACTGTCTACGTCTTCTATCGAAGGTTCGGCTTGTTGCAGTAAGGCATTGTAATCAAGTAGCTTTTCAATCAACAGATTTAATCTTGTGGTTGAAGCTTGCAGCAACGTGACAACTTCTTTCTGCGGTTCACTCAAAGAGCCAACCATTTCTTCAGCTAACAGAGCACAACCTTCTTTGAAGCTTGCAAGTGGCGTTTTTAGCTCGTGAGATGCATGCCTTAACAATGCTGTTCTTACTTTTTCAAGTTGCTGAATACGGCGATGTAATGCAAACAAATCTTTCTCTACTGCTATTAATTCTCTTGGCCCCGAAGAGGATTTTGCGGGGAGTTCATTTTGATTCTCAGCAATAGCACCAATAATACTTTTTAACTTACTTACTGGCTTAACAATCAATTTTGTCGCAAAGATGATAAGTATGAGCGACAAGATAGCTAATATAGCGGTTGACCAGGCCTGCTTCTGCTGCATTTCGGATAGGTAGTCTTGTTGCATTGAAACACGTTCATTGACGATCTCGTTCACGTCATCACTTAAGGTTTCAACCGCAACTCGAAATGACGCTAAATGAGCATCAAGCACTAATTTGTCAGTCATTGAACTGTAATTGCCAAGCTGTATTAGCTGGCGATGCAACTGACCACAGGGATCAGAGCTTTTTAATTTTTGACAGAATGGGTCTAAGCGCTCTTGGAATAAGGTGAGAGTATCGTCGTTTAATTGTTTCAGCGTTGCATTGGGCAGGATAAAGTGTTGGCGTAGTAACCTTTCAATATCAAGTGCAATACTTTCTAAGTTACGGATAGTACCAGCAGTGCTGACAAAGAATTGAGTTTCTTTAACCGTATTATCATTCAGTTGGGCTAAATCACTTTGGCTTTGCCACAGCAATGTGAACAAAGGCACAAGAGCAACAATAAAGCTGCCGAGTATAAGTTGCTTGAGAGAACGTATCTGCACGTGACGAAGTATTTTCAAGATAATTTCACACAGCATTACATAGCATGAAGCATGCATCAATAGTTGCAGATTGATAACAGAATGAAAGAGGCTCACTCATCCTTGTATTGAGCCATAGATAAAGCCTACACGATGCGACAAGAGTCTAGCCTTTTGTAATTTGGCTATCTCTTAATTCTTCTAAGCTAATATAGCCGTCGTCATTGCTGTCTATTTTATTAAAATTCTCTAGTAAGGTTTTGTGCCCCACAGCCTCACGCAAGGATATAAGCCCGTCTAGGTCGTTATCGAGAGTGCTTAAAAGACTTTCTTGAGCGTTTGCAGCAGAAGAAATAATTAAGGCCAACATGCCTTGAACTAACATTATTGTTAACGCAACTTTCATTAGTTTTTTAAAATCAGCCATGGTTTGTATCCTATGTTAGCGCTATGACGCTTTTTTATTTGTTATTTGAATAGCTACTTTAAGCTATACAAGATACAAGCCAATATTTTTAAGTGTGTTAAATCATGCACTTAAAATATGCATTGAATATTTAGATGCGAATTATGAAGCGAATTAGAAACACTATTTCAAACAGCGTGCAAGTACTCTTACTCTAGCCATTTTAATTACAATATTTTCAATAGCTTATACTAGAAAAACCAACTGTCGCAATTTACATACAGGGCCGGTTTTTCTATTGGAAAGTCTTATGGTTGATTAACGAAGTAAAAGGCTCAACGAATAAAAGTAAGCCTTAATTTTAGATGTGCACTGTTTAGACGTGAACATCGAAGACGTCAATATGGTAGACGTGAATATTGCAGACATGAATTTGGCAGCTGTGAATATGGCAGGCGAAAAATCGTTTAAGTCATAGTTGTATATATTGTCACTAAACTAATGACAGTAATTGCGGCAAGAATAAACAGATTTACACCAAAGCTATCTGTCTTCCTTCTATTTCGGCGGAGGCGCAATATCATAGAGACTAAACTCAAGCCTAAACAAACTTGTAAGGTGGCAAGTAGACTTTTCACGTGCTCTTCTGACCAATATATACGACCCTCAACACCCCAAAACTTCTGCACCCCACTAATAAATTCGGGGCGTGCATAATGAAAAAGTATGAGCGCGCCCAATAGTGTAATCCATGCGGTTACATTAAGAATTACCATCACACGAAAAAGCGGTTCTTTACTTGCTGGCGTTTGTCGGCGATCAACAAATCCTAATGGTTCTGCCCCACCTTCTCTTCCAGCCTGATTTTTTTTATTAATATCCCGCATAATCCAATTTGCCTACTGTTATCCGTCGCATAGTTAAGTATACTTAACGGCTATATTGAGAACTAAATGAGAACTCTCTAATATCGCGCAATTTGCGTACAACTTTACTTACTTTGACACTAGTGTTTTTTTTATACAAGTTTTAACGCAAAGTCGGTTGTTTTAGCAACAATTAGCGTATTAGTGAAATCCAGTCATTCCCCATGGAGAAAAATATGACATATGCACCAGTCGCCGACGTTTTGGCTGGCAAATATGGTGTCGATGACACTGTGACAATTAAAGGTTGGGTAAGAACCCGTCGTGATTCTAAAGCCGGACTTTCTTTTATCAATGTGCACGATGGTAGCTGCTTTGACCCTATTCAGGTGATCGCACTAAATACTCTAGAAAATTATGACGAAATTACACGTCTAACAACTAGTTGTTCTGTGTCAGTGGTTGGAACCGTAAAACAGTCTCAAGGCCAAGGCCAGAGTATTGAAATTGATGCTCAGTCAATTGAAGTGGTGGGCTGGGTAGAGAACCCTGACACATACCCGATGGCTGCCAAGCGTCACAGTATCGAATATTTGAGAGAACATGCACATTTACGCCCTCGCACAAATATCATCGGTGCAGTCACACGTGTTCGAAACTGTTTATCCCAAGCTGTGCATCGCTTTTTTCATGAGCAGGGTTACTTTTGGATCAGTACGCCAATTTTAACGGCGTCTGACACTGAAGGTGCCGGTGAGATGTTCCGCGTATCAACACTTGATATGATGAATATCCCGCGTGATGACAAAGGCAATGTTGACTATAAAGAAGACTTTTTTGGTAAAGAAACATTCTTAACGGTATCAGGTCAGTTGAACGTAGAAACTTACTGTACTGCGATGTCAAAAGTGTATACTTTCGGGCCGACATTTAGAGCTGAAAATTCAAATACTAGTCGTCACCTTGCTGAATTTTGGATGATTGAACCTGAAGTTGCCTTTGCTGACTTAGCGACAGTTGCACAACTCGCTGAAGACTTGCTGAAATATGTCTTCAAAGCCGTTTTGGAAGAACGTCCAGATGACATGGCTTTCTTTGCGCAGCGTGTTAACAAAGAAGCCATCAGTCGCCTAGAAAACGTGGTGAATTCAGAATTCGTTCGTATGGACTATTCCGACGCTATCGAAATTTTGAAAAACAGCGGTAAAACTTTCGAATTCCCTGTTGAATGGGGTGTTGATTTATCGTCTGAGCATGAACGTTATCTTGCGGAAGAACATGTTGGTGCGCCAATTATCATGCAAAACTATCCGAAAGATATTAAAGCGTTTTATATGCGTATTAACGACGACAATAAAACGGTTGCTGCAATGGACGTACTTGCACCAGGTATCGGAGAAATCATTGGTGGTTCACAACGTGAAGAGCGCCTTGACGTATTCGACCGTCGCCTGGAAGAGATGGGTCTGAATCAAGAAGATTATTCTTGGTATCGTGATCTGCGTCGCTTCGGCACAGTACCACACGCTGGTTTTGGATTGGGTTTCGAGCGCTTAGTAGCGTATGTTACGGGCATGCAGAACGTGCGCGACGTAATACCTTTCCCAAGAACACCAGGTAACGCTCAATATTAAAGTAGCGTTTTCACTAAAGTAAAATTTGAAGGCTTAATGCTATAGACGCATTAAGCCTTTTTGATATGTGAGCTTTCGAGAGTGAGCTAGCGCCAGAACGTTTTCGTACCTATTACAATCAATTGGTAAAATAATAAGTTGATGCACCGGATGCTTGCATTACAAATCGTTACATTTGGCACATAAATCAGACATACATTTGTACTATTATCGCAACAAATAACTTAGGGTAGTTTTAGATGAAAAGTAATTGGATCAAATTCGCAATATTCTTAGCCATTTTGGTTGGCGGCTTTGGCATTATGAAAGGTATTGAGGCGACTGAAAAAGAGCCAGAAAAGAAAGAAGAAGTTGATACTAGACCGTCAGTTAGTTTTCAACGACTTAATGCAATGGATCATAAAGTTTCCATTTCAAGTTTCGGCGAGGTTCAAGCCCTTGAGAAAACAACTCTTTCAGCTCAAGTGTCTGGCGAAGTTGAAAGCTGGCATCCGAACTTTGTCGCTGGCGGTTTGGTGAAGCGCGGCGACGTACTTTTAACCATTGAGAAAGAAGCTTATGAAGCAGCCCTACTTCAAGCTGAAGCTCAAGTGACACTTGCTGAAGCAAGCCTTATTGAAGAACAAGCGAGACAACAAGTCGCCATTAAAGAGTCTCGAAACTTGCCAGCTAATCAAGTAAGTGACTTATATTTACGCAAACCTCAAGTGCTCAATGCCCAAGCACAATTAAAGTCTGCCCAAGCCCGATACCGCATAGCTCAACGCGACCTAAATAACTGTGTCGTTCGCGCACCTTATGACGCACTCGTCATTTCACGTGAAATAGGCACGGGTCAATTTGTTACTGTGGGTATGAAGGTCGCTGAAATAAACAGTATTGAAGTTGCCGAGATTATATTTCCAGTAGCAGGGTTTGATAGCCCTTTCTTACCAGCCGTAATTGACAATAATCCCGCGATGGTGAAAACGAAAGAGTTAGTCAGTATTTCTCGAGAAGCACATCTACAGCGTGATCTTGGCGTAGTTAATCAAGCAACTCGAATGAATCACTTAGTAATCCGTGTTGATGATCCATATAGCTTAAACTCCAAACTACCTCCCTTAAAGTTTGGTACTTATGTTGAAGTTAGCTTCGAAGGGAAAGAACTAAAAAGTGTTTTTAAAGTGCCACAAACCTTAGTTAATAATAGGAAGGTCTGGTTACTAGATGAAAATGACCAATTGCAATCTCATGCAGTTGAAGTGATTCGTCAGGAAGATTCGTATTTCTATATATCGAGCGGATTAAAAGAAAACGACAAGTTAGTGATGACGCTACCGGAATACCCACAAAATGGGATGGCAGTGAAAGTGATTGCAAATTCGGGTGCTAACTCAATTTCTACTGGTAAATAATTAGGGCTGAAGATGACTGATTCGAACAACAAGAATACACCAGCCCCGCAAGTTGAAAAAGAAACTGGCTTGATTGCCTTTTTCGCCAACAACGCTGTTGCGGCTAATTTATTGATGGTTTTTATAATCATAATGGGTGTGATTAGTTACGCTACTATTCAACGTCAAATGTTCCCAAATCTTGAAATTAACTTCATTAATATATCGGTGCAATACCCTGGTGCTTCACCACAAGAAATTGAAGAAAATATTGTATTAAAAATTGAAGAACAATTAAAGGACATAACTGAGATCAAGAAAAGCGTTGGGCGTTCTTGGCGCGGTGGTGGCCGTGTATCCTTGGAAATACATCAAAACGAGTCACTAAGTGATGTGCTGGATAAAGTAAAAGCAAGAGTTGATAGTATCGGCACCTTCCCTGCTGCGATGGAACCAGTGAATATTGCACAGGCAGAATTTAGACAAGAAGTTATGGAGTTGTCTGTGGTGGGCGACTTACCTCTGGCTGAACTAAAACCAATTGCTGAGCTTATTGAAGATGAAATATTACAACTAAGTAATGTACAAATTGCCAATGCGCGTTCGCCAAGTGACGAGATAGCCATTGAAATAAGACCCGAAGTCTTGCGCAAGTATAATTTGACGATCACAGATGTTACGCAAGCCATTCGACGTTATTCAGCTAATTTTAGCGCAGGTCAAATTAGAACTGAATCTGGCATGATAGCTGTGCGTGTTGAAAATCAGTTTTATAACGGCGAAGAATTCAGAGACATCCCAATTAAGATAGGTGCTGGCGGTTCAAAGGTATTACTGAAAGATGTCGCCACGATTAAGGATGGCTTTACGGAAGGAGAACGTTACTACAAATATAACGGTAAGAACGCCATTTCCATGCAAGTAAGCGCAACGAAGTCACAAAGTGCAATTCCAGTGGCAGAATCGGTTAAAGCGTATATAGAAGCCAGAAATAAAACACTTCCACAATCAGTTGAAATAGAAATAATTGTCGATATGACCTATTACCTTAACGGTCGCCTAGATATGATGATAAAAAACCTCGCTCAGGGCGCGATTTTAGTCTTCTTGATGTTGGCACTGTTTCTGCGATTTAAGTTGGCATTTTGGGTCATGATAGGTCTGCCTGTCTGTTTCTTAGGCGCAATGATGTTAATGCCTATTTTTGGGATCACCATTAACATCTTATCTTTGTTTGCCTTTATTATGGTACTGGGTATTGTGGTGGATGACGCCATCGTTATAGGAGAAAGCGCCTATACCGAAATTGAAACTAAAGGTGGTGGCATTGAAAATGTAATACGCGGCGCGAAGCGCGTAGCCACACCTGCAACCTTTGGCGTGTTAACTACCATTGCAGTTTTCGCTCCATTTACAATGGGTGAAGGTCCACAAGGCGGCTTCTTTTTCAACATTGCAGCCGTTGTTATATTCTGCTTAATTTTTAGTTTGATCGAATCAAAACTTATTCTTCCGGCACATATTGCCCATACTAACTTTAAACCACTGAAAGAAGATAGTTGGCGGAAAAAGTTCAACGATGCGTACTTTGGATTTGTGAATGGTAAATACAAACCATTTATCATTCGATGCATTCGATGGCGCTGGCCTGTACTGGGCATTTTCGTTGCAATGTTGTTTATCAGTCTTGGTCTAATCAATGCCAATTATGTGCGCTTTGTTCCTAATCCTAAGGTTCCTCACGACTTCCCTAGCATTCAAATTGAGATGTCGGAAACTGTTAGTGATGCGACCACTATTGAAGCTCTGAAAACGATTGAAAAAGTAATTCAAGACGTCGACAAGCAGATAATCAAGGAATATGGCCGCGGTATGGTAGGTGACATACTGGTGTACAACAATGGAAGAACCGAAGGCCAAGTTATGGTCCCATTGGTTGCAGAAGATGACCGCCCATTCGACACCTTTGAGTTAGCAAGAAGATGGCGCGAAGCGGTTCCTAGCATTGCTGGAATGAAGTCATTCACCATTAGAGACGATGTAAATGGTGGTGGCGGTGACGGTGAATTCGGTTATTTATTATTTGGGCCCGATATTGCGACTTTGAATGATGCTGGCCGCTACCTCATTACTTTATTGCAGGAAGAGAAAGGCTTGTTTGATGTCAGTTCAACCATTGATCCGGCCAGTAAAGAAGTGCAAATGGCATTGAAACCGGTTGCTTACGATTTAGGCCTTGATTTAACCAGTATTGCGTCCCAAGTTGGCGCCAGTTTCTACGGTGGCGAAGCCCAACGAATTCTTCGAAATGGAGAAGAAGTGCGAGTGATGGTGCGATATCCTCAATTCACCCGGGAACGTTTTGCTGAGTTAAAATACGCTGTGATTAAAACCCCATCCGGCCAAGAGGTTTTGCTTGGTGACATAGTTGAATTGTCTGAAAAGCCAGGCATTAGCTATATTCGTCGTGAAGGCGGCTATAGAAGTGTATATGTCTGGGGCTCGATTGACGAACAAATGGTAGAGCCAAGTGAAGTCAGTAAAACTGTCAAAGAAAAATTACTTCCGCAAATGAAAGAGCGCTTCCCTTCTGTAAAATCTGAACTGGGTGGTGATATTAAGGAACAACAAGAACAAAATGCCGAACAAATTATGTTCGCAGCTGCTGGCTTGATAATGGTTTATATCTTGCTCGCAGTGCCATTAAAAAGCTACGCCCAGCCATTAATCGTAATGTCGGTTATTCCTTTTAGTTTCACTGGCGCTGTGTGGGGACATTTTTGGTTGGGTCTCGACCTAAGTTTGTTTAGTACGTTTGGCCTCATTGCAGCCATGGGGGTTGTCATTAATGACAGCTTGGTCATGACGGATTATGTGAACCAGCGGCGTAAAGAAGGTTATTCTGTGCGCGAAGCTGTTATAGAGTCTGGTTGTGCTCGATTCAGGGCAATTACACTCACATCGATTACAACATTTGCTGGTGTATTGCCTATCATGTTTGAAACTAGCTTGCAGGCTGCGTTCGTCATACCAATGGCTGTCGCCTTAGGCTTTGCCGTTATGTATGCAACCTTAGTCACCTTGATATTAGTGCCTTGCTTATACATCATCTTGCTAGATCTTGGTCGACCTTATACTGCGATAAAGAATCGTATCATTAAGCCAAAATCAAGCAGTCCCCTTGTTGATAATAACAATGACTTGGTCGACAGGCCCTTATAAAATTAAAAACGCAATCTGTTGGAAAGCTAGTACAACACCTTTTAAAAAACCCAAAGAAGCGGCGTGCCTGCTCCTTTGGGTTTTTATTTTTAGAAGATTTAAATGCAATAAGTAAGAAGTAGTCAGATTCTCCAAAACTTAATGCAAATGAGATTGACTCTCATTTGCATATGCAATATCATGCGCTCATCAAATTGAAATGGGCTGTTATATACATGTTTAAACTATTACTTATTAGTACTGCAGTCACTGCTGCGTTAAGTTCTAATTCTATTGAAGCTGCGGAAAATACGGCAAATTTATCGTCTACGACGCCAATCACATTAGCGGCAGCTGCCGCGGGCGATATCGAACGCATTACTGTGCGCGGAGCATACTTCGGTAAGCAAAACGCTGATTCGCTAAAAACACCAACTTTGCTAGTAGACGTTCCCCAATCTCTCTCGGTCGTAACTAGCGAGCAAATTGAAGAGCAAGGCTTTCAATCACTCGCTGATATTCTTCAATACACACCCGGTGCTTCTACAGGCCAAGGTGAAGGCCACAGAGATCAAATGACCATTCGTGGACAAAATACAACGGCTGACTTTTTCATAGACGGTTTACGCGATGACGTTCAATATTTCCGCCCTTTATACAATTTAGAACGAGTTGAGATTTTACGCGGTGCCAATGCCCTACTATTCGGCAGAGGCGGCGGTGGTGGTATTGTTAACCGTGTTAGCAAAACTGCGTCAACAAAAGAAAACTTTACGACGCTGAATGCGAATATCGACACCTTTGCAAATACCGTACTTGGTGTTGACCATAATGTTGCCTTGTCGAGCGACCAAGCAATTCGTATCAACGGTTTTTATGAACATTTAGATAATCACCGTGATGAGTATGATGGTGAACGTTTTGCTATCAACCCAACTTACTCGGCGTCATTGAGCGACGTCACGCAATTAGTGCTCTCCTATGAATATATTGATGATGATAGAGTAGTTGACCGCGGCATACCCTCATTGAATAACGAGCCATTACAAGGTGTTGATGAGACGTTTTTTGGCTCTACCGAGCTGAATCAAACGACATTACAAGCTCACGTAATCCGTGCCAGACTTGACCACCAATTAAATGAATCTTGGTCGATTAATACAACTTTACAATATGCTGATTTCGATAAACTTTATCAGAATATTTACCCTAGCAGCTTTAATGGCGATAACAACACAGTAACCTTGGATGGTTACAGAGACGCTACTGAGCGTGAAAACTTGATATTGCAATTAAATGCTGTTGGACAATTTGATACTGGCAGCATAGAGCATACTGTGCTGATTGGCGCAGAGCACGGTAATCAAGACACAAGCAATAATCGCCGTGATACTCTTTTTGCAGATAGCAATGATGACCAGATCACTACCCCATTTAGCGACCCTGTCGTTATTCCCAATGTCGGCTTTACTGACTTTGTGCGTGACCGAGCTTCAGACGTCAGCTTTAGCTCTCTTTTCATGCAAGATGAAGTCAAACTAACAGAGCAATTTATTATTGTTGCTGGCCTACGCTATGACAGCTTTGATATTGAAGTAAATGACGCGATTGAAGCAGCCAACGGTGCAACTGACGGTAACAACGGGATATTAGGTCGTAAAGATACAGAAACATCACCAAGACTTGGGGCGATTTATAAACCTAACGAAGATTTATCGTTTTATGTAAGTATAAGTAAATCGTTTTTACCCCGTTCAGGTGATCAATTCTTATCACTATCTCTTAGCTCACAAGCGCTTGCACCTGAAGAGTTTGAGAACAAAGAGCTTGGTTTAAAATGGAACTTGAGTGATAAATTGAGCTTCACAACAGCCTTATTTGAAGTGACCAGAGAGAACGGAACTGTAACGGATCCTAACAACCCTGAGAATTCGATAATTACAGGTACAAAAACCAAAGGCTTTGAATTGCAGTTGTTGGGTTATATTAACGATGAATGGCAAATCAATGCAGGCTATAGCAAGTTAGATGCTGATGAAACTGGTCGTGTTGTTGATGGTAGCCTAGCTAATCGAACATTGTCTCAAGTTCCTGAAACTATGTTCACTGTCTGGAATCATTATCAATATGACGAAAAGTGGGCATTCGGTTTAGGCTTTATCCACCAATCAGAACAATACGCTTCATTGAATAACAGCGTTGAGTTGCCTGATTTCACTCGATTTGACGCAGCGGTTTATTATACGATTTCAGCGAACACAAAGGTCCAGTTGAATATCGAAAATCTATTTGATGAAGATTATTACCCTACTGCTCACAACGATAACAACATTAGCATCGGTGAGCCTGTGAATGCGACCCTGAGCATGACCTATAAGTTCTAAGTTACTGCAAAATTGCAACATTTGATAGTGGCTAAGAAACGCAATATTTTAGCTTTAAAGCACACTTCATTTAGCATATTATGCTAGTAAGTGTGCTTTTTAAGTATAATAGCCTATGAATATTGACCGTATCGACAAAGAAATCCTTCGAATTATCCAGCAAGATGCCTCCCTGACAACTGCCGAAATTGCAGAACAAGTTGGCCTTACGACAACACCTTGTTGGCGCCGAATTCAACGAATGCAAGAATTGGGCATTATCCTTAAAAGAGTCACTCTCCTGCAGCCAGAGAAATTAAACCTTGGTTTAACCGTATTTGTTCATGTAAAAGTCGCAAAACACGACGCCAACTGGTTTAAGAAATTCGCCGAACATGTCGACGCATTCGACGAAGTTCTTGAATTTTACCGACTCAGCGGTGAATATGACTACATGCTCAAAGTCTTAGTTTCAGACATGCAAGGATATGATCATTTTTACAAACGTTTCATAGCTGGAATAGAGTTACGCGATGTGACATCAAGCTTTGCGATGGAAAAAATCAAAAACAAAACCGCACTACCGCTCAATCACTTATAGTCTTAAAAGGAATTATAATGACTCCTGACCAGCAGTTCGAAAAAGAATTCAAGCCAATTGAAGAAGCTCAACTAGCCAAGCGTTACATTGCCTTGATTGCTTTGATACAAGGGCTTTTACTTGCGTTTGTTTATACTCGTGTTGAGGCTCAACTTTGGCCCGCAACCAGCCTATCGACTTTGTACGCAATTATAGTATTTGTATTAAGTTACCCTGCTCTGTTCATACTTATTTCAAGTAAACATGATTACAAAAAGGTGGCACTATACCTACTGCTATTTTGTATCGTGCTAGCCTCGTTAGCCGCCTATGTCGGTTCATTAATTATAGCGAATCGCGTAGGAAACCTACTGTTTATTTTTACGCTGTGTGGAATTGTCGCAAGCTTCAAAGCGGCCTTATATATAAAGAGCTTTGCCAACAAGACTGAAATGACTTACGCGAGATTATTTACACAATCTTGGCGCAACTTCGTTTTAGGCGCTGAAACCGCTTTGTTCTGCGGCATCTTTTTCGCCATTCTGTTTTTAGGCGCTAAGCTATTTTCCGTACTCGGCATTCAACTTTTTGAAGAGCTATTAGAGAACCAATGGTTTTGGGTACCTGCCCTTACCCTTTCAGCTTCGCTAGCCATCAATGTATTTCGTAATATCATTCATACCGTGGATACAGCCGCTACAATTTTACAAACCTTAATGAAGTTCTTGCTTCCATTACTCGTGATCGTTTCACTTGGCTTTATTTCCACCTTACCATTCACGGGGCTAGAAAAGTTGTGGGAAACTGGTTCCGGTACAGGTTTAGTTTTATGCCTTCAAGCATTAAGCTTATTTTTCGTCAATGCCGTGTATCATGAAGGCAGTGACAAACGTCCTTACAATGTCTATTTGCACCGAGCTATTATTATTGGCGTGGCTGTATTACCTATTTACTCCATCATTGCGGCTCACGGTTTATGGCTTCGTATTGATCAATATGGCTTTACGGTAGAACGTTGCTGGGCACTGGTCATCTGGTTTGTTTTTGCCATGTTTTCGCTTTCATACTTCATTGGCATTATTAAATTACGTGATAATTGGTTACTAGCGCAAAGCAAAATAAACGTGGCCATGGGCCTATTTGTTTTGATATTTTCTTTAATAGTGCAATCCCCAATTCTGAACTTCCACAGCATTTCTGCCTCGAGTCAGCTTGCTCGTATTGATGACGGAAAAGTCAGCTTAGAAGACTTCGACTTCGATTATTTTGTATATCAATTGCACAAACCAGGTAAGCAGGCGCTTGAAGAATTTAAACTTACCATTGCCGATGAACACCCCGAGGTGCTTGCCTTAATTGACAGAAAGTATGCAGAAAGATTAGAACCAACCTTAAAACACAGACTTCCTGCAGACGTCATACGATATTGGCCGTCTCAGGATGATGTGCCGCCAGAGCTTATTTCTGAGCTAAAAAAAGATAGCATTATTAGAGATATCTACACTGACCCAAAAGATGAAGTTCACATTGTAAAAATAGATGCGAATGAGGACGGACTGGCTGAATATTTGATCCTAAGGCGAGCGCGTTGGAGTAGTTTCTCAACTATGTATTACTCTGAAAGTGATGTCTGGAAAAGTAAAGTTATCTATAGTCGAGTGCCTGAAGATGTTGATATTACTCAACTCTTGGAAAGTCATGAGGTGGAATTAACACCCTCGAAGTGGCAGAACATCAAAATTGGCGAAGTGTTGATAGAAACTAATAACTAAAGTTATTGAGTAAAAAGAATAGATTGCCCAAAACGATAAATAGATGTTTATGCGATTTTGGGCGAACTCTTATGCGCTCTGAGCTTCAGGCTGGTCTTTCTTCATTATTAGCTTATAGCCAATATACGCCATCGGTAAGTAAGCAGCACTTAAGTCCAAAACGTTAAACCACATCGGCGAAGGCAGATTAAACACCATCATAATACCACCAGCTAGAAACGCGACACCAATGACAAGCGAGATTATTAGTTTGTGAGTCGACGCCACTTTTGCCGCAAATGCCGCGCCACATAAAGTACCCATAGCATGTGCTAAAAATGGAAAAAGGAAATGCTGAGCTGTAAATAAAGGCATGGCTTTCTTTAACTCCTCCATTGAGGACAAATCCGCCCCAATAGGCGGTGGAATTAACTCACCTCCCAATGAAATAAGACCCATGTTCACGATACTGCCTATAACTAGCCCACCAAGAACTGCAATAAAATTGAAAATGAAAGACTTCATGCTGACTCCTCCAACTGGCGTGTAATCCACCTCACAGAGAGGCGATGATAACTGATTAGAATAAGCTTCGACGGAGCAAAAAAACTAAATATTATGTTTTTTAACTAGCGTTTCCAGCAATATATTCAATAGAGAAACGTTTACCCTTTTCGCCTGAAACAAAAACAGTAACATTTCCCTCCTTATTCATGTGATAACTTAGCTTTTGAGGGAAGTCATGCAGTGAATTCTCGAATACCGCAGTTTCCGCTGTGCAAGTTGTTAATTTGAATGCTATAGGCAAATCATTACTGGCAACTTTAACCACATAAAAGACTTCACCAGACATTTCAACTAATCGTATAGTTTCAGAACTGACGATTGCATTCTTTTCAATCGAAAAAGTGTACGCCGAGCCTTCAAAGGTGTTGCTGCTTAACTGCTTCCATGACTCATTAATTTGCAATTCTTTACTTTCAGACTTCCAATTGCCCAATAGCCAGGTCAATGACTCAAGAGTATCACAAGTTTTCGCGTGCAGAGCAGTTTGAAAAACTAAACACAATGACAATAAACTCATTATTTTCAACATTACATTTTACTCGATTGATTGAGAGAGAACGACAGCACATTATTACACTTGAAGTTTTACTATACCTAAAATTCTGAACACTACTATTGTCCTTATTTTGCAGCCAGTGCTAGCACTTCACGCGAACATTCTTGTGGATTAGTTTGCAAAACAAAGTGACTACCGTCCACCCTTTTAAGCTTAAGATTGGAATAAGCCTTTTTAAAAACTTTCGCTGCATTTTCTGAGACCAGTTTGTCTTGCTTAGCCTGAAGGTAAGTTGCGGGAATGTCGCTATTGCACTTAAGCTGTTTTAAATTTGCTATCTGCTTTATTCTGAATTCCAACAAATCTAATGGGACGTCTGACATTGCTCTTCGAAATAAGCCCATTAAATATTTAGATTTATATTTACCAAACAAAATCTCTTTCACAACAGTTTCTGGGTATAAAGAATAATTGAGCAAAGTTTTCGGCATCAGATTTCCGAACTTAGCCAAAATAGATGGGGGCTCTAAAAAGCTTGCTGCATAAACAATATGCTTTACTGAGTCTGGTGCTAGTTTGCCAATTTCATGTGCAATTAAGCCAGAATATGATTCTCCGACTATTACCGTATCTTTCTTAATATTACTCAGTAATGCACTAGCCTGCTCTGCAAAGCTGACATCCTTTTCTTGAATGAGCTTAGCTATTTGAACATTCGCTGAATTTGGAAGTGATTTAACAAAAGGCTCGAACATTACCCCTGTACCGTCCATGCCTGGCAGCAATAAAATGTTCATTTAATCCTCTGTGCTTTTTATCAACTCGATTAAAGGCTAATAATAATTGGATAAGGTGAGTCGCTATTTGCAAAAGTTTCGTCTAAATAGAAAGACAAAACGCCTAGCTTGCAAAATACCCATACAACCATAGGTATTCCATTCAGCTAAGCGCTCTGCATTTAACAGTTCTCAGCGCCTACTACTTTTTCGGTGCAGGGCGAGGATCAAAGTCAGACATCGCCATGTAAGCCGTTATCATGGCCCAAACTGTTTGGTTTTGTTGAATATCCTCGGGTTTGATCTTGTCTAGAGTATCATTTGGTGTGTGATGAAAATCAAAGTAATACGTGCCATCTTGTTTCAGTGATAGAACGGGCACGCCATAATTCGGAAGCATAGAAACATCTGGGCCACCGCCTGATGTGTTGTTACCCAAAGTAACACCCATCGCTTCTAAAGCTGCGTATAAGTCAGCAGGATCATTGCGGACCGCTTCATTGAAACGTGTATCAAGTTGATAAATTTGCCCCGCTCCAAAATCAGATTCCGCCGCAAAAATGATATTGCCTAGCGTATCTTTGTTGGTGCGAGCATATTGATATCCCCCGACTAAACCAATTTCTTCCGCCGCATACAAGATTACGCGAATAGTGCGTTTGGGTTGACCTACGGCTTCTTTTACCAATTTAGCTGCAGCAGTAACAATACCAACACCTGCGCCATCATCTAATGCACCAGTGCCTTCGTCCCATGAATCTAAGTGAGCGGAAATAAGGATGACTTCATCTGGCTTTTCAGAGCCAATAAACTCGCCAATAACATTGTAAGAAGTCTGCCAACCTGCATCTTTTGCTTGCATATTAATGTTCAAAATAATGTCTTGCTGGCTACTGAACATTGCTTCCAAATTATCAGCATCTGCTGTTGAAATTGCCCCTGCTGGAATTTTTTCAACCTTATCGTCATAACGCATCACACCGGTATGCGCGAAACGGGAATTATCTGTACCGACAGAACGAATGATCACAGCATGAGCACCTTGTTTTGCCGCTTCAACCGCACCATTCACTCTATTTGGAACGACTTTGCCATAAAAACGACCAGCTTTGTCACGCTCCATTCTGGTATTAAGGAAAACGATATTACCCTCAACCTCAGCCTTGTCCGCAGCCGCAAGTGACTCTATTGAATCATACATCACTACCTTAGCTTCAAGCCCTGATTCTGGTGTCGCGATTGAGCCGCCTAATGCCGTAATGACAAGGTCCTGTGGAAAAGGAGAAACAACTTTAGCATCAGCAAAACCGCGCTCCCAATTTCTCACTCTTACAGCTTCTTTATAAACTTTGTCAAAACCGAGTTCATTGAACTTCGCTTCCGCCCACGCCACCGCGGCTTTATCGCCTTGCGATCCAGGGATTCTTGGGCCTACTTCGACTGTGAGCGATTTAACGATGTCATACGACAAATTACTTTGCTCACTGTTCTGCTTAACATTCAATGCGTGTGCTAATGCTGGCGTGCTTGCGACAGGAGGTAGAAGCTTTTCAACTTCTTCCGCTTTATTGGCACAGCTCATTAATAATATTGTTGCGCTTATTGTTATGCTTGTTCGTAGCACTTTTGAAGCGAAAGCTCCCGCTAAGTTATGTCGCATTTAATTTTCCTTTTAAGTATTTACTTTGAATATGTGAAAGTTAACAGGAATGTCGCCTTTGTCTAGTCGTTAAACCTAATTTATCTAGATATTCACTAAACTTAGGGGAAAGTTTGTGATACAAATTATGGTTGTAATTAATGACAAAATTTAATAATTGAAGATACTTGGTTGCCCTTAATAATTGTCGTTTAAGCTTTTTACGGAGTTTAACAATTTAAGCATCGAAGTAGATAGACGGAGATTACTGCCTTCGCAGTAATGACGTGCGTTGCAGTAATGACGCACGTTGCAGTAATGACGCACGTTGCAGTAATGACGTGCGTTGCAGTAATGACGCACGCTGCAGTAATGCCCTAATAAGCTAAAAACAAGGAATTTTATGTTTTCTATTTCAGTTGAGCGCACAATTGATAAACCTATCGCTGAAGTTTTCAAGATTTTAAGCGATCATGCTAATTACTCACAATTTAAGGGTATTGATAAGTCGAGCTTAATAAAGCAAGGTGCAACGGATATTAATGGCGTAGGTGCTGTTCGTGAAATTAAAGCTGCTGGTGCTACGTTACATGAAGAAATCGTTGCCTATGAGCCCCCGTTTTTACTTGGATACAAAATCATCCATGCTAAGCCCCTTCCCTACGACCACAAATTGGGTGAAGTAAAACTCAGCGAAGTTGAAGGTAAAACACATGTGCATTGGCGCTCGCAAGGACACATTCCTATTCCTGTTTTAGGTGATTTGTATTTTGATAAGCAAATTCAGAAAGGCGGACAGCGTGCATTTGGCAGTATTTTAAAATTTATTGACAATATGCCCAACGACGAAGCTTAAGAGGAATGACGCCATGCCTTCACAATCAAGCTCCTTAAGCACATTTTTTACTAACAAGACCGTTTTAGTAACGGGCGCAGGCTCAGGTATTGGCGAAGCTTTGGCGCTTGTCTTTGCGGAGCTCGGAAGTAAGCTTGCACTTTGCGACATAGATGAAGCAGCACTTATATCACTCGTTGAAAAACTAAAGGCGACGCATCCTAAATTGATTGTGTACTCCTGTGTTCTCGATGTTTCCAATAAAGATGACTGGCACAGCTATTTAGCGGCAGCTGATAATCACTGCGGGCAGATAGACGTTGTGATTAATAACGCTGGTATTGAGGGCTCGGCACAGCCCGCATGGGCTTCTGACGATGCCTTGCTTCATCGAGTGATGAATGTGAACTTTTATGGCATGGTTTATGGCAGCAAGGCGGCACTTCCGTATTTATGCAAACGTCCTTGGGCTGCTTTAGTTAATGTCTCTAGTGTTTTTGGCATGATTGCTCCACCAAATACCGCTGATTATTGTGCAAGTAAATTTGCTATTCGAGGATATACCGAAGCCTTGCGAGCGGAGCTAGAACTTGTGTACCCTCAAGTTCAAGTACATTTGGTGCATCCTGGTGGCATTAATACCAACATCACAAGACTAGAAAAAAGTCAGAAGTTCAAAGAGTTGTTCTTGAAAACTGAGCCGAGAGAAATTGCCTTACATATCGCTACTTCAATTATGCGCAACAAAGCGCGTATCGTTTTTGGTAATCAAGCGAACAGAGCACATATTGCTTCGCGCATCCTGCCCTTAAAATGGTTAAGTAAGCTAGCAGGCAGAGAAATTAAGGGCATGGGAATGGAAGACGATTACCGAACTGATCATGATGGCTTCACCATAAGAAAAATAGAAAAAAATGAGACCCGAGATAATTAATGACTGAAATAAATCTACAAGCAAATGAGCTAACATGGAATATAACGACAATTTGTCCTATGGATATTAAATTTGGCTTTCCGTTAGGCTCAACGCAAGACAATCCTGACTCTATTTCAACACTCATAAAAATGAGCCAATTAGATTCAGCGATTCGTTACGATATAAATGAATCAGTAAGCGCTAGCGATGTTTTCAAAGGCTCAGAGTACGTATCAATTGCTGATGACGTTTCTACTCTAAGGCTATTTAGTTGGCATGCAAAAATTGCAAACAAAAATGAAATGCTTGTTGATGTCGTTTTTCATGTGTTTCCAAATCATATTGCAGTTGCTGAGATAAAACTCACAGACATAGCCGCTAATTCAGCTAAGCAACTGGATCGCGTAGCCTTAATGGAGACTGAGTTTCTTCTTAATAAAGCTCAATTAGTATTTAACCAAGTATTAGACAATCTTGAGGAAAAACTTGCAGACACCAACGCTATCTTTGAGGCTAAAGAAAGCACTGGCAAAGTATATTGGCCCTCTCGTGCTATACAGCTATCAAACGAACAATTGTCTCAAAATGAAAGTAAAGCAATTGTTGAAGAGTGGCTCGAAGACACGCATCGACCCGAGGATACAGAACTAATTTTTTCGGGTCAAAAAAGCGAGTCTATTACATGGTTAAAGTATGTCATTTTAGAGTGTAGTGACGGCGACGAAAGCAACGTTGAAAAAGATGATTATCGCCTTGAAACCCTGATACTGGCTCAATATTGTTATAGCGCTCAAGAAAAATGTAATCGAAAAGTCAGGCAAGCGATAGAGCAGGCTTTTGAAGGGGAAAACAAAAAACTTGAAAGCGAAATTCAACGAGCTAAACGAGCATTGGAACGAAGTCGTGTTCTGCTTAAATTACATCAGGTGTCTGTCAATGAATGTTTAAGGCATTTAACTCGCCGTAAGAGCTGGTTAATTAAAGATATTTTTGCATGTTGGGAGTATGAGCGTTTAGTTGACAATGGTAATGCCATGCTCGATTTATGTGCCGATAAGATAAATGATTCTGATAGTCGTCAAGCTAAAATAAGTGCTTCGAAAACTGAGTATATTTTAATTGGTATTAGCCTATTCACGGTTTTAGATTTCTTTTTCTTTATTACGCAATTCAGCAGAGAAGCAATGGCCAATCCAACACTCGATCATAATGACGGGGGGCCTTCAGAATTCTTAACAATGATCGCAGATATACCCGCGGATACCATGTTCTTTGCGGCAGTGGTCATTGCAGGTTTAATTTTTGTTACCTATAAAAAGGTAAAAGGATAAATGATGAAACGGACTATTAATTATATAGGCACAATTATTAGCAGTATTGTTTTCGCTATAGTAATCAATACATCTTTCAGTTTTGCTCATAACTCACCTAATAACATCAACGTTACAGACTCGGAAAAAGTCATTGTCTACGTTGATACCTTCGCACCTTACATTAATGACAAAGGTGCTGAACTGGGCACTTCTGCTAAAACACTAAAAATACTCGGTGAATACGCGGATATTGATATCGAGTTCCGCTATGTACCATACACAGATGCAACTGTTCTTATGCAATTGAAGAAAGATGCAATCTCTTTTCCATACTTTATTACTGAAGCAAGAAAAGAACAATTTTACTTTTCAAAACCGATTGTGAATATTTCAATTCGATTATTTTTCAATCGTCAATACACAGAGTTAAGTCAAATCAAGGAGTTAAACAAACTAAGAGTCGGTACAGTCGTCGGCTATAGTTATGGCGAAAATATTGATAGTTTACTCGGAGAAGCCAAAGAGTTTGAATCGGATATGGCCGCTTTACTTGCCTTGATGAAAGGAGAAATTGATGTGCTGCCAATGGCGAGCGGAGTCATGGAGTCACTTTTGAACACTTACTTTTTAGATCAAAGACAGCTTATCCGTCCAATTCAAAGCATTCAAGACACGGAGCAATTCCATGTTATTGCTCCTAAGACTGCTTTTGGTAAAAAAGTTATCGACAAACTAAATAAAGCAATTGAATTAAAGTATGGTAATGCTACTCCACAGGACAATCGAACAGTGAAAGCACCCGATGCGGATGTCGCGGAATTAATCCCCGCAGAAGGCTTTCCAGCGATAATAGGTCAAGACCTTGAAGATAGTGATCGCAATTATACTTTACCAATAGGCACAAAAGTTGTTGTTCTCGATTGGAGCGAGGCAATTCGAAATCCAAACACGAATTCAAATATTAATCGCAACATGATGCTGACAAGTAAAGTTGTTATTTTAAATGGTCCACACGTTGGCAAAGAGCTGATGGTTCGTAATATGCACATAAAGTTAAATTAATGATGTTGATGTTAATTGTTGGTTGGTTTGGTACGATTTTGTACCTTGCTAATCATGCTTATATTAGTCTAGTGAAGCAGTGGCGACCTAAAATCTACTTTTTAGGTAATCTAATAGCGGCTACGTCGTTAACCGTTCAATCGGTATATCTCTCATCCTGGCAGGCTGCTGCTATCAACGGTTTTTGGATGCTCATTAGCGCATTGTTGTTAAGCGGTGTGAAAATGGATTCAATCAAAATTAACGCAAAATCATATTTTGCCTTTTCCGGCATTTTACTTGCTAGCGTACTAAGCTCTTTTTTATTTATAGAATTAACTCAGTTCTACGACATTTTAGCTTGGTCTGCCGCTTACTTTTTTTGTTCAAGTTACTTTCTATTTTCTGCAAAACGAATATCTTCAAGGGCGTATTTAGCGGTAAACGTTTATGCGGCATTGGTACTATTACCGCAGCTATGGCTGGAGGCAAACTACCCCGTTTTCTCGCTCGAGGTAACATGGGCCTTGGTTTCAATGATAGGAATAGTAAAAAGCTACCAAGAAGTTCATTTAATTGATTAGTTGATGAGTTGATGAGTTGATGCACAATATTAGTAATTCCGCGAAGGGAAGCTCTTTTACTATGTAAGGCTCAATGTTTTTTGAACATACTGGAAATTTTATCTAAATCGTAGCCCGCACTCTTCAACCGTTTTTCAATTTCAATAAACGGCATTGTCTCTTGATTTGCTAATGCCCAAAGATGAGCCGCTCTAGTACCTGTGCGACACAAACTATGCGCACTATTTAAAGACAAGGCTAAGCCTGCTTTGAATCGCTCAACATCATGTTGCGTGTATTGGCAGGAAATGACCGGGATAAACACGTAGTTTAGTTTAAATTTTTGAGCCAGTGCCCGCCAATCTTTATCTCTCATTTGATTTTCGCTTTCGTTATCGGGTCTTACATTGATTAAGGTATCAACCCCCTTCAAAGCTAAGGCTTCCAATGTACTTTCCGTTATCTGACCCGAAACTGAAAAATGAGGTGTAATGGTAATTACTTTTTCGCTTTGAGGATTCGCTTGATTATTTGGCATAGATTACCCTTAATTAAACGTTAGAAAATAGTATGAACAACGAAAGTGGAATGAGCGCCACTCCAAAAAATTGTTTCAAACGAGCTTGCGGCAATTTGTTTACAATCTTTCCTCCGACCAAAACGCCGGCGATGGCGCAAGCAGTCACTAAGAACATGAGTGGCAGGTTAAAAGTAAATTCTTGTGTGTTCAGCAAATAACTATATTTTGCAAAGCCCGCAAAACTTTGCATCGCTATTATGAATAAACTTGTCGCTATAGCTTTTCTCATAGTTGTTTTAGCAATCAGTAATAAAGCTGGCACAATTAAAAATCCACCACCGACTCCAACTAATCCAGCTAAGGTCCCCACACATATACCCGCGACAACCAATACCAAATATTGACTTGAGCTTAGATGAGAGTTTGTTTTTTCATTTTGCGTACTCTCTGAATTTTCAGGCGCCTTGAGAGGCTTTAACATAAAAACACTAGCGCCCAGCATTACAAAAGAAAATATCAACATTTGAACCTGCGCGCCCACAAATTGTGATAAATACGCACCTAAATAGGCTGCAAACATACTAGGAATCCCAAAAACCATCACAAGCTTTATATCTACCAAACGCTTCATAAACTGAGAAATACTGCCCGTTAAGGCAACTAAACCAACAATCATCAGGGATTCTGCAATCGCCATCTTTTCAGGTTCATGAGCAATATAAACAAGTAAGGGAACCGTTAAGATACTCCCGCCGGAACCAAGCAAACCTAAGCTTAAGCCCATCAGAATTGCGCCTACCCAAATGGCTGGATCAAATATCATCCGCCGAACTCCATATTAAGTGGCAACTTTAAGTAGGAAACACCGTTAGCTTCTTTTTCAGGTAACTTCCCTGCTCTAATATTTAGTTGGATAGAAGGTAAGAGCAACTTTGGCACTGGCAAATTTGCATCGCGAGATTCACGTCGGCGGATGAAATCCGCTTCGCTAGTGCCCGTTTTCACATGAATATTATTGCGTTTTTCTTGAAATACTGTCGTTTCCCACGCATATTCATCGCGGGTGTCGCTTTTATAGTCATGCCCTACGAAGATTCTAGTTTGATCGGGCAATGATAATATTTTTTGAATTGATTGATACAAGGTACTTGCACTGCCATTTGGGAAGTCTGCACGTGCCGTACCAAAATCAGGCATGAAAATAGTGTCTCCAACAAAAGCGGCATCTTCGATTAAGTAACTGACACAAGCTGGAGTATGCCCAGGAGTATGCATTACCTGAATATTTAAGTGTCCTAGACTAATAATTTCACCATCTTCAAATAGAAAGTCGAACTGACTTCCATCCGTAGGAAGTTCCGAATGTAAGTTAAATATTTTTTTAAATGCGCCTTGTACCGTTTTTATATGCTCACCGATCCCTATTTGTCCGCCTCTTTTGCCTTTGATATAGCTTGAAGCAGTTATGTGATCAGCGTGAGCGTGAGTTTCCAATATCCACTCTAGGCGCAGTTCATTTTCATCTAAATACGCAATGATCTTATCTGCACTCTCTGAAGTGAGCTTTCCAGAACTTGGCTCAAAACCCAAAACAGGGTCAATAACCGCTGTTGAACATGTTGCCTTATCAGTCACCACATATGTCACTGTTTGCGTCGCTTGATCGAAGAAGGACTGGATATTAAGTTTACTCATTTTTTACTCCACAGTTGCTTTACAATTCAAAATGCAAATCGATTAATACTGAGATTAATTAGTATCTACACAAGAGCTTATCGTCGCCCTTGAACTTACAAGTAAAGTAAATTCAATTACTTAAGTTTTAAACTCGTTTTTGCCAGTTTACTCTTGCTCTTAACTAATTTACTAACAATAGTCGTGCCAGTAGTTACAGCACTTTAAGACACTGTTTTACATAGTAAATAAATAAATCACTGACTTAATCATTGAATACGCCTTGTAGTTAGCGTCATTTTTGTCACATAATGAGTCAACTTTGTCAGAGTACTCGCATTTACATTATGAATATTTCCGTCATTCAAGCCATGATCAACTCAGTTGAGCGGCCCGCCATTTTTATTGACACCCAGTACACAATTTTGGCCGTCAATAAAGCTTATCGAGACACCTATGAAAATGAGGTTATGATTGGCAAAAGTCGGTGCTTCGAAATTTCTCATGGGCACACATCTCCGTGTGACAAGCATGGCGAGGAATGCCCTATTCAATCTTGTATTCAAACCGATAGGGCAAGTAGCGTAGTCCATATACATAATACTGAGCGCGGCAAAACTTATTGTGACATTCTCATGAGACCCATCAAGGATGCAGACGGCATAACGATGGGTTTCTTAGAAATTCTCGATAGAATTAAGTTTGCTTCCGCAGATTCTGAAACCAACAAAATGATTGGTGCCTCAGAGCCATTCAAGGCAATGCTCACAAAAATTAATCGCGCAGCGAAATCTGAAATTGCGGTTTTGTTGCATGGCGAAACGGGAACGGGCAAAGAATTGGTCGCAAAGGCACTGCATGAGTCGAGCAGACGAGCAGAAAAGCCTTTCGTCGTAATTGAATGCACGGGCTTAAATGAAAACCTTTTTGAATCCGAGTTATTTGGCCACGAGAAAGGCGCATTTACCGGAGCAACGCACGCCAAACGAGGCTTGATTGACGTGGCCATCGGAGGCACAGTTTTCTTCGATGAAATCGCAGACGTACCATTGAGTATGCAAGTTAAGTTGTTGCGTTTACTTGAAACACAATGCTATCGCACTGTCGGTGGCTTAAAGCAACGCAAAGCAGACTTCAGGCTCATTTGTGCAAGTCATAAGAATTTATTGGAGCTTGTGGATGCAGGTCAATTTCGCAAGGACCTCTACTATCGAATTGCCGGTTTTCCAATTTCACTTCCTCCACTCTCAGAACGCAGAGATGACATCGCTTCTTTAGTTTTGCACTTTCTAAAGCAATCCGAATTACGTCATAAAAAGTTTAGCAAAGCAGCCTTAAAGCGTGTATCTGAATATGATTTCCCAGGCAATATTAGAGAACTAAAAAACATTGTTGAACAAGCTGCCCTGCTGGCAAATGAGGACATCATTGAAGTTCAAGATTTGCCCGAGCAAATATTCATACCCACTTCGAATTCGAATGATTCTAAACGTGACGTGCTTAGTTTAGATGAAGCTGAAGCTAATTACCTAAAAAGACTGTGCGATGCTCGAGAATTTAACATTGAGGAGTTAGCCGGCAAACTTAATGTCAGCACAAGAACACTCTATCGAAAATTACAGAAGCACGGCTTAAAATACGAGTAAGTTCAGGAATAAGCACTACTAAGCTGCGCTCAAGTCTCCGTTAGTTGACAATCTATCGCTTATGTTTATAAGCATCGACAGCTTAATTTTGACATGCAAATAGTCAAATATTAATAAAAGTACTTAAACCGAATGAAAGCATTACTCGCATCTTCAAATTGATTAAAGAAACTAAATTTATCTTTGCCATAAAACAGATTAAAGCCGCCGGATAACTTCCATTGATCAACGGGGCTATAGTCAGCACTCCATTTCAAATAACCATCTTCGTCACTTGTCGAATAAAAGTTAAATAAATTTAACGTGAGGGTTTGCTGCATTGCTCTGTACATAAGACGTTGAGTAACTAAGACTCTGTTCTCGTTAGGCTCATATTCAGGCGTCAGCGAATTTTGCATCAAAGCATCATAATCACTGGTTCGCTCTAAATACAATTGAGCGCTTGCCGTTAAATTCTTAATAAGTTCTTGCTCGTAGGCTATCAACCAACGTGTCTGACTGTTCGGAACCAATGCTTCACTTCCATTTTCATCTTCTCTTGAATCATAGTAGGCAAATTCGAAGTTTAACAAGCCGCTTGCGAAAGGCATTCTTGCACTTGCTCCAAATACGTTCAATTCGGCGAAATAGGGTTCACCAAGCGTCGTGAAACTAGATGGAGATTTATGAAAGCCTTTATAAGCATAGCCTGCATACTCCGTAGAACCGATCGTTTTGTAAACGCGTAGGGCAAATTCCGGCGAACTAGGTTTATTAGGCGAAGTGACATCAAAACTTGGCGCGACATTCATACCCGCAAATGGCGAGAAGAACGAAAAATAATCACCGTTGATATAGGTATCTGGCATAAACTTGGGAGTCACTACAAAATCAACATTCGCTAAGTCGAAAAAGCCAGATACTTTCAGTGATAAGGATGGTGCTTTCAAATAATCATCATCCCTTCCAGCAAAAAAGGACTGAAAATCTTTGGCAAATAAATCATTCAGGAAAACGTAGTCACCCGTTCCCCAGGTTAGTATTTGCTGGCCAACTTTGATATCAAATTGCTGACTCCATTCACCTAGATCGATAATTGAATTCAAGCTGCCTTGCCAAGCTAGCTCACGAATTTGGATTTTGCTTTGGTCAAGTACTCCGTCATAGTAAGCGTCGGCAGTAAATTTAAAACGCGAGGCTTCAAAATCTTTATCGAATTGCAGTTGTGCTCTTAAGTCTGCCAGTGTTTTATCTGTGCTGATAACTGGGTCAGAAGATAGCCGCGTACCCACTGCTAATTCAACAAAGCCTGAGTATCGATAGGATACTTTTTCTTCCTCACCCCACTCGTCCATATCCCATTCATCACCTTCTTGAGCGATTGCAATGACTGGTACAAATGAGCTTGATAGTATCAACGCTGAAAAAAACGCTGCGAGTACTTGCTTCATATTAGTTTAACCATTCGCGAGGAGGATTGCGCAAACTGCGCTCTGAAAAAACATCGTCACCTAAGCCAATATCGAAGCTGATATTGCGAAATTCCATCAAAGTATAAGCGCCGTTTGTTAAATCACTTACTTTTGAACGAACAACTGTTGGGAAGCCTTGAATGTCTTCAATTTTAACAGCCTCAACTCTGCGGTAATTATCATTGCCTTTTTTGAAAAAATCGATCTTTACAGGCAAATATGTTGCTTTGTCGATTGTCACTATAAAGTGTTCAAATTCGACGCTTGAAGCGTCTTTTGGTGTCGCTTTTAAAATATAAGCACTTTCTGTTTGCTCAATTAATTCAAAGTTATCCTCCGATATTGCGCGGCCAGAAACATCTTCATAGAAAAAGTGTGAGCCCACAAATGAGGTACGCTTGTCTCCAGAGGATATACGCTTTACCAAATCAAGTGCAGGCAAGTAGAGCCAGCGATCATCTTCAACCGCGAGGTTCGTGCGCTTTTCAACACGAAATACAGTATCTTTAACATCGGCAGGTCGTGAGAAAAACACCATCATTTGTTGATCGCCATTATCTGCAATGTCTCTGCGCAAAATAGTAAATTGACGCATTTGCTTTCTGCCTTGCGCATCAACAATCATCATACGTGCATCGGAACGTCCATCATTGCCTGCATAGTAAGCCGCTTTCTCAGCCTTAATCACTAATTCCGCCACATCAATTTTTTGTGAAGATGCAAGACTAGGCAACTCGTCACCATTTGCTACTTTACTGACGTCTGTCGTTTGTGCATTTAAAGGCATTGCGATTAACAGTGGTAAGCTCAAGGTCACAATATTCAATACTTTCTTTAACATTTTCGCTTTCCTCTTTTATCTAAATACAATTCGTTTTGCCATGCTCATTACCGCGGGCAAAATTAATAAAGTCACTAGTGCTGAAATAGCCATGATACTTGCTAAAAATATACCTACAGTAATGTATGGAACCAAAGGAGCAAATAACAACGGGGTAAATCCAAATGCGATAACCAAGGCGTTGCGAGTAATCGCTGTTGCTGGCTCATCAAACATTAAAGCAAAGGTTTCTTTTACATCTTGGGTTTGCATGTAAAGCTCGCGCGCCCTTTCTAGGAAGTGGATCGCAAAGTCAACAGATAAGCCAAGGGTTAGCGCTGAAAGAACCGCTATTGGCATATCATAGTTTTTGCCAATAATACCAATTAAACCGTAGATAAACGTAATGGTAATCGTTAAAGGCAGCATAGCTAAAGCACCAAAAACGAAGGAACGGAACAATAACACCATCATAATAAAAACAATGACAAAGGCGCTGATTAAACTATCCAACATGCCTGCCACCATATTGTCCTGCCAAACTACATTCAAATAAGCTTTACCAGCCCAATCTAACTCGATACCGGGAGGTAATGCTTGTTGGCCTACAAATTCGTCGACTAAGGCAATTACTTTGCTCATATCCTGATTATCACCTGAAGTCAGTTGTAACCAGATTAACGTTTGCTGGTAGTCAGGTGTAACGAAGTGCCATAAGTCATCTGGCCGGTGAGATGATTGATACTGTAATAATGTTTGTGCAACAGCTTGTGGTGAATTAGGCAGCGTGTAATCTTTCTCATCACCGCTTCTCAATTCTCGATTAACTACCTTCACAACATCGGACAGGGAGTTCGACTTACCCACAAGACCAGAGTCTTTTAAATATGTTTGTAAAGTCTCGATATAGCTCAGCAACTCAGGAGATTGGAACGCTTTGGACTGGCTTAATGCTGACTCCGCTGTTACTAATAAGTCATTTAAATATTCGCTCTCGAGGTCAGTAATATCTGAAAACATTTTGTCATCTATATTGATTAACAGTTGTTGATATTGCTCACTCAAAGGTTGCTCTGAGAGCTCATTCACTTGTTTGGCTGCCCAATCATTCAAACTCTCAGGCTTGTTTGACGTTAGCAATTCCTGAACAGGTACTAGCGCATGAGTGGATTTGAGCACAACATAGGCATCATATGTTCCAGCGAAATTCTCATTCAAGACCTTATCTGCCACCCGAATTTCGTGACTCTCTTTAAACCAACGCACAGGGTTATCATTGATTTGAATTTGAGTGACACCCCAAACGGAGATCGCAAATACGATTGCAAAGCCTATTACCAGTGAAGACTTAAACTTCAGGGCAATTGAACCCAAGAGTTTAGCAAGTGAAGCAATGCGACTTCCACCTTGTTGGGAGTGCATGACTAATTGAAGCTTTTCAAGAGATGCGCTATTCATGCGTGAGAGGTACGAAGGCATAAAAGTAATGGTAATTATAAATGCTAACAAGATACCTGTACCAACAAAGGCTCCGAATATCTGAACCGGCGGTATTGGCGTGAGCATTAATGAATAGAAACCTACTGAAGAAGTAACTGATGTGTATAGCATTGGCGTGAACAAATGCCCGACAACTTCTTCTATCGTTTCATTTAGGTCCGCACCCGGTTTATGACGATCACTAAACTCCGACAAAATATGTACTGAATCTACCACAGCTATTGGCATCAAGAAGATGGCAATCATTGATGACATAATATGAACCGTGTATCCCATACCAATTAAAGCGCCCATGGTTATCATCACTGTAGCCATCGCGACTACCATTGGTGCAATGATTAATGGGACATTGCGGAAGAAGAAAAACAAGAGGATGAAAATTGTTACTCCGGCTAAGGGGGCTGAAATTCCCATTTGGATAAACATCTCAAATCCAAACTGATCCTCAGCAACAGGCAATCCAGTGATGTACCAATTTGCTCCACCATCTAATTTATCTATATCTGCTCGTATTTTCTCTGCAATATTGTAGCTTTCATTCTTATCTTTAATAGGTACGTAAATAGCCGCCGCTTTGCCGTTTTCTGAAGCAAGCGTATCTTGTAACAAAGGGAGCCTGGCCAAATATTCACGAATTTGAGTACTTTCTTCCAAAGTACTCGGAGCTTTATCCATCATCCATTCAAAACGGATTGTTCCCGGCTCTGACTGCGTAATGTTATCGACTGTTGAAATTGACATTAGATCAGCCGAAATGACCCCATCAATTGACAATATTGACTCTGTAATGTCATATATGTCAGTTAGTGTATTAGGGGTAAATACACCATTTTCGTTGCTCGAATCAACTACGCCAACCACGATTGCGTCATGCATAGCAAAACGCGTTTTCACCTCGTTATGAAAGACACGCGCAGGATGCTCCGCATCAAGCATATTCTCTGGGTCGGTATCAATTTTTATGCGCGGTATTTGCGCTGTAAAAATTAAGGCCAATACAGCCAATATAGCGTAAACCGTCTTAGGCTTTTGCGTACAAAAGTGGACCAAATTTTTAGCAATATTTTTCATGTTTTCTTTTAGTTTTAACCAAGAGTTACTCTAACAAGGCAATAATCAAGCCAGTTGAGACAGGATATTTCAATTTAGTCTAAACCTTATACGTGTACTTGCATACACACTATGCATAACGATTAGTAAAATTCTTACAATTTCAGATGAAAAACAATAGCTTTAGCATAAACTTACATATAAAAGTCTATTGCTTGAACGTTTAAAAAGGGTTCATTAATTAGCACAACTATAGTACTTTCTATTTAACGTTTATAGATGATGGAGATGATGATGGCTGCATGGCTCGACGCTCATATAATAGAACGAATTGATTGGAATTCGCATTTGTTTAGTTTGCGCTTTACTTGTCAAGATTTTCCAGGATTCACTGCAGGCCAATTCGTCAAAATTGGTTTGCCAACCCCCGAAGGCCAGATATTGTCGCGACCATACTCACTGGTAAATTCCCCCAATGAGGACTTTTATGAAATTATGGCGGTACCCGTAATTGATGGTAGCCTTTCTCCTAAACTTCATTTGCTTAAAAAGGGCGATGACTTAAAGTTGATGTCTCCTGCTACTGGGTTCTTAACCGTCGAGGAAGTGCCGCAAAGCGAACTATTGTTCATGCTCGCTACCGGCACAGGCGTGGGTCCTTTTTTATCGATACTTCAAAGCCAAGCTGTTTGGGATAAGTTTCAACATATTATCCTAGTTTACGCGGCCAGAAAAATACAGGACTTAGCTTATTTAGAAGATATCGAAGCATTAGTGAAACATCGTCCATCGCAATTTAAGTTCGTTCCAATCACAAGCAGAGAAGTTTTTTCGACGGGGCTTAACGGACGGATACCATCATTACTTCAAAGTGGGGACATACAAAAGCACTGCGGTCTAAAGATTGAACCCGAAAACTCACAAGTTATGTTGTGTGGCAATCCAGATATGATAAAGGATGCTGTTGAAGCCCTCTCTGCGTTTGGACTGAAGAAGCACCTTAGACGTTCACCGGGACAGATCAGTATGGAACGTTATTGGTAATAACATACCTATAGAACGTATATTTCACTTGCGATCCGAAAGAAATACTTTGACATCAAGATAAAATCATATTACCTTTATGCAAAAGTAATATAAGTCTGTGTTAAAAATGATGGAAATCATCGACAACATAGGAATTTTGAAGAAAACCTTAACTCGACATTAAGGGAGGCGTAAATAAACAACAATGATTAAAAAAGCATTCAAAAAGTTTTTTAAAAAGAAATACCCTTACTCTCCAGTTGCTATTCTCGGTAGGAAATCAGTTGAGCGTATACTCGGTGCTGATATAGTTAAACTGAAAAAGCTTGAAGCTAAGCAAGAAAAAGAGAAATCTAACGAAGAAAAAATCGAAGCGAAGGAAACGATTGAGACCTTTGAAACTAAGAGTAAAAAAAAGGCCGAAAAAAAGAACAAGAAGATAAAAAAGAGTAAAGCACCAAAACAAAGTTCCTAATCGGTTCTTATGAATTGGCCAATTCATTATTGGCCAATTGACAAAAGCTAAAATGAAGGCCTTTTATGCTAATTGTGGCAAATTCGCATTAGCTCCTGAACACTGACAAAAAGGCTTAGTAAGATTGATGGGTAGCAATTAATCTTAGAACGAAGACAAACAAGCAGTTTGTTTATTTACAAAGGATACGAGTAGAAATTATCCCAATGGACGCTGTTCAGAAAAAAATCCAACAATGGTCAGAATCGATGCCAAGCTTAAACACTAAGCCAATGGCACTCATTTCTCGATTACAACAAGCCACTAAAGAAATTAATGATGAACTATGCCTTAGCTCTGGAAAGCAGAAGCTGACAGATGCTAGTTTTGAAGTTCTTGCCACCTTATTACGCGCAGGTCCGCCCTACTCTCTTTCTCCCGGTGAATTGCTTGATCAAATGCTGATAACCTCAGGCACAATGACAACGCGAATCGACAAATTAGAAAAGAAAGGGCTTGTAAAAAGAAAAACAAAAAAAGACGATAAGCGAAGTGTTAATGTCGCTTTAACTAAAAAGGGTCTAAAATTAATAGAGAAAGTGATTTTAGAACACGTCAAAACACAGGAAGAAATAGTGTCGGTGTTCAATGAAGAAGAACAGCAGCTTTTTATCTCCTTACTAAAAAAATACCTTTCTAAAGACACACCAAAAGTTAAGAAAGAAAAGTAAAAGAACGGCTTTTTCTAAGTTGTCGTCATTTCATTAAAAGCCTCACTCTGCCTTGCGTGCTTTATTCCAACTTTTGCATTCATATTAACAACAGAAAATTTACCTCCGACTTCAAGAAAAAAGTAATTCAATAAAGTTTTGTGACTTTTTCGTAGCTCCTGTCGTCTATATCAACAATCGCCAATTTAGGCACTCAAGGAAATGGAGCAACACAAATGAAAAAATCAATTATCAGTATCAGTTTAGCTATGGTCTTATTAGGCGGTTGTGCATCTAGCACATCTATTAGTGAAAGTGATGTTTTTGCAAAATACCCTAATGCTCGCGAAGCTAGCATATTACTCGAAGAAGCAAAGAACGATGATTTAGCGTTTTTCGCTCCAGAGCAAATGAAGCAAGCTCAACGCGTTTACGAAAATGCGATGAAAGACGCAATGGCTGGTAAAGCAGATGCAAGCGAATTAGCAGTTGAAGCTGTTGCGCGTGCAAAGGCCGCTCGTGTCCAATCCAACAAGGCGAAATATACCTTTGAAGAAGTGCTTTTAGCTCGCGAAAAGGCTCTTGAAGTAAACGCGGCTTCGGTTGCACCTGAAGAATTCAAAGATGCGGAAGAATCATTTTCTAAAGCGATCGCTCAGCTAGAGTTTGGTCAGGAAGCTAAAGCGAAGAAAGACATTGAAGCTTTAAAAAATCAGTACTTAGCTATTGAATTGAAAGCACTGAAAAAGAATATGCTGAGCTTTGCTCAACAAGCTGTTGCAAAAGCAGAAAAAGAAGATCTAAATGACATTGCACCTAGGACTATTGCACAAGCGAAAGACGAGCTAAAACTTGCCGTTAATACCTTAGAGGCGAACAGAACCGATACAGCAAAGGCCAACATTCATTCCAATCGTGCTATTTGGTTGGTGAAGCAAGCCGAAGGTATAGCAGATATCAATGCCTACTTTGACAATGCGGATTTTGACGAAGAGCAAAAAATACTTTGGTATCAGGAACAATTGAGTTCAGTAGTAGCACCAATGAACAGTGCTGTGCAATTCAATAACACTAACAAAGAAGTTGTAGCTGGTTTGCGTCAGCAGGTTTCAGTATTAGTTAATAATAACGAGATGCTAACAGCTAAGTTAAATGATGCGCAGGACCAAATTCAAGAAATTACTGCTGCGTCTCAATCGCGAGCAAGCAAGCTAGAGCGTGATTCGGCTGAAGCTTTAATGCAAGCGAAACTATTACGTGAAAAAGAACTTGCGGCTAAGAAAGCGGACGACGCGCGATTTGCTGCCGTGCAATCGATGTTCACAGAAGAGGAAGCAACGGTATATCGTCAGCGTGACAACGTCTTAATACGCGCACAAGGCTTCTCATTTAAGTCTGGCGGTAGTGAGATTGAGTCATCTAACTTTATTATGCTAAATAAAATTACTGACGCTATTAAACGCTTCCCTAATGCAAATATAGTTGTCTCGGGTCATACCGATTCGACAGGCAGTGCAGAGCTAAACTTGGCTTTATCAAAAGCCAGAGCTGAAGTTGTCGCAAACTTCATCACCCAAGTAAGTGAAATTGACGGTGAAAAAGTTACTTTCAACGGCTATGGCAAAGATAAACCAGTTGCGTCCAATGAAACACCTGAGGGACGCGCGCAGAATAGACGCGTAGAGATATTAATCGTCAATAAGTAGTAGCACAAAGACGGCTCATGCAAATGGGCCGTCTTTCTGAATGTAATTTGGAGAATAGTATGAGTATCGATGAAGACAAACTTAAAGCCATTTGGTCAGATGAACCTGAGTTACAAAGTGACAAGCAAGCGTTGGATAAAGTCTTAAAAAAATCGGCGAGAGTAGTTGCAACAAAAGACATTGCTAGCCTTTTTGTTGGCTGGGTTTGGGTTATATTTCTCGGATTTGGCGCATCTGCATATTCTGCAAAACGACGATTCTCACTGCATCAACAACACAAAAAAAGCAGATCTTAAGCACAACTTAAGCACCACAAATATTGGAGCCAGAAATGAACATTAGCGCATGGACACAGTCTTTTAGCAACGCCCTCTCAAAATTTTGGACAGAAATAGCCGGTTTTTTACCTAACCTTATTGCCACAATAATTGTCGTAGCAATTGGTTTGTACATATCTAAACTTGTGACGACTTGGTTAGGCAAGCTGATAGAAAAAATTGGATTTAATACGCTGTGTAGCAAGTTGGGAGTTGAGAAAGGACTTAAGGTTTTTGGCTTCAAAGCGACACCATCGAAGCTATTGGCAGGCATAGTTCATTTATTCTTTGTGCTGATTATTCTTGTTGCAGCATCAGATACACTCGGCCTTGACCGATTCTCAGCCATTCTAGATGACTTCGTTCTCTACTTACCTAAAATATTCGGCGCAGTCGCTATAACGATACTAGGTTTATTTATTGCCAACGCAGGTAAAAACCAAGTCACAGCTTCTTTGGATAACCTAGGCGTAGAATACGGTTCTGCGGTAGGTAGAGTGCTGCAAATGCTGGTTTTGTTTATTACGTTCTCTTTAGTGATTGGCCAATTAGAGCTAGAGACTCAATTATTAAACACTATCTTTACGGTACTAATCGCAAGCCTTGGCATCGCATTAGCTCTGGCATTGGGCTTAGGAACAAAGTCAATTGCCAACAGCATCGTCTCTGGAATTTACGCGAGAGAGCAGTTATTACCCGGTGACGAGATCAAGTTTGACGACTTTGTCGGAAATGTTGTAGTCGTCAGTACCGTAAATACGCTTATCGAGAATAAAGAGGGTGAGCAATTGAGCATTCCAAATCAAGAATTACTCACGAAAAAATTTACGATAACCCGTCTAGCCAGCAAACCGTAGAGGCATTCAAACATGAAGCCTACGGAGCACGATAAGAATCGTGTTTCTGATCGTTTGTCACAGTTTGATGATGCTGAATTGGTGCGTTTAGCACAGCTTCAACTGCCTTATGTGACAACTGCCTATGAGGTACTTTTTCATCGTTACCACAAACCACTTGTGAAGGTTTGCTATCGTTACTTAGGTTCCATTGAGGAAGCCGAGGAAACGGTAAGTGATGCTATGTTCAATGTATTCAATAACATTGCTCGTTTTGAACAACGCGCTAGTTTCAAAACTTGGGTGTATAAGATTGCCCACAATTTGTCTTTAACAAAGTTACGTAAAAAACAATTAGAACTTGTTGATTTGGACGAAGCTAAGCATGTTCCAATAGAAGAAGACGAACACACTATTGAGGAAAGTAAACATATCATCGATAAGTGGTTACAGACGCTTAACATTGAAGACCGCAGTATTGTGGTGTTTAGAGTTGTAGGTGGTTTAGAGTTTAGTGAGATTGCTGAAATCGTAGAATTAAAATTGAGTGCTGTTAAAATGCGATTCAAACGTGCTTTGGATAAGGTCGAACACGAATAGCGGATCATTTCTACTTATTCGGCCTAAGCATTCACCGCTTATCAAGTTGTTCTCAATAAAAGACCAACCACTTCTAGTACTATTGTAAATGTGTGAACTTCAATACATTAGTCTTTTACGCTCTCGAAGTGGTTGGCAAAAAGTGAGAGAGCCATCCATGGCCCTAACGTTCCCCAAAACCTTTCGTGTTCATATGTATAGACGCAGCTTTCCGCCAATTCGTCACAATTATTTCTAAACTTCTTTTTGTGCTTATTCGACTATTAATTATTAAATTGTGTTTATAATGCCTGACAATGAAATACGATTTAGAGTAATCGTATTCAAATCAATAAAATAGGAAGTAAAATGCGTTATGATTTTGTGCTGTTCGACGCAGACGAGACATTATTTAGTTTTGATATTTTGGCAGGAATGAAAGTCGTCTTCTCTCGATATGGCATCAACTTTACACAAGCCGATTATGAACACTATCAAGAAAGTAACAAAAAACTCTGGATCAGCTATCAAAACGGTGAGATAAGCTCTGACTATCTACAAATAACGCGTTTCTCAGAATGGGGAGCTAAATTAAATATTGCTCCCAAACAATTAAATGACGAATTTTTAGATGCAATGGCTCAAATTTGCGAACCCTTGCCCGGCGTTGTAAATCTTTTGACACAACTAAAAGGCAAAGCAAAACTAGCGATTGTGACGAATGGCTTCCACCGTTTACAGAGCACTCGCATACATCGCGCTGGTTTAGACGGCGTGTTCGATTATGTCGTAATATCTGAATTAGTGGGTTCTGCGAAACCGCATAAAGCTATTTTTGAGCATACATTGTCACTACTGGGTAATCCTTCTAACGATAGAGTCCTAATGGTTGGTGATACCATCACAAGCGACATTTTGGGTGGTAAAAATATGGGAATTGATACCTGTTGGTTGCAACATCCGGGTGTTATCAATACTTCTGATATTAAACCCACATACACGATTAGTCATCTTGATGAGTTGCACGAAATTATTGGGATCTAGTCCCCAATTTAAATAATTAGTCTTGGGTTTAAAATTCAATTAGTATCGATTGCGAAGGTGTTTATTCGCGTTGAATTAAGGAGGCGCTGTGATTCGATTAATTATTTTAGGTATAAGCTTTTCCGCATTATTTTCGTGTGGTGGTGGCTCCTCTGCTCCGTCTCCGGCGCCCACAACACCGCCTGAACCGCCACCCGCGCCAGGGATTGCCGACCCAATATACCCTCCGAAATACAGTGTTACCACTTGTTCAGGTTTAGATTTTATTCATCTAAGAAGCACCGCGAGTGAAAACTCGACCCAAGGTGATTTCGTGGACAGCAATATTATTGATAGTAGTTTAAGTGAAAATAGTCGTTGGGAAACAACTGAAAGTGCTGCTCAAGTGACCATAGAATTAGGTTACCGTCACTTGGTAAAAGAGATTGGCATGGCTTGGTTTAATGGCGAACAGCAAGCTTATACATTTGATATCGCCGTGTCAGAAAGTGGAGAAACATTTACCAGCATTTTAAGCAATGAAACGTCAAGCAAAGTCACCAACTCCTTTGAGCGCTTTGATGTTCCAGATACAGTCGCCCGCTTCGTTCGTATTACCAGCTATGGGAGCGACACAAATAATATAACTGCGCTAACAGAAGCTGCGGTATTTGGCTGCCCCTTAGACGTCAGTGCCGCGCCAATACAAACACAGAATGTAGATATTTCGCAGTTTAATCTCGATCCAAGCCTTGCTCCAGGCAAGAATTTCGATTTGTTAACTTGGGCTCTCGATACACCACGTACCGACCCAGATGATGGCTTCTCATTGCGTGCTAGCGAACGTGAATTAGACGACGGCTTTGTAGATGAAGACTACTTTTACACTGCCGAGGACGGTGGCATGGTATTTATTGCCACTATCTTTGGGGCGAAAACCTCAGCGAATACTAGTTTTACTAGAACAGAGCTACGGGAAATGTTGCGACGTGGCAACACAGGAATTAGTACTCAAGGCGTCAATCAGAACAATTGGATTTTGGGATACCAACCCGATCCTCAGCGCCAAGTCGGAGGTCGTGGGGGCTTGCTAAAAGCCACGCTTAAAGTCGACCATGTCACTACGAGTGGCAGCCAATCCCACACAGGCCGAGTTATCATCGGCCAAATTCATGCCGATAACGACGAACCCATTCGCCTATATTTTAAAAAATTCCCAAACAATGACCGTGGTTATATCTATTTCGCTCATGAAATTAGGAATAGTGATGATATTTGGAAGATGGTGCTGGGGCCTCGTCACACTAACGAAAACAACCAAGCAATCTATACCAGCAATCCGGAACAAGGCATTCAATTAGGAGAAGTATTCTCCTATGAAATTAATCAACAAGGTCCTCGAATAGATGTACTTATTCGTCGTGGTGACTTGAACGGCCCAATTATTGGTCATCAATACGTTGATATGATTCAGGAATCTAGCGGCTATGATGTAATAGAAGAATGGAATTATTTTAAAGCTGGCGCATATTCGCAAAATAATACGGGTAATAGTGGCGATACAAATGGCGTAGGTTCTGATTTCGATAAGGTTGTTCTTTATCATCTAAACAATAGCCATGGTAATCAATAAGCGAATACTTGACTCAGGTCAAACTTGTTCTTTTTTTAAGCTGTTACATTGAACTTAATAAGTCGTAGTTAAGACTAAATGTTAACAGTAAGCGAAATGGAGCAGATCCTATGAGTAATTACAAACGTGTTTTAGTCGCCATTGATATTAACGCTGAATATAAAAGTATCATTAAAAAAGCCCTATCTGTATGTGAATCCCCTGATAAACTCAGCTTGGCATATATACCAATGCCAACGGTTTATATTCAACCCTATTTATACGGTATGGAATACAATGCTATTGATGATTCGGGTCGATTGAAACTAGCTCGAGAAGAATTAGAAACTATTGCCGAAGTGTCTGGCATTAGCAAAGAAAATGTCCATTTAAGACTTGGCGATGCGGCGGATGAGATAAAAGAGATTGCCAACGAAATAGACGCTGAGTTGATTGTGTTAGGTACTCATGGAAGAAGCGGCATTAAAGTGCTTTTAGGCTCAACTGCCAATGCTGTTTTACACGGAGTGAAGCAAGATGTACTAGCCGTTAGGATACATGACGATAGCTAAGTCAATCATGCCGCAAAGCCTGAAATCTCAACTCATTTCAGCTTATTTTTCTTTCTCAGAAACCAATGCCTTATAATAAAGCATTGGTTTTTGAGCTCACCGCTACGTTTTCATGTTAAGTAACATTCTTTAAAAACTTTCGACTCTATATTTTAGGAATACAATGGTGAAGATTGCATTTTTTAACAGCAAGCCATACGACTTAGAGTTCTTTAATTCTGTGAATTCCAAGCATGGCCACATTATTAATTACTACCCTACCCACCTTGCTCTCGAATCAGTTGCTTTGATTAAAGATGAAACAGTAGTTTGTGCATTCATCAATGATTGCCTAGATGCAGACGTTTTGCATGCTCTGAAAAAGAAAGGCATCGAATTGATTGCCTTGCGTTCAGCCGGCTTTAATCATGTTGATTTAGTATGTGCCAAGCAACTTTCGTTGCCGGTCGTAAGAGTCTCATCTTACTCACCCTACGCAATTGCCGAACACGCCGTTGGACTATTGCAATGTTTGAATCGGCGAATACATCGAGCCTACAATCGAGTCAGAGAAGGTGACTTTTCTTTGCACAACTTAATTGGTTTCGACCTACATGGTAAAACTGTGGGTGTCGTTGGCACAGGAAATATTGGGCAAGCCTTTATCCGAATAATGCAGGGCTTTGGCTGTAGAGTATTGGCTTTTGATCCTGTTGAAAATGATGAATGCATTAAATCCGGTGTTCAATATGTGCCGCTAGAAAGGCTGTTTGAGCAATCAGACATCATTTCTCTGCATTGTCCTTTGACGCCTCAAACACATCACCTGATAGACAACGAAGCAATTGAGTTAATGAAGGATGACGTGACTATTATTAATACAAGTAGAGGCAAATTAATTGATACTAAAGCCATTATTCAGGCTCTGAAGCTTGGTAAAATAGGCTTGCTTGGTTTAGACGTTTATGAAGAAGAGGAAGACGTTTTCTTTGAAGACCTTTCTTCAACTGTGCTGCAAGACGACCAATTATCGCGTCTACTCACATTCCCAAACGTGATTATTACAAGTCACCAAGCTTTCTTCACAAAAGAAGCTATGCTAAAAATTGCACAAGTCACGCTTACAAACATTAGTCGCTTTGAACACGATGGCATATTAGAAAATGAGGTAGTAGCTTAATGAGAGTTGGAATTCTGACCGGTGGCGGTGATTGCCCAGGTATCAACGCGGCCATTCGAGCGGTCGCTAAAAACTTAATTATTAACTACAAAGCTGAAATCATCGGGATTGAAGATGGCTTTGCAGGATTGATAGAAGAACGCGTTAGACCCTTATCTTACTCGCAATGTAGTGGCATATTATCAACGGGTGGCACAATATTAGGCACGAGCAACTCAGCAAGTCCTCTTAATTACAAAGGACAGGATTTAAGTGTTCAAGTTTTTGCTTACTATCAGAAGCTGGGGCTTGATGCTTTGGTTGTGATTGGTGGCGATGGCACAATGTCTATCGCAAATGAACTTTCGAAGATTGGGATGAATATCGTTGGTGTCCCAAAAACCATTGACAATGACTTAGCAGGAACGGACCAAACCTTTGGTTTTGATACTGCAGTATCGATTGTTACCGACGCCCTCGACCGTTTGCGCACAACGGGTCAATCACACAAGCGAGTGATGATACTAGAAACGATGGGACGCTATGCAGGCTGGATTGCGTTGCAATCAGGTATGGCTGGCGGAGCAGATGTCATTCTGGTTCCTGAAATTCCTTATGATATTGATGAAGTTGCTAAAATTTGCAACTTACGTGCGAGTGAAAAGCAGTTTTCAATTATCGTCGTGGCCGAAGGTGCCATGCAAAAAAGTGGAGAAGCAGTAGTGCGCGAAACGATCATGTCGAGTCCTGATACTGTGCGTCTTGGTGGTGTTGGTAATATGCTCAAATTGCAGTTGGAACAAAAAATTGATTCTGAAATACGTTCAACAGCGCTAGGACATATACAACGAGGCGGCTCCCCTACTGCCTTTGATAGAATATTCGCCAGTAACGTGGGCTGCGCAGCTGCAAGCCTTGTCGCTGAGAAACGCTTTGGTCGAGTGGTCGTAATGAGGAACAATCAAACGACTGACATTCCACTTGATCAAGCAGCAAACAAAGCGCGTTCTATACCGCTAGACAATATGACCTTGAGAAACGCACTTTCCTTAGGCATCAGTTTTGGCGACCCAGATATTGTTTTACCATCACAGTCTTTCTAGCGCTATGATAAGTGTTAAAGAAGGACTGTTTTAGCATCGCAATCGGTTTTTTAAAATCAAAACACCATCGATTCACCAATGCGTGGTACTTTTGCCCTGATGTTTTGCTCGCTCCATAGTTTGGCTCTAAGAACATCTAAAGCTTTCGGCTCTCCATGCACTAGTACAACGCAAGGATTGGTCTCAAAACCGCGAATCCAATCAAGTAACTCATCTTGCCCCGCATGAGCCGAAAAGCCACCTAGCGTCTCTATTTTTGCTTTAACGGCAAAGTCATCATTAAACATTTTAATATGAGTCTTACCATCAACTAAGAGCCTACCGAGAGTGCCATTAGCTTGATACCCGCAAAATATAATCGTATTTCGCGTATCCCATATGCGTTGCTTAAAATGATGGCGAATGCGTCCACCAGTGCACATCCCACTTCCTGCAATAATAATTGCACCTTTTTGTATTCGGTTTATCGCAATCGACTCATCGACACTCACAGCCAAAAAGAGGTTGGGTATAAAGTCTTTCAAGATAGAATGTGCTTTGGGTGTCGATTCTTGTATTTCCTGTTGATCCAAGGAGCGAAACCACCTGTCATAAACTCGTGTAACCTCAATTGCCATAGGGCTATCAAGTGCTACTTGCCAATCATCTAGTAATCCTTGACTATGCAGCATCCCCAAGTAAAACAGGATCTCTTGAGTTCTTCCCACTGCAAAGGCGGGGATCATGATATTTCCACCGCGCGCATGTGTATCTATAAGGATTGTTTTCAATTCAGCCAGAGTATTTTCAATATCCTTGTGATTTCGATCACCATAAGTCCCCTCCATTAGCACGACGTCGGCTTCTTTAATAACACTTGGGTCCTTCATTAAGACAGCATTCTTATTACCTAAATCTCCGGAAAACACCAGTTTCTTTTGCTCTCCATTTTCTTCAATGAACAGTTCTACGATGGCTGAACCGAGGATGTGCCCTGCGTCTTGAAACCTGAGCTCCAAACCATTCATTATCTCAATTCGCTGGTTGTATGGTTTCCCCTTACACAGTTTGAGTGCTTCCTCTACATCTTCTTCCGTGTATTGGGGTTCAAGGGCTTCTTTTCCCTTTCTCGCTCGGCGTATATTCTCTCTGGCCAAATCACTGTGGTATAAGCTCGCGGAATCTTTCAGCATAATGTCGAGCAAGCCTGCCGTTGCTTCAGAGCAATAAATGACACCTTCAAAACCCTGATTAACTAATCTTGGCAACATACCACTGTGATCTAAATGAGCGTGCGATAGAAAAACAGCTTTTATAGTCTTTGGGTTAAATTCAAAGTACTCGTCTTGGACTCTCTTAACTGAACTGCCACCTTGATGCATTCCGCAATCAAGAAGGAAGCGGCCTAAGTGCTTTGATTCAACGAGATGACAAGAGCCTGTTACCTCTTGTGCCCCGCCGTGAAAAGTAATCGTTGCCATAACTTGCTCCCAATTAAATTGACTAATTAATCGTCAGCTTAGCCCCTTTGCCTTTTGTAAAACTTGATTAGTATCAATGTTTGATGTTTGAGCGTATTTAGCCGCAAATGCATTTAGTTGAGCGAGATGTAGTGCTAAATGCATATTCAGCTCAAAGCTAATCTGGTTAATGATTGATCAGCGTCAATTAAAGTTTTGCTCAAAGTGTCAAGATGAAAGTGCGTCATTTTTAATCATTTACACCAAGTTAAAGGAATCAAAATGAACATTAAATTATTACTAGCAATTCTAATCAGCAGCTCGCTGCTTTTTGCATGCAGTCAGGGTGCAGATTCTCCAAAGGGATTTAGTTTACCGAAGGGTGATGCGGTAAAAGGTGAATTAGCGTTTAAGAAACACAAATGTGTTGCTTGCCATAGCGTTGAAGGTTTTGAAGACGAATCGGTCAAGAAAGAGTTTGAAAGACCTATTCAACTCGGCGTGACTTCGTCGATTGTAAAAACTTACGGGCAACTGGTAACTTCAGTCATCAATCCCTCACATAAAATAGCTGGGCAGGCTATCGGAATCGATAATATAAAGAACCCAGACGGCACTTCTGCAATGCCGATTTACAATGATGTTATGACCGTGAATGAACTGATTGATATCGTCACGTATTTACAGCCGAAGTATAAGGTTAAGCCTATGCGTTACACTCAATATCAGCAATATTACAACCTTAATTAAATTAGCTTGTGAGTCAGTTTATTCGACGCTTTTAACGTGCAGTTTTATAGGTAGATGGGAGTTGCATACTAAGCAGTTTGTAACTTCCCTAAATACATACTGATTAATTTCGCTGCATTATCTTGCATTGAAAATGTGTCGGGATCCTCGAGGTATTCAATCGCTATACCACGCAAATAAGCACTTATGCCAATCGCCAAAAGCATTGAATCTGTATTTTTGGGAAGGACACCCTGCTCAATTGCTTTATCGAAGTACTTCGATAAAGCAATTAATTTAAGCTTTTTTCTTTCATTAAATCTTTCTTTACTTTGAGCAAATTCACCCGAGTAGTCGCAGCGCAACAAAAACAAGGTTGCTATTTCTTTCTTTTTTTCGTCTTTTTCTAAATCGATAAGAACTTCAGTGCAGACCTTCTTTAACTGAGTAATTGCATTCGCGCTAACGGCTTCAACACCATCTGTGATCACTTGAATAAAGGGAGTATGCAATTGCTCGTGAAGTGCTTCGAAAATTTCCTGTTTACTCGCAAAGTGCCAATAGACAGCACCTCTCGTCACATTAGCTTTTTTTGCAATTTTTTCTAAAGAGCTTTTTGCAACACCGTCCTCACTGAAAACGACAACGGCAGCGTCCAAGATTGATTGTTTCGTAATGTCCGCATCTTCTTTGGTTTTTCTCATTACTACGTATTGCTCCGAGGCTTCTGTTTGAGTCACTTTGTAATTATACTTTTTTTGTCATTCCGCTCAAAAAAGTTCTTTCAAACTAATCGAGTGAAATTGACAACATACATCCATGTATGTATATTACGATAATCAATTAATTAGAGCTTGTCCAGCCTAATCATTTTCTTCTCAAGGTTTACATATGAATTCATTTAGAATCTGCGTCGTGATGGCATTGTTAACAACAGTTTATGCTTGTTCAGATGCCAGCAAGAGCCCACAGGGTCAAATGCAACAGCCTGCACCTAGCGTCTCGTTTATTACTTTAGAAAAACAGAAAGTAGAGATATCGATGGACTTACCTGGTCGTGTGACACCTTTCAGGCAATCTCATGTTCGTCCTCAAGTTGATGGTGTTATTATCAAGCGTTTCTTTGAAGAAGGTGCGCAAGTAAAGCAAGGTCAGCAGTTGTACCAAATTGATGATGCACGCTATAAGGCGCAGTTAAACAGCGCCCTTGCTGATGTTAAAAGTGCCGTAGCTAATCAGAAAACGATGCAAGCTAAAGCAGCTCGTTATAAAGACCTAGTCTCAAGAAATGCTGTAAGTCAGCAAGATTATGACGACGTCATTGCACAAAACGAACAAGCAAACGCAAAAATCAGCGTAGCGGAGGCTCAGGTAGACGTAGCTCAAGTTAACGTTGACTACACAAAAGTGTACGCGCCTATCGATGGTCGTATTAGCCGTTCATATGTGACTGAAGGCGCATTGGTAACTAGCAACCAAGCGCAGCAACTTGCCTCAATTACTCAGCTAGATCCCATTTATATTGATATGCAAGAATCTGGCTCTGCAATTCTTGAGCTACGAAAAGAAATGCAACAAATACAGGAGTTGCCGGTAACTCTATTAATCAATGAGACGAGTAATGAATTCTATGCTCATCAAGGCCGTCTAAAATTTTCCGAAGTCACCATTGATCAGAGCACAGGCGCCGTGACTCTACGCGCAATAGTGCCAAATCCAGATGGCATTTTACTACCTGGACTCTTTGTTAAAACAAGAGTGCATGTGGGAGCAAAGGAAGCAGTTTTGATCCCACATCGCGCCACCATGCGTCAAGCAGATGGTAGCTTAGTCATCTATTTGGTCGATGATAAAAACGTCGTTGTTGCTAAGAAAATAAATCCCATTAAATCCATCGGCTCAGACTATGCTGTTAGTACTGATATTGAGTCTGGCGAGAGACTCATCATAAGTGGCTACCAGAAAGTCAGACCCGGAGTTGTGGTAAATCCACAGCCTTGGAAACCTAATAAATAACACGCTAGGCTAGTCACCACATGATACTTATCAGTGTGGTTTTTATTTTCATTTTACAAAAGAATTAGGAAGACAATTTATGGCTGGCTTTTTCATCGAACGCCCTGTTTTTGCATGGGTTCTTGCCATCATCACAATGCTAACAGGTGTGCTTGCAATTACTTCTCTGCCAGTTGAGCAATATCCTAAAGTGGCACCGCCAACCGTATCTATCAGTGCGGTTTACCCCGGAGCATCAGCCGAAACAGTTGAAAACTCGGTTACTCAAGTTATTGAACAAAGCCTTTCAGGCATCGATAACTTAAGCTACTTTTCATCCAGCAGCGCCAACAATTCTGTCAACATTACTTTGAGCTTTGCACCGGGCACCGACCCTGACATCGCTCAAGTTCAAACGCAAAATAAAGTACAAGGCATCATTTCATTATTGCCACAGCAAGTGCAACAACAAGGCGTGACGGTTAATAAGTCTAATGCTGCCTTTGCGCTTGTTATTGGCTTTTATTCTGATAATGAAGACATAAGCCAATATGATCTAAGTGATCTGTTGGTGTCTCAATTTCGTGATCCCATTTCAAGAATTAACGGTGTCGGCAGCGTCCGCGTATTTGGTGCACAGCGTTCAATGCGAATTTGGTTGGACCCTGCAAAACTGTACAGTTTTAACTTAACACCTGTTGATGTGCGGAATGCGGTTACGGTTCAAAATACGGATGTATCCGCGGGACAATTAGGCGGTATGCCTTCAATTGAAGGTCAGCAAATAAACGCTACAATACAAGCACAATCGCGCCTGAAAACTGTAGAAGATTTTGAGCGAATTGTTTTAAGAGTGAATACTGATGGATCTCAGGTTAGAGTGAGAGATGTCGCCAGAATTGAACTCGGTGCTGAGTCTTACGATACGATAGTGCGATATAAGCGCAAACCTGCATCAGGCATGGCCGTCAGTTTAGCTACTGGGGCAAATGCACTAAAGACTATAGAGAGAGTTAAAGCAAGAGTTGATGAACTTAAGACAACCCTTCCCGATGGGGTTCAAGTAGTTTATCCCTTGGACACAGCGCCGTTTATCGAGTTGTCTATAAAATCTGTTGTTCAAACTCTCATTGAAGCCGTCATTTTAGTGTTTCTGGTAATGCTTTTGTTTTTACAAAACTGGCGAGCGACACTTATCCCGACCATTGCGGTACCCGTTGTTTTACTAGGCACTTTTTCAGTGCTCTTTGCTTTTGGCTTCAGTATAAATGTATTAACTATGTTTGCTATGGTCTTGGCGATCGGCTTACTTGTTGATGATGCAATCGTAGTCGTTGAAAACGTTGAGCGCATAATGGACGAAGAAGGGTTATCTCCTAAAGAGGCAACCAAAAAATCCATGAAACAAATTACTGGCGCGTTAGTCGGCATCACTGCCGTGTTGTCTGCCGTATTTATTCCGATGGCTTTCTTTAGTGGTTCGGCTGGTGCGATTTATCGTCAGTTTTCAATCACTATAGTATCCGCAATGGGCTTTTCCGTACTGGTAGCGATTGTTCTATCACCCTCTTTATGCGCTACATTGTTGAAGCCTCATGATCCAAACAAAGATCGTAACAAAGGATTCATAGGCTGGTTCAATAGAAGCTTTAACAAAGGTCGTGACGGCTATGAGCAAGCCGCCTCTCACATCGCGAAGCGAGTTAAGCGTTATCTCGTAATTTACGGTGCACTTGTAGGCGTTATGGTCATTATTTTTGTTCGATTACCTACTTCATTTTTACCTAGTGAAGATCAGGGAAGTATTTTTGTGCTCTTAAGCACACCTCCTGGGTCAACAGCACAACGAACTCTAGAGTCGGTAAAACAAGCGGAAGATTTCTTCTTAGATACGCACGGAGACATAACGTCTGACATGTTTACCGTTGTAGGTTTTAGCTTTGCAGGCCAAGCACAAAATGCAGCGATGGGTTTTGTTCACTTAGTTGATTGGGATAAACGAGACGATTCCAATAGTGCTTTTGCAATTGTTAACCAGGCATACGGTGCGTTTTCGCAAATACAGGATGCTACCGCCTTCCCTATTTTACCGCCGCCTATTCAAGAATTAGGCAATGCGACCGGTTTTAACATGCAACTGGTAGATAGAACTGGTGCTGGTCATGAAGCCTTAATGAATGCACGAAATCGCTTGTTAGGCATGGCTGCACAAAATCCGAAACTGGCCGGTGTGCGCCCTAATGGCCTATCCGACGTAGCGCAATTCAAGATAGATATCGATAGCGAAAAAGCCTCTGCGCTTGGCTTGCCTTTGAGCGACATTAATAGTGCTTTACAAATTGCTTGGGGTTCGAGTTACGTGAATGATTTCATTGATAACGGCCGAATTAAACGCGTTTATATGCAAGCTGATGCTGCGCACAGAATGGTGCCTGAAGACTTACAGAAATGGTACGTGCGTAATAACAATGGCGAAATGGTGGCCTTTAGTGCTTTTGCTACAACGCAATGGACGTACGGTTCACCTAAACTTGAACGCTTCAACGGTATATCCTCTGTGAATATTCAAGGTAACCCTGCGCAAGGTATCTCCACAGGTGAGGCGATGGCGGAAATGGAACGCATGGTGAGTGAATTGAACGGCGGTTTTGGTGTTGATTGGGCTGGTCTTTCATATGAAGAGAAGGCTGCAGGTTCGCAATCTGGGCAACTTTACCTTCTCTCGATTTTAGTCGTTTTCCTATGTTTAGCAGCTTTATATGAAAGTTGGTCAGTGCCCATATCAGTGCTCATGGTTGTTCCACTGGGGATACTAGGTGCTGTTGTTGCCGCCTTTATTTTCAAACTGCCAAATGATATTTATCTGCAAGTCGCGTTTTTAACAACCGTTGGCTTAGCAGCTAAAAATGCCATATTGATTGTTGAATTTGCGAAAGATCAAGTTGAGAAAGGTGTAGATGTATTAAGCGCCGTTTCAATTGCAGCAAAACAACGCTTCAGACCGATTATAATGACATCAATGGCTTTCATACTTGGAGTAACGCCGCTCGCTATATCAAATGGCGCTGGCGCGGCTTCACAGAATGCCATCGGTATCGCCGTGATTGGTGGCATGTTCGCAGCCACATTCTTAGCGATATTCTTTGTGCCTATGTTTTTTGTAATGGTTCAAAAGATTACGAAGTAAGCTATCTATTAATTAGCAAGAATAAACACAAAAGCCGCGAGCAGATACTGATGCTCGCGGCTTTTTTTTAGGACGGAACAAGTACCGTATTTTCGCCAAGTTATTCTATAAACCGCTCTTCTTTAGCAAGCTGCTCATCAACTAGGGATTTAAAAGAACCTAGAATAATGACTATCACTAAAATCCGTGATAAGTCACAAACTCCTCATTATCAGCTCTTACTGAGCGCACATCATTCGCAGCGAAGTTTGCATCTGGATAACCCAAGGCGATACAGATCATAATCGCTTCAGTGTCAGGAATTTTGGCATGTTTGTGCACTACATCCGATTGCATAATGCCCTGACCGTTGATCACACAGCCTAAACCCAGATCCCATGCAGCTAGGACGATGCCGTATGCTAATGAGCCCAAACTAAATTGCGTAATTCCGGCTGGCTCTAAAGATTTATCGTAAGTGAGCACAAGAGAAACAGGTGCGTCGAACTGACGGAAGCCTCTCATCATCCACTCCATGCGTTTCTCTTTATCTTCTCGACCAATTCCCATTACTTCGAATAGTTGAATAGCAACGTCGACTTGGCGTTTACGATGTATGCCTTCGTAATCTTCTTTGTATGGAAAGTCTCGTACATGTGGTTTTCCAGCTAATGTATTCTTCGTATTGTCTTCACGTATTCTGTCTAGAACATCCCCAGTGACTGCATGCACTTTCCACGTTTGCGTGTTGTAAGATGACGGCGCCCACTTGGCAGTATTGATGATTCTATCAACAAGCTCTTTGGATACAGGCTGTTTAGTAAACCCTCGAACACTTTTTCGAGAGGCGGCAAATTCTGCAAAGTTCATAGAGACCTTAAGTCGTTAGTTTCTTTATTTAAGTAAACACTACAATTACTCGATTTAATAGTTAATGATTGATATCTACCATTGCTTTTTTTGATAATATTCAATAATTAAGCTAAATATTGAAGGACGCTCGGCTATGTCATTTGACACTTTAGGCTTGTGTGATGCACTGTTGCAGACTGTCGCTGAACAAGGCTATACAATACCCACGCCGATTCAGCTTGAAGCCATACCGGTGATCCTGAGTCAACGCGATACCGTCGCTATCGCGCAAACAGGAACAGGTAAAACGGCCGCTTTTACTTTGCCAATTGTGCATCTTCTAGCAAAAACACAGGATTCGAATAAGCATTTACTGCGCGCGCTGATAATAACGCCTACCAGAGAGCTCGCAGCTCAAGTTGAGAAAAGCGTTCAGAATTATAGTCAGCAACTCAATATTCGCTCAACCGCGGTTTACGGTGGTGTAAGAATTGAACCGCAAATAGCGCTGCTGCAAGAAGGCTTAGATGTGCTTGTTGCTACTCCCGGACGATTGATAGATCTGTATAAGCAAAAAGCCGTTAACTTTGAGCATCTCGAAGTACTGGTGTTAGATGAAGCCGATCGTATGTTGGATTTAGGCTTCATCGATGACATTCGCCACATTCAAACCTTACTGCCGAGTGAACGACAAACTTTGATGTTTTCAGCCACTTTTTCAAAAGCCATCAAATCGCTCGCGAAAAGCATGATGGATAAACCGGTGCTACTTGAAGTGTCATCCGCGAACAGCACCGTCAAGACAGTAAAACAGCATTTATACCATGTAGATAAGGAACGAAAATCTGAGGTCTTACTTCACCTAATCAAAAACAATAATTGGCAACAAGTATTGGTCTTCAGCAAAACCAAGAATGGGGCTGATAGTTTAGCCTTAGAACTAAAAAGTGCTGGCATTACTGCAGAGTCAATACATTCAAACAGAAGCCAACATGCCCGCACCGGCGCATTAGAAGGCTTTAAAAATGGTGAGCTTAATGTACTTGTCGCTACTGATATCGCTTCAAGGGGAATTGATATCAATGAGCTTCCTTATGTGGTGAATTTTGATCTCCCCTACGTCGCTGAAGACTATGTGCATCGTATTGGCCGCACAGGTCGCGCAGGTACATTAGGTTTGGCGATTAGTCTTTATTGTGAAGATGAATCAAAGCAGCTGCGTACTATTGAGCGTGTTACGGGACATAATTTCAAGCGCGAAATTCTTGCTGGCTTTGAGCCAAGTAAACCCGCAGTAAAAGTATCACCTGCAAAGGACTATATTAATGAGCTATACGGAAACTTCGAGGCTGACGAACAATCTAAGCGCAAAGGAAAAGGACAGAAACGAAAAGGCCGAAGAAGAAAATAGTTGTACATAAAAAATACAATTGGAAAAAATGAATATATCGTTGTATTGTAATTAAATAATGACAAAAGAGTTGATAATCTAAAATTTCGAGTTAGTTATACGTATAAGTTGTTGTGTATTCGATTGAGTTTAAAATGGAGCATGACAACTATGAGTATCGATCTAACAATATTTGCAATTAATTCACTTGTTCGTTTAGGTAAAAGTGGCATGGATGCATATGATGCAGCCGCTCGAAACGAAGACATTCTATTTCCAAACCTAAAACAAATACGCTTAGACTTCCCCGCATCAATTGATCACTACTTTAACTTAGCACATAACCGTCACTATGTTAGAGGCGATGATGCCCCTTATTCTCAGCACTGGTTTTTTGATGGTCAATACTCAAGACCAAAGGAAGATGCGCAATCACTTGATGCTTTGATGATCCTCGCTACTCAAATTGAAGCTAAGAAAGGCAAAACCTTTATGGTGAGTAGAACCGGCCCCGCGGCAATATTGGTAAAAACATGGAAAGAAGGGAATCAACCTCTAAGTCCAATGGCTAGAATTGCACTCGTTGGCGCTGATGTAGCGCTTGAATACGTGGGAAATAATACAGGCAGTGTGGGCGGAGGAAACGGTGCAAAATTGATTTCAGCTTATGCCAAAAGCTTGGCCGATCAATTACCAAACGATGGCAACCTAAGTTCAAAGGATAAGGTTCGAGAAACGCTCAGCGGCATTCTTCTGAGAGCAGGCTTTGACACCATTGCAAAACACCCGAATTGGGTTACCAATGAAGATCACTTGGTCGCTCTCATCAAATCAACGGTTGACCCATTGACCGAAGCATTTCCACTCGACACTGACTCTCAGGTTGTTGAATTCGAAGCCCTACAAAACGTTTTAATGGGCCCCGCGGCAGATGCTTTGCTAAATACTTTAGCCGAGCATCAATCTGCATTCCTAGGCACCGACTTCGCTCCAGATAAGGCACTTGGCGCCATCACTAAGGCGCTTTTCGTAAATGCTAAAGAAATTGGTTTAGATAATCAATTTAGTAAGCAAGGTTTAGTAAGCCTTTACAAGGCCAGTTTGGAAGTTGTGGCAACACAGCCTTCCCTATTCTTTGACAACGACGGCAGTGCAAAAGAACAGCTTATCAGCGATGCATTTTCATCCATGGCTGGAGTACTTAGCAAAGCAGAGTATCCATTTGACCGGCAAACGGGTGTTGATCTAGCGAAAGTATCAATGGCAGCAATGAGTAAGAACCTCGCTAAATTTGCCGACAATAACAAACCTTGGGAACAAACTTCTGCCGCCATTCTCAGCAATATGATGGATACGATGCTTCCCATCATTGGTAAAAAAGGCGCTCTCAAAGATGTCTTCTCGGAAGCACAGTTATTTGAATATGGGCGCATAATGCTAATCCAAATGAGTAAGTCCCCCTCAATGTTAGTGCACAAAGATAAAGAGGTTTACTCAGGACTTGTGGTCGCCATGGCAAGCGCTATGTCGGCAGATAAAAAATTACTCCTAAGCAGCGATGACTGGCTTAAAATTGTCGCTGTCGCGGCTCAAGAAGCAGCTACGAATCCAATGAGGTTATTCGACCTTGACCCAGACCCCCCTAAAGAAGTGCTTGCTGGCGAGTTGATGAAAGTAATGTTAGACGCCGCAGCAGAATTCGCTACAACTCAAGGCAATAAGTCAGTTTTATTCGGACAGGTGCTCGCCGACACTATGGAGATACTATTAAGCGCTTGCTCCGGTAATGTCAGTGCCGCCCGAGCAAAAATTAGCAAAATCAAAAAAGTTATGAAGAAGATAAATGTGTTTATGTCAACTCGGCACGAAAAATTCGGAAGCAAAGAATTCTTGGTGATATTCCGTCGTTTGCTTGAAAACACATTGGACAACCTCGATGTCCCGCAACTAACAGATGACTTCGTCATTGGCTTACTAAAAGGACAAAACTAATGATTAATAAAATCAAACTGCTATTAATTTTACCGGTCGTTCTCTTGCTGGCTTCCTGTAATGCATTGAAAATTAGTGAAGCAAACCAAGCCTTGTCTAATCATTATTTCGCCAAGGAAAGTGCGCGAGAAAAATTTGAAAATGATAAAACGACGGTGAGCAATTTGGCGATTATAGAAAGCATGAGCTTAGCCCTTCAAGATTTAGCCATCGAGACAAAACAACGCGCTGATGAAGAGAGCGATGTTAAGAATCGTATCGCCTTCTATCGTATTTCAGCCACCGCAGCTTGGCAATCAGGAACTTTAAAAGCCTCTGATTTTTCCACACAAGGTCATAAATTATGTCAAAGCGAGAAAGGCATAGAAGAAATGAATGTGCATTGCGGCATGCTTGCATTTATCCCTTTATTTTCATCGGTTGATAAAAATACCGACAGAGTGCATTCATTGGAAATGCGCATAAAAGCCGCGAAAAAAGCAAGAGATACGGAAGCCTTAAAACCCCTTCAAACAGAAGCTCAAGCAATATTTGATGAATATAAAACCGCTCTTTCTGCTGGCATTATTACAAAAAAAGCCATTACCAACTATCAATTAAGCGATGGCTTTATTGCTCAAGTAGACGCTAATCTGCGCGATATCGCTTGCAATAAACTAAGTCAAACAAACGCCCTGCTATCTCAAGCAAATGGGATGAGCGTGCCAAATGAAAGCATCATTTCAGAGATGAAGGAGCAGCTTGGTACAGACATTGTTGGAGATTGCAGTGCGGCGATATAGGCTGATTTTGTCTAGATATAGCTTCACGGTAAAGCTGTTAGGTTTAGATTATAGCTAAGAAGATAAGCTAAAAAGATAAGCTGAAAATCTTAGCGTCGTTGTTTAAGATAGCGGCGTATTGATTCAAGACTTATACCCATGCGACTTAAGCTAACTAGTTAGTATTTTGATGCGCTTTGTTTATCAATGCTTTGTTAGCTATCCGATTAGTCCAAAGCGCTCCCAACATAGCCAGTAAGAAACCGGGAATAGCTAATAACTTAGGCACTTCATCAGCGACTAACCAAGCTATAAGCGCGCCGACAGCAGGCACCATAAACATGATCGAGGCAACTTTTGCAATCGATCCCTGCCTGACCATTGAAAACATCAATAAAATGCCAACAATAGAATTTCCCAAAACAAGGAATGAAATCGCGCCCCAAAACGGTAGCGTGCTCTCAAATACCAAGCCTTCAAATATCAGCGCAATCGGAATTGAAACAGCAGAGGCAAAAGCGTATTGGATCCATGTAGCCACAATTGGATGAACACCCAATTTACGTTGTTTTTCTATCACTTGACCAATTGACAGGCCCACCACCGCGGTAAAGCCTAAAATTGCGCCCAATAGGTAACCTTCATTTCCTTGCATATCCACGCCAATAATTAGCATCGCTCCCAATAAGCCAAGAGACAGACTTGCCCAAATGTTCCACGCAGGAATTTTTCGAGCCAATAATGCGCTAGCAATAATCACTAAAACAGGCTGAGAAGCAGCAAACAAAGCCATAATGCTAGCGCTAGCACCCAACTTCATCCCCACATAAATACTGCCAAAATGGCCAATATGTAAGAATAAGCCAGTGCCCATAAGCGCGTAAGATTGTTTAAAGTTTGGTATAGGCAATCGCATTAAAATGACAAAAGGCGTGAGCGCCAAAAATGCACCGAAGAAGCGAAATGCCAGTAGGTTTAAGGGTTGAGTATATTCCAGTGCTAATTTCCCCATGGCATAGCCAGCGCTCCAGACAAGCAAAAACATTATTGGATATAGGGGTTTTAGTTTAAGAAGCACAAGCATCTCGTGAGTGAAAATGGATGTTCTGATGCTAGCATGCATTTCACAAACGTATGAGCCATTCTTGAGTCTCGGACACTCGACTATAGTCTTATGAATTGCTAAATCGGGCGGTGAAATTATTTATTATCTCCTTAAGTCATTTCCGCTCAGTAAGGACGAGAGAATAACAATGTAAAACTGAAGTCGCATATCTCCTTGCATCACTTTGCATTAGTCTATGTTTTAAATTAAAGCGCATTCAATCAATAGCGCTGGTGATAGGAAGCAGGAATGCCACTGCTACGGTCATTTGAAATTATAATAAAAGGTAACTCAGCATGTCTTATCAAACAGAATATCAAGCATCCATAGATTCACCTGAAGCTTTTTGGGCTGACAAAGCTGCCCAGTTACCTTGGTTTCAAACACCACAACAGATTCTGTCAGAAGACGAAAATGGGATTGCACGATGGTTTGCTGATGGCGAAATGAATACTTGTTACATGGCACTTGATTATCATGTTGAACAAGGGCGTGGTGAGCAAACAGCTCTGATTTACGACTCTCCCGTTACCGAATCAAAAATGCAATTTAGCTACTCAGAATTACTTGATAAAGTGTCACGATTTGCAGGCTTGATGCAAGCTAATGGTCTTAGTAAAGGCGATAGAGTTGTAATTTACATGCCGATGATTACTGAAGCTGTAGTTGCAATGTTGGCCGCGGCTCGAATAGGCGCAGTGCATTCAGTTGTCTTCGGTGGATTCTCAGCTCACGAACTCGCTGTTCGGATTGATGACGCGCAACCAAAGTTACTCATTACCGCGTCTTGTGGTGTTGAAGTAAACCGCATTATTGAATACAAACCAATGGTTGACGAAGCCATTAAGCTAAGCACTCACAAGCCCAACAAAGTCATTTTATTGCAACGTGAACAATGTATTGCTGAGATGCAAAATGGACGCGACATTGATTGGGCTGAAGCTGTGAAAACTGCGCAAACAGTAGAGTGTGTTAGCGTGAAAGGCACCGACCCGCTTTACGTGTTGTATACTTCAGGAACAACAGGTAAACCAAAAGGCGTTGTAAGAGATAATGGAGGACATGCTGTAGCGCTCAAATACTCCATGTCAGCCGTTTACGACATGCAAGCAGGCGACGTATTTTGGGCTGCGTCAGATGTGGGCTGGGTTGTTGGACACTCTTATATTGTTTACGCCCCATTGCTGCACGGTTGCACAACCTTAGTTTACGAAGGTAAACCTGTCAGAACCCCTGATGCAGGTGCATTCTGGCGAGTCATTGAAGAATATAACGTGAATGCAATATTTGCCGCTCCCACTGCGTTCAGAGCCATTCGTAAAGAAGATCCCGAGGCAAGTTTGTTAGCTAATTATAACCTCTCTAGCCTGCAAAGCATTTTTATGGCCGGTGAACGCCTTGATCCGCCAACCTATGATTGGACAAGAGAGAAGACTGGCAAACCTGTGATTGATCATTGGTGGCAAACAGAAACAGGTTGGGCAATTGCAGCAAACTTAGTGGGAATCGAAAATTTACCGACTAAACCAGGCTCAGCGACGAAACCAGTTCCTGGATTTAATGTCCAAATACTGGATAACAATGGCAAACAAGTACCCGCAAATACACAGGGCTCAATTGCAATTAAATTGCCTCTCCCACCTAGCTGCTTGGCGACCATCTGGGGTGACTTCGATCGCTTCGCCACTGGTTATTTAACTGAATACCCAGGTTACTATTGCTCTGGCGACGGAGGATACTTCGACGAAGATGGCTATTTATTTGTAATGGGCCGAACCGATGATGTAATCAACGTTGCTGGCCATCGCCTATCGACAGGCGAAATGGAAGAGATTTTGGCCGCGCACGAAGCCGTTGCAGAATGCAGTGTCATTGGCGTTTACGATAGTTTAAAGGGTCAAGTACCTGTCGGTTTAGCGCTGTTGAAAGATGGCGCAACGATTTCTGAAGCTGACCTCCAAGCAGAATTAGTAAGTATGGTTAGAAAAGAAATTGGTGCTGTTGCATGCTTAAAACAAACGATTGTAGTACCTCGACTGCCGAAGACTCGTTCGGGTAAAATATTGCGTAAATTACTGCGTCAAATTGCTGAGGATCAAGATTTCATTGTGCCTTCGACCATTGACGATCCGGCCAGTGTTGACGAAATTAAAGCAATTATGCGGAGTAATGGCTTGGTTAAACCGATTGCAGATAAGTGATAGGCTTACGCAACTACGAAGAATGTCGTTCATTATGCTGAATATGCGACGACATGAGATGAAAGCACGATGCTAATTCCACGCTATGAAAGCACGGCAATACTATTTAGTAAAACCCATCAGTGCACTTTCATCTCATAAATACCTTTTCTTACTTGCTCACGACAAAGGTCTTCGCCATGATGTCATGCAAGCCTTGTTTCTTTTCTGTAAACGCGGCCATAATAAAACCAATTAACAGTATGCTTGATAGCAGCTTTCCAGCATGTCTGCCGGTTGCGTGTAAAAATGATAGCTTGTTACCTTCATCATCGCACACTTTCATACCAAGCCATTTTTTACCTAATGTGGCTTGCGCCGCACTGCTTTCTTGTAATGAAAAATAAAGCCAAACAATGAGAATACCAATAAGGTTTAGCATTTGTTCACTGCCAATTCCAACTACTAAAGCTAATACAACTATTCCTAAGTTGCAGATAACCATATCTATTAGGAACGCGCCAAGTCGTGCGAAAAAAGACGGATAAACGCTTGCAGACTCTTCGTGCACAACTACATGAGGGGTAACAGGTGCATTCGGTACTCTCTGTGTACTAGATGCATCAACTATAGCTTCATCATTCGCTGTTAAACCGGTAATGTTTTCGATGTTTACCCAATCACTCAAACCTTCAGCCCACAAGACTGTAGTCTCTTTCGGCAATTTGTAACTGATGGCTAACTCTTGAATTTGCTCCACACTTACAGGCCCATGTTTCTCGCCATCACCTGTTGAGTAGAACCACTGTTGATGCTCATTTATGTTCATTACATTTCCTTCTTTTATTTAGTTGCAATGTATTGATTTAGGTTATTAATCCGTGTATCTATTTCTGGGTGCGACTTCAGCCATTCAGGCATACCATCGGTTCCAGAGGCTCGCCCCAATTTTGACAGGGCATGAGCTAAATTTGTCGGTTTGATACCTGCCTCGATAAGTAGGTCAGCCCCATATAAATCAGCTTCAGTTTCAAGGCCTCTAGAGTACTTTAATGCGTATAATGTCTTTAATGGAAAAGCTACATCCCCTCCAGCGCTGAATATAAGAGTGACCACACTACTTAAGCCCATATCTGCATACAATGACTTCAAGCCATGCTTTAACTCAACGTGTTGTATTTCATGGGCTAAGACACCTTTCAGTTCGCCCTCGGATAGTAAGTCATACAATCCTTGATATACAACAATGTAACCACCTGGCAGTGCAAAGGCTTGTGAATCAGAATCGTTCAGCAAATAAAATTTATATTCATACTCGGAGCGCGGATACATTGACGAAACAAGTGATTGTCCCAATTGTTGTATTCGATAGCTAGTCTGATTACTGTCACTGATTCTCTCTAACTCCATTACTACGGGGGCACTGAGAGAGCGTTCAAGTTTTACGCTAGTTATGGAAGCTAAGTATGAAGTGATGCCATTGCTAGCGTTAATGATTAACAGCACGGAAACAAATGATGCAATGACAATAAAATAAACAACGGGCTTACTTAACCATTTTATAGGGTGAGCACGCTGTATTTTGGGTCGATTATGCGTATTAGAATTTTCATGAATTGCCTTATACGAGCTTTTGCTTACACGATTCTTTAATGGCAAATCCGGCATATTTGTCTGAATCGTTGACTTGGTGTTTGGCTCAAGCACATCATGTGCTGTATTTTGCGAAGTGCCACATGAAGGGCATTTAAGCATTGTATCTGGAAAGGAGAAATTGCAATTTGCACAATGTAAAGTAGCCATATCAGGTATTCACTTCTGTATTTTCGACTAAATTATTGTCAATGATAAAATTCGTCGCCTTGCTCATTTGAAAAATAATAATGAGGGTTGTGGGGACGATAAAATAAGTAATAACGCTATTCACTATAGGAATGGCTAACATAGGTAACAACACACATTGCGCTAAGAATATTTGCTTATTTACATATGGCATCGTGCCTTTCTCATGGTAAGTCGTAAACAATTGATAGTCTTTACTCCAGCCCCAAAGAGATTGAAAAACCCAATAAACATTGAACACTGGAACGAAAAGCAAACCTACTGCTAGTCCTGATGAAGTTCGTGCCGTCGTGTTTTGAAGCACTTCCCAAGCGCGATACAAAGAAATACAAAAAATCACAATTGTTGCCATATAAAATAGAAAATAAATGATTGTGAACAACATAGATTCAACAGCAAAAAGCTCGCCACTTGGATCAAAAATTGCTGTTAGTTGGCCTGATACGAAGGCGCCTAATGTACCAAGTACCGAGATGAGATAAAAAGAAATAAGTAGTTTGCTATTAACTTTTTTGAATTTTGGTTTTACGTTGGTTTGCGCTTTTGTTTTTGTGGTTATTTTTAATGGTGGTGGCTGTATTGGCTGCGCTGATTCTTGTGAGCGATTTTCTGTGGACGTTTGTATTTGTGATGCATCCACTGAAGTTAGTTGAATTGGTGCTGTTAATTCTGGAGGCTCTGGTACTGGTGTTTGAGTTTCTGATAGCGTCGCTGTAGATGACATCTCGGTGATTTTTGGTAATGGCGGAGGCATGGTTGTTACCGGCGGAGGTGTCTCTACACAATGCGACGTTTCAATGTTATCCGTGGAATTGTGATGCGCGGCTTTTGTTTTGTTTTTCTCATTTTTTGTATTACTAATCGAACCGCATGAAGGACAAAGTAATTCTTCCGTATTGTTTTTTTTACCGCATTTTTGACACAACATCTGCTTATAATTTTCCTTGCTACTCTTCAAATTCCATCTAAGACTACCCATCTTCACTATTACTTTGGACGTTTGATTAGTTAGTTTCGATAAATACACTTGAGCATAGAATACCAACCATTTCGAATTTCTCTTGGAGTTTAACTAAGTTATATTTTACACCCTAATAAATCAATTAATATTTCCGCAGACTTATGTAATGGAATCATTAAGATACTTAAGTACAATAAGATTACGATAAACAACAAAACAGTACATGCTATTTTCTGTCTTCGTTAGTGAACCTTGCTTATAAAAGGTAGCACCTTGTCGATACTATAATTATCTCGTCCCAAATATCTTATCACCCGCATCACCTAGACCGGGCAATATATAACCTTGCTCATTTAAACGATCATCAACAGCGGCTACATAAATATCTACATCTGGATGCGCTTCCTGCACCACTTTAATTCCCTCAGGAAAACTTGAGTGCTGGCTTCATTACCGCATTGCTGACCAAACATTTACTTTTAAAAAACCTTATTTCTATGTTTTAGGGAAATTTAATATTTCCTCTGAAATAACTACCAAACCAACTAATTGAAGTGAAATATTTATGCAGCCTCGTCAGCAGGTTTTTCTTCAGCTTTATTCATATCGACGCCAAATACTTCATGTGAAATCCGATTGAAGTCTGCATGCTGAATACCTTTTTCTTGTAAAGATTTAAAATCATCCACAATAATGTCATCCCAAACTTTACTACCGCTTACAGTTTGTCCTTTAAATTTTTCATAAACCAATTTTGCTGCATCATAATTCCCTGATAACAAGTATGCATGAGCTAAATTAGTATGGAGCGTAATTCTAGTTTCAGAACTTTCATCCAATAGTAGAATGACTTTATTCAGCGTTGTAGATACGTCCCGAACATCTTTGGTAAGCAACATATACCATGACCAACCAAGGTAGTATTCAGCATTTTCTCTTATCAATGCTATGTTTTTCTCGTTAGCATCGGCATTGATTAAATTGATGTTTAAAGCATCAAAAAAGCTTAGGTAATATTTAGCAGCATCTTCAGGGCGCTCGTTCTTATCACTAATACTTGCAGCTTCGTGTACAAAATGTCTAAAGAAACTCTGAAACTCTGCAGATTGCCCACGGCTAACAATAGTTGTAATCGCTTCGTCTGCAATCCCAAGTGCTTCAGAATAGCGATTTTCATAAACGAGGGTTTTCAGTACTTTATTGAACAAAACCAGCACGTCACGTGGGTAGTTCTTATGATTTGGGTCAAGCTGTAATTCATTTTTGAACAGTTCTAGACTCTTATTGTAAAGACTTAATGCTGTTTTCGAGTCGTTGCGAGCAAAGCGGATATCTCCAAGTTTTTGGTAGGATATGATGTAATATCGGTTTATTTCGTTTGTACTATTTGAAAACCCAAGATTTGTCATATTTCTTAGTAATCTTTGGGCGATAACGAGTGAGCCTTCGGCTGTTTCATATGCTTTTTCCATGCGCCTTGTTGCAGTTTGATCCTGCTCACTAGAAGCCTTTACAGCTCTCTTTATAGAATTGTTTCCTTCAACAAAATAAGTGAACGCAATTTTACTATGATGCGATACAACATCTTCTTTATTTAAGTAAGTCAATTCAAAGTCAAATATACGTTTATACTCAGAGTAGATCTGTGAATCTTTTTCTCTTAGCTCTTCATCACTTAAACTAAGTAATATTTTTTCAGCAAGTTTTACCTTATGTAAGGCCTGTGCTTCATCATTACTAATTGCGAGTAATTCCCCTACAGATAAATATGTTGAAACCAAGTCGAGCTCAAAACCAAGTGTATCGAATTCGTTTCCCGTAATGAATTTATTTAATAACTCAATCTTAGCGAGCTTAATTTCTATCAGTTTATTTCGAACTTGTGTTACTTTTTCTAAGCGAGTATATAGTCCAATGGCTATCAGCGTAGCGTGGTTAACTTCCTTTTCTGAATCTACGTCCTCTGTTGATATGTTGAATAAGGAAACTAATTCTTTATGATTCTCATTTAATGACTGAGTGCTTAGTAAGACTCGTTTTGCCAATAAAAAGCTACTCGTATCCGTTTTTAGTGCGAACTCTTTTGCCATTTCATATTCTTCATTCAATGCGAGTGCTAAAACTTTGAACTCGATTAATTCTGTTTCCATATTCTCGATTTCTGATTGAGAGCTAAACCATTCAATAGCAGCTAAAGCATTTTTAAAAAGCCCATCCTGAATTAATGAGGAAATAATATATTTTGCGACTCTGATATCGAAGTTATCAACTAGCTTATTCTCTTCAACGGTATAGGTTTGCATCTCTTTGAATTGTTCTAAACCGGTCAGTTGCGCGCGCGTAAACTTTCTATCCAACAAATAATAAAAAGCGTTAAATGCCATTTCTAGTTGTTCTTTTTCTGACTTTCCGTTTTCATCACTATTTAGCTCACTCACTGCTAAATGATTTCGTTGTAAAGAAGGGTTCAAAAAAATGTACAGACGAGCATAACTTTCAGTAATAAAATCACTTTTACCTCTTACAAATACTGTCGTTCTTTTCAAGGTGTTTGTTTTATGGAAAATGCTTTTAATAGTAGGGTCTTTGTAATCGAAATCATGTTTACAATTACTATTCTTGTCAAAAGCAAAAATAATAACAAGGCAATCATCGCTATCTAAATTATTTTTCCCTACAAAGTAATATTGGTAAGAGGTGGCCGCTTTACTCACTTCTTGCGAATCTTTAGTATTTTTAGACATACTTTTCTGAAAGTACCTACCCGTTTGTATTCGTTTAAACAAAGGAACAGTTGAATCAGCAATGTTTTCAACAATGAGATCACGAGATCTATAAAACCTCTCTTTTTCACTTTCAGGATACTCCGCAAGACTTAGATGCGTATTCATAAAAGTGTAGAGTTTATTCTTATCTATTTTATAATTACCGTCCTGCACAAAATCAATAATTGACCTTTCCCAATCAGGTGCTGCTGTCGCAAGAGCTCTATAAATATCGTGGCCGGAGATGACATCATCAGCCTTTTCCGAGCGCTGACTTTTCTCTTCCATCTCAATTAACATTGAAATCGCCATTTCATAATTTGGCGCTTCATATACTGGCATGATTAATTCAATGATACTCAGTCGACTTATTAGTTCATCTGACTCAATTTTCGCAACAAAACCAATAATGTCAGTAAATAAATTTTGTAAACCTTGCAAATCTAGAACATCAAGAGACTCAAGGTACAACTGCTTTTGCACATTTGGGACATCGATGCTCTTTATCATTATAGTAAGGAGCTTTATCATGGCTTCTTTATTGCCCCAGTTTTTACCTAGAAAAGCGGCAACCTCAGTTTGACTGCTAAAGATCTCATTTATATTTATTAATCTATCTATAACTGGCGTTGAGTGAAGCTCTTTGGTAATTAACAAAGAGGATAATAATTGTAGTGAGGACAAGCTGTAATATTTCTGATGCGTCTTTATCGAGCCGGCAATATCCTTGTTTTCCAAACTAGATTCAATAAACAAGAGATTCAGCTCTTTGGTCACAAGAGCCTGTTTAGTCGTTGCAAGAATGTCTCTATGCTTTCTTCTATCTTCACTTAACCAACTCGCCCTTTGAACGGCTTGTTGCTCTTCAAACTTTGCGTTTAAAGCGAGTGTGTTTGCTTCTGATGCTGCTTTCGACTGTTTATATGCAACGCCTCCCGTGCCGATAGCAACAAGTGCAAGCACTCCAACAGCTGCTAACCACTGGCGTAGTTTCCTAGCCTTCAGCCTCTCTTGCTCCAACTGATACTCTTTGTCTCGCTGAGTAAGCTCCCCTAAAGGCACACCAAGAATCCCAGCAATAATTTTCAGAAGCATCAGATGTATCTGTTTTTGATACGCATTTACTAGCTTGTCTATCGCCTTGTTGTCTATGGAATAGTCGCTTTTCAAGGCAACTGAACTTAAGTATTCTCGGTATGCCGCAGGCGTTGTAAAACCTTGCTCTGATTTACCATTAATATTAACCCTAAAATCAGCGGCAATGGGCTCAGCTCTTTTGTCGGTAGGTTTGCCATCTGTGTTGTACTCAAATTGAAGTGGAAGCGGAAAACATTCATCTTCTTTTGAAAAGCCAGATGCTTGTTTTCCTTCATCCCAACTGCTGTTAGGTTCACCATCTATCATGGCGGCAATGATGCGGTCGGAATGGCCTAGCTTTTTGAAATAATCGATTTCCTCTGCTACATACGTTGAAGCAACGGCTCTTGGGGAACAAAGCACAATCAAAAGGTTGGTTTGTTCCAATGCGCTAACAATAGATGCACCTAAATCTGCATGAGCAGGTAGCTCGTCTTCATCACGAAAGATAGGATAAATGCGAGCTGGAATTGTAGTTCCGTGGGCATTCTTTTTACCGACTAAGTCACTTGGTACTTCATAGGTTTCAATGGCTTGATGCAGCCAAGTTGCCCACTGTCTGCCCTGCTCTTTATTATCGGCATGGCGATAAGAGATAAACGCATGGTATTTGTATTCATTGGAATGTTCTTGAGGTGCACTGTTGTTCTGTTCTTCAAATTCCATTTTAAGACTACCAACTATTTTGTAATAACTCTGAATTCTTGAATATAAAGCTTCCGTATCCTACAACTGAATATTCAGTGATTACTCTTAGGCAAATAACCTTAGAACTTTACCTAAGTTATAATCTACACAACGATAAATCAATCTATATTTAAACTAACTACTTCAATATAATCATTGTGATACCAATTGCCTGCCCTTTCTGTCTGATATTGTGAAATGCAGCATGGTACTTGCAAATATCTTGGCCATTGTAATACCTATCGCGTCCCAAATATCTTATCACCAGCATCACCTAGACCAGGTAATATGTAACCTTGCTCATTTAAACGATCATCAACAGCGGCAACATAAATATCCACATCTGGATGTGCTTCCTGTACCGCTTTAATTCCTTCAGGCGCTGCCACTAAAAATAAGCCTAGAATATGCTCACAACCTTTTGATTTGAGTAAGTCGATCGTTGCGATTAGCGTTCCGCCTGTCGCTAACATAGGATCTACAATAAGGCCGATGCGCGAATCAATATCGCTAACCACTTTGTCGAAATAAGCCACCGGCTCCAAAGTTTCTTCGTTGCGGTACAAACCAACCACGCTAATTTTAGCGTTCGGAACTAAATTTAAAACACCGTCTAACATGCCTAAACCCGCACGTAGTATTGGCACCACTGTAATCTTTTTCCCTTTAATCTGATTGACGGGAATATTATTGCCCGCCCAACCTTTAATGGTAATTTCCTCGACTTCAAGATCGCGCGTTGCTTCGTACGTTAATAAGTTAGCAACTTCGCTAGCTAACTCCCGAAAGTCTTTACTACTGATTCCATACGAGCGCATTAGGCCAAGTTTATGCTGAATAAGGGGGTGTTTTATTTCGTAAACTGACATGATAATTCCTATGGGATGAATGACTGAAAACATTGACGTTGGAAAGGATACTGCTATTTAGCGAAGCTGACAAATATGGTTTATGAAAAGCGGGATTTTATAACTTGGTGGTGATAAAGACTTCATCGCTCATTGTAGTTCGTTTGCTTTTGCTTTCCCGTTTCCGCTTAAGTCAACGAATCAAATTAATTAAATTCAACTCCGAGATTAATCACTAAACTCGGAGTTGAACTTACGGGAAACTAAACCAACTTTTTAGAAATCACACTATCGAGCGCCAATTTACCCGCACCAGAAAATGCTAGCGATACACTTGCAGCGAGTAAGGCTAAACCAAACTCATAACCATTGTTCGACATAAAAAGTCCGTTGCTTAAGTGCGCAGAAAAAATAGCAACAATCATAGTTCCTGCCAGCGCAATCGCAGCTGGACGAGTCAGTAATCCAAGTAAAATAAATACGCCACCGAAGAATTCAGCGCTACCAGCCAAAAGTGCCATTAGAACGCCCGGTGCTAAACCGATTGATTCCATCCATTGCCCAGTGCCGTCAAGTCCGTATCCGCCAAACCAGCCAAATAATTTTTGAGCACCATGAGCGATAAAGATGATACCAATTGGGAAACGCAAGGCCAATGCTGCGTATCCAGTTTCTGACTGAGTTAATTTTTTAAGTAATGCTTTCATTTTAATTTCCTTAATCTTTGTTAATTATTTATGTAATGAACAATTAGTTCCAATGGTTAAACCTTGAAGTTATTTATCTCTTTTCGTGCCGCTGACAAGCTCTCTTCTTTACTTGGCATATTCAATCCTTCAGCATATAAGAAAGATATGTCGTCTAATCCTAAGAAGGAGAAAAAGTCGGTTAAAAATTGTGTTTGAGAATCCCGTTCGGTTCCGGCGTGAATGCCACCGCGCGCTGCTACAACAATCACTTTCTTGTTTTCCAACAATCCAACGGGGCCATTTTCTGTATAACGAAATGTCACGCCTGCTCTCGCTACTCTATCTGCCCAAGCTTTAAAGCTTGAAGGAACGCCAAAGTTGTACATCGGCATCCCAATTACCAATGTGTCACTGGCATTGATTTCTTCAATTAAAGTATCAGATACCTTTGCTAGTTCGCGCTGGTCGTCACTGCGCTCTTCAACTGATGTTGCCCATGCCCCCATTTCCTGCTGGGTTAAATGTGTAAGGCTATCCTTTGCTAAATCTCTTTCAATAACTGCGTTATTTGATCTTGAATTCAACTCTGCTATCAACTCTTGAGCTAATATGTTGGAGTGACCTTGATCACCATTTAAAGATGATTTAATAAATAATATGTTGTTCATTGCTACCTCGGATACCAAGTTAAATATGTTTGTGAAAACGATGTGAAGCATTATTGAATAAACATGAACAGAACAAAATCATTATAATAAGCACGAATCATTCGATAAATAAGAACATAGTAAAACAGCTTCTATTGATTAATTTCGATATAACATTCTTTAAAAAAGATTGTCTTAATACTTTTTTACTAATATTGTTAACTTAAAAAGAATGCTAATTTGAAACTCATGTAGGCTTTCACATTGTTAAGCCCATTCATTGCTTGTCATTCGCCATACAGAATTTATTTAAAGGCAGAATCACAAGGCATCTTTAATGCAAAAGGAGTAAATTCAACATGGCAAAAGTTCTAAGTGCAATTGAACATGATCTTGGCGGCTTACATGTAAAGCGTGTTTTGCCCAACCAAGAGAAGCGTATGGTAGGTCCATTTATTTTCTTCGACCAAATGGGGCCGAATGATATTCCTGCTGGTCAAGGCATCAATGTTAGACCTCACCCGCACATTGGCTTGTCTACCCTGACTTACCTTTTTGAAGGCAGCATACTGCACCGCGATTCTTTGGGAAATAATCTTGAAATCTCTCCCGGTGACGTTAATTGGATGACTTCCGGAAAAGGCATTGTTCACTCCGAACGGGAATCGTTCGAAGTAAGAGCTAATCCTCACTCTATTAGTGGCCTTCAATGTTGGGTTGCCTTACCGGAGAACATGACTGAAATTGAGCCTTCGTTTACCCACGTGAAAAGAAATGACTTGCCCCACAGCATGTTTGAAGGGGTGATGATGAGACTTATCGTTGGTGATGCTTATGGCTTGAGCTCACCGGTGAAAAGCTATTCACCCATGTTTTATATAGATGTGCTGGCAAGTGAAGGCAGCAAAATATCCAAGCCTCACCCAACACACGAAACAGCAATATTTCCGATAAGCGGAAAAGTAGAAGTCAATGGTGTTAGCTATGGCGCTGGCGAGTTTATCCTTTTAGATGAAAGCGATAATGAAATTACCATGCTTGAGTCAGGTCGATTCATCCTATTAGGCGGCGAACAGTTTGAGCATGTTCCGCATTTGCATTGGAACTTTGTAGCTTATAGTAAGGAGAGAATGGAGCAGGCTAAGAATGATTGGAAGAACGGTAACTTCCCAACGATTCCGGGTGATGATAGAGAGTTTATCCCTCTTAAGTAAAACTTAAACTGGGGAATCGGTTTGCCCTTCTTTGACTAAGCTTATAGGGCTATTTTTAACAACAACGTGATAAAAGCAATAAGCGCAGGAGCATCAAGTGCTAAGAATTTCATTAGAACAATGGCGAATGTTTCATGCTGTGGTTGAGTTTGGTGGTTTTAATCAGGCATCCCTAGGTGTGCACAAAAGCCAATCGAGTATTCATAACGCTGTTAGGAAAATAGAAGACTCGCTTGGCGTAAAACTGTTTTCTATTGAAGGACGAAAAACCGTTCTTACAGAAGCGGGTGAGATGATACTTAGACGATCAAACTACTTGCTTGAAGAAGCAAAGAAAGTAGAGGCCATTGGCGAAACCCTAAGCCAAGGCATTGAAACTAGACTTAAAATTGCTGTTGATGAAATCTTTCCGCGCTCCATTTTGTACCAAGTGCTTGAAAAAGTATCTAAGCAGTTTCCTTTAGTGCAAATTGAGCTGTTTGAATCCATTCTGGGCGGTGCTAACGAGATGCTTGAGAACGATAAAGTTGAGATTGCCATATCGCCTTCCTCCAAAGGAACTGGGTTTAGCGAAAGCCTTTGCTACATCGCCTTTGATGCAGTGGCTAGTCCAAATCACCCTCTGCATAGCATTGATAGAAAACTACGACTGGAAGACCTGAAAAGTCATCGACAAATAGTGGTAAGAGATTCAGCACTTACTAACAAACTCAAAGCCAGTGAAGTTTGGTTGAAGGCTGAGCAACGGTGGACGGTAAGTCACATTCAAAGCTCTATTGATATGATCACTAAAGGGTTGGGCTTCGCTTGGCTTCCCTTGAGTTTAATTGAGCCTCAATTGAAGAGTGGCGAATTAGTACCATTAGAACTTGATGGGCATACAAGACGTTCTGCTCAGCTTTATCTAACATTCAAAGATGGTGATTGCTTAGGCCCCGTTGCCAAGAGCTTTTTAGGCGAACTAAGAATGTTGTGCATGGATTTGCCTGATTCATAAAAGGTGTTTGTTTAGTAAATACCTGAATGGAAATTAAGAGCAATAGTAAAGCACGATATCTAGATCGACAAAAGTGCAATTAGCTCAACAAATACAAAAGGCATAATTGAAAATGGAAATCTCAGCAATATTACTCATAGCAATTGTGGTCTTGCTTATTGGTATCTCAAAATCAGCTTTTGCTGGCGCACTTGGCGTGTTTGCCGTGCCTCTTTTAATGTTTAAATTTTCCGCTGTCGAAGCCATCACATTGATGTTACCACTACTTATTATTGCCGATGCCATGAGCATTCGAAGTTACTGGAAAAAATGGGATAAGCGCTTATTGGCTTCACTAATTCCCGGCGCGGCTATTGGGATCATTAGCGCTAACTTGCTGATAGAATACATAAACTCAGATTATCTTCGCATTATTATTGCGCTTATTTGCATTCTATTCGCACTTAAAAACTTGTTCTTGAAGCAACTAAAGTTAAATTTTATTAATAACCCTATTGGCGCAGTAGTTATGTCTGCAAGCTCAGGTGTGAGCAGCACATTAGTTCATGCTGGCGGGCCACCTCTTCTCATCTACTTTACCGCCATCGAATTGGCTCGGACTAAATTTGTTGCAACGGCAGCCGCCTTTTTTGCGATTATGAATTTAATGAAGTTAGTTGGCGTTGTTTCACTCGGCTTGTTGTCCGTTGAGACGGTGCTTACCGCCGCAGCTTTCTTTCCATTAGCGATCGTTGGTAATTGGCTGGGAGTACGCATCAACCAAGGACTGGATAAGGACTTGTTTCTAAAAGTAATGAATTATTTGTTGTTAATGTTGGGACTGTGGCTGGCTTTTAAATAGCGAGAAATCTCATGTATTTGTCAAAGTAGCAAGGGTCTTGAACTATTGATTATTGAGGAAAATGCGGCGCCTAATCACGACTGCCGCACGAAAGTTTACTTCGCTAAATAATTAGCATGAAAGCGTAAATGCTCTTCAATAAAACTAGAGATAAAATAATAGCTGTGGTCATAGCCTTCATGAATCGTTAGCTCTAGAGGATAGTCGCTAGCCTTTGCTGCAGCCTCAAGTACCTCAGGTTTTAATTGCTCATCCAAAAAATCATCCGCGCCACCTTGATCCACTTTAGCAGGTAGAAAATGCTTGGCTTCTCGCATTAATTCACTCGCGTCATGTTTACGCCATGCTTCTTTCTGATTGCCAAGGTAAGCGGTAAACGCCTTCTTGCCCCAAGGTACAGTGATTGGATTGCAAATAGGACTAAATGCGGACATCGACAAATAACGTGACGGGTTTAGCATTGCGATTGTCAAAGCGCCATGCCCGCCCATTGAATGGCCGCTTATACTACGTTTGTCTGTTACAGGAAACGAAGCCTCAATTAGCTCAGGTAATTCATTGACCACATAGTCATACATTCTATAATGACTATCCCAAGGTGCTTGGGTCGCATTCACATAGAAACCAGCACCCTGCCCTAAATCATATCCCTCATCGTCGGCCACACCTTCCCCTCGAGGGCTGGTATCTGGCGCCACTATAGCGATACCAAGTTCTGCAGCAATACGCTGTGCACCGGCTTTTTGCATAAAGTTTTCGTCAGTACATGTCAGGCCTGAAAGCCAATACAGCACTGGTACTTTTTGCCCACTCGAAACTTGTGGTGGTAAATAGATGGCAAAACGCATTTTACAATTTAGTGTTGTCGATTGGTGGCTATATTGTTTGTTCCAGCCACCGAAGACCTTATTAGCACTTAAATTTTCAATTGACATAAAACTCCTCTCGAGGATCTTAAAAGCACGCTAATGCTAGAGCCCAAATTTCTACTTATCGAAATGAATGACAGAACGAATGCTTTCGCCTTGATGCATCAAATCAAAGGACTCATTGATGTCCTCTAGCGCCATTGTGTGCGTAATAAAATCACTTAATTTGAATTCGCCCGCCATATAACGTTCTACATAGTCTGGTAACTCAGAGCGGCCTTTAACGCCACCAAATGCCGAACCGCGCCACACGCGACCAGTTACTAACTGGAACGGGCGAGTTGATATTTCTTGTCCAGCGCCAGCGACACCTATGATGATTGATTCGCCCCAACCTTTGTGACAACACTCAAGAGCTGAACGCATTAGATTCACGTTACCGACACATTCGAAAGAATAATCGACACCGCCATCGGTAAGTTCTACGATGACTTCTTGAATCGGCTTGTCGTAATCTTTTGGATTGATAAAATCAGTCGCGCCCAGCTTTTTAGCCAACTCAAATTTACTTTCATTGATGTCGATTGCAATGATGCGACTTGCTTTCGCCATTGTCGCGCCGATAACCGCTGATAAACCGATACCGCCAAGGCCAAAGATAGCAACTGTTGCACCCTCTTCCACCTTCGCTGTATTCATCACAGCACCCATTCCTGTAGTGACACCGCAACCTAACAAACACACTTCTTCTAAAGGCGCTTCTTTATTTACTTTGGCTAATGATATCTCGGGAAGAACTGTGTATTCAGAGAAGGTCGAGCAGCCCATGTAATGAAATATTGGTTTACCATCTTTATAGAATCGCGTTGTACCATCAGGCATTAAACCTTTGCCTTGGGTTTCACGAATTTTCTGACAAAGATTGGTTTTGCCTGATAAACAGAACTTACATTCACCGCATTCGGGCGTGTAAAGTGGAATGACATGATCCCCCACTTCTACACTTGTCACGCCTTCGCCGACTTGTTGAACAATACCACCGCCCTCGTGGCCTAATATAACTGGAAAAATGCCCTCAGGATCTTCGCCTGATAGAGTGAACGCGTCTGTATGACACACGCCCGAAGCGATAACTTTAATGAGCACCTCACCTTTACGAGGTAACATTACGTCAACTTCTTCAATAGATAATGGCTGTTTAGGCCCCCAAGCAATAGCGGCTTTTGATTTAATAAACTTATCTTTCATTCTTAATTTTTACCTAGTAATTGAGGAGCTATCTAACAAGCTAATTATGCTGTTACGTCATGAGTTTAGTATTAGTTTACGAATTTTTACACTTTGCTGTAAGTAGTACTAAACTCGCTGCTTTTTTACACTATGATTTCAATTATAGTTATTTCTCATAAATTGATAATATGCTATTTTGTCAAATCTCTTTTACACAATGGTAACAATAATGCAGTGGGATGGAATAAGCGAGTTTGTTTTTGTTGCTGAAAATGAGAGCTTTACGCTAGCCTCAAAGAAAATGGCGATTTCGACTGCCCAGGTAAGTCGCCAGATCAGCGCATTAGAAAAGCGACTCAATACAAAATTGTTTTACAGGACCACCCGCAAAGTGTCTTTAACCGAAGAAGGTCGTGTATTTTATCAGCATTGCAGAGGGGTGCTAGATGGCTTAGATGCCGCAGAGCGCGCCATTACAAATTTACAATCGAAGCCACAAGGTAAAATAAAACTCACTGCACCGGTAACTTATGGTGAACAACAAATCCTACCCTTAGTGAATAGTTTTATGCAGCAATACGGTGATATTGAAGTGAATGCATTTTTAAGCAATCAAACATTGGATTTGATTGAGGATGGTTATGATTTAGCGATCCGCCTTGGCAAACTGCGTGATTCATCGATGATGGCAAAAAAACTAGGGACTAGAACCAATTATGTTTGTGCATCGCCCGCATACTTGAAAGTGCATGGTATTCCCCATTCTTTGTCGGAGTTAAATAAACACAGTTGTTTACTCGGCACTTTAGATTACTGGCACTTTCGCGGTGAAGGCAAAGAAACCAACATTCGAGTAACAGGAAAACTGCGCTATAACAGTGGCCTAGGCTTGGTAGATGCAGCCCTAAAAGGACTCGGTATTGTGCAACTGCCCGATTATTATGTGCAAGAGCATATTGAAAGTGGCGCATTGATTACTTTATTGGATAACTACCGAGAGCCCGATGAGGGAATTTGGGCCGTTTATCCGCATAATAGGCATTTGTCGCCGAAGGTTAGGTTGTTGGTGGATTATTTGGTTGAGGGTTTGGGGGGTAGCTAGCTTCTTATGTTTTAGATGGTTTAGTTTATAGAACTTTTTCTTGTTCATAAAAAAACATCAACAAAATTGTTGATGTTTTTCAATGTAATTATGTAGTTCTTATTTTGTGAGCTTCTTACGGCTGAAAACGAGCCCGATCAAACACAGTCCTAGCAATGCAAGAGCTTGAGGTTCCGGTATATCGGCCACTGAGTATTCAACATAAACAAGGCCATTGGCACCGTTACCGCCCGCAACTCGCGCCCCAGAAACTTGACCGTTATATCCTCCAGCACCGCCACCTGCGCCATAGCCCGCTCCACCTTTACCACTCCATGATTGAGCACCATCTCCAGCATTCGGTCCTGTACCATTAACTAAAATACCGCCAGCGCCACCGCCGCCAGCATGTGTACCAGTTCCACCAGCACCACCAGCGCCAGCTGACAAAATGTTATCTAAAAACCTTGCTAATGTTGCTGAGTAATCACCTGTTCCAAAACCAATAGGCATTGAATTACCAGATACGCAAGATTGGCCATTGCTGCCCAAAGAGCCACCAGCGCCACCTTGAGAACCTGCATTACATGCAGCACCACCACCGGAGCTACCATTGTGTCCGCCTCGGTTTATTCCGCTAACTACGCCACCACCATTAGCCACCAATAAACCACCGAAAGAAGAGGCCGTTCCAGCCGTTAAGCCAATAATACTATTTCCATTTGGGTCAGTTTGAGCGCCAGACCCACCGGTGCCAACGACAACGGCATACATATCTCCTGGGTTAACTAAAAAATTTCCAGAAGCAATATAACCAGCTCCACCTCCACCTTGGTGGCCGTTAGCACCGCCTCCGCCGCCACCAATTGCGAGTATATTTAATGTAGTTACCGTTGATGGCACTGTGAAGGTTTGATCTGCTGTTATGACAAAACTAATTATACCTGCATACGCAGATGACGCTGTAAACGCCATCGAAAATGCTACCACTTTGAGGCAGTTAGTAATTTTCATAGGTCCTCTCATTTGTTTGTTGTTTTGAGTTTGTGATCATTGTCACCAACCCACTGATTATTAATTAGGTTTATTTTATCCATTAATACCTGTAAGCAAGACAGCAAGAACCTAGCCAAAAATTAATTAGTTATTATTTTCAGATATTTAAAAAAAATATACGTACTTTAATATAGATTGTGTAAAAAAACCTGACAATGATTCTGGGCTTGCAGCGTTTCTCATCCTGCGTTTTTGTAAAGGCACATTTGTAAGCAATTGATATAGAAACGGCTCGTTCATTTAGGCTCTAAAGCTGTGTTTTTTTTATAGCAGAGTGAGTTTTTAAGTTAGGATACAAAAAAGCCCCGAATATACGGGGCTTCAGTGATTATCTGGCGGAGAGAGAGGGATTCGAACCCTCGTTAGGTTTAACCCTAAACACACTTTCCAGGCGTGCGCCTTCAGCCACTCAGCCACCTCTCCAATGGGCGCGTATAGTAAGTAAAAGCTTGGCAGCTTTCAAGTACTGATTTACGCATTTCCTTTCAATTGCATATTTAACTCGGCAGCAAAGCCAAGCATTCTATCTAAGGGTACTAAAGCGCGTTGGCGCAATGATTCATCAACGAAAATTTCTTTTCCTTCATGATTCAGTAATGCGTCTCTCATCGCTTCTAAGCCGTTCATTGCCATCCATGGGCAAAGAGCGCAACTTCTGCATGTTGCTCCGTTACCGGCTGTCGGAGCTTCGATAAACTCCTTGTTCGGTGACAACTGCTGCATCTTGTAAAAAATGCCTTTATCAGTAGCAACAATAAACTTCTGATTAGGAAGGTCTTGCGATGCTTTTATCAATTGAGAAGTAGAACCAACCGCATCTGCTATTTCAACCACACTAGCTGGCGATTCAGGGTGCACAAGTACTGCTGCATCTGGGTGCAAATGCTTCGCTTTTAGTAAAGCTTGGGCAGAAAACTCATCATGCACAATACACTCACCATTCCACATCAGCATTTCTGCACCGGTTTGTTTTTGAATATAGGCGCCTAAATGACGATCAGGGCCCCAAATTATCTTTTTACCTTGGCTGTCGAGGTGCTCGACAATCTCTAGTGCAATGCTTGAAGTCACTACCCAATCTGCCCTCGCCTTTACTGCTGCTGAGGTATTGGCGTAAACCACCACTGTATGGTCTGGATGTGCATCACAAAAAGCAGAAAACTCTTTCTCTGGACAGCCTAAGTCTAATGAGCAATTTGCTTCCAGGGTTGGCATGATCACAGTCTTTTCTGGGCTTAGAATTTTTGCAGTTTCACCCATGAATTTAACGCCAGCAACCAACAAGGTTTTTTGTTCTGCGTCACGACCGAAACGTGCCATTTCAAGTGAATCGGAAATGCAGCCACCGGTTTCTTCCGCTAAGGCTTGGATAACAGGATCGGTATAGTAATGCGCAACTAACACGGCATTCTTTTGCTGAAGAAGTATTTTGATTTCTGATTTCAATTGCTCAGCATAATCCGAAGTGATCGGAATAGGTTTTGCTGGGAATGGATAAGAAATACGTTCTGCTTGTACTGCGTTGGTCATATGCGATGTAAGTAATTTGTTGTCGTTTGCGTAGTATAACGCAGTGCAATACAAAGGTCACAAGTTGCAGCAATAAATTTTATAAGACAGGCTTGGGTTTTAGTGCGAAATTATGTTTTTTGAAATTTGGATGTAACTGAAGATAACAGAAAGAAGTGGTGGGTCGTGCTGGATTCGAACCAGCGACCAATTGATTAAAAGTCAACTGCTCTACCAGCTGAGCTAACGACCCCAATTGCGTTTCTTGCGTTGCGTATCTACCTCAACGGCGGCATATAATACTGAAATCGAAACGCGGTGCAACCTTTAAATGCAATTTATTTAATTTAATTAAAAAACTGCATGTAAAGTGAGCAAAAAGCCCATAGTTTAAAAACTACAAGCTTTTTAATTGCTCATTTGCCAAACGACTTGGTGTTGAATCAGGATATTCAGCAACAACCTGTTCAAACAATCGTTTCGCTTTTGCCTTATTACTGACCGATTTTTCGACCATGCCAAGCTTCAAAATTGCATCTGCACGTTTCGGTGATTCAGCAAAATTATTCACTACGCTTTCAAATTGCTTTCTTGCGCCATCCCAATCTTGTTTATTAAACAAGAGTTGACCTAACCAATAATGTGCATTGTCGGTGTAACTCGAACTTGGGAAATTGCTTAAAAAAGTTTGAAAAGCCGGAATAGCTTCGTCGTAATTGCGATCTTTGAGGATCAAGTTTACTGCTGACTGATAAGCCTGCTCTTCAGACTGACCCGCTGGCACTGTCGCTTGAGTATTTGTTGCAACGACACCGACGGAGTTACCTACCGACGCTGTTTGTTGTGACAAGTTAGAAAAACGATTCTCTAGTTCAAGATACAATTCACGTTGGCGCTCTAAGATCTGCTCTAATTGGTGGTTATGCAGTTCAATTGAACCTCTTAACTCATCAACGTCAGACTGCAGAGTATCAAGTTGCTGTTGCACACGTTGCTGCGCTTCTACACGACTCTTGTCTTTACGCTCCAAAATAAGCAAGCGTGACTCGACATCCGATGGCGTTGCAATAAGCGGTGGCGTTGTATTTTGAGCTGTAACCGTTTGCGTGCTAGCTGTTTGTGTCTGATTAGCTTGTTTTGGGTCGTTTAAATCGACAACAGGCGCTTGAGCAAAAGCCCAAGCGCCTGTAAAACTAATTAGACCAACTGTAATAATTGGTTTTATCATAGTGCTTACTGATAAACCACAACACCACGACGGTTTTGAGCAAATGCGTACTCAGATCCGCCTTGAACTGCTGGTTTTTCTTCACCGTAAGAAACTACTGATACTTGTGACGAGCTAACGCCAGCGTTCATTAGGTAAGTTTCTACAGATTTAGCACGACGCTCACCCAAAGCAATGTTGTATTCTGGCGTACCACGGTTATCCGTGTGACCTTCGATTACAATTGACTGACCAGGGTTTTTCACTAGGAATGCAGCGTGCATATCTAATACTGAGTGGAAGTCAGATTTAATTGAAGCTCTGTCGAAGTCAAAATATACGACGTTTTGATTCATCAACTTCGATTTTTCTTCTTCTTTAAGATCTTGAAGTCTCTTCATTTCTGCTGCTTTAGCAAGCTCAACGCGTTTTGCTTCAGCTTCTGCTGCTGCTTTTGCGTCTGCAGCTTGTTGTGCTGCAACTTCAGCTGCACGATTCGCTTCTGCTTCTATTTCAGCTTCTGTTGGACCAGATTTACATGCCGCAAGTGTAACTAAAGGCAGAACAATCATTAGTGTTTTAAGTGTGTTTTTGTTGAACATACAAGTTCCTTATTATATTTTAAAAATTCTAACTACAGTAAAAACGGCGACCAACTAGGAGATTTAACCTCCCCATCAGCCACTGGTTCTTTAAACGAGAAGCGCCCATCGAGAGAAACCCATGCCAAAGCAGGTTTTCCATTCTCCAACACGCTGTATATTATCATACTTCCATTCGGGGAAATACTAGGCGACTCGTCCAGATAAGTATTTGTCAGCACCAACATGTCACCGTTTGTTAAATCTTGTTTAGCTATATGATAATCGCCTCTTGTGCGATTTACGATAACTAATTGCGAATTATCGGGCGTAACCGCTCCCCCTAAATTCATTTCACCTTCAAAAGTCATTCGCTTCTTACGGTTAGTTGCTAAATTTACTCGATAAATCTGCGGTTTACCACCCCGTTCAGACGTAAATATTAAGCTTTTTCCATCTGGTGTCCACGAGGGCTCTGTGTCGATAGAACGATTTCGTGTAATTCGCGTTAAATTTCGCGTTTGTAAATCCATCACATAAATTTCTGGGTTCCCGTCCTTAGACAGCACCATTGCTAGTCTTCGCCCATCTGGCGAGAAACTTGGCGAACCATTTATTCCCGGAAAATCAGTTAAACGAGTACGACTCGTCGTGTAAATATCCTGTAAATAAATTTGCGAGCGTTTATTCTCAAAACTCACATATGCCAGAGTGTTGCCATCTGGCGACCATGTTGGCGACATTAAAGGCTCTGGTGAAGACAACAAAGTCGTTGGATTAACATTATCGTAATCAGCAATCACCAATCTAAATGGTTTTGGGTTCGTATCACGATCTAAGACTTTTACATACGCAATCCGCGTTAAAAAAGCACCTTTTTCACCCGTCAATTTTTCATACACAATATCACTAATGATGTGCGCGTATTGCCTGAAGTCAGCACCATCAATTGTTTTAGTGCGTTTTTCAATAACATGATCACGAGTCATCACTAGTTGGCCATTCACTAATGATTTTGCTTGGCCGCCTGTTGCTTGGGCACGTAAAACGTCAATTAGTTCAAATGTCACTTGATACTTATTTAAACCCGTTGTTTCAACACTACCTACGACCAGCATGTCGATGCCTTTTTCTGCCCATGCTTTGTAGTCAATTTCACTGTCTGTGGTTGGGAATTGCGGCATCATTGACAGTTTTAAAGGATTAAACTTACCACTGCGCTGTAAGTCTGATTTCACTACATCACTGACGTTTTCAGGCAAGGTTGAATTACCAATGTATTTAAAAGGTACTACACCAATTGGGCGCGCAGAATCAACGCCGCCGGTAATAATGATCTCGGTTGTCGCTGCATTTGCATGAGCACCGATAAAAAGTAAAGCCACAGCCGCGATACGAAGCTGTGTTCTTGCTAATTTGAGTATCCAAGTCGACATAAATTTAGATAGTCCCGTTGTCGTTAAAAGTGGTTAAAATTAATTGTTATTAGTTTGTCTATTATTTTAAATCTTTGTCTTTTATTCATTCTCACATAGTCAATTTCATGCGAAGCTATTCATTTACCCATACTAAGGTGACATCTCTTAGTTTATCATTCACGTCCTTATCCTTTGGCATAGGCAAGGTGCCAGCTCTTAGTGCCGCCGACCTAAGAGTCAAGCACAGTGAATCATCTCCTGTACCTACCGCATCTAATACCAAACCATTGGCAGCAATGCGCATTTGCAATCGACATGATTTACCCGCAACACTGCCTGTTTGAATAAGGTTTTGCTCAATACGCGCTCTTATCTTACTGATTGCAATTTCTAGTTCAGATAAGATTTGGCGTTGCCTACGTTCATTTCGTTCAGCTTGCTCGGCTTGCATTTGTTCTTGCATCGCTCGGTCTTGTGCTGCGCGTTCTTCAGCTAATTTTTCTTGGCGAATTTTTTCTAAACGTTCCTGTTCAGCTTTCTCTTTAGCTAAGCGTGCTTGCTCTTGCAATTCGCGCTCTCTACGCTCATTTTCTTCTTTTTTCTTTTTATCATCCGCTGCTTTTTTACGCTTTGCTTTTTCTGCGTCTTCACGCTCTTGTTTTTTACGCTGCAATTCTTTACGTTTATTGGCTGCATCTAGCTCACGCTTTCTTTTCGCTGCGGCTTCTGCTTGTTCTTTTTCACGCTTATTTTGCGCCAACACATTACTGTCGATAAACGTGGCTTCAATAATGACCGGCGCTTGCGTATCTTTATTTCCTATCGCCAAATCCACCGGCTTGGCTGTGAATTTAAAGCTCACCAGCAATGACACTAGTATAAATAGATGCACAGCACCGGAAATCAAAAATGATTTTTGCTTTATTGTCAGCGGCTTTTTCACTTTCTTGTCGCTTGGCGAAGGTTTGTTTTCAGCACTCATTAACTAGACTTTATTCGGATCTGTCATTAAGCCTACCGACGGCGCGCCAGCGCTTTGCAACAACACCATCAACTCAACTACTTTTTCATAGCTGACTTTGCCATCACCATTCACCACAACAGGTATTGTCGGTGTTTGTGCCAACTTAGCCTGAACAAGCGTAGCAACATCAGCGCCTGTTAATTCGTCATCAGGGTTGTCGCCAATGTTTAAAAAATACTGCCCTGCTGCGTTAATGGATACTATCAACATGTCATCTTCGTCTGTCTCAATCGTTTTAGCGTCTGCTTTAGGCAAATCAACTTTCACACCTTGAGTAACAGCCGTTGCGGTTGCCATGAAAATCACCAATAACACGAGCATCACGTCGATATATGGCACAACGTTAATTTCTGATACGGGCTTTCTGCGTTTTCTAATAAACATGATTTTCGTCCTTATTCAGACAATAAGCTGAGCTTACTGAACCTGTTGATTCGAGGACGCCATATTCTGACGGTTTAAGATAGCTGAAAACTCTTCCATAAAGTTACCGTAGGCATTCTCAAGCTTTTCAACGCGGTTGCTGAAACGGTTGTAAGCGACAACGGCTGGGATAGCAGCAAATAAGCCTATCGCCGTTGCAATAAGTGCTTCTGCAATACCTGGAGCAACCATCGCCAATGTGGCTTGTTTTACTTGACCCAGCGCGATAAAGGAATTCATGATCCCCCACACGGTTCCGAGTAAGCCTACATAGGGAGAAATTGAACCTACCGTAGCTAAGAATGGTAATCGGGCTTCAAGTTCATCAACTTCACGAGACATCGTGACGCGCATAGCGCGATACGTGCCGTCCATAATTGCTTCACTTAAGGCTCCTGACGTTTTGCGCAGGCGCACATATTCTTTAAAGCCCGAGCAAAAAATAAGCGGTAAGCCAGTCAGGTTAGAACGAGCGGATAGCTCTTGATAAAGTTTGTTTAAGTCGGCACCGGACCAAAACTTATCTTCAAAGGTTGTCATTTCCTTTGTTGCCGCTTTTAGGACAGCATTTCTTTGAAAAATGTATGCCCATGAAACGATCGATACGGTTATCAACAACAGCATTATAAATTGCACAACAATACTTGCTTCTAAAAACAAGTTAAGGATGGAGATTTCAGACGTCACTTTTTATTTCCCTTAATATAAAGTCAGGTATAGCGATGGGTTTCATTTTTCCCAAATCGACACAAGCTACTCTGACCTCAGCGCTAACAAGTAGTTCTCTTTCGCTACTCGTTGTAGTTATATTATTATTTTTATTGGCAGAATCATTCACACGATAAGCGTGCTGTTGAAACAGCATACTTGCCTTCTTTAATTCTACTACTTGGCAGCTAATACTCAACATATCATTGAACAAAGCAGCCTTACTATTTTTCATAGTTAGGTCTTTGACGACAAAACCGATGGATTGTTCCAATAAACTTTGCTGTTCTATGCCTAAATTTCTTAACCACTCAGTTCTTGCTCGCTCCATGAACTTAAGATAGTTAGTATGGTAGACAATACCACCAGCATCAGTATCTTCATAATAAACACGTATAGGTATGGAAAAAGGTTCAGTTCTGGTCAAAAATCAACTCCTTTTAGCTTAGATTTTGTATAGCAAAATATCATTCATTATAAATTCAGTAAGTACGAACTTTGTTGGATACTCTGCGAAGAGCAGACAGGTTAAGTGATTATTTTAACATTTAATAAACAATTACAAGAAATCAACATTAGAAAAACTAATCTATATCAAAAATTTTTCTCGTTTGATGTCTCATCCGATCAGTCTATAATACACGTACTTAAATAGTTCCTACACATTAGTTGTGTTGCTTTATTTATGTTCCCTGAAAACGGTTTTTTCCGTATTACTTGTTGTTTTGCCCACGCTTTGCGTGGGCTTTTTTTTGTCTAAAATTTACCGCAAAGGCAATTATCTCCCACAACATCATCTAAAATTAAAGACATAGTGCGATATACACAGCAGATTCCTGCCTTCCCATAATGCTGTTCGGTTGAGCATAAACTTGGTCATTCCGTCGAAGGACGGAATCTCCTTGGAACACAATGATTTGCTTTAAAAACAACCCTTAAACCTAATTTTCTGGGTTCCAAGGAGATTCCTGACGCCTCAGGAATGACGGTCGATGTCTTAAACGAACAGTATTATGCCTTCGCAAGAATGACGCAGTACTCAGTAGATAAAATCAATCTCGCTTAGGCAGCGTTAAACCAAAGTGCAAATAAGCATGTTGAGTTGCGATACGACCGCGCGGAGTGCGCTGTAAAAAGCCTTGTTGAATAAGGTAGGGCTCAATGACATCTTCAATCGTTTCTTTTTCTTCGCCTATTGCAGCGGCAATGTTATCCAAACCTACAGGGCCGCCCATGAACTTCTCAATGATGGCTAGCAATAATTTTCGATCCATAAAATCAAAACCCTGATTATCTACATCAAGCATATTTAACGCTTTACCTGCGATATCAGCGTTAATGTTACCGTCGGCTTTAATTTCTGCGTAATCTCTAACTCTGCGCAACAGGCGGTTAGCAATACGTGGCGTGCCTCGTGAGCGCTTAGCCACTTCAAACGCACCTTCTTTTTCCATTTTCAAATTGAGGTAAGATGCACTGCGCTCAATGATATCGCTCAGATCAGCAACATTATAAAATTCTAATCGCTGAACAATACCAAAGCGATCTCGCAATGGAGAAGTTAAGGAACCCGCTCTTGTGGTTGCGCCAATTAATGTGAAAGGAGGTAAGTCTAATTTGATACTCCGTGCTGCAGGCCCTTCACCAATCATAATATCTAATTGATAGTCTTCCATCGCTGGATATAAGATTTCTTCTACAACAGGGCTTAAACGATGAATTTCATCAATAAACAGCACATCATTTTCTTCAAGATTCGTTAATAAAGCAGCAAGATCACCAGCTTTTTCTAATACAGGGCCTGAAGTAGACTTGATGTTGACGCCCATTTCGTTTGCAACAATATGCGCCAAAGTTGTCTTACCTAAACCTGGAGGACCGAATATAAGTAAGTGATCAAGTGCATCTGTGCGATTTCTGGCAGCCTGAATGAATATTTCCATTTGCTCGCACACATGATCTTGTCCAGTGTAATCACTGAGCATCTTTGGTCGAATGGCGCGATCAATGACTTCATCTTCAGGATCCGCAAGCGCTTGCACTAAACGATCTGCTTCAATCATGATGACTCTCGCTTATTTTTTTATTATTCATCGTCAAACTCATTCTATTACACCATCGCCTTGAGTGATTCTCTAATTGCTTGCTCGCTTGTCATCCCTTCAGTATAAACTTGCTTGATGACTTTTTCGGCTTGAACAGGCTTATATCCTAAGGCTAACAAGGCGCTTAATGCCTCATTCTTAGCGTGGGCATCCCCTTTCAATACGGGTCGTTGAATTTGGTTTGGAGTAACGCTACCTGCTGTACCTGCATCAAAATGAGCATCGGAGCGTGACAGTTTTTCTAACTTGTCTTTTAATTCGACCACTAAACGCTCGGCCGTCTTCTTACCAACACCGGGCAACTTAACGAGGTTCGATACATCTTCATGGATCACAGATTGAATGAAATCTTGCGCCGACATTCCCGATAATATTGTGCACGCTAATTTCGGACCAACGCCATTGGCCTTGATTAGCTCACGAAACAAGGCACGTTCAGAAGTATCTGAAAAGCCAAACAACAACTGAGCATCTTCACGCACAACAAAGTGTGTGTAGATTGTCGCGAGTTCACCAATATTCGGAAGTTGATAGAAACTTGTCATCGGCAATTGAATTTCATAAGCCACACCATTCACATCAACTAAGACATCTGGTGGCGTTTTGTCAATTAATATACCCTGAATTCTGCCGATCATTGGATTGCTACCCTGCCTTATTATCTTCTTAAACGACCGCGCACGGTCTTAGAAATTTTGCTTGCTGTTTTGCCCGACATTTTTATCAAGCTTTGTGATGTATGAATATGACATAAAGCGACAGCCAATGCATCAGCGGCGTCAGCTTGGGGCGTTGCATTTAGTTTTAAAATGCTAGTTACCATATGTTGCACTTGAGCCTTGTCAGCCCCACCCGTTCCCACTACCGATTGTTTAATTTGTCTTGCTGAATACTCTGCCACCGGCAAGTCAAAGTTGGTAGCGGCAACAATCGCAGCACCGCGAGCTTGGCCTAGTTTAAGTGCTGAATCAGGATTTTTCGCCATGAATACCTGCTCTATCGCAAATTCATTTGGCGAAAACTGGGTAATAATTTCACTTACGCTGTCAAAAATTTGTTTTAAACGTGTGGAAAGCTCGTCGGAAGTTAAGCGGATACAACCGCTGCCTAAGTAGCTAGCTTTACCCCCAGTGACTTTGATAACGCCGTAACCAGTGATTCTTGAACCAGGATCTATTCCTAAAATAATACTCATGGTTTAATCCGGCACAAATTGCGCAATAGCTTCGCGGTTAGAGTCGGACCAAACACGTTGCATTGCATCTTGTTTACTCGTCCACGAAAAGTCGGTGTGTTCCGTTAGGGTAATAGGTGAGCCAGAGGGAACTTGCACACTAAACACATATTCATTGTTAAATTTAGTACCAGAGGGATAACGGTGCAGCCATACTGAACGGATCTTGAACTGGTTTATTCGACGACAGTCTACAATTGGATGTTGTTCTTTGGGTAAAACAATACCGGTTTCTTCGGCTAATTCACGATAAGCAGCGTTCAACGGTGATTCTCCCTGCTCTATTGTGCCCGTCACCGATTGCCAAAAATTGGCGTCATCATCACGCTGCATGATAAGCACTTGGTTGTGTTCATCTCTAATCACAACCAAGACTGACTCAGGACGTTTTAGCTGCATAGGCTAATCGGTGCCTTTTTCTGACTCTTTGCTTTCTGATTTAGCATCTTCTTTCACAACCGTAGCAATAGATAACTCAGCTAATTGTGCTGGATTTGCGAAACCTGGCGCGTTAGTCAAAGGACATGCAGCTGTTGTGGTTTTCGGGAAGGCCATCACATCGCGAATTGATTCTGCGCCTGTCATTAGCATGACCATTCTGTCTAAACCAAATGCTAAACCAGCATGAGGTGGTGTGCCGTAGCGTAGAGCTTCAAGTAAGAAACCGAACTTCTCATTCGCTTCTTCATCCGTAATGCCTAGCAACTCAAACACTGTTGCTTGCATATCCATGTTATGAATACGAACAGAGCCACCGCCAAGTTCTACACCGTTAAGCACCATGTCGTAAGCATTTGACAATGCCGCAGCAGGATTTGCTTTCAAGGCTTCAATACTGCTATCGCGTGGTGCCGTGAATGGGTGATGTAAGGCATAAAGTTGACCATCAACTTCTTCAAACATTGGGAAATCAACAACCCAAAGAGGTCGCCACTCACCTTCAAGAAGCTCAAAGTCTTCACCCAGTTTCAAGCGTAATGCACCCATAGCATCGGTAACAATTGTTTTACTGTCCGCGCCGAATAACAGGATATCGCCAGTTTGGGCAGCGGTTTTTTCAAGCAATGCCTTAATACTAGCTTCATCAAAAAACTTAAGAATAGGCGATTGCAAACCTTCTAAACCTTGGCTTAAATCATTAACTTTAATCCATGCCAAACCTTTTGCACCGTAAATACCTACAAACTTTCCGTATTCGTCAATTTGCTTGCGAGATAAGCTCGAACCACCTGGCACACGAATAGCCGCTACACGACCTTTATCGTCATTTGCCGGACCACTAAATACTTTGAAGTCGATATCTTTAACGATGTCATCAACGTCTACTAATTCTAATGGGTTACGTAAATCAGGCTTATCACTACCGTAACGCTGCATTGCTTCAGCGTAGCTCATGGTTGGAAACTTGCCTAAATCAACATTCAATAATTTGGTGAATAAACCACGGATCATCTTTTCGGTAATTGCCATTACACCTTCAGCGCCTAAGAAGGTGGTTTCAATATCTATTTGGGTGAATTCAGGCTGACGGTCAGCACGCAAATCTTCATCTCGGAAGCACTTTACGATCTGATAATATTTGTCCATTCCCGACATCATTAACAATTGCTTAAACAACTGCGGTGATTGCGGTAGTGCGAAGAATTGACCTTTGTGTGTGCGACTTGGCACTAAATAATCACGCGCGCCTTCTGGTGTCGCTTTCGTCAAAATAGGCGTTTCAATGTCAAGGAAACCATCATCTTCTAGGAAACGTCTCACTGCGGCAGTAACTTTTGAACGGAATACTAAACGCTGAGTCATCATTGGACGACGCAAATCTAAATAACGGTATTTAAGTCGCTGCTCTTCGGAGTTTTCTTGATTCCAATCGAGTGGCAAAGCTGGTGCACTATTGAAAATAGAAAGTTCTTTTCCTAAAATTTCAATTTCACCCGTTTTCATCTCTTTGTTTACTTGCGATTCTGGACGCAATCTAACTAAACCCGTTATAGCGACACAGAACTCGTTACGAAGTGTGGAAGCAAGTTCGAAGGTTTCAGCCGTATCTGGGTCGATAACAACTTGTACAATGCCTTCACGATCTCGTAAATCAATAAAAATTACGCCGCCCAAATCACGTCTTTTATTCACCCAACCATAAAGTGTGACTTCTTTAGTGGCATAACTTGCATCGATATTTCCACAGTAATCTGTGCGCATAAACTTAATCCCAATAGTGCTATTTTTGTTTTGTAACTTGTAATACTAAGCTTGTTTGAATTTTCACTGCCTACCTTAAAACGGCATCAGGAACTCACAAGCTCAATCTGAATTGTTCAAGCTTCGGTGTTGAAGCTGATGAAAGCGCGAAATTATAAACTAAACAATGGGGATACTAAACGGCTGAATCAAGATATTCGGTAACTAATTAACTTAAAACCTCGCATAATGGAGAATTAAGGACGATTAGCCTAAAATGTTGTGCATCAATTGACCATTGTAAAACAAATGACGTGCTCAACCTCAAGATGTATACCGAAGGACTCACCAATTTTATGATCATGGTGACTTGGCGCTAAACACAATAATTTATCAGCACCGTCGTGCAACCTCAGAGAATATAGTATGTGTGCACCTCGAAACGAACGTCCGACGACCGTGGCTTTCAAAACGCTCTCATCTTGATGTCTTAAGTCATCTGGACGAACTAGCATTTTTGCTGTGTCACCTAAGGCAAACGTATTGTTTTCAAGGTACTCATCAGGAAGGAGGAATCGTCCAAGTTGCGTTTCAAGCCACCATTGTTTTTCACTGCTGGGCTCAATTGACTTATCTGTATCATTTTCATAAGCGACAATTTTTGCTGGAATGAAAACGCCCTCTCCGACAAAATCAGCGATAAATTCGGTTGCCGGTTCGTGGTAAAGGTCATAAGCCGTTCCCCACTGCTTGCATTCGTGATCATGCAAAACACCGATTTTATCCGCCATGGCAAAGGCTTCTGTTTGATCGTGAGTGATCAACAAAGCGGTGATATTTTGCTTCTTAATGATATCTCGAATCTCACTGGACAAACGCTCTCTTAGATCGGGGTCTAAGCTAGAAAACGGTTCATCCAGTAGCAGCAAATCGGGTTTTGGTGCCAGCGCACGAGCAATCGCGACACGTTGCTGCTGTCCACCCGATAATTCATGCGGGTACTTATCTTGCACTTCGCTGAGCCCGACTAAATTAATTGCTTCTTGCGCCAGTTTTAAGGCCTCTGCTTTCGCTAATTTACTTAGTCCGTAAGCCACATTTTTTAAAACCGACATATGTGGAAATAAAGCAAAATCCTGAAACACAACACCTATTCGACGCTGCGCCACTGGCAGTTGTTTTTTCGTATCACTGACAACAGTCCCGTTTACACAGATGTTGCCAGCTTGCACTGACTTGAAACCAGCAATCGCTCGAAGCAAAGTCGTTTTGCCACAACCAGAAGGACCTAAAAAGCAGCCTATTTCGCCCTGCTCTAGTTCAATCGAGATATTTTGCAGTACTTTTTGTTCGCCATAACTGAGCGATAAATCGTTAATTTCAAGCATGTCGTTTTTCTATTCCATCAAGCGTTTTGGTGAGCAATATCACGGGTAATATGCCTACCAACACAATCGTAATTGAGGGCAGCGCTGCGTCAATCAATCGCTCATCCGACGCTAGCTCAAATGCCTTAACTGCTAGCGTGTTGAAGTTAAATGGGCGAAGTACAAGAGTTGCAGGTAATTCTTTGAGTATATCGACAAAGACCAACAGCGATGCACTTAAAAGGCTCGCCTTTAGCAAAGGTATATGGATGCGTTTTAAACGTTGCAAGGGGGAATCGCCTAGCACTATCGAAGCTTCATCCATACTGGGTTTTATACGCTGAATACCGGCTTCAGTATTATTTAACGCAACACTCATAAAGCGAATAGCATAGGCAAAAATAAGCGCAAAAATAGTCCCTGAGAATACTAAGCCCGGCTGCATCTCAAACCAAGCGTTCGTAAAAATATTGAGTTTGATATCAAGCCAGCCAAGAGGCACTAGTACACCAATCGCTATCACTGTGCCCGGAAGCGCATACCCCAAAGACACAAATTGAATAAACCCACTGACTGTCTTTGATGGCTGAAGCCTTTTTGCATAACTGAACAACAACGCCATGCCTACAATCACGACCGCCCCGATACCAGCTAACATCGCAGAATTGAAAGCATATTCAGGGTAATCAGCCAAACTCGATAAATCGGAATAACTTATCGCCCAGCTCGCTAATTGTGCAAATGGAATGATGAAACCGAACGTAACGGGAAGACAACATAGGAACAAGATTAGAGTAGCCACAATGCCTGTTACCGGCTTTGCTTTCGCCGATTCTCCTTGCCTGGAAGAATAATTTTGTGAATCGCGGCGGCTTATTTTTTCGAGCATGATGAGCGCAAAAACAAATAAGCATAAGAAGCCTGATAGCTGAGACGCTGCATTAACATCTCCCATGCCAAACCATGTTCGATAAATCCCTGTGGTAAAAGTGCTAACCCCAAAGTATTCAACAGTGCCAAAGTCAGCCAATGCTTCCATCATAGTTAAAGCCGCGCCGGTCATTATTGCGGGGCGCGCCAAAGGTAAAGCAACTTTTAAGAAATGATTAGTTGGTGAAACTCCGGCCAATTCACTTACTTCACGGTACTTTTGAGATTGTTCAGAGAACGCAGTTCTGGCAAGAATATAAACATAAGGATAAAGCACCAAAGACATTAAAATAATCGCACCGCTGAGCGACCTAACTTCAGGAAACCAATACCCTTGTGCAGAAGCACCTAATGTTTCTCGAATAAATGTTTGGACTGGACCCGCAAAATCGAGCAAACCTGTGTAAGTGTAAGCGATAATATAGGCTGGCATCGCAAGCGGTAAAAGCACTAACCATTGCACTAAACGCCTGCCGTAAAATTGAAAATTAACGATTAACCACGCTAAGTAAGTGCCAAGTAAGGTTGCCCCAAAACCAACACCAAACGCAAGGATTAAACTATTTGTAATATATTTTGGTAATACGGTTGAAGAGAGATGCTGCCATATAGCACTATCCCATGAGAAAAAACTGACAAATATAACGAAAATCGGCAAGCCTAGAAGAAGGCCTGCCGACACCGAATATATAGTAAAGGCTGAGCCTTTAAATGCCGTTTTTATCAATCGATTAACGCCATCCCGCGCTGTCCATCAACATGAGTGCTTTTGCATTGGTTTCACCGACTTTGGTGAGCGATACATCTTGTGCTTTAAACGTGCCCATTGCTTTGAGTGTTTCACTCCATTTTGTACCCACTTTAACTGGATACTCATGGTTTGTTTCTGCATACCAAGCTTGTGCTTCATCAGTTAGCATAAACCGAATTAAGGCTTTTGCTGCATCAACATTTTTCGCGTGTTTAGCTACGCTAACACCTGAAATATTGACATGTGCGCCTATAGACTCTTGATCTGGCCAGAATACGGCAACTTGCTCAGCAACTTTGCGTGTTGCTTCATCGTCGGCGTTCAACATTCCTGCAAGGTAATAAGTATTAGCAATAGCGATATCGCATTCCCCTGCTACTACGGCTTTAATTTGGTCTCTATCTCCACCCTTTGGAGTGCGTGCGAAATTGGCGACTAATCCTTTTGCCCATTCAAGCGTTTTAACTTCTCCTTGGTTTTGGATCATGCCTGAAACCATAGATTGGTTATAAATGTTATTCGAAGATCGAATGCAAATTCGGTTTTTCCATTCTTCGTCAGTCAACGCTTGCATAGTAGATAATGCCTCAGGCTTAACACGATCCTTTGCATACATTATTGGGCGCGCACGTAAGGTTAAAGCTGTCCAATGTGCATCTTCATCACGCAAATATGCAGGCACGTTAGAGAAAATTGTTTCATCTGCATTCACCTGAGTGACGCCAACTTGCTTGGCTCTTACTAAACGTCCAACATCTGTGGTAATTAAAACGTCTGCGGGACTAAACTGCCCTTCAGACTGCATTCTAGAGATCAGCGCATCAGCTCCACCCGTTACCAAGTTAACTTTGATACCAGTAGCTTCTGTAAAATCATCCAAAATAGGTTTTATCAGTGCTTCTTTGCGAGCTGAATAGACGTTGACCTCAGCGCTCAAGCTTTGTGCCGAAAAAATAACTAGCGAGAATAAAACAAACAAACGAGAAATGTATGTCGTCACTTTTTTACCTACCTTCTAGACTTAATTAATAAAGAGTTACATGTTAATTGATAATAGTTCTCAATTGCAACTAGGGATCACAAATATTGATTAAAAAGTGTAAAATAGCTTTGCGAAAGACCATAGGATATACTCTCCGCAATTATTTAGGCTGAAAGTAGCGTTTTATCGAATGAATGATTCAAGATTAGTTTATTCGACCGATACAGGTAGAATAAAACAAGAAAATGAAAGCTTACAAAATACCCCAAAGGGCGATGGCATTGTAAGAATAAGGAAAGAAACTAAAGGACGCAAAGGTAAGGGCATGAGCATTATCGACGGCCTTGAAATGAATGAAGCTGAACTGAAAACATTGTGCAAAGAATTAAAGAAACAATGTGGTTGCGGTGGCGCAGTAAAAGGCTTCAGCATAGAGATTCAAGGTGATATTCGCGATAAACTCAAGCAACTTTTAGAAGCGAAAGGAAAACGCGTTAAACTGGCTGGCGGCTAAGCATTTAAAGAGAAAAATAAACAATGCATCAACTTTCGATATCTGATTTGCACATACTATTGGTCGAACCGTCCGATACACAAAGCAAAATCATTAAAAGTATTCTGTTAGCAGAAGACGTGCAAACGGTTGACGTTGTCAAAACAGTCGAACAAGCAAAGGCATCTATTGAAGCTCACGGAGCAGATATGGTTGTTAGCACAATGTATTTAGCTGATGGAAGTGGCTTAGATATTCTGAAGTTTATTAAAAACGACGAAGCACATGCCTCCATCCCGTTTATGCTTGTAAGCAGTGAAAATAGCATTAGTAAGATTGACGAATTTAAGCAAGCTGGCGTTGCCGCTATTTTGCCAAAACCATTTGAACCGATTCATCTATCCCGCGGACTGAATGCCAGTTTACAATTGCTAAATACCGAAGAAATCGACCTAGATTTATTTGATGTGCAAGATGTGCGAGTCCTAATTGTTGATGATAGCCGTCTAGCCCGCAATCACATTCGCCGTGTACTTGAAGGCATGGGCTTGTCTAAATTTATGGAAGCCGAAAACGGTGCGCTAGCCTTAACCTTATTAAAAGATAATGAATTCGATCTTGTCGTCACCGATTACAACATGCCAGAAATGGATGGCCGAGAATTATCTGAATTCATTCGTTTTAATCCCGCGACAACCCATATTCCGATTATTATGGTGACTTCTGAATCTTCGAGTAGCGCTCATATGGCAAATATTCAGCAAACTGGCGTGAATGCGCTGTGTGATAAACCTTTCGAATCAGACGAAGTAAAATCAATGTTAGTAAGATTATTAGGTTCTGGCAGTTAAAATAGGATACTTAACACCTCAATTCGAATTATTTAGGTAGTTTCTCCTTTTATCCATTGACACTACGCTGGCACTTACATACATTCCCATATAGGGCGTTAGTTCGTATGATTCTGCGCAGCCCCTAACACATGTACCAAATAGCTTTAGTGAGCAAACATTTGGCAAAAAGCGTTTACTCAAAAGGAGCTGAAGTGCCCAAACAAGAACTTGAAGAAATTCGCGAAAAGATTACCTCTCTTGACTCTCAGTTGCTTTCTTTATTAGCGACTCGTCAAGGCTTAACCAATCAAGTAGCCGAAACGAAAGTTAAGAACCATATTCCCGTACGCGATCGAGCGAGAGAAGAGCAGCTGCTAGTCCGCCTGATTAAACAAGGTCAGGAAGTTGGTTTAGACCCGCATTATGTGACTCAGTTATTTCACGTCATTATTGAAGATTCGGTATTAAACCAACAAGCCATGCTTGCTCGCTGGGCGAATCCTGGAAGTGAGAAACCGCTTAATCGAGTGGCGTTTTTAGGTGACAAAGGCTCTTACAGCTACTTAGCAACGCAAAAGTACTTTTCTCGTCGCCCTGGGGAATTGCTTGAAATAGGTTGCCAAAGTTTCGTAGAAATTATCAATAAAGTAGAATCAGGCGAAGCCGACTTTGCGGTTCTACCAATTGAAAACACATCGTCTGGCAGTATTAACGAGGTTTATGACCAACTTCAACACACTCGCCTAAGCATTGTGGGCGAACTCACCCACCCTATTAAACATGCTTTATTGGTTGCTGATGGTGTTGAAGTGAGTAAGATTAAAACTCTGTATGCTCACCCACAAGTATTCGCACAATGCAGTCACTTTTTAGCTGAGTTAGGCAATGTAGAAGTGAAGCCATGCGATAGTACCTCTGCCGCCATGATAATAGTAAATGAACTGCAATCAGGTGAAGTCGCTGCAATTGGCAGTGAAGCTGGCGGCGCTTTATATGGTTTGAAAGCAATCAAGTCGAACTTGGCGAATCAAAAAGAAAACCATAGTCGCTTTATTGTAGTGGCCAGTGAGTCAGTGAAGGTGCCGTTGCAAGTTCCAGCCAAAACCACATTAATCATGTCAACCGTTCAAAAGCCCGGCGCATTAGTCGAAGCATTGTTGGTGTTGAAAGAAAACCAAATAAATATGACCAAATTAGAATCAAGACCAATTACGGGCAATCCGTGGGAAGAAATGTTTTATTTGGATGTTGAAGGTAATATTTCAGATGGCCCAATGCAAAATGCCTTGGAAGCGCTGCGCGGGATGACACGCTATTTCAAAGTGTTGGGCTGTTACCCTGTTGAAGAAGTAAGTCCAACGAAAGTTGCTGCGGTAAGTGCGTTGATGGAATAGTTTATTGTTTATTGTTTAGCGCTGAATTGTATGTTTATGAGTACAACAGGTGAATAAAATACCTGTTACACGTCATTCCTATGAAGGTATAATACTGTTCGTTTAAGGTTCAAAAGCCCTTCGTCTTTACTGCGAAGGCAGTAATCTCCGTCTAATTACACAATGCTAAGATTGAGAAATTCAGTAAATTTGCTTAAACGAACAGTATTTTTCGAAGGCTGGAGCCCCTTAAATAACGTGATGAACTCAAAAAAAGTAAGTTTTTCAGCTGGTTAAAAAGCTGAATATTTAATATTTTCGGTAATTTGGGAGGTTCCTGCATTCGCACTGAGGGCTCCCCAAAAATTTGAAAAACATAGTGGATTGTGATCTTATTATTTTCGCCAAAAAACAAATAAGAGATCCACTATGTTTAAGACACAATATTGCCATACTTTATTAAAATCGTCTTTCGAAAATTTAAA